>CAYUPH010000001.1:0-141710 GCA_964446625.1 uncultured Candidatus Saccharibacteria bacterium
CCTCGAGGAAGAGAGCGAGGTGCTAGATGTGATCGAGAAGTATAAGGAGGAGTTTAAGAAAGTGAATGTGACCTAATTTTCCTCTGCCTTATTAAGAACAAAAGAGATCATCGCGAGCGGAACTTCGTAATCGCGCAGTTCAAGAATATACGGTGCCTCCTTTCCGTCCTTGAAGATATGGAGCCCATCGGAGCGAAGCTCAAGCGACCCGATCTTCTTGAACGGAAACGAGAACTGCTTGCGGTATCCGATGTAGCCGACACGCTGATTGGTGATGTAGAACACGCCGGTGTCTTCGGTGTCCATGATCTCCTTGGAGACGCTTTGCACGCCCATCGAGCCGACTCGATAGCGCACACCTTTCATGATTTTGACCGAAGCGGTAAGGCCACCGTAGTTGATGCGAGTCGTGACCTTCTTGCGCTTCATCATGCTTGCGGCGACTGCCCAGTGAAGCACTTCTCCCTCCTTGAACACGATTTTCACCTCGGCTTGTGCGTTGTCGATGGTAGGCAACACACCTTTGTCCACGAGTGCGAGAGTGTAGTACTTGTTGAAGTTGTCTTGATTGAAGGCGATGTCTGTCTTCGTGAGATTGAAGTGGCTGAGCATTTTCTCAAGAGCGTTCTTCTCGTCATCGGTTATCCGCTTGTCGGAACCAATGTTGCTGAACACTGAAGCGACCGAAGTCTTATGGATGCCTTTCACATCCTCGGTGGACAGACCAAACTCCTTTTGCATTTCGGCGAGCTTATCACTCTCCTCGACGGTCAGCTCGCTGTCGGCAAGGAACGATGTCATTGAGGCTTGATACTTCTTGAGTCCATCCCGTTTCTTGAAGTACCGCTCGACGAATCCTAGTAATTGGAACCTCATGGCTTATTTGGCTCGAATGATGGCACCGGTATAGCCGGGAGCATTCTTCGCCTTTACGAACTCGACCGAGTACTTGGGATCGCTTGTTGATAGTCCTCCTGCCGCGAGGATGTTATCGGTATCTTTGAACTGCTCGAATGCCGCGTCAGTGTCTGCGCCAAAGAAGAGATCAACCACTTTCTTCGTCTTGAAGTCGTATGTTGCCATGATGCTGTACTCGCCAAGATCCCAGCTCTTCTCCCAGGTATCGACTCCGAGATAAATCTGTTGCTCGTTCGGCTCGGTATCGTATGACGGCGTGCCGAGCTTCTCTCTGATTTCTGTGAGGCTAAGGCCGACAAGGGACGGAACGTCATACGCTACGGATGGACGGGTTTCCGTTACTGCCGCCGGTGCGGTGTCGCTATCTTGGCTAATAAGATAGCCACCCATGATAATGATCCCGAAGAGGAGCACTATTTTAAGCGGCGTAGAGATCGAGAAGTTATGCTTCTCTTTCAGGTATTTTGTCATCGGTGGGAAGAACACGAGGGCCGCGAGGATGATGACCAATCCCATGCCGAAGTTTGTAAAGAGGGACATGAGTCCCGAAACTAAAAGGCCGATGCTAAAGAGCCAAGCTATAATTCCACCTAATGTAAGGTGCGTAGCCTTCGCAGAAGGCTGATCAACGTTATTCATATTTTTGGACGGTTTTTAACTAACTAATAATTTAGTCAGGTAGCAAAAAGCTCCTAACCAGGCCGATATACCCCGTGAGGCATACCCATACCCCTTTCGAGATATGACCGTCCAAAGTAGCTCTGATTAGGAGTTCTTTACTTTGGACGGAATTTTCGACCATATCCTCGGGGAAATCCCTGAGGGGTTAGGTCAATTCATATTCAGTTGTACCAAGAACATAATACCAAAATTGATGGTATTAGTCAGTAGCTTAGCTTAGAAAAAGGCTGTTGCGAAGCCTTTTTACCGACATTTGACAGGTCGCTAAAATCATTGACAAATGAGTACTCATGTGATATGATAGCCACAGAGACTGCACTTTGAGAAAAGGATCAGTGAGACGAGTGAATTGCGGCTTATTTCGATAGGCCTAAGCTCACTCGTCTCACTAAGGGACAAGTCGTTGCCGAGCGATTTCGGTAAAACCAAATGGAGATAACGCAAATGAACGCGATTACTCAGACCAACGCGACCCCCGGCCAGATCAAGCAGATCGGCCGATTCGCAACCGACGCCGTCGAGAAGATTCTCGCGGAGTTCGGCCTCGACAACCCCGGCGCCCAGCGCGTCATCGAACACGGCGACGAATTCGCCAGCGGCATCCGCGAGACGGTCACCGCCTTACTCAAGGACCTGTCGGTCTCCGACAAGTTCAAGGACGAGGAAGTGGAGTCGAGCTACGGCTACCTCTCGGGCTACAAGCCCAAGGGCATCACCGAGCAGACAAACCGCCTGCGCGAGCTGTTCCCCGGCATCGGCTACGCCGATGAGAAGCTGGCCGACAGCACGCTTCCCCCGAACGCCGAAGGATGGTTCGCCATCCCGAAGTGGGAGAAGATCGCTCCGACCTACAACGAGGCGGTGCAGAAGGTGCTCGACATGATCAAGCAGACCCGCGGCGGCAAGTTCCACAACTACCGCGACGGCCAGCTCGGTCCCGAGCGTCTCAGGCAGTCGGCCAAGACGGCAGGTGTGTTCCAGAAGCTCGGCGACGAGCAGAAGGATCACGACATCCTCGTCGTTCCGGCACAGTTCGGCCTGCGGCATCGCGGGCGTTCCGTCCGTCGCGCTCGCGAGGTTTTCGCCTCCAACGAGTTCGGCCTCGGCGCGTTCGCCATCGGCATCATGATCCTGACCCATCCGGAACGGCTCATGAACTACGACGACCTCTGGATCGACTGCTCGGGTGACGAGTATGACGATCCGGATTCCGTTGTCCGCTTCGACGACGCCCCGTACTTCCGCTTCATCGTCGGCGAGGTCGGGTTCGTCACGGGCTGGTTCGACATTGCCCACGGCCACTACGGGTCGGCTTCCGGGTTCGTTCCGCAGAACTGATCCTCGATCCTCGAATTCTTGAGTCTTTTGAATCCTTTCTTTTGATTCTTGAATTCGCGGAAAAAAATTTCAGGGTTATCCACAGCGTGGGTAACCCTGATTTCTTTTTATGCGCGAAGCGCTCAATTTTTGATACAATTACCCATGAGTCTAGGCTAATGCACGGCCGTTCACGGATTGCCGTCGCCGAACTCTTTCTCTTTAGAGAAACCGGCCAGAGTTCTCCCGATTACGGTTTGGAGAAGCGTGCCGCGATAAGGAGATACTGCTTGCCCTTATCTAATGCAAGCCACTAAGCCCACGAGGCAGGCGTTGCTAGATAAAATTCAGGAATAAGATCGCACCTTATTTCCAATAAGGACTGCTTTCAAGTTTCGGTGCCACGGATGGATAAGGGCAAAAATCCGGATTCCGATGTCCGCTTCGACAACGCCCCGTACTTCAACTTCAACGACGGCAAGGTCAAGTTCGACACGAACTGGTTCGACAATGCCAACGACAACTACGGGTCGGCTTCCGGGTTCGTTCCGAAGTCACTCCTTCATCGGCAAAACAGCGTCTCATCAGACGCTGTTTTGTTATCTCGCGTTTGCGCTCGAACGAATCCAGCCACCGAGCATGCGGCCGATCTCGTCGATTACCGTCTGAAGGGCAACGTACTTCTTGTTGTCGAAGGTCTTTGTCTCCTTCATGAGCCGGAACAGGAAGCGTAGGAGATTGAGCTTCACGCTGGCCTTTTCTAAGAGAACGGATTTCGCGCCACCGCGCGTGTATCCAGCCTCGAAGAAGTATTCGATGATTTCAAGTATCGCGTTCTCGCCCCGTTCATAGACGGTAAAGCGTTCGTTCTTCGGGATTACCTTGCGGTATTCGTGGAATAGCTTGTAAAGCTCGTACGATTTCTTGAGGATCGGTATATCAGTCTCGTCCATAATGAAAACTTTCAAAAAATTATTTGATAATGTGTGCAACCCAGAGAGTCTGTTTTTGGCTTGGGACGAATTCAAGCGCGACAAGGGTAAGAAGACTGACGTGCTGGAGTTTGAAAAACATCTTGAGCAGAATATTTTTGAGCTGTATCGGGAAATTCGAGACAAGAACTATCTGCACCGACCGTACGAAGGTTTTTATATCTACGATCCAAAGCGCCGTCATATCCATAAAGCGAGCGTACGGGACAGGGTCTTGCATCATGCGGTATTTAAAGTTCTTAATCCCATTTTTGAACCGACGTTCATTCCGACCTCGTTTTCTTGCCGTGTGGGTAAAGGAACCCATCGCGGTGTTGTTGCGCTTGAATCCATGATCCGCAAGGTAAGCCGGAATTACACGCGACCCTGCTACGCGCTCAAATGTGATGTGCGAAAATTCTTCGACTCGGTAGACCATACGATTCTGACAGCTATCCTCGAAAGGAAGATCCTTGATCCTGAGATGAGGCATCTTTTGAGAGAAATCGTCGGCAGCTTTTCGAGCGGCCAGTCCGATCTTTTTAAATATCGAGGGTTGCCTATCGGCAATCTCACATCGCAGATTTTTGCGAACGTGTATATGAACGAGTTCGATCAGTTCGTTAAGCGCGAATTGAAAATCGCGCATTATGCCCGCTATACCGATGATTTTGTGGTATTGAGTCATGATGAGGCTGAGTTGAAGCCAATGCTAGAGAAGATGGAGCGGTTCCTGCATGAGCGACTGAAACTTTCCCTTCATCCGGAGAAAGTGATGATCCGCAAGCCACATCAGGGCGTTGACTTTCTTGGCTACGTAATTTTTCCGCACCACATCCTGTTGAGGGCAAGAACGCGGCGCAGGATGCTGCGCAAGCTTAAGGAGAAGGTGTCCATGTTCAGGGAAGGACGCATCAGCGAAGAAACGCTCAAATCCTCTCTGCGCTCGTATCTAGGCGTCATGTCGCACGCGGACGCTTATAGGCTGAGTGAGGAGACAAAGAACAAACTCTGGTTCTGGCTGAGTGAATAAAGCAAAATCCTCGCACCGACTCGACGCGAAAGGTCGAATCCTCATGCGAGGACGCTACCTTGGACGGTTTTTTGACCATATCTCTTTCGAGGGTTAGGTCTTGGATTTTGTACCCGTATTCTATCAAATTTCCGAGAGTCTGGACTTCCAAGGGCGTCCGCGTCATCCATTAGGGTGTGAAAGATGACGACATCGAAGCGATCATAGATGCGGCGAAGCATTTCAAGTACCACGAGCCAACGGGTACTACTCCCTTTAACCGTATCTCAAAGTTGCCAGAGTCGAAGCGTCACATGAAAATGGCGATCAAGGAGCGGATCAGATTACTGGTTGCCTCATACATTTCACTCGCATCCTTTATCGACGATGACCTCGTCGATTTTTTAGAGAACGCCGACGAGGGGTCAGATAAAGAAAAGATAAAGAGAATTTATGCGAGCGTGACCGAGGACATGGAGAGACTGAGGGAAGAAATTGAAGCTTTCAAGCCGACCGAGTTACCAACTTCGTAGGGCTGTGGGACGCTCTGGACTCCTAGGGAGGGTTGCGTCATCTATTGTGTTGTATGACAAATTCAACGATACAAGCGCCCTTAGGGACTGCGGCCAAAGTGGCAGTCCCCGTAAAGGTGAAGTACTGCCTTTATGCAAGAAAAAGTAGCGAGTCGGAGGAGCGGCAGGTACTGTCCATCGACTCGCAGATCAAGGAGATGCTCCAGCTCGCTGAGCGAGACGGGCTAGAGATAGTGACGATGAAGCGAGAAAGCCACTCGGCCAAGGAGACAGGCCAACGACCCGTCTTCAATGAAATAGTCGAGGAGATTAGGAACGAAAAGTACAACGGCATTCTGACGTGGGCACCGGATCGTATCAGTAGAAACGCCGGTGACCTCGGGCGCATCGTTGACCTGATGGACGCAGGAAAGCTTGAGGAGATACGCACCTTTGGACAGAAGTTCGGCAACAACCCGAATGAGAAGTTCCTGCTGATGATTCTTGGAAGTCAGGCAAAGCTTGAGAACGACAACCGAGGCATCAACGTGAAGCGAGGTCTGCGAACGCGAGTGGAGATGGGACTGTGGCCGGGCATGGCACCGCTTGGGTACCTCAATCAAAAGCTCATGGACAAGAAGTGCCGCATCGTGGTTGATCCGCAACGCGCTCCTGTAGTGAAGCAGATGTTCGAGAAAGTCGCCTATGAAGGATGGAGCGGACGGAAGGTATATAACTGGCTCCGCTTCGATCTTAATTTTCATACGCGCGGTAACAGGCCGCTCACGCTCTCAGGCGTATATAGGATGCTCCAAATGCCGATTTATTACGGACCATTCGAGTATCCTCGGGACTCTGGTCAGTGGTATCAGGGATCACACGAGCCACTTATCACCGAGGAACTCTTCCAGAAAGTGCAGGAGCAACTGAAGCGGGACAAGATCGTGCGCGAGAACAGAGAGTTTGCCTTCACCAAGCTCTTCACCTGCGGCATGTGCGGATCAGGGATAACGGCACAGGAAAAATACAAACTGCTTAAGGACGGCACGAACGCCAAGTACGTCTACTACTCCTGCTCCAAAGCGAGGGACAGAAACTGCAAAAACAAGTACATCCGCGAGGAGGAGCTTGTCGAGGAGCTGTTCAAAATCATAGACAAGCTCAACATCAATGAGCTGGGTATGCGAATGAAACTTGAAGAAGAAATCAAGCGATTCAACCGACTGCAACGACTGGCGGTCAAAGGCAAGCCAAAGATGCAAATTGACGAGGATGACATCGCCACACGCGAGTATGCGAAGTACGTCCTACGAGAAGGTACTCCGCTTGAGAAGCGCGAGCTGATGGGTCACCTGAGGTCGAGACTGGTGCTGAACGACAAGAAAATTACCTTCGTAGAGGAATAGGGTTTTCTGGATGAGAAGAACGAATTTGTGATAAAATCAAGATTATGAACAAAATAAAATCCGTCCAATATTTTGCTCAATTTGTATCCAAGTCATCAAAGGAGCAACTTGAGATAGTGAACGACTCGAGGAAGCAGATCGAAGAGCTTATCGGCGAGGTCAAATTCTTCCTGAGCCAGGATGAAAATCAGGTTCCTGTTGCGATCAAGGATCTTGTCAGCCGACATGTGAATGAGCTGATGTCTGAGAATCTTTTCTCAAGGGTGAGTGCGCTGACCAACCTGCTCAATTCAATACAGCTGCTAGAGGTTAGCGAGCAAGCCGTTTCAGAATTTGTCGAAAGGAATCAGCCTTACATAACGGAATACCTTGAGAACCTTACGAAGGTAGAGGTTACCAAGTACGCGAAGACGAAGGCAGAGCATGACGATTTTCTCGTATCGTTGCAGAACGGTAATCACAGCCCCTCCATGGTTGATGCCATTTACGAGATGGCACTATGGAAGCCGTTCAAAGAATACGTAAAGCTGATTGAGGACTGCATCAACAAGATTGCGAAGAACGAAAAGAAGGGATTTTTCTCCGAAGATTATTCTTTCAAGCCAGACGAGATATCAAATCACAATAAATGGCTGGCGCGTGTACGCGGAACTAAAAATGGCGGCATGTGGCTTCTGGTTTACGACATGTTGTTGTCTTTCATGATGGACGTTCATGACGGCAAGGTAAGTCGGTTCAAGGAACAGAACTCCTAGAAAACAGCGTCCTGTACAGGACGCTGTTTTGCTTATCTATTAGGTCGAATTTTGATAAAATGAAGCAATCAAATCATGAACATATACATTTTCGTAGGAATTGTCGTCGTCCTTTTCATCGCCCTCGCCATTCTCAAGGCGTTTGTTGAGCGTGGCGAAGAACGCGAGAAGCCGAAGTACCGCTACACCCGCAAGCAGTTCTTCCTCACCCGCGCCGAGCACGAGTGCTACGATGCGCTCATTACCGCCCTTGGCGACAAGTACCACGTCTTTGCACAGGTGCATCTCCCGACGATTCTCGACAACAAGGTGAAGGGTCAGGACTGGCGTGCCGCGCTCGCGCACATCAACCGCAAGTCCGTTGACTTCGTGCTTTGCGACAAAGCCTACATCTCACCGAAGCTCGCTATTGAGTTAGATGACAAGAGTCACGAACGACCTGACCGACAGGAGCGTGATAGAGAGGTTGAACGTATACTTGCTGACGCTGGCGTTCCACTACTTCGCATCGAGAACAAAGGTCGTTTCGATTCTGCCGACCTTGCACAGCGCATAAACGAATATGAGCAACGAAATCAAGTCACACCTCCTGATAGGCAATAAATATCTCGGATCGCTCCTGTACTTCAAGGACGCGCAGGGACGCGGCTGTCTTAAACTCTCCTTCAAGAACAAGATAACCGACATGACGAGAGGTACGGACGTGCCGACCATGTTGCCCGTTCCTGCCAAGCGTACCGATCCAACGACTCTCGACATCTCGTACAAGTTCCAAGACAGTTTGCTCGAAGTGAAAGAGATCGTGAACGGCAAGACGGAACGGGCATTCTACAAAGTGCCGCTACCAGTATCTGGTGTACTTTTCATGATCCGAATAAAAGACTGGCAGGCACTCGATGACGACCAGCCGAAACCGAGTCCGCTTGTACTCACACCGCCGACCAACACGAACAGCGTTGTCGTCATATTTTCCTTCCTTGGAGAGAACGGTTTGCCGTTTACAGCAGGAGGATATCAGCCAGCCGAGGGGATGGGTACGATAGACCTGCCTGAAAGCCCACTCAATACGTTCTGCATCGGACTTGCCGAGGATCCAAACAACAACAGCGGGAACGGATTCGAGTTGGTGGTTCCGTTACCAAAAGCAGACTAAGGAGCAAAAGAAAAAGAGCGAACCATCGCTCTTTTTCTTACAACTGTAGCTTTGTGGGTCGCACTGCCTCGTCAGGCATACGGGTCTACAAAACTAACAGGTTGTCAATGCGGAGACGGAGGGATTCGAACCCTCGAGGGTTTTAAGGCCCTACCTCGTTAGCAGTGAGGCGCTTTCGGCCACTCAGCCACGTCTCCATTCGTTTAAACATTCATTCTTCTATACTCTATTAAAGGTAAGTACCGGACTTATATTTTTCCTTTTAGAAAGCACAGAAATATCCTGAAACATAGATAGACTAACATATATTTGATATTTAGAAAACCGACTCCTCCGTGGCAGGTTTTGATCGAAAGGAGTATGATTGACCTATGGATATTGGAGAAGCAAGAGAAAAAGTATTTGAGAAAAGACCCGTCTTTCGTGCCATGTATGAAAAGTATGAAAACCAAAAATGGGACGCTTATATGCGCGAAAGTTATACTCCACCTAGTGACAACTCTCCTCTCTCCCCTTCACTTCTTTTATCTGTAAGCGAAATTGTAAAAGCCACACTCGGAGAAAAAGAAGTCGCTGAAGTTCTAGAGTCTCTCAAAAAAACAAAACGAGTGGACACCGCTGACCACCATGGAATTTTATGTCACCCTTTTTTTTGGAATGTAGATGCAGCAAAAGCAAAGCCAGAAGAAGAAGTTCCTTATGACATAATTTTCTCTGTAGGAAATGTATCACCAACAAACTCGTCTTTTCCTCGCTCGATTTTTTTTCATGACCAAAACCTGTCACTCAAAAAACTAAACTACATTCCGTGGCGTAGTCGAAGAAGCGCGCTCTACTCCCTCCCTCCTTCACTAGGTGAAAATATAGCGCAAATGAAAAGAGAAGTAGCTGACACTCCTCTTAACCAAATTGCAAAGAAAAAGCTCGCGGACTTCCTTTCTGCTTTAGAAAAAGATTCTCGAATTCAAAATGCAGAGCGTCTTTCGGACGAACTTACAATTGCAACAAGTGTTTTGTGGGACAATGTTTTTGATGGAGCACGCAAGAAGATTTGTTATATTGAAGCAGAAGAAGTGGTGCGAAGAATCATTCTCTCCCCACTTGGCGCTCCAAAGACAAAGAAAATAATTTTTGAAGAAAACTATCGTACTCTTTTTGAAAAACACTTCGAAGGAAAAATCGGCGCATGGAGTACTAAAGAACAAAAAGGCACTTTCCTATTTTGGTACGCAGGCAAATCAGAGGGTCGCGTTCCCCTTTCTCTTAAAGACAACTTTCTAGAGAATGCGAAAGCAAATATAAAAATTGAGATAACCCCAGAAAAGCTCCTTCCGCTTATTGAAAACCGCTCACTCATTCCTTCTATGGCACTCTGTTATAGTCTTCTTTCTTTTGAAGAAGGACTAACTCTCACAGGAGGATTTTCTCAGATTCAATACTTGGGAGATATGAAAGATGCATGGCTTCAGATTTTTCCAGAAGACAAAGAGAGGCTTTCAAAAATCCGAACAGATATTTTTAGTGGAGAGATGTCTTTTGTTGGAATCACAAACGGAAAAGAGACAAAAAACGCTACTCTTCTCGATATGCTTATTTATAGTAAAGAGGAGAAAAGAGCGAGTAAAGTATTCCAAGACGCGCTCGAAGGCACTTCTATAGGAGAGGCGCTTAATGCTATGATGTATGAGTTCCTCGAGATGACGCTTGGAAAGTATGAGGAACTTACTGGGATAAAAGAATTAAAAACAAAACTAGATGTCAGATAATAATACAAACCTTTCGTGTCCCCACTGTGGTAACAATCCAGTAAACCACACTCGCGCTTTTATCATGCAAACTATTGCGGTTCCCCTTACTCCCCTAAACCGCCTTGTTGGATTTTTTGACGACTCGTTTACAAAAAACGCGATACGTATAATCCTTACTCCTTATATTCACCTTTTTATGTCGACTGGACTCCTTGGCATGAACACAGATATAAAAAAAGCTTTTACAGAAAGATCAGAAGTAATCTGGGAAGAAGCAAAAAAGAGAAATATTGAAATGGAGCAATTTGTCATTTTTGGAAAACCTGTTGAGCAGTACCGCGCAAAAATTGATGGAAAATGGCAGTACTTTGAAAGCCTCCCCACTCCTCCTTGGTATTCAAGTAGTGCATACAACTGGATTGACGACAAAGGAATTTTAAAAAAGAAACTAGAAGGCGCTGGTGTCGCAGTACCAAAAGGAAAAAAAGTATGGACCATGTCTAGCGCTGAAAAAGTGTTCGACAACATAAGTCACCCTGTCATTGTAAAGCCAGCTCTTGGCTCAAGAGGACGTCACACAACGACACATATATATACAAAAGAGGAACTCCGTGAAGCTTACAGGATTGCCAAAAAACTTTGTGCCTTTGTTATCGTCGAAGAAATGCTTATGGGAAGTGTATACCGAGGAACATATGTCGGAGGAGAAATTGTAGGAATTCTTCGGGGAGATCCGCCAAGAGTCACAGGAGACGGAACAAGTAAACTCAAAACTTTGATTCAAGAGAAAAATAAAAGGAAACACCCGAAAGTAAAAGATGTAGAAGTAACTCCAAAACTCATTGAGTTTATTGGGAGACAAGGCTACACCCTTGAATCAATCCTCCCTGAAGGGAAAGTTCTCGACCTTTCAGAAAAAATTGGAATTTCGTATGGAGGATTCTCAGCAGAAATGATTCATGAAACTCACCCTAAAATCTTGGAAACCCTCAAAAAGGCAGGTGACCTACTCAAACTTCCTATCGTTGGTTTTGATTTTATAGTGGACAACCCAACAGAGGACCCAACCGGAAAATCCTGGGGAATTATTGAGGCGAATTCTCTGCCGTTTATAAACCTCCATCATTTCCCTCTTGAAGGAGAGCCTCAAAATGCAGCAGGAAAGGTCTGGGACCTTTGGAACAAAAAGTAGAGTCTCTCTTCTGCCCCGCGGCGCTTTGCGCCGCGGGGCTTTCCTTTTCTAATAGAGTGGAGTCATTTATAATAGAACCATGAATAATACAACAAAAAACATAGTTTTTATCGTCGTTGCTTTAGTAATAATTTTAGTAGCAGTTTTTAGTCTTCAAAAAGCGGGAGGGCCCGATCCAAAAATGGATGAATTCGCATCTTGTCTCAAAGACAAAGGGGCTACTTTCTATGGCGCATTTTGGTGTCCGCACTGTAAAGAACAAAAAAGAGTGCTCGGTAACTCAAAAAATATCCCTTATGTAGAATGTTCAACACCAGACGGACAGAGTATGACACCGGTATGTAAAGAAAAAGGAATTGAGAGTTTCCCAACTTGGGTATTTGCAGATGGAACGAGTGTAACAGGAGAAACCCCTCTTACCGACCTTGCAAGCAAAACAGGCTGTACCCTACCAACCACAAACTAATGACAGCAGACTTTGTAAACAAAGCTATTGCACTTGGAACAATTGTAGGACTTCTTGGTTTTGTGTTTGGACTTTTCTTTCTTTTTCAAAAAGGGAAAGTAGTCTCTTCTGACCTCGCAAAAAAATCTCTTCTTGCTTCTTTTCTGCTTTCTCTTATTGCAACCCTCGGAAGCCTTTACTACTCTGAAATCGTACACTTTCCTCCTTGCAAATTTTGCTGGCTTCAAAGAATTTTCCTTTTTCCACAAGTAATACTTCTTGGAATCGCTTACTACAAGAAAGATTTTGGAATTGCTGTGTACTCTCTTGCTCTATCTACTATTGGCGCAGTCTTAGCGCTCAACCATTCTTTTCTTCAGCAGTTTAACTTTTCTGTTCTTCCTTGCTCTGCAAGCGGAGGGGTGTCATGTGAAAAAGTTCTTGTATCAGAATTTGGTTTTGTCACAATCCCTGTCATGAGCCTCACTGTTTTTCTTCTACTTATTCTTGGAATGCTATATGTCAGACGATACCAAAAACAAGAATCTCACTCCCTCTAGTCCACTGTCGAATATTACCCGTCTTTCTACGGAGCATAGCGCGTCCTTAAAAAGACTTGGTATCCAGACTCTTGAAGACCTGCTGTACCATTTTCCTTTTCGCTATGGCGATAGTGCCAAATCTACAAAGATTTCTCTTCTTCGTGAAGGAGAAGAAGCTGTTCTATTTGGAAGAATATCAAAATTAGAAACAGGAAAAACCTGGCGCGGAAAAATGCCAATCTCTCGTGCGGTTTTAGAAGACGATACAGGCAAAGTAAAAGCAATCTGGTTTAATCAACCGTACCTTGCAAAAATGCTCAAAGAGGACTCTCTTGTAAAACTTGAGGGTGTGCCGGCGCTTCACGCCGGCGAATTCTCTTTTGCAAACCCTCGGATTGAACCGATTTCTAAGATTCCAGACGTTGTTGGAGAATCTCTCTTTGGCACTTCAGGTGAGTCTCTTGCCCTCTACCCTGTCTATCCTGAAACTAGAGGAGTAACATCCAATTGGATTTACCATACGGTTCAAAAAATTTTTAGTAGTGGCGTACTCGAAAAGCTTGAAGATCCAATTCCTGAGGACATACGCTCAAAATATAGCTTACCTACACTTCGCAGTGCTCTCATTTGGATACACACACCAAAAACAAAAAATGATGCCGATGCTGCCCGAAAACGCTTTGCGTTTGAAGAAATATTTTTCCTACAAATTCAAAAACAAAGAGAACGAAAAGAAAACAAAAAACTTCACGCTCTCACCTTAGAACACACAAAGAAAGACATAAAAGAATTCCTAAAGCGTTTCTCTTTTCCTCCAACAAAGTGCCAAGAAAAATCTATCGCAGAAATTCTTTCAGATTTTTCTTCTGACTCACCTATGGCTCGCCTCCTCCACGGGGACGTAGGAAGTGGTAAAACCTTAGTTGCTGCAACAACAGCCTACGCCGTAACCCAAAACACGCCCGAAGGCAGAGAGTTTGGAAACCTGCAAGTTGCCCTTATGGCACCAACGGAAATCCTTGCTCGCCAACACTTTGATTCATTTGTAGAACTGTTTCGAGGACTTAACCTCCCAATCGCACTCCTCACAGGTGACAAGTGCAAAAAGTTTCCATCGAAGGTGGACCCTTTAGGCTCTACCGAAATCTCTAAATCTCAGCTTCTTAAGTGGGTAGAAAAAGGAGAAATTCCAATCCTTATCGGAACACATGCCCTCATTCAAAAAAAAGTGAAGTTTAAGAATCTTGCCTATGTCATTATCGACGAGCAGCACCGTTTTGGAACAAAACAAAGAAAAGAACTCGCACGAAAAGATGGGATTGTCCCTCATCTCCTTTCTATGTCTGCAACTCCAATTCCTCGAACACTTGCCCTTACAATCTACGGAGACTTAGACATTTCTGTTCTGGATGAAATGCCACCAGGACGAAAGCCTATCACAACTCAAATTGTTATCCCTGAAAAAAGAGATAGCGTCTATGATTTTATGAAGACAAAGTTTAAAGAAGGAAGACAAGCATATGTGATCTGTCCTCGAATCAACGAACCTGACCCTCTAAAAGAAAAAGCGTTAAACACAAAGTCTGTCAAAGAAGAAGCTGCGAGACTAAAAGCAAAAGTATTTAAAGGAGAAACAATAGATATTCTCCACAGTAATCTTTCAGCAAAAGAAAAAGAGAGTGTTATGCAAAAATTTGCGAGCGGAAAAACCCGAATCCTTGTTGCAACTTCTGTTGTTGAGGTAGGAGTAAATGTACCGAACGCAACAATCATACTCATAGAAGGAGCAGAGAGGTTTGGTCTAGCCCAGCTTCACCAACTTCGTGGACGAGTGCTTCGTGGAAACTACTCCCCTTATTGTTTTGTATTTGCAGATACCAAAACAGAAAAAACAATCGAAAGGCTCAAAGCATTTGAAAACACTAGCGATGGATTTAAGCTCGCTGAGCTCGATTTAAAACTGAGAGGTTCAGGAGAAATAGCAGGAGGAAAGCAATGGGGTGTGAGCGACCTAGGCATGGAAGCAATCAAAAACATCAAACTCGTAGAGGCAGCGCGTGAAGAAGCAAAAAAGATTGTTGCAGAAAATGAAGACGAGAAAAACAAACTTCTTAGGGAAGAAATTCAAAGAAGATCACAAATCCACACAGAATAAAAAACTCCGCACTAGGCGGAGTTTTTTTGGAAGTAAGTTCTAGTTTCCAAACATGTAGAGAAGATTTTCAATCGCTCTCTGAACAGTCGCCTGAAGGCTATTCGCCTTTTTAGGTGTACTCATGTTAAGTACTTGGTAGCTTGTCTTGAATTCAGGACCAAGTGGAAGCGAAATATAACTAGATGTTTCGGTAGGTGCCCAAGAAAGTTTTTGAAGTGTAAGTCTGTACTGCCCTGCATTTCCTGCTTGAGGCAATGCTGCTGTAACAGTAAGAGTGAAAGCCATCTCCCCTCCTTTTGGTATCCTGTAATTTCCTTTTGTAGTTGGCATAGCATTTGTATCTGCTTCTAAAACAGAAGTGGTGCTTGCAACAGAAACTCCATTTCTATCGACTACATAATCAAGCATAGTTGGTAGCCTGTATACATACACATCAGAGCCCACTGCTTTCACTTTGTACTTAATTTGAAATGTTCCAATGTCATCGTTTGTTCCTTGACCAGTAGTTACACTAGTATTTGCAGAAACAAAAGTGACAACGGGTGAACTGCTAGCAGTTGTATCTCCTGAAACAATTTGGAAAGTAGAATCAGATACATCATAAGATGAACCTATGTTTTTCTTGTTGGCACGAATCGCGATTTGGTATGGTTTATTAACTCCATCTTTTGCGCTCACTGTCCATGTGTATGATCCAGTGTTTGGAACTCCTGTTTTAATATCTGTTGTTCCAGAGGGTCCTGCAAGACGAATATCTACATTGTCCGCTACAGCTTCCCATTTGATTGTGTAGCTTTGTCCATTCTTAAGCACCTCTCCCCCATTTGGAGAAAGAACTTTTGACTTAGGAGCTGCGTTTGCAGCCGCCGCAGCAGCTTCTAATTGAGTCTTGAAAGACGAGTACACACTAATAAGATTCGTCCACTCAGCAGGAGTTGTAGGCACACCTACGCCCACAAACTGTGCAAGCTGTGTATTAGACTTTAGTGTAGGAGTAAGCGCCGACGCACCCTCCGTGAGAACAAGCGCTAGAGCAAGGGCGCAAACGAGAGATAAGATTTTTTTCATAATAATATTTTAACTGGTAAAAATACATTATTAGTATATAATCTTCTAGATTTTTAACCAAAGAGATATCCACATGTATAAAAAAGTTTTTCACATAGTAGTTTACATATTCGCTGCAGTTGGCTTCTTCCTCACTGCTGGCTTTTTTGCGGTGAAGTATGGATTTACTAATACAAAAGGAGTTATTGATGAACAACGTGAGGGCTTCCTTGCCCCGAAGTCCGACGCTGAAATAGAATGGAACAAAGGTGAAGAATGGGACACTCTGCGGGCAGCACTAAAAAAAGACGAAGTTGTCATAAACCGTGTTTCAAAAGAAACAGGAGTACCCTCTAGAAAGATTGTTTCTGTTGTTGTCGTCGAACAACTTCGCCTCTTCTACTCAGAGAGAGAAACTTTCAAACAAGTCTTTGCACCACTAAAAATTCTTGGTACACAGTCTCAATTTTCTTGGGGAGTTGCTGGTATCAAACCTGACACTGCAAAAGCAGTAGAAGAAAACCTAAAAAATCCAAATTCTAGCTACTACCTCGGAAAAAACTACGAAAATATGCTGGACTTTAAAACAGAAAATCCAGACGAAGAAAGGTATGCAAGACTAACAGACTACAAGAACCGCTACTACTCTTACCTCTATACTGCGCTATATTTAAAACAAATTGACACCTCTTGGAAAAAAGCAGGTTTCCCGATAGATGAAAAAGTAGGAGTTCTTGCAACCCTCTACAACATAGGTTTTGCACGATCAATTCCAAAAGAAAATCCTTCAATTGGAGGCGCTGAGATTAAGATTGGAGCTTCCTCTTATAGCTTTGGAGGTTTAGCAGAGGAGTTTTACAAATCTGGCGAGCTTCTAGATACTTTCCCTCGCTTCTAGGGAGTTTGCTCTAATCCAGTTTTTTGTTAGTATGAAGGAAATCCACCCTTAGCTCAGCTGGTAGAGCAGACGACTTATACTCGTCCGGTCCTTGGTTCGAGTCCAAGAGGGTGGACAAAGAAAAAAAGCCGCGCCCGAAGGGCGCGGCTTTTTTTTAACCTACAATATCTATCTCCTCTTTTTCAATCGTTTCTTTTTTCTTTAGAGTGATACCGTGCGCAACCAGGATCTGCTCGTATTCATCTTTTTCAATCACCTCAACCTCAACAAGTCTCTTTGCAACAATATCAAGAAGCGATCGGTGAGTTGTCAAAATCTCTTCTGCTTTTTTAAGTGACGCTTCAATGATTCCCGCAACCTCTGCGTCGATTTCTGCACTCATTCGCTCCGAATACTCCTTGTCGCTCACTCCTTGTCCAAAAAGAGTTCTTCCCTGCGCGCTCTCTAGAGCTACCGGACCAATCTTATCTGACATACCATAGCGAGTTACCATATCTCTTGCGAGTGCTGTCGCAACTTGAAGATCATTTGATGGTCCTGTCGTAATGTCACCAAAAACCATTTTCTCTGTCACATACCCACCGAGCGTCATTGCAATATCGTCGAGAAACTCTTTTTTTGATTGCATTTTTCTGTCCTCAAGTGGAAGTTTGAGTGTGTACCCAGCAGCTCGTCCACGAGAGATAATCGAAATCTTGTGAACCGGATCCGCAAACGGCAACAGAGAAGCAACAAGTGCGTGCCCAGCTTCATGGTACGCAGTGAGTTTCTTTTCTTTTTTAGAAAGCACATGACTTCGCCTTTCAGGACCGAGCATTACTTTTTCAATTGAGCGAATAAGGTCAAACTGCGCAACGGTGCTTCTATTTTCTCTTGCTGCAAGAATTGCTCCTTCGTTCATTAATGAGTAAAGGTCCGCTCCAGAAAATCCTGGGGTTCTCTCTGCGATGAGAGGAAGGTTTATATCTTCTGCAAAAGGTTTTCCGAGTGCATGGATTTTCAAAATTTCTTCTCTGTCTTTTCGGTCGGGCAAATCAATTGTCACTCTTCTATCGAATCGTCCAGGGCGAAGAAGTGCTGGATCCAAAACGTCTGGTCTGTTTGTTGCTGCCATGACAATCACTTTTTCGTTTGGCTCAAACCCGTCCATCTCAACTAAGATTTGGTTAAGTGTCTGCTCTCTTTCGTCATTTCCTCCACCCATTCCTCCTCCTCGCACTCGTCCTACCGCATCAATCTCATCAATAAAAATAATCGCGGGCGCCGCGGCCTTTGCCATTTTGAACAAATCGCGAACTCGGCTTGCACCAACACCAACAAACATTTCCACGAACTCAGCACCAGAGACTGAAAAGAAATGTACTCCTGCCTCCCCTGCAACTGCGCGCGCCAAAAGTGTTTTTCCAGTTCCCGGAGCACCCGTTAAAATAATTCCTTTTGGAATCTTTGCACCAATGTCAATAAACTTTTTTGGATTTTTAAGAAAGTCCACAATTTCTTCTAGTTCTTGCTTTGCCTCTTTTGCTCCAGCCACATCTTTGAAAGTAACTTTTTGCTTTCCGTCATCCGGTGAAGAAACACGAGCCCTCGTTTGTCCAAAACTCATTGCCTGCATGCCCGCCCCTTTTACTTGTCTCGACAAAAACCAAATAAGAAGAATTGTAAAAAGAAGAGGAATCAGAAATGGTCCAATAACTGTCCCGAACCAAAATCCAAATCCAGATTCTTCTTTTACTTCAATTGAAATTGTCGCAAGTTCTTCTGCTGATACTCCGAGGCTTCCAAGTGTTTCTGTAATACTCGCTTCTGACTCTTTTTTTGCACTCACTGTTTTACCTTCTTTTAGTACAACATTTACTGCGCTCCCTAGAACCTCTACTTTCTCTACCTTACCCGCTCGAATTGCAGTCGCAATATCTGAGATCGGTACTTCTTCTACCTTGCTACTCTGACTACTTAAAACAGGATAAATAAATACAAGCGCGCTCAAAATAATAACGGCAATAATAATTTTTCGAGCGAATTCAAACCCGTTTCCAAAGAGGTTTTTTTGAGGTGTGTTTTGGTCTTCTTGTTTTTGCATATTGTTTATTTTTTTCCAAATTATAGCCGATTTTTCCCTCTATGGCGAGAAAAGCGCCAGATACATATAGTTGAAAAAGCATAAAAATGTGTTATAATTAAGGTGTTCGTTGAAAACAAATGGGGATGATCGGCCTAGACAGGTAACGATCTTTTTTGTGTGCGCAATCGAGTCTCTCAAAATCTCGTAAAACTTTTGGGAAACATAAGTGCTAACGCACGAAAAGTTGCATCTCCATATTTTGGAGCTAGCGACTTTGCTTTCGCAACTGCTAGAGCGTAAGCTCGCGGGAGCCTAAAGCCATCTTACTTTGAGTCTTCTCTTCTCAAAGCTAAGGTGTTATATCAAGAGAATAGGTCTTTACTTGCTTTCGCAAAAGATCCGAAACTATAGAAAGCTCGGGAGTGTTGTGTTCTGCTTATCTTTTAGCATCACTCCCTAAAAGTTCGAAAGAACTAAAGATAAAATATGTTGCGTAGAGTCACTCAAAAATCCTACTTGCACGGGGGTTCGATTCCCCCCATCTCCACCAAAAATTCTTAGCCCACTTTTTTAGGTGGGCTTTTGAATTTTTCGGTGGAAATGAGCAAAGCGCGGGACGCTTTGCGTGGGGGAATCGAAAACCTTTTGAGCATAATTTGCGATTTTAAGAAGCAAATTATCCAAAAGGTGTACTGACCTTGTAAAGGTCGAGTCCCCCATCTCCACATCAAACAAAAACTCACCAAAAATATTGGTGAGTTTTTGTTTGAATAAGTGAGTTTAGTGGGAATCGAAAGGAACTTTGATATTTTTTGAGCACAAAAAATATCAAAGTTCCAGGGTCGAGAAATTTTTGGAGTGGCTGACGACAAAAATGTTCTTGACCGATCCCCTTCTCTCCTCTACCCCCTCTTCATCTCCCTCTGCATTTCCCTCTCTGTATCTTTCTTTTTTATTGTCTCTCGTTTATCAAACTTTTTCTTTCCGCGTGCCAGAGCAATATCAACTTTTATTTTCCTTCCCTTTAGAAAAAAGGTTAGTGGAATTCCTGAAATTCCTTTTTTTTCTGTTTCCGCACCAAGGAGAGCTATCTCTTTTTTTGTAAACAAAAGTTTTCGAGGGCGACGAGGATCAAAATTCTCGGGAGCATTTGCTTTCTGAAACGCTGGAATCTCGGCTTCAACTAAAAACGCTTCACCCCCTCGAACAACAACATGCGCACCCTCAAGAGATCCTGTACCTGCTTTCACGGATTTTACTTCAAAACCAAAAAGCTCAACTCCTCCTGTGAGTGTCTCTAGTATTTCATAATTCAGTCTTGCTTTTTTGTTTTGAATAAGTGACATGAGTACATAGTATCAAAAAGAGGCAAATAAAAAAGCTGGAACCTAGGTTCCAGCCGGAGAACGTGAGACTGCGAGCGCAAAGCCGGGGGGAAAATCTGCAGCGAACGGAGTCTTTCCTTTCACTCTGATTGGCGCCTCAAGAAAAGTTGCAACTCTTGGTTGTCCCTTTTCAAGAGAGAAAAAGAGGAAAGAAAAAAATGGGTCATCATTCATCCTGTTCCTACATGCGACTTTCGCCATAATGTAAGGAACATCTGCTTGCTGTGCCTCAAAAAACTGTGCAACCGCAGTGAGAACTGTATCGAGTCCATAAGCAGATTGTGGAAAAGTATTGTCTTCACCATATTGAAATGGTTCCATTTCAAAAGAGAAATTACTGCCCACTCCACGATCAAGTTCAAAGTCGGCAACGTGGTTTTCGCTTACCAGTGCCCACGTCAATGAACAAAGTCTGTCAAAAATTTGCGAGCTCATACTACACCTCATCATATTTCTTTTATACCTTCCGTCCATCAAAACCATGACAAAAAAATTGACAACTTTTGTCTATTCTAGACAAAAATCCCCTCGCGCGTATGATTAGTGTCAATAAAAATATGGACGAAATATACTCAAAACTAAAAGAGCTTGGCATTTCTGCAAGACAAACTTCTGTCTACATTGCCCTTCTTTCTCTTGGAAGTTCTTCTGTTAGAAAGATTGCAGAAAAAGCTGGCCTTAATCGCGGAGTGACCTATGAAGCGCTCAAAGAGTTACAGGCCCTCGGACTTGTGTCTTTTTTCCATACATCAAAACAGCAACACTTTGTTGCTGAGCACCCCGAAAAACTCCTCGATATAATTGCAGGAAAAGAGGCGCACTACAAAAACCTGAAGACGGACTTTGACCGCACTGTGCAGAGCTTAGCTGAGAAAATAAAAATTGCTAACAAGGGACCTGTTGTTACTTTTTATGAAAACTTTATAGGAGTGCGAACAATTCTTGAAGATGTACTTTCTACCCTTTTAAAACAAAAGAATAAAGAGTATGTTGTGTACTCATCTTCGAGTATTAGCCCGTATCTTTACAACAAAAAATGTTTTCCTGAGTTTACTTCTGAGAGAATAAAAAGAAAAATCTTTGTACGCACAATTGCGAGCGGACCCAAAGGAGCGGTCTATGGAAACGACGAAAGAAAGTGGCTTTCCAAAAAAGCCCTCTCTCCCACCTACAAACTTATCTACGCGGGAAAAGTTGCAATGATTTCTGTTGGAAGCGATGGGAAACCACATGGAACAATTATTGAAGACAAAAACCTCTATGAAACAGAGAGAATGATATTTGACGCTCTCTGGAAAAGCCTATAAAAACAAAGAGAAAGTACTTGATTTTTTCTTAAACTGTGATATAATACGCCACAGTAAAAAAGACCTTTAAAAAGTTACTCAAACACCGTAAGAAGACGCTTTTTGTGGCAAAGCTTTCGCTTTTTGGCCCCAAAAAGCGTCTTCTTACCACCCACTTCGGGATGTGATAGATGACGTGCAACTCAATACCTACCAATACCATGAGCGACCACACTGCGGCCCCGTCCGCATCGTCAACACCACCCGCCGGAGAAAAACCGGCTGGATCACCACATCTCAGCATTCCACCGCCTCCAGCACAGCCTGCTGTTCAGGAGAACCCGGGGTGGGAACCGCCTCCCCCTCCTCCGCGACCAGCCGCCGCAAGGGAGGGCAAGAGCATACTCGACGAGAACATCCCCAACAAAAAAGGGCTGCCCTGGTGGGCATGGGCCCTTATTTGGGGGCTGGGGGTTTCCAGCCTTGTTTTTGCTGGAACCTTCTTGGAGAGAAGGCTCACCAGGAACACCTCCACTGTCCAAGCCAACATTGCTCCCCTGGTGGAGCACCTCAAGGAGTTGGAGCAGCGCACCAGCGCTGCCGAAGCTTCGGCTGCCTCCGCTTCCGCGGAGGCGAAGCAGCTTCACGCCCAACTCCAGGAGTCCGCTGCCGCCCTCAAAAAGGCGGAGGCGAACACCGAGGAGTGGAAAAAATTCGTCGAAGCCATGGAAAAGGACGCGGCAGCGGCCGGGTTCCAATTCCAGGGTGCCGAGTAACAATTGTCGGGAGACCGGAAAACGCTTGCGTTTTCCGGTCTCTTTTTTGTGCGAGTTTTGCACAGTTACTATTTGCATATTTTAAAGCGAGGAGTAGGCTAAATAGCGAAAGGTTCTCTATGAAATTACCCTTCTTTTTGTCATTTCTCTTTGGGGTAGCAATTGGACATCTTCTTTTCTCTCCAAACCCAGGAGCAGAACGTGCAGAAAAAGCTGTGCTATGCACTGACATTGGAATGGATGTGTCCAACTGTCAGTTGCAGACAGAAATCCGGAACGACGGAGGAGTCTGGAGCTTCCGTCAACAACGAGACGACGGCTCGGAAATCATTCTCCTCATCACAGTGACCGATGAAGGAGATGTAGTTTTTGAATTCTTCCTCGTTCCTCCTCCCCTCTTCCACACCGACCCCTCTTTTCTCTGGCAAGTGTGACCCTGTCACCTTGCTTTTTTTGTGCTCCCTTTCTCTTTTTTGTATTTATGTTATATTTACTACACAAAAGTAAACAACTTGGCAAAAGAAGAAACTAGAATCAATCATCGTATACGAGCCCGCGAACTTCGCGTTATTGGTCCCGAAGGGGAAAACTTTGGCGTTCTCTCACTCGAAGAGGCCCTTTCTAAAGCAGAGGAACTATCTCTCGATCTTATTGAAATTTCGCCTAACGCAAACCCTCCTGTTGCAAAAATTACAGACTTCGGAAAATACCAATACGAAGAAAACAAAAAGCAAAAGATTGCAAAATCAAAAGCTCATACTGTGGAGGTAAAGTCTGTCCAAATCAAAATTGGAACAGGTGACCACGACCTAGAACTAAAAGCAAAAAAAGCGAGTGAGTGGCTCTCGGAAGGACACAAGATAAAAATTGACCTTTTCCTTCCTGGAAGATCAAAATACCTTGACCAGAACTTCCTTGGAGAGCGACTTGAGAGATTTCTAAAGTTTATCTCGGCAGCGTACAAAGTGACGGAACCTGCAAAAAAGAGCCCAAAAGGCATCTCGTGCACAATCGAAAGGCAGAAATAGCCAAAAAGTAGACAAAATACAGGTCTTCTGATAATATAAGCCATGTTTTAAAGAGAGACTCTGGTCCCTAGAAAAAGGCGGAAAAGCGCTCATTTTCTCACATTTGTCTCCTCAAACGAAAGAAATAAGAAAGAAAGCAATGAAAACCAATAAATCATATACAAAACGGCTAAAGATCACGAAAAATGGAAAACTAAAGGCTCGAAAGCCAGGTCAAAACCATTTTAATGCCAAGGAATCAAGTTCAGTAAAGCTGTCAAAAGGACGACAAGCTAATTTTGTTATCAGCCAACGAGATCGCAGGAGATTTATTACGACTGCCTCAGCTAAGTAAAAGACCATGACTCGAGTAAAAAAAGGAGTAAACGCCCTCAAAACAAGGCGAAATATTTTAAAACAAGTAAAAGGCTTCCGATTTGGAAGAAGCACAAAAGAAAGACAAGCTTACGAAGCCCTTTCTCATGCTTACTCATACGCCTTTGCTCACCGACGAGACAAGAAAAATGATAAGAGACAGCTTTGGAATGTGAGAATTTCATCTGTTCTAAAGGCAAACGACTTCTCATACAGCAAATTTATTGGAGCTCTAAAGAAAGCAAACATTGAGCTAAACCGAAAGGTTCTCTCAGAGATTGCAGAAAAGCATCCTGAAACATTTGGACGAGTTCTTGCTAAAGTAAGATAAATATAAAAACAAAAGGCCCCGCTACGCGGGGCCTTTTGTTTTTAAAACTCTAGTTCTATACTCTCCCCTGACTCTGGGTGGTAAGCATCAAGACCAAGGTTGTCCTTTACCTTTTGACAGAGAAAGAGTGCGGACTTTGGTTCTCCCATGACTGGAAAAACTTTCTTGAGAGTGTCTTTTGAAGTTGCAATAAATTCTACCAAGTGGTCAGAGTCCTTGTGTGACGAGTATCCATCAATTTTCTCAAGAAATGCTTTCACATGAATATCTGCGCCATAAATTCGGATATGCTTTTCTCCATCTTCGATTCTTCTTCCAAGGGTCCCGAGCGACTGGTATCCAATAAGAAGGAGTGTGCTTTTTTTGTCTCCAAGGTAGTTCGCTTCATGGTGGAGAATTCGTCCACCGTTGGACATGCCGGATCCGGCAATAATAATCTTTGGATTTGGAATGTTTATAATTTCTTTTGAATCATCAGAAGACTCAGTAAGGCGTAGCCCTGGAAAATCAAATATGTCTTCTATTTTCATTTCGTCCCCTGCTTTCTTGTTAAAGTTTGCCGACGAGTCGCGATAGATTTCAGTCACTTTTATTGAAAGAGGTGAATCAAGAAAAACAGGGACTCTTGGTATTTCTCCTTTTTCAATAAGCTCATTTAGTTCATACAAAATCACCTGTGTCTTTTCTAAAGAAAAAGCAGGTATAAGCAGAGCTCCTCCTCTTTTTATAGCATCCCCTACAATTCTTTTTAACTTAAATCGTCTTTCATCATTGTCTTCATGATTCCTGTCTCCATACACACTTTCAAGCACCAGGTATGTAGCACCTGTAATTGGCTCAGTATCTCGCAGAAGTGGTGTTGGGCTGTTTCCTAGATCTCCTGTAAAAACAATCTTCTTGCCGTTGTACATGATTTCGTACATAGCAGAACCCAAAATGTGCCCTGCATCTTTTACAAAGATTTTAAAACCTCCATGAAGTTCAAAAGATTCTCCATACTGAACATCTTGCCAAAGAGTTTTCATAACCTCGATATCCACCATTTCAAAAAGATGTGGAATTCCCCTCTCTGCCTCATCTCGCATCATCAGACGCATTGAATCTTCAAGCATAATTGGAGCAAGGCGCCTTGTCTCGGGAGTTGAAAATATTTTTCCTCTAAAACCATCGCGCACTAGCTTTGGAATAAGTCCTACATGGTCAATATGTGCATGAGTAACAAGAAGATAGTTTATACTCGCGGGATCAAAGATAAAAGGCTTTCTGTTATAGTCCTCTGCTGTGCGAGTTCCCTGCTCCATACCACAGTCAATAAGGAGTTTTACTTTTCTCCCCGGGTCTTCCTCAAAGTTTTCAACAAGAAAGTTTGCACCTGTTACTGTGGAAACTCCTCCGCAAAAAGTGACTTTTAATTTTTTTGTTTTTATTTCACTCATGTTTTTTGTATGTAACGAGCTCCCATAAATGCTCCTGCACTATCTAATACTAAATCAAGAAGTGTGTCTCCGAGGTAGCCAGGATCACTAAAGTGAACCATTGCTGTACCTAGCTCAAAAAACTCCCAAAGCACTCCAACAAAAAGCGTAAAAAGAACGAGAAGGAATGTTCTTCTCTGCCCTAGAGTTTTGCCTATGAAAAGGAAAATACCAAGTGAAACAATAGCACCTCCTGCAAAGTGACTGACCGCATCCACCCAATCTGTTGTCCAATAAAGGTAGAGCTTGATTGCAATAAAATTCCAAACAAAGAGAAAAGTCGAAAGAAGAAAAAGAGGAAAAATAACTTTTTTTTGCTGTGTGAGCATTGTCTATTTATTATACAAGTAATTTTCTTAAACAAAAAACTACTCTTTGTGAGAGTAGCTCTTTGGTAGGTTTTCGGGCTAGTATTGCTCCTAACTAAACATTAGGTGGGTGTCCCCGACTCAGTGCCAAAGCAAAGAGAAAGTAGAACTCCCTGACAATACCAAATTAAGGCAATACACCCTAAAACCTAACATTATTGTACCGCAAAAAAATAAAAGTAAAAGTGCGCAGACAAAAACAAAACACATTCGACCAGAGGTCGAATGTGTTTTGTAAAAGACCTTGAAAAATAATCTTTATTCGAGAATTCCATCTAGATTTACATCATAGAGGATTGCTTCTGAAACGAGACGATAGCTTACAATCTCCTTTTCATCAAACCAAAGTGCGATTTCTTTCTTCGCATTTTCTACTTCATCTGAACAGTGAATAAGGTTTCGGACCGCTCTGTCATCAACAGCAGAGATATTGTAAGAGTCCAAAGTAAAGTCCCCTCGGATTGTTCCAACATCACTTGTCTTTGGTTCAGTTTCACCAACGATTTTCTTTACAACAGCAACCGCTTCGTTTCCTTCAAGGACAATAGAAACAACTGGGCAAGAAGTCATAAACTTCTCAAGCGCCCTAATAATATCTTTTCCGTACTCAATTGGTTCCTTGTCGACAGGTAGCCCTGAAGCATTTCGATCGTTTACGATGTTTGTTCCTTTTTTAAGAAACCATGCATCATCTTTGTCATAATGCTTCCAGATTTTATCTTTGTCTAAAATACCAAACTTAAGACCAACAATCTTAAGTCCTGCTCTCTCAAATCTTTTTAGGATTTCACCAACAAGTCCCCTCTGGATACCGTCGGGTTTAATGATGACGAAAGTCCTCTCTTTTTTTGGGTGATTATCCATAAAAATTAGGTTTTTTATTAAATACTAGCACCTCGAGTATACAATATTTACCTTAAAAATCAACCCTTTTAGAGAGGTGTCTCGAGAGAACGAGGAGGCTCGGGTGCTGGCTTTTTGTAACGCGACATAATCTCATCTTCAACAAGAAGTCGGTCTTTTCCGTAACGAAGATAAGAGAGTTCTTTAATTTTTGGTGCAATCTCGGGCATTCCTTTTTCTGGAGGAAGGGTGTGCATGCTAAAAGGACGTAGTGGCTTTCCGTGTGAGAGTAAACGAATAAAACACTGTCTATTGTCGAGATTCATAAGGTCTGTTTCGCTAAAGACTGGCTCAAACTGTTTCTTTAGAAACTCACTATCCTCCGCTCCCACCCTAAAAGCGGCGACCGATCCGACGTTTCCAAACACAGCGTCTTTTATTTTCTCATCTAGTTGAGCAATAAATTGGTGCGCAACCGTAAGTGAAAGACCGTATTTTCGCGCTTCCGAGAGAATATCTGAAATAGAGCTTGTTGTAATATTTTGAAACTCGTCCATAAAAAGATAAAACGGTGGTAGACTTTGTCCGAATGAATCCACTCTTGAGAGAGCTGCCATCAGGATTTTGCCTACAAGAATAAGTCCGAGCAGATTAGCATTTATTTCGCCGAGGCGACCTTTCGAAAGATTTACAAGAAAAATCTTTTTGGTATCCATGATTTCCCGGAGGTTAAAGGCAGATTCTTCTTGGAGCACGATAGTTCGCATGACATCATTTGAAAGAAAGACATCAAACTTGTTTGTAATGTACGGCACCATGTTCTGAAGCGAAGACTCCCCTCCTGCTTTTTCGGCAATCTCTCTCCAAAACTGTACAACAAGAGGGTTTTTACATGTAGAAAGTTTTTCGTTACGAAATTCTTTTGACGAAAGAACGCGCATTACCTCAAGAAGAGTGTTTCCTGACTCTGGAGAATCCATAACAAGTTGAACCGAGTTACGGAAATACTGCTCAAACATTGGTCCTCCTGCAACTTTCATGTCAAAAAGCTTATTGAAAATAGAAAGAAGTTCGTTCACCACAAAAGTCTTTTGTTCAGGAAACGCCGGATCATACTCAAGCATATTGAGACCCATTGGTCTTGCTGAATGTCCTGGATCAAAATAAATAACATCATTTATTCTCTCTTTTGGAATAGCTGCGAGTATGTCATTTATGTCACTTCCGTGCGGATCGATAAAACACACCCCGTCCCCTGCTTTTATATCTTGAATAATCATGTTTTTAAGGAGTGTTGTCTTTCCTGTTCCTGTTTGTCCAATCACATACATATGACGGAGTCTATCTTCTGGAAGCATACGAACAACTGTTGTCGTATTTCTATCTGCATTGATTCCGAGCGTAACACCGCTTTCAGGAAGACCAACAGGCGCCGGTGCAGACGCTGAAGTAGCAACACGCAGATGAGGAGAGGACTCAATATTGTCTGGAAAGTGAACAATTGTCGTGATCTCACGAATCGAGAGAGGAATGCTTTCAGATTTTACTGGTGCTCTGTATGAAAATGCACGAGCAAAATGAAACTTGCTTTCCCCTTCGACTTTGTGCCACTTGAATTTATTTCCAGTTGTTTTTTCAAACTGAGAAAAAGAAACTTTAATGCTTTCAAAAATATCATGGGCTCGTTCATAGGTTTTTGCTGAAGCAACAATACGGATTGCTGCGTGACAAAGAGGAGTTGCGATTTTCTGTTTTACTTCTTCAATAAGCGCACCATTATTTTCTGGTTTTTTCTCAGAAGACGAAGTCCCTCCGGGCATAATCATCTCTTTTGCAGCTCCGAGAAAAATATCTTTTACTGTTTTCCCAAAATAACCTGCAAAACTGTGTCTCATATCGAGAGCCTCCTTCGGTTTAATGCCGGCTTCAAGTTTCTTTAAAGCGTCCTTATAACTCCATAGAAAGTCTCCCTTTTCAGGTTCAAGAACAATCTGAAGGGCGGCACCTTCAGTGTCTTTCTCAAGCTTTGAGAATGCATTTAAAATAATGTTCAGCGGATCGTAGTCAAAGGCATCATAGGTTTTAATGGGAAAGATAGAATTTTCGTGGAGAGTCGCGAAACCGCATACGAACTCACCTCCGTAGTTAAATATGTTGTAGTCGTCTTTTCTTTCGAAAATCTTTACATCAGGAAAAACAGAGATTATCTGTTTTTCAAATAAATCTTTTTTTGTATCAGGAACGGACACATAAAAAGCTGTTTCCTTGTCACCCTCAGGGTTTGCGACCTCTATGGAAAAATAATTTCTATCCTCTTTTTCTCCAGTAGCACCAATTAGTCCCATATAAAACTGCTCCATCATAGTCAAAACTTCTTTAAGTGGTTTTTCCTTTTCGTCAGGTTTTTTTAATGGAAACGATACTTCAAAAAGAGTATGCCTCAATGCTTTTTTATCAGAGACAGGAATACTTTCTGAAGAAGAGCCATACCCGCTTTTGACATACTGGACCAGAAAGCGATGAAAATCATCTTCGAGGTGGGGGTTTTTGAAATGCGCCAAAATTGTTAGAGCGTTTTTAATACCCTTTTCTTCCAGAACCCCAAAAAGTTCTTCAATTTTTTTATCATGTGTTTCGGGGGTAAGCTCGAGGACAATTTCCTTTGCATGATTTTCCATTACCCGCTGCCCCTTTGGAATAATGTCCTCTGGAAGTGCTGCATAACTGCGAATTTCATCCCGAATAATACTATCTGTGTTTACCTCAGAAAAATTTCTGCGTGCTTTTTCTTCGCTTTGTTTCACTCGCTCTCTAAGGTACTCTATCTCTTCCGAAGGAGAACCAAATTCTTTTTGAAGGTTTTTTTCGTTAAGCATTTTTATCGCTCTAAAGGTTCAAAGGTGTTTGCAATCTTTTGAAGGAAAGCATCTTTAGCACTTTTGATTTGTCCTAAAATCTGAGAACCAACTCTGTAGCCAAAATTTTCATCGCTTTCTTCATTTTCTTTTTTTGGATTTACAGCGTACTCATATTCTGGAAGATTGTTTTTTCTACTCATATAAACTGAGGCAACAACTTGACCGAGTGACTCACCGAGTAAATCAGCACTGCTTACAGTTTGATCTACAAAAGCAGTAACTCCTTTCCCTGTTGTTAAAATACTGTGGAATCCAATACTGAGTGCGTCTCCAAAGAGCCCACCTACTTCTATTGTCCTCTCCACTCCTAAAGAGAAAAGTGGTGAGAAAAAAGTAAGGGCTCCTTTTGGTAATTCATTGATTTTAGAATCCTTCATAAATGAATGAGAATTGTCAGAGGAAAATGCTTTTCTCTCTGCTTTAAAAGAAAAAAAAGATCTTGCACTAATAACTGTAGTGAGAAGAAAAATAAATATCAAAAATAAAGACATAAGTCTCTGTGCCATAAAATAATTTTAGCACACAATTTTCGAGTTTAGTGCAAAAAAGTGGAAAATTACTTTGTCATTATGACAGGACCCTTCTTTGTAATGAGCACAGTATGCTCAAAGTGAGCACTTCGCTTTCCGTCAGCAGTAACGAAAGTATATCCATCACCAAGCATTCGAACTTTTGAAGTTCCTTCATTTAGCATTGGCTCAATTGCAATAAGCATTCCTTCCGTGAGAACCTTTCCTTGTCCTCTCATATCAAAGTTTGGAACAAACGGATCATCATGCGGAGAAAAGCCGAGTCCGTGTCCTCCTAGATCATCCGCAACAGGAAAACCGTACTTCAGAGCCACCTTCTCCACAGCAGCGCCAATGTCTCCTGTTCGTTTTCCGAGCTTTGCAGCCTTAATACCAGCCATTAAAGCCTCTTTTGTAGCCTTTAAGAGGAGTTTAGCAGCGTCATCAACCTTTCCTACCGGTACTGTAATCGCAGAGTCAGTGTAAATACCCTCAAAACAAACCCCTGTGTCGAGAGACACAATATCTCCTTCTTTTAAAACTCGGGGCTTCTCGTTTGGAATCCCATGAACTACTTCGTTATTTATAGAAATGCATGTTGCAGCAGGAAACGCTCGTCTAGCCCCACTTGGAGTGTAACCCAAAAACGCAGGCTTTGCTCCTGCTTTTTGAATTATATCCCTTGCAACCTCTTCTAGTGTCAAAGTTGAAACCCCTGGCTTTGCAAGACTTTTTAGTTTACTCAAGACAGAAACCAAAATCTGTCCGCTCTTTTTTAGAGACTTTAAATGTTTTATTTCAGTTAAAGTTGCCATGTTAGTTTTCGAAAACTTTTGAGAGAAGTTCTCTGTGTACTTCTTCGATAGTCTGCTCTCCGTTTACTTCATGAAAACTTACTCTCCGGTCTGTTTTGTACGCTTCTATTACTTTTGCTACAAAATTTTCGTACCAGAACATTCGTTTCGCAATTGCATCCTGTGAATCATCACTTCTTCCCTCTTTTGCTGCTCTTTTTAAAAGTTTGTCTGTTGCCCATTCTGTTGAAACAGAGAGGTAAACGACGTGAACTTTCTCAAAATCAAAAATACAGTTCTCTCCGTAAAAATGGTGGATAGTATCTAAAATTTCTTTTTCCGCGAGAGTACGAGGTGAGCCGTCGATTATCATATAACTACCTTTTGTATAGTCACGAGCTATGACAGTAGACCACATCATTGATGCAAGAAAAGAAGGAACGAAGTCTCCTCGCTCAACAATTTCTTTTACCCTCTCCCCTGTGTATGTTGGTGAAGAGATTAGTTTACGAAACTCTTCTCCAGTCGAAACATATGTAATTCCCGCTTCAGCGTTTTCTTTTCGAAGATGCTCCATAAGAAGCGAGGTTTGCGTTCCTTTTCCACATCCGCTACGTCCGAGGAAAATAAAGAGCCTCTCCTTCATTTTAGTATTCTCGCATTGAGATTTGCGCGTCTATCTTTTTAACTAGATCGATAACTACTGAAACGACGATAAGGAGAGCTGTACCACCAATTGCAAGTGAGCTTACTCCAGAGACACCTCGCATGATTTGAGGAAGTACTGCAATGAGTCCTAAAAAGACTGCGCCTACCATTGTAATTCGTGTAATAATTTTTCCAATATATTCTGCTGTTGCCATTCCTGGTCTTACTCCTGGTACGAACGCACCATTTTTTTGAAGATTATCGGCAATATTTTTTGGATCGAAAGTAACAGCTGTGTAGAAATAAGTAAAGATAAAAACGAGAAGGAAGTAGAGAGCTGCATACACCCAAGGGTTAGCAAGAAGAGTAAGGAGTGTATCTGCAATTCCTTTAAGAGCTGGAAAAGACGCGCCTGTTGAAAGAAATTGTAGGATCATTTGAGGAAACAAAAGAAGCGAAAGAGCGAAAATGATTGGAATCACTCCTGCTTGGTTTAGTCGAAGTGGAATGTAAGTTGAAATTCCTCCAAACACTCGGTTTCCTCGAACCCTCTTTGCATATGTTACTGGAACTGGTCTTTCTGCTTCTGTAATGAAAACAACTCCAAGGATCACCACAAGTGCAATAACCACGAACGCGGCGTAGAAAGGAATTTTTGATGGATCATATGAGTAGATAGACTGAGCGATTCCAGTTGGAATTGCTGCTACGATACCAGCAAAGATAATAAGTGATGTTCCGTTTCCGATACCAAATTCGCTAATAAGTTCTCCAATCCACATAAGGAGAACTGAACCTGCAGTTGCAACAATAACACTCACCACAAGATCAAAAGAAGAAAGTGTTGAAAGTGCCCCCTGTTTCTCTAGGAGAACAATAAATCCCCACGCCTGAAGCGCAGCAAGTGGTACAGAAAGAAAACGAGTGTATTGAGAGAACTTTCTTCGTCCAATCTCCCCTTCTTCTTGATACATCTTTTTTAGATTATCAAAAACCATAGAAAGAAGCTGCATAATGATTGACGCGTTGATGTAAGGACCCACTCCAAGCATCACAATTGATAGAGTTGAAAGTCCTCCTCCAGAAAACAGGTTGATAAGCCCAAACACTTGATTGCTTGCAAAAAATCTTGCAAGAGCTGCGCTGTCCGCGCCAGGAATAGGAATAGCAGAAAGAAGTCTAAAGAAAGCGAGCGCAAGCAAAGTAAAAATTATCCTGCGTCTCAAAGCCGGGTCCTGAAGAACCAATTTTGCTTTCTCTATAAATGTTGTCATAGTAACTATATTATTTTACTTCTCCTCCTGAAGCAACTACCGCTTTCTTTGCAGATTCTGAAAGTTTAACTCCAGTGAAGGTAAGCTTTTTTGAAAATGATGTATCTTTTCCAGATGACACTATCTTCGCGTCTTGTCCTTTTTTGATAAGACCTTTTTCAATAAGAGTCTTAAGAGAAACTTCGTTTCCATTTTCAAATGTTTCTCCGATTTTAGAAATGTTTAGTGTTACTGCTTTTTCTCCAATTCGATTAAAAGCGTATCCTCTAAGTTTTGGAAGTTTTTTGATGATGTCTCGCATTTCAGGTCTAAGTTTTCGTCCAGCTCTCGCTTTCTGTCCTTTTGTTCCTCGTCCTGCTGTTTTTCCTCTCTTTCCTCCTCGGCCAACAGACTGAGACTTTTTGTTTTCGGTTTTTCGTTTTAGGTTATGTTTCTGCATGGCTTATTTCTTAGCTTTTAGACTACCAAGAGCTTTGATTGTTGCTCTTGCAATGTTTAGTTTGTTTTTTGTTGGAGCTCTAAGCTTTGCGTTTACATCTTTGATTCCAGCAAGCTCAATCACATCTCGGGCTGCAGATCCTGCTACAAGTCCTTTTCCTTTTGCCGGCATAATGTGAACTCTCGCACTTTTCTCTTTTGCAAAAACTTCGTGAGCAATAGACATTGTTTTTGTGAGAGGAATTAGAACCGCGTTTTTCTTTGCTGCCTTGTACGCTTTTTCAATTGCAAGAGCAGTGTCTCCCGCTTTTCCAGTTGCAACACCTACTGATCCTTTGTGATTTCCAACAACCATTGCAACAGAGAAACTAAATCGTCGTCCTCCTGAAGATACTCGAGTCACTCGTCTTATATCAACAATTCGCTGATCAAATTCTGGTTTTACTCTTGGTTCTTTCTTTGGTCGTCTGTCTGAAGGTTTACCACCTCGAACATTTCGTGATCGTCCTCGAACTGAAGACTCCTCAGTTGTTTCCTCAGTTGTAGCTACCACACCTTCTGTTTGAATTTTTGTTGTATCTTCGTTTGCCATATATATTAAAATTCTAGTCCTGCCTCACGCGCCGCGTCTGCAAGAGCTTTAACTTGTCCTGTATAAATAAATCCTCCTCGGTCAAAAACAACTTTTTTGAGTCCTTTTGCTTTTCCACCTTCTGCAATTAGTTTCCCTACTTCTGCTGCGCCAAGAGTTTTCTTTTCACCCTTCTTTGGACCTCCAACTGAGAGAAGAGTTTTACTTGCCCCATCATCAATAAGTTGAGCATAGATGTATCGGTTTGATTTAAATACCGCAAGTCGAGGAGCTTCTGCAGTTCCTTTTACTCGAGACCTGATTCGTCGTCGTCTTACTACTCTCTTTTGTGTTTTTTCGCTAGTTTTTGCCATAGACTTTATACTGATTTCTTACCTTGTTTTATTGTCACATGTTCTCCGACATATCGAATACCTTTTCCTTTGTATGGTTCTGGTTTCTTGTAGTCTCGAACTTTCGCTGCAAATGCCCCTACTGCTTCTTTATCGATTCCAGAAACAGTAATTGTGCTTTTTTCTATTGTCACAGCAAGTCCTTCAGGGATAGTAATGTTTACTGGGTGTGAAAAACCAAGACTCATAACAACCTCTTTACCCTTTACTTCTCCTTTGTATCCAATTCCTTCGATCTGGAGTTTCTTTTCGAAACCTTTTGATACCCCTTCAATCATGTTCATTACATGTGATGAGATTGTTCCCCAGATCGGATCAACAGATTCTGGATTTTTGAGTGACACTGTTACTTCAGAACCATTTACTGAAACAAGAACTTCTGAAGGAATTTCTCGTTTAAGATTTCCTTTTGGTCCTGTTACAGAAAGAGTACTTCCGTTTAACTCAACAGTGACACCTCCAGCAACTTCAATTGGTTTTTTTCCAAGTCGTGACATAAATTTACCAAATTTTAAATAGTGCTTCTCCTCCGACTTTTTCTTTTCGAGCTTCAATATCTGAAAGAACTCCTTTTGAGGTACTCATAACTAGCATACCGAAACCGTTTCGAACTGGGCGAAGTTCTGTCGAACCTTTATAAATTCTTTTTGAAAGTTTTGAAATTCGTTCTGTACCAATTACCTTTGGAGATCCGTCTTCGGCGTAAGCAAGAGTTACTTCTGCTGACTTAATGAGCTTCTTCCCTTTCTTACTGTAATCAGAAATGAAACCTCCTCTTTTGAGGCATTCAAGAATATCTCCTACATAATTTGAATATGGAAATGTAAAAGTCTCCTTTCGAGCTGCGCTCGCGTTCTTAATTTTTACTATAAGGTTAGAAATTCTATCGTTTACCATGATGATTTTTTAATTCCAGGAATTTTTCCTTCGTTAGCGTGTTCTCGAAAACAAATTCGACACATATCAAAATCTCGCATATAGCCGTTTTTTCGTCCACACCTAAAACATCGTCGCACTGTTCGTGTGCTGAACTTAGGTTTCTTTTCTGCTCGCGCTATTACTGATGCTTTTGCCATATTGTGTTTATTTGAGTCGAATTATCAACAAAAAATGCTCGAAATGAGCTTGGAGGCTATGCTAACAAGAAATGAAAGGAAAGTCAAATAAAAAACACTACTTTTTGTGTCTTTTTGTCCTCTCTTGACAGTGCTTTAAAAATACTTAGTATTTAGACAGTCTGAAGTGCACCCTTCTCACTCGGTGCCCAACTCTCACTTACCCCTTTTTGCCCCTAGAAAAGAGGGGTGCACAAGCTCATTACACGCTTGTCCGGTCTTTGTCGACAAGGCCGCATTATAACCCTTCTCATGACTAAAAACATGAGAATACGAAGCGCGGTAGGATTTGGGATTTTTCTCATCATCCTACGGATTATAATGCCGGCAGTGTTTACTGGCCTTGAGCATACCCTCGTGCTCTTTTTCGATGCGTCCTCCGGGGCCCTCGAGCACAGTAGTGCTGCAATCGAAAACGGCTTTCAGGGAGCCCTCTGGAATATTCCAGAGGTTCCAACTCCTCCGGGAGCCGAGTAAGAATAAGCCGCGCCTTTGGCGCGGCTTTCGCATTAAAAAAACCCGCCGGAAGCGGGTTTTTTTAATTATTTTGCAAATGGGAATCCTAGATACTCGAGGAATGCCTTTGTTTCTTTTTTATCCTTTGCTGATGTTACTACTGTGATTGCAAGACCGAATACATCTTTGATATCTTCGTCCGCTGTTTCTGGAAAGATGCTGTGCTCTTTGATACCGATTGTCATATTTCCCATATCATCAATTGCGGTAGCTTTTAGACCTCTAAAGTCTTTTGTTCGAGGAAGTGCTACGTGAATAAGCTTTTCGAGGAAGTTTATCATTTTCTCTCCTCGAAGTGTTACCCTGTACCCAACTGAGTCTCCCTCACGCACCTTAAAGCTCGCAATAGACTTCTTTGCAGCAGCAACTGAAGGCTTCTGTCCTGCAATTCGTCCAATTCTCTCTCCAATAAACTCTTTTCGCTTTTTATCAGAAATTTTTCCTGTTCCTGTTGCGATGATAATTTTTTGAAGCTTAGGAAACTGCATTGGATTTTTGTATCCAAAAGTATCTTTTAACGCAGCTCCAGCTTTTTTTTGTTTTTCTAGAAGTGTAATCATAAAATTATATTTCTTTTCCTGATTGTCTAGAGATTCGAACCTTTTTATCTCCTACTGTTTTGTACCCTATTCGAGCTCTCTTACTACCTTCAACAGCCATAACATTTGAAATGTGGATTGGCATAGGTTTCTCGATAATTTGTCCCTTTTGTCCTCCTTTTCGTGACCTTGAGTGCTTCTTTACAAGGTTTACTCCAGCAAGAACCACAAGAGACTTAGCTGGAACAACCGCAGAAACTTTGCCTGTTTTACCCTTATCCTTTCCTGAAATCACTATTACATTGTCGCCTTTTTTTATCTTTGCCATATTTTTACACTACTTCTGGTGCAAGTGAACCAATTTTCTGATAACCAAGTTCGACAACTTCTCGTGGAATCGGACCGAAAATTCGTCCTGCAAGTGGCTCTTGCTTTCCTTTCTCAAGGATTACAACAGCATTCTCATCGAATCGAATGTAAGATCCGTCTTTTCTTCTAAATGCTTTTTTCTGTCGCACAACCACTCCTTGAAGAACATCTTTTTTCTTTACGTTCTTTCTTGGTTCTGCTTTCTGTACTGAAAGGACAACAATGTCTCCAATCTCAGCATATCGTCGCCTTGTTGAACCAAGCACTTTGAAAATTCGTCCGACTTTTGCTCCGGAGTTATCTGCGATTTGAACTATTGCTCTTGGCTGTATCATGGCTTTTTAATTAAATTATTATCCTACAATTTTGAAATGCTTATCCTTTGAAATCGGTGCACATTCTTCAATGATAACTTTTTCTCCAATTTTCTTTGTGTTTCCCTTGTCGTCTGCTTTGAACTTTTTGTTTCGCTTTACATACTTTTCGTATTTTGGCACTTTAACAAATCTCTCAACAAGCACAACACATGTGTCTTTCATTTTGTCTGAAACGACTGTTCCAGTAAGTTGTCTTTTTGCTGTTTGTGTTTTCTTTTCCATATGTTTATGCTTTTCGAGCGTTAAGTTCTGTAAGAATCTGCGCAATTTCCTTTCGAAGACCCTGACCTTCTTTTACATTCTTTGTCTTTCCACCAAAGTTTCCGAATTTGAATCCTCTAAGAGCTTCTCTTTTTTCTGAAAGAGTCTTGTGAAGTTCTTCTGTTTTTGTATCTTTAAATGTTTTCATCGTATTACCTCGCAATTACCTTTGTTTTAAGAGGAAGCTTCGCTCCAGCCTTTCGAAGCGCTTCTCTAGCAACAGTGTCTGCAACACCGTCAACTTCAAAAAGTACTCGTCCTGGCTCAACTTCTATACAGTATCCCTGAGGATCCCCTTTTCCTTTACCCATCGGAGTTTCTGCACCCTTTTGAGTGTAAGGTCGGTCTGGAAAAACACGAATCCAAAGTTTTCCTGTTTTCGAAACTGATCGAGCAATTACTTTTCGTGCAGCTTCAATCTGGTTTGATTTTACTCGGCAACTTGTTGTTGCTCTTAGGCCGTGTGAACCAAAAGATAGTTCAGCTCCTCTTGTTGCTCTACGGTTAGCAATCCTCTCAGGATTTTGCCTGTCAGATTGCCACTTTCTAAATTTTACTTTTTTAGGAAATAACATGGTGGTAAAATTTATTTATTAAAAACTTCTCCTTTATAAATCCACACTTTGATTCCAAGGTCTCCCTGAGGAATTGTTGCTCTTTCTGTGGCGTAATCAATATCCGCTCGGAGTGTCTGAAGTGGAATCTGTCCCTTCTTTAGAGTTTCAGATCGGGCCATATCAGCTCCTCCAATTCGGCCTCCTATATAAATTTTTACTCCTTCTACTTCTCGGCTTGCCATTACTTTCTCAACTGTCTGCTTCATTACTCGTCTGAAAGGCACTCGCTTTTCAAGTCCTTCTGCAACCATTTGAGCTACAATTGCAGCATTTGCTTCTGGAGTTCTGATCTCTTCAATATCAACTTTGATATTTTCAGTATGAAGAATTTTATTTCGTCGCATGAAAGAGAGAATATCATTTCGTAGTTTTACTGACCCTTCTCCACTTCGTCCAATAATCATTCCTGGTCTTGAAGAAGCAATAACGATACGCATAGTCTTTTCCCCTCTCTCAATTTCTACACCACTTACAAATAGACCTTTTAGTCTTTTTGCAAGATACTCACGAAGAAGCACATCTGCTTTTAGGTAGCTTCTATACTTAGCATCCTTTGCAAACCATCGGCTTTTCCAGTCCCGAATGATTCCAAGTCTATGTGAATATGGGTGTACTGTGTGTGACATGTTAATTATTACTTCGCTTCCTCAGCGTCTTTTTTAGTTTTTGTAACTTTTTTTACTGTAGCTTTTTTTGGTTTTACTGCTTTAGCTTCTTTTTTTGGCGCTGAAATAGCTTTTACTTCTTTCACACCAAGAACGATTTCAACATGGCTAGTTCTCTTGTTGATTCGAGAAGCTGAACCTCGAGCTCGTGGCATGATTCGTTTCATTGTCACACCTTTGTTAACCTGAACAGCTTTTACAAAAAGTGCATCTTTGTCTTCTCCTTTCTGAAGCGCGTTAGCAACTGCTGAATCAAGAAGTTTAATCAAAACTGATGACGCTCGCTTTGGTGTAAATGAAAGCGCGTTTCGTGCATCGAAAACTTTTTTACCTCGAATAAGGTCTGCAACAATGCGTACTTTTCGTGGTGACTGTCTGTATGTTTTTAGAACTGCTTTCATATATAACTATTATTTTTTAGCAGGAGCGGTCTTTGCTGCTTTTGCTGCTGCAATTTCTGCTTCTTTCTTAGCGGCATCTTGCTCCTTCTGCATTTTTCCTCCGTGTCTAATGAATTTTCGAGTAAGAGAAAATTCTCCAAGTCGGTGCCCTACCATATCCTCTGTCACAAAAACCTCAACGTGAGTTTTTCCATTGTGAACTCCAAAAGTAAATCCAACCATTTCAGGAGAGATCTGGCTTGCTCGCGCCCATGTGCGAATAACAGGTGTATCACCTGGTTTTTTTCCTTCTATTTTCTTGAGTAGATTTTCATCTACATATGGACCCTTTCGGAGAGACCGTGTCATGTAATTAAATTCTGGTTAGGACAAATAAAATAGCCCATTAAGGCTTGAGAAGTATACTATCAAAATATATAAAAGTGTCAAACTTTTCCCCTTTGGACACCCCTCTTTGCTTGTATAATTAACTCACTTATTCGCTTTTTAAACAAAAAATGAAGGAATTAAAGAAAATTGACGTATGGTCATCTGCAAAAATCGTAGCAGTCGGGTACTTCGCAATAGGTGTCCTATTTAGCCTCTTTATGGCTGTACCTGTGATTTTTATAGGCAAATTTGCTAGTGGTGGACAGGAGGCGCCGCTAGGTCTGGGTATACTGTTTATACTCCTCCTTCCCTTCATGTATGGCGTTATGGGAGGTGTTATTACGGCAATATGCGCTGCGCTTTATAATTTATTCTCTAAACTTGTCGGCGGTATCCGCTTCGAACTTGTAGATGTTCCCCCAAAACCAAATACTGAGGCCTAACTAAAGAAAACAAAAACCGCCCCAGAAGGGCGGCTTTTGTTTTATCTTTGTTTTCCGACTTTTCGTCTTGAAACAATATATTTGTTTGAGTATTTCTTGCTTCTTCGTGATTTCTGTCCTTTTCCTGTCGGTTTTCCGTAAACAGATTTTGCTCTTCGAAGTCCTCGTCCCTGTCGTCCCTCTCCTCCTCCGTATGGGTGGTCTACAGGGTTTTGTGCTGTACCTCGAACCGTAGGTCTGATTCCTTTCCATCTGCTTTTTCCAGCCTTTCCATAGTTTTGTAGGTAGTGTTCTTCTTTTGAGACAGATCCAACAGACGCAAAACAAGTGTCTTTTACCTTTCGAACCTCTGTTGAAGGAAGCTTCACAAATGTAAATCCTTGGTCTTGTCCGATTACCTCAGCGTAGTTTCCTGCTGATCGGGCCATTTTTGCCCCACCTTCAGGTTTTACCTCCACATTGTACACAAAGGTACCAACTGGAATATTCTTTAGCGCTAGGCGATTTCCTGGCTTTACAGGGGCATTTTCTGATACTACAAAGACTGAACCTGGTGTAACGTCCTTAGGAAGGAGTACATATCGCTTTTCTCCATCTTTATAAGTCACCAGTCCAATAAATCCTGATCGGTTTGGATCGTACTCAACAGAAACAATCTTTGCCTCGATATCTTTTTTATTGTATGTAAAATCAACATCTCGAAATAGTCGCTTTACTCCAGACCCTTTGTGTCGTGTTGTAATTCGTCCTGTATTATTTCGTCCAACAGATCGTCTGTATCCCGATGTAAGAGACTTGTGTGGCTGCCCGTGAGTAACAACTCCTCGGTAGCTTACTGTTGACATCTGTCGTCGTGATTTTGATGTAGGCTTGTATGTCTTCATAATGGTTACATTACTTCTATCTTATCTCCTTTCTTTAGGTAAACATAGGCTTTAACGACTGATGCTGTTTTACCTTTCTTTCCCTTTGAAAAAACGTTTTTCGCAGGAAGTTTTACAATGTTTACTTTTGTAGGAGATACTTTGTAAAGCTCTTTTACCGCTCTTTTTACCGCTCCTTTGTTTGATCCTGATGAGACTTCAAATACGAAAACATTTTCTGCTTCATTTTTTGCCGCTGCTTTCTCTGTAATTCGAGGTCTTAAAATAATTTGTGCTGGGTGAGTTTTCATCTTATTTTTTCTTTGAAGTTACTGACTCAAGAGCTTTTACTGAAGATTCTGGACCAACAAATACAAGAACTCTCTTTGAAAGAATATCTGGAATATTGATGCTTCGCGCCTCAGAAACGATCACGTTTCCAAAGTTAGCAAAACTTTTCTCAAGATTCTTTGATTTTTCTCCCGTTGCAATTAGAGCTGCGTTGTTTCGTCGTCCAAGGGCCTCAAATCCTTTTACTTTTGCAAGAGAAACAAGTACTTCTTTTGCGTCTTTTGTTTTTGGAGCATCGAATGAAAGAGAATCAATAAAGAGAATTTCTCCATCTCGAAGTTTCGCTGAAAGCACTGTTGCAAGAGCTTTTGCTTTTTCTTTCTTGTTAACCTTTCGGTCAAAGTTCTTGTCATTTCGAGGACCATGAGCAACTCCTCCACCTACCCAAATTGGGCTTCTGTTAGATCCGTGTCGTGCTCGTCCTGTTCCTTTTTGTCTCCAAGGTTTCTTTCCTCCTCCTCTTACTTCCCCTCTTGTCTTTGTGTGAGCAACAGGTGTTCGTGAACTAGATTCAAGAGAGTGAAGAACGGTGTGTACAAGGTCTGCGTTCCAAGGAAGCCCGAAAACTGCTTCTGGCAAAGCCACAGTTCCCTTTTCTTTTCCTTTTTGATCAAATACTTTTGCTTCCATGGTTTTATCCTTTAATTTCTACAATTGTTCCTTTGCGACCTGGAATTGCTCCACCAATAAGGATTTCTCCTTTTTCAGCATCAATTCCTACAACTTTGAGATTCTTTACTGTAACTCGGTCTCCTCCAGTTCGTCCGGCCATTCGCATACCTTTTGCAACACGTCCTCCATCTCGTCCTCCTCCTCCAATAGACCCCGGCTCTCTTTCAGAGTGCTTTTGTCCGTGGCTTCGTGGACCTCCACCGAATCCGTGTCGTTTTACTACTCCTTGAAAACCTTTTGCTTTAGAAATAGATGACACAGTCACCTCATCCCCTTCTGCAAAAAGAGTAACTCCGAGTTTGTCTCCCTCTTTTACCTCTGGACTGTCCTGTCGAAATTCTCTCAGAACTTCAAAGTTTCCAAGTCCTTTCATTTGGCCTTTTGCCGGCTTTTTGATGTTCTTTTCTTTTCGGACTCCAAAACCAAGCTGAACAGCCTCATAACCGTCTTTGTCTATTGTCTTTATTGTAACCACAGTGTTCTCTGGTGCAGAGACAACAGTCACTGGGTACACTTTCCCGTCTTCTTTGAAGACTTGAGACATGTATTGCTTTTTTCCTAAAATTGATTTCATTTGTTTCTTTGATTCTGGATTATATTACCCGGTTTCGGATTTTTGTCCACCTTAGATCATCTTTACATCAATGCTTACTCCAGAAGGTAAACTAAGATTTGAAAGCGCCTCAATCACTTTTGGATTTGGATTAAGGATATCGATAAGTCTTTTGTGAGTTCGCATTTCGAACTGTTCTCGCGCATTTTTGTACACAAAAGACGCTCGGTTTACAGTGTATTTTCGAATCTCTGTTGGAAGAGGAATCGGACCTAACACCTTCGCATCATATCGAAGTGCAGTATCGATGATCTGCTTAATAGAAGCATCAAGGATTTTGTGATCATACGCTCGAACACGAATTCGAAGCTTTGATCCTTCGCTTGATTTTGCTTTCTTTACTTCTTTTGTTTTTGTATCAGTTGTAGCCATTTTCTTTGGTCCCGCCGCGTTAGCGGCGGGACCTTTTAGATTATTTTACAATCTTTGTCACCACTCCCGCTCCTACTGTTTTACCTCCTTCTCGAATCGCAAATCGCTGCTTTTCTTCAAGAGCAACAGGGGCAACTAGTTTTACTTTAAAAGTAACTGTATCTCCTGGCATAACCATTTCTACTCCTTCGTTTAGTGTTACTTCTCCAGTAACGTCAGTTGTTCGGATGTAGAACTGTGGTTTGTATCCTGTGAAGAATGGTGTGTGTCGTCCTCCTTCTTCCTTCTTTAGGATGTACACTTCTGATTCGAAATCAGTGTGTGGAGTTACAGAACCTGTCTTCGCAAGAACCTGTCCTCGAGTGATGTCTTCTTTTTTAAGACCTCGAAGAAGGATTCCAGCGTTGTCTCCAGCCATTCCTTCGTTAAGCTGTTTGTTGAACATTTCAATACCTGTAATTGTAGTCTTTGCAGTGTCTTTTAGACCTACAATTTCAACTTCTTCTCCTACTTTACAGATACCTCGTTCGATTCGTCCTGTTACTACTGTTCCTCGTCCTTCAATAGAGAAGATGTCCTCTACTGGCATAAGGAAAGGTTTGTCAGTTTCTCGAACTGGAACTGGGATGTATGTATCGAGAGCTTCAGTAAGCTTTAGAACAGCCTGTGACCATTCATCATCTGTTCCTGTAGCTTCTAGAGCTTTTAGTCCAGAACCTCGGATAACTGGGCAGTCTTTGTCATACCCCTGGCTTCCTAGGAGGTCTCGAACCTCTTCTTCTACAAGGTCAATAAGTTCTTTGTCGGCTACCATATCGCATTTGTTTAGGAATACGATAATCTTTGGCACACCTACTTGCTTAGCAAGAAGAACGTGCTCTCTAGTTTGAGGCATAACTCCGTCTGTCGCTGCAATTACAAGAATCGCACCGTCCATCTGAGCCGCACCAGTAATCATGTTCTTGATGTAGTCGGCGTGACCTGGAGCATCGATGTGAGCATAGTGTCGAGACGCTGTAGAGTACTCGTTGTGAGAAAGGTTGATTGTAATTCCTCGTGCCTTCTCTTCTGGGGCGTTGTCAATTTGATCAACAGCCTTAAGCTTTACATCGTTACCTGCTCGTGCAAGTACATTCAAAATAGCCGCGGTAAGAGTAGTCTTTCCGTGGTCAACGTGGCCAATTGTACCTACGTTTACGTGAGGTTTTGACCTATCAAAAACTTCTGCCATAGTGTTTTTTTATTAGTTTTATAATTTGGAACTAATTCTCCTTAAGAAAAGGCGCGAGATTGCCTTTCTTAAAGTAACTTAGAACCGGTTTTTTTAATATTAGCAGTCTTGTAGCTCGTCTCTTTAGAACAAGAAACAAAAGACGCGTGTCCCGTATACTAACAAAATTTAAGTTTCTGTCAAATTTTGACTCTTTCCTCTACTCAATAAGACCGATTTTGTTGTAAATCACCTGGTGAGGGTAGTCGAAAACATCCCGAACGAGCTTGTCCCCAATACTAAGGCGGTACTTAAAGTCTTCTGTATCAAGAAGACAATAACTGATTTCCTTGCCGAGCTCTGACTCAATTTCCTTCAAAGTACGATCCAAACCATTTTTCTTGAACTTATCCCCTACAACTAGCATATCCACTCTACTTTCCGGATTATTTGGGTCGTTTAGAAAAACTCCCGCTACGACACTGAGTCTTAGTCTCCCTGATTTTTGAAGTCGTCTAATAATTGCATCCTCTGTAAAAGTGGTTACTTTCATAAGGAATTCCCTGAGGTCATGCGTAAATGCAAAATTAGGATTAAAAAAGAAAACGCGCTTGTAGTGGGCTTTTTCACGGACTTTTCTTGATTTTACAAGTGAAATTTTTGAAAGCACCCCAAGCTGTCGTTTTACATCACTCTCGCTTCCTTTAATTTTTTGCTTTACCTCTGAAAGAGTAAACTGCAATTCTGGGTTAAAAATAAAGAGTTTTACCAGTTTTACCTTTGTCGCACTTCCAAATAATTTTTCTAAAATATCCATATTGTGATTGTACCAAAAAAAGGAGAAAGCAAAAACCGCCCGAAGGGCGGTTTTTGTGTTGTTTTGGTTTTTTGACCAAAAGTAGGAAAAACTACTTAAGTGTTACTTTTCCTCCAGCATCTTCAATCTGTTTCTTGATTGAATCAGCTTCTTCCTTCTTTACTCCTTCCTTCAGAACTTTTGGAGCAGAATCAACTGCACCCTTTGCTTCTGCAAGACCGAGACCAAGGATTTCTTTTACAACTTTAATAACTGCAATCTTGTTTGCTCCAGCGTCTGTAAGCTCAATAGCAAAGCTTGACTGCTCTTCAGCAGCAGAAGCTCCAGCTCCTGCAGCAGGTGCAGCAGCAACAGCAGCTGCAGAAACACCGAATTTTTCTTCGATTGCCTTTACAAGATCGTTCAGTTCGAGAACTGAAGCATTCTCTAGGTCAGACAAAAATGAATCAAATTTTGACATAATGGATTTGTTTAACTACTAATTCTTTTTCTTTGCAACTTCGTTTACTGCAATAGCAATTCGTTGCATTGGGCTCTTCAAAAGGAAAGCAATCTGAGAAAGAAGAACTTCTCGAGATGGAATAGAAGCAATTGCTTTCATAGCATCTCTGTTTTTGTATTCTCCTTCAAAAACTCCACCAAGAATCTTGATTTTGTCTTTAAGCTTTTTCTCAAATTCGTTTACTTCTCGAGCAGGAGAAAGCTGGTCTACCCCATAAGCGATGGCAAACTCTCCTTCTAGCTCAGGAATTTCTCCCTTGTAGCCTCTTTCCTGAAGAACTTTCTTTGCAAGAGTTTTCTTTGCAACTGAAAATGAAACATTTTCTGCACGAAGAGCCTTTCGCAATTCTGTTACTTCAGACACAGGAAGACCTTTAAATCCAACAAAAACCACTGACCCAGCGTCAGAAAGACCTTTTGTTAGTTTTTCTAAAATCTCTTCCTTTTTTGCTCGTGTAATTGGCATATGTAAGAACTTTTTCTTTTAACACAAAATCGACCTCTTCAGGGCCTCAAACGCACATAGAGTGAGCATAAATACTCAATACCTCGATAGGTCTTAATCGCTTTTGGCGTGCCTATTGTCTTTGGCCTGATAAAAGCAGTCTACAAGAAAACACTAAAAAGTCAAACTATTTTGCTCCTAAAATTGCGTTTAGTTTTTCTCTGGTCTTTGGACCCACAGTACCTGTTTGAGACACGCCAACTGAGGCTTGGAATCGCTTTACCGCTCCTTCTGTTGCTCTACCAAAGTAAGTTGTTTCTTTTCCTCTTGAGCCATTTCCAGTTGTCGCAATAGCAAAACCTATTTGATTTAAAACTGTTTGTAGAGCCTTCACCTCAGTATCACTGACTCCAAAATACAAAGTTTTAGTAAAAGTAAAACCTGAACCCATATTAAATACTCCTTCAGTAGCGCCAAAATTACCACCTACAGCTACCGTATTTCCTGTATCCCCATATGCAATATACGATGTTGAAGGTTGTGGTATGTACCCTGGATATTTACCTTGTACATATTGCTGTTCTGATGCTGATCCTCCGTTTGTATATAAGAAGTAGGCACCGTCCGCTGTTTTTACATATCCAGAAGGATTAGTTCCGTAAGCGACTGTATTTTTTATTGAAGAATCATACGAAGGGTACTTTGACGTACTCTGCCGTATATATCCACTAGGAAGATTATTGTAATTATCATAATCTGTTTGAATTTGATTATCATAAGATACATATGACCCCTCTTGTCTATAATTTACATAGTACTTACTTGGATTATCCTTAGTTGAAGTACCGTTGGAATAAGAAAAACTTGATGTGCTCATCACAACATAATTCCCAATGTAACTTCCATAAACAGATGACGTACTTGTTGTACCGTACCCAAAGCTTCTGTAGCCAGTTGTAGTAGCATATCCGTAACTACCTACTGGCGTAGATGTTGCTGTGTTGGGATAGTTTCCAAATCCACTTCCTCTATCATTAGGAATGTCAATAAGATTTATTTGCAGACTCTTTTCAGTATCCTTTTTAGGAGATCCATTATCTGTTACTTTTACCCTAAGAGTAAAACTATGGTATTTTTCGTAATCCAAAAGAATAGGTGTCCGAATGTATACATATCCTAACTGATCAATTCCAAAAGCTGTTGCGCTTGTGTTTCCTGTCTTGTGAGGATTACCTGACACAATTTCAAACTTATGACTCTGATTTTCATTATTATTTGTAACAACAACTTGGGCAATCGGAAATGAATGATCACTGTTTTCATAAAATTCTATAACACAATCCGCTTCACATTTATCACCAGAAAAGAACCAAGCTAATTCAGGTGGTTGATTTGGTGTACTCGTAGCTGTTGTTGTTGCAGTGTCCGCGTACGAAAGTAGAGGGGTAAAAAAGAAAAGTGCAAATATAAAAAGATGTATTTTTTTCATGCTTTTTATTATACCAACACTTTCAAAACAAAAAAATCCCCTACTGGGGATTTTTTTGTTTTGAATTACTTTCGAGATTCAACGATTGTTTTCTCAACGTTTGGTGGAACAACCTCATAGTGATCGAATTCCATTGTTGAGCTCGCTCGTCCTTCTGTAAGAGATCGAAGACTTGTAACATATCCGAACATTTCAGAAAGTGGCACCATGGCAAGGATTACTTTGTTTTGACCTCGGTCTCCCATAGAAACGATTTGAGCTCGCTTTGAGTTAAGGTTTCCAGTAACGTCTCCCATGAATTTCTCTGGAGTCACTACCTCAACTTTCATAATAGGCTCAAGAATCACAGGTCGCGCTCGCTTTGCAGCATCTTGGAATGCCTGGCTCGCAGCAATCTTGTAGGCAATTTCAGATGAGTCCACATCATGGTAACTACCGAATGTAAGTTCACAAGATACATTTACAAGGTTAAAGCCTGCAACAATTCCTCGCTCCATCGCTTCTTTTACACCTTTTTCAACAGCAGGGATAAATTCTCCTGGAATAACTCCTCCTTTAATTGAGTCAATAAACTCAAATCCTTCTTCTCTGTGCACATTTTTTGGAATCTTCTCTCCTTCTGGCCACGCTTCTAGAGGCTTGATTGTAATCTTAACGTGTCCGTACTGTCCTTTACCTCCAGACTGTTTAATATATTTGTGCTCAGCCTCAGCAGAACCTTGAATTGTTTCTCGGTATGCTACCTGTGGCTTACCAACATTTGCTTCCACGTTAAACTCTCGCTTCATTCGGTCGATCATAATTTCGAGATGAAGCTCTCCCATACCTGCGATAAGTGTCTCGCCAGTTTCTTGGTTTGATGAAATTCTAAATGTTGGATCTTCATCAGAAAGTTTCTTGAGAGCCATACCCATTTTCTCCTGGTCTGCTTTTGTCTTTGGTTCAATTCGAAGAGACACTACTGGCTCAGCAAATTTAATTGGGTCAAGAATAATTGGTTTTGTTTCATCACAGAATGTATGAGAAGTCTTCGCTTCCTTTAGTCCTACCGCAGCCGCAATTTCTCCTGCAAAAACTTTCTTTACTTCTTCTCGCTTGTTTGCTTGAAGTCGTACGATTCGTCCAAGTCGCTCTTTGTTTCCTGTAGTTGAGTTATAAAGATAACTTCCAGCTTCAACAGTTCCTGAATACACTCTAAAGAATGTGAGCTGTCCTACGAATGGATCCGTTTGAAGTTTGAACGCAAGAGCTGCAAATGGCTCATCGTCTTTTGCATGTCTTACGATTTCTTCGTTTGTATTTGGATCGATTCCTTTTACTGCTGGAATATCAAGAGGAGATGGTAGGTATTCAATAACCGCATCGAGTACAAGCTGAACTCCTTTGTTCTTAAGAGCTGACCCTGTAAACACCGGGAAAAACTGGTTTGCAATTGTTGCTTTTCGAATTGTTTCTTTTAGAAGTTCGATAGAAATTTCTTTTCCTTCAAGGTACGCAGCCATAAGCGCGTCATCAAATTCAACAACCTTCTCAACAAGAATCGCTCTATATTTTTTAGCATCTTCAAGGAGTTCTGCTGGAATTTCAACTTCAGTTACTTTGTTTCCCATTTCTCCTTCAAAGCGATACGCTTTCATTTTAAGTAGATCAACAACCCCTTCGTGTTTATCTTCTTCTCCAATTGGAATCTGCATTCGAACAGCGTTTTTGTTTAGCCTTTCGATGATCGATTGGAAACTTCTCTCAAAACTTCCTCCTGTTCGGTCAAGTTTATTGATGAAACAAATTCGCGGTACATGGTATTTGTCGGCTTGTCGCCATACAGTTTCTGACTGTGGCTCTACTCCGGCTACTCCGTCGAATACAACAACTCCACCGTCGAGAACCTTTAGTGATCGCTCTACCTCCACGGTAAAGTCCACGTGACCCGGTGTGTCGATGATGTTAAATCGGTGCTTCTTTGAAGTATCAGCACCCATGTATGTTGGATTCCAAAAACAAGTAATCGCAGCAGCAGTAATTGTAATACCTCGCTCTTTTTCTTGTTCCATCCAGTCGGTTGTTGCCTCTCCTTCGTGTACCTCCCCAATTTTGTGGGACATACCCGTGTAATAAAGAATACGCTCAGAAGTTGTTGTCTTTCCGGCGTCAATGTGAGCGATAATTCCGAAGTTTCGGACTCGCTCGAGTGGATAATCTCGATTCATATACTGTTAATTAATGAGGCTCCCGGCCTCCAATAAATAAAAAACGAAGGGGTTTCTTCGTGCCCTATAATCTAACGCATTTTCCAAATAAAAGCAAAGTAACTTTTAGACAAGAAGGACAAGGCTTGGGAAAAGCGCTCTGTATGCAAGAAATCCTCCAAGGAGAATTGTAAAAGAAACAACAGCAAAGAAAACCTGTGTCAGGTGATGTGCTCTAAGAGAGCGAACAAGTAAGGTAAGAGAGAGAAGGACAAGAAGTGCGAGGAGGGCGTAAAGGTATGGAATAAAGCTTGGAAGCTTTTCGAGCGCGAGCAAAACCCTCTCTTTAAACGCAGTTCCCTCTGGAGTTACTTTTATTTCTTCTGTTGTCGCAAGTCCAAGAACTTCTGTTGAAGAAGCAAGTGCTTCTGCCCTCTCTTCTGAAACGACAAGTGGTGTTGAAGTAGCTTTCAAAGATTCTTCTTTCTGCTCTTTTGGAAGGATTGCTTCTGCAATCGCTTTTGAAAAACTTTTTGATTTTGGACTACCAAACATTTGAACCACAAACACCGACTCTTTACCGTCTACTTTCCCTTTTATTGCGGCAACACCAATTTCTGTATAGTGATTATTTAAAATATTCGCTCGGTGTGTAGGAGAATTCATCCACGCCTCTGTCACCTCTTCTGATTCAGAAAAATTGATAGCAAGATTTTCTCCCGCGTACTCATATTCGTATCCAGATTCTTTAATAAAATCCCATGGAGCGCGACCATCAGGAGTAAAGTGCGCAAAGTATCCACGACTAATCATATCTTCCGCTTTTTTCTCTGCCGCCAATGTAAGCTCCGTGCTCACTTTTAGGTTTCCGAGGTGTGCTTTCCCCCTCTCTTCATTTGAAAGAAGTGTGACAACTTCGGGGTAAATTGTTCCAATCAAAGTATCAGAAAAGAAAACGCTCCTACTTATAAAACCAACTCCAATAATTAGAAGAGACAGAATCATTACAACGACAACCCCACTTTGCCTAAGCAAGTGGGGTGTGTAGTCGTTTCCCTCGTGGGGAAGAATTGCATTTTTGAGTAAAACTTTCATGGTGTTCACCAGATAATTATAACTCAAAACAAAACTTATTTTAGTTCAGGCTGTGGAATATTAGCGTCGGGACACTTGTGAGTGTTGATAAACCACTGTGTCATTTTGTACGCGTATCCTGTTGGATTAAGTTGCTCAACCAATCCAGCATCTACCCATGGCTGAAGAATTTCGTTTGTATACTTCGCCTGTAGTCTTCGAACTGCCCAGTAAGTAAGTTCTCCGAAAAATCCTGTAACAGGAAGTTTTTCTCCGTTGAACTCATTAAGGAAAGTCTGAAGTTTCTTTACCTCTTCTACATCGTTTGTCTGACCAATTCGCATGTAAGTTGTGAGGTAAGGCGCACAAGAAAGAGTCTCGCCGTTTGGACCTGTTGAGGCACCAAGGACTGCAGCTCCTGATGGAACTGATGATCCTCCTCCAGAACTTCGTCGTGATCCAGATCGTGAACCACCGTTGTTGTTTGAAGATTCATTTGAACCAGAATCAATATCTCCATCTACAGTTGTTGTATCTGGATCTGGTGTAAATTCCTCTTCTGATTCAGCAGGGCTTTCGTCCACAGTTGTTGTGTCAGCGTCTGGTGCTGAATCTTCAACTGTAGTTGAATCGGCAACGGGTGCAGATTCCATTGCTCTTACTGTAGTTCCAAGTGCAACTAACATAGCAAGTGCAGCAAAAATACTTAAAGTTTTTTTCATTTGTCTCTTAAATTACCGATAATTTTTCGGACTGTTAATAAACCAAAGATTAGCATAAATATAAAAAAAGTCAAGCCCCATTGCGCGAACGCATAGGGGCTTGCTCGATGACAAAGTGGCGGGTTAGGGTGCACCGTCGGGAGAAGGTGCGGAGGCACCCATGAGGCTTTTCAGCCCCAAAGTCGCCTGCACCGGACAGACCTGCAATCTGTAGAACTGCCGCCCGAAGACGCTGGCGTCTCCGAACATCAGGGTGGCTACCCCCGTGGTCGCCCCATCGGCCCGCCGACTCCATGAAAGGAGATCAGATGAACTTTGGACACACACCACCAAACCTGCTGACTGGAGCGTAGGGTCAAAGACTTCGACCTCGACCGTCCCGGCATTGACAGGGGTAAGGCGAGCAACCTCGTCCCATGCCAGCCCATGCCATGACACAAATGTTTGGGTTTCTGGGGATCCTTCCGAATCAGTGCCTCCAACGACCACAGTCAGCTTGAATCTGACTCGGTTGTTGTAACAGTAACGAAGAATCTGCCCGATGGCAGTCTCGGAGTTGGCTGTGAATCCCACACCCACACCGCCATAATCAACACGGTCGCACATTCCTCCCGAGAGCCCGTAGGCCCTCCGGAAGTAGTTAAGAGGCAGCATTGAAGCTGTTGTATCGATATTCCCTAGGATTGGATTGTCATCCGAACCTACGAAACTTTGCACGTGAAATGTGGTCTGAGCAAGATTGATTTTCCACCCATCCGTGGCAATAATTGTCCCACCGAAGTGCGTGCGATTCCCATACTCTGAGGGCCCAGAGGCAGGCACCTCCCCTCGCCAAAGGCGAGAAAGAGTGGTGCTGGTAATAAGTTCGCGATAATTAACCGCGCCTCCAGGCTTCCAAACAGCCGCTGAGTAACCTGTCCCCACTGAAGGATTTGATGTGGCTAAGCCCTGCATACGATTGGATGCCCAGGCTTGCCAATCCACTCCCTCAACCGTATTGTTCACCCCTTCGCGGGGCGCAGCAGCGACTGAAGGGATGAAGGTGAATCCCGCCCACAGATGTGAGTAAGACAGAACGAGCGCCGCGAGGGTGCAAATCAGTTTTTTCATGGTTTGGGTATAGTTGCGCGGGAGGAGTGAATCCGCCCGCAAGTTTAGATCAGTTCTCCTAGACACAGCACTCGCTGAATCAGGCTTTATGGAGGTTGTTTTTTGGGTTGATATAACCTTCAATTACACCTTTGTCGAAGAACTGGTACTGTCGCTAAGGATACACATTTTTTTCATTTTGTCAATACAAACAAAGCCTTCCCTTTGCCCCACCTCCCCCATCTTCAAGGACCGTCCTTGTCAAATTTGAGCCTTACTGCATAAGGGTTTTTTGATGACTTTTTTCTGCCCCCTCTCTTTTTTCTTCAAGGGCGGTCCTTGAAATATGGTTTCCAAAAAAACAAAAAGCACGGGCCGGAGGCCCGTGCTTTTTTTTCATTTTTCAACCTAAACGAAAGAAAACGCTTTTTTCAAAACCTCGGGAGCCCTGACTGAGGGCATACGGAGAAATTTTTGAGCACAAAAATTTCGTGTTTTGAAAAAAGTGTTTTCTGGAGTGACTTTTTACCAAGCAAAGTGCGCGAACGCTTTGTTGGCTTCTGCCATTTTGTGAGTGTTTTCTCTTTTTCGTACAGCTTCACCTTCGTTCTTGTTTGCTGCAATAATTTCCTCAGCAAGTTTTAGGTGCATAGGCTTTCCTTTTTTAGCTCGAGCCGCCTCAATGATCCATTTCATTCCAAGGAAATTTCGTCTTTCAACTCGTACTTCTCGAGGAACTTGGTAGTTTGCTCCTCCCACTCGTCTACTTCGAACTTCCATAAGAGGTCCTGTGTTTCTGAGGGCATTTTCAAAAATCTCAAGAGGATTTTCTACTTTTAGCTCGTCTTTGATAACATCAAAAGCTCCATTAACAATCTTTACGGCAGCGTTTTTCTTTCCGCTTTCCATAACATAGTTAATAAACTTTCCTACCTTGTCAGACTTGTAAACAAGGTCAGCTCCAGCAATATTTCGATTTTTTACTTTTCTTCGCATTTTTTTGTGTAATTATTCTCCGATTTTTCGGATACTCCACTTTGATAATAAATTATTTAGCAGCCTTAGGTCGTTTTGTTCCGTAGTTACTTCGCTCCTTTCGTCGCTTGTCTACTCCGGTACAGTCGAGTCGTCCTCTTACGATTGTGTACCTTAGTCCTACATCTTTTACCTTTCCTCCTCGAAGCACTACTACTGAGTGTTCTTGTAGGTTGTGTCCTTCTCCAGGAATATAGGCAGTTACTTCCATTCCGTTTGTAAGTCTCACCCTTGCAATCTTTCGAATCGCAGAGTTAGGTTTCTTTGGAGTCTTTGTTGTTACTTTTGTGCACACCCCTCGTTTAAAAGGTGAATTATATAAAGTTGGTCTGTTGTGAAGTACATTAAAACCACGTCGAAGCGCCGCAGCTTTTGGCTTTCGTGCTTTTGTCTTTCGATTTCTTTTTACTAGTTGATTGATTGTTGCCATAAATTAAAATACGCTCTAAAAGCGCTCCCCGTAATTTACTATATTAATAAAATAAAAGCAAGGTTTCCTAGAAGCCTCCGATCAGTAAATCAAATATCTTTATAATGAGAGGCGACACTAGGTCCCAGAGGAAGAAAATAAAGATAATGATGTAAATTAAGCCAAAACGCTCCATGTGACGGCGGAAACCTTCCCCTCTTGTACCCAACAGCCCAAAAAGCACCTTTGATCCGTCGAGTGGTGGCACTGGCACCATATTGAAAACAGCAAGGACAATGTTTATAAGTATGAGTTTTCCCACAAATTCAACTGGTAGCGACAGGCCACTTTGAAGTCCAAACCGAAGAAGAAGTGCAAAAAATACGGCTAGAAAGATATTTGAAAGAGGTCCCGCAAAAGCAACGATTGCCTCGCCATACCTTCTATTCCTTAGATTATAAGGGTTTACTGGGACCGGCTTTGCATACCCAAATACAAGACCACCTGGAAGAAGTGCCAAAATAATGGGCAATATGATTGAGCCCCATAAATCAATGTGTTTTAAAGGGTTTAAAGTAAGCCTTCCTGCGTATTTTGCAGTCTTGTCACCAAGAAGAAGCGCTGCATACCCGTGAGATATCTCATGGACGACAACACACATTACTAAGACTAAAACATCTAAAAGGTTGATTCCCATACGCACATATGATAGCATAGCCAAATCAAGTTTTAAATAAATATTATGAAAGTTTGCCCAATTACACAAAAAGGTTCACGCGTCGGAGGTCGGTATTCAAACCGAACCCGTGCTACTCAGTACAACCCTTGCGGAAAAGTACGACGACAGCCAAACCTACAAAAGAAAAAGGTTTTTGTTCCTGAACTAAACAAAACAGTGTCTCTTGTGATTTCTACAAAAGCAATCAAAACCATCAACAAGAACGGAGCTTACAAGACTCTCAAGAAAGCAGGACTTATCTAACAAATAAAACAAAAGCCGCCCCTCTGGGGCGGCTTTTGTTTTTATTTAAAAAAACTTTCTTTTCTCCACATCTTCTCTCCATCTGAGATAAATGTAATTCTCCCCTCTAGGTCTGTACGCAGTACAGGAACACCAGCTTTTTGAAGAGTGTCCAAAACCTCTTTATGTGGGTGCCCATACCGATTATTTTTTCCACATGAAATCACTGCGAACTCCGGATGAACTGCTTCTACATACTGAGGAGTAGTTGAAGTGCGCGACCCGTGGTGCCCTGTTTTAAGTATTGTTCCACTAAGCTCATTTGATACACTTTCTATTTGAACCAAGTGTCTTTCTACTTGTGCGGTTGCATCTCCCTGGAGGAGTACACTCGTTTTCCCGTACACAAGCTTTGCAACTATGGACCCATCATTTGAAGAAAGACCTGACACATCTTTGTCAGGGAAAAGAATATCGATATATACCCCCTCCTCTGGGTCAAGTACAATTCTTTGCCCACGACGAGCAAGAATCTTTTCTGCTCCTTCACTTTTTATTTTTTCTTCCACAGCAGCTGAAGTTGGTGTAGGGTTTTGGGTGCCCGGGTAGAAAACTTTTTCAACATCGTATCGATCAAAGACAGAGACAAATCCCTCAATATGATCCTTATCTGGATTTGTAATCATCGCTATATCAATCTTTTTATCAAAAGGCATCATTACTGCCCCGAGTTCTCCTAAAACTTCTCTTCCTGGCCCCGCGTCTATGAGCGCATTGGCGCCATTTGGGGCTTCAATAAAAATAGCATCTCCTTGTCCAATATTTAAAAAAGAGACTTCGAGATTTCTCTCTCTTTCTTTGAATGAAATTAAGACGAGACAAACCGAAAAAGCAAAGAGTAGGACAAAAACAAAAGTAACTAAGACTCTTTTTTTCATAATATTTATTATACATGAGCGTGCTATAATGAGGTCGTTTACCACTTAATACGAAAAATATGGCATTTGAAATTAAAAAATTCTCTCTTCCTGAAGTACCCGGAATTTCAGCAAAAACTTTAGAAGAGCATATAAAACTTTATGAGGGCTATGTCAAAAACGCTAACCTGATTGAAGAAAAAATAAAAGGTTACAAAGAAACAGGTGAGGACAGCTACGCTATTTCAGAACTTCAAAGACGATTTGCCTTTGAATTTAATGGAATGCGAAATCACGAATACTATTTCGAACAGCTCGAAGGAGGAAAATCGGAACTTTCTAGTGAGAGTCTTCTAGTGAAACAAATCGAGAAAGACTTTGGAAGCCTGGAGGCATGGCTCGAAAGTTTTAAAAACCTTTGTCTCACGAGGGGTATTGGTTGGGCAATTCTTTGGTTTGATAAGAGAACAGAGAAGCTTGTACAAGGGTGGGTAGACGAGCAACACCTTGGACACCTAGGAGGACTTGAGTTTATTTACGGAATTGATATGTGGGAACACTCTTACCTTTTTGATTACATACCAGCTGAAAAGAAAAAGTATGTTGAAAGTTACCTCGCGACTACAAATCAAAAAGTATCTGAAGAAAGATTTCAAAAAGCTCTAGGAGCTTAAGTTTTCTGCTCTTTTTCTAAGGAAAAGAAAGAAAAGAATAATAATGATATAGAGAAACACCATAACAGGAAGTGTGATTTTTAATTGAATCTGGGCAAAAGAAAAAGAAGAAAAAAACTCAGCGACAAAAACAATATACTTTGCGATTATGAGTGAAACAAAAGCAAACACTTTTCCAAGTCCCGGAATTCCTCCACACACTCCAAGAAATATCCCAGATATCATCACAAAAGGTATGATGGGAAGAACAAGAAGATTAGAAAAGAGCGCAAGAGTAGAAACAGTGCCAAAAACGAGAAGAAGATAGGGGTAAACAAGAAGTGAAACCGAAAGGGTGTCTGCGACAATCTGGCGAAAAGAAAACTTTTCGGGAAAAAAGAAGAGGGTGGTTTTTAAAACTGGAGAAAGTGAAATAACAGCAAAAGTTGCAAGGAACGACAAAATAAAAGACGTATTCCATAGCAAAATAAATGGCGACCAAAACACCATAAGAGCACAAACAAAGAGAAGCACCTTTACTGTGCTTACTTTACGGATATACATTTTTGACAAAATAATCACCCCCGCCATAAGAGCTGACCTAACTATGGGTGCTCCCCCTCCTGTTATAAGGGTAAAGAGCAAAATACCAAGAAGCGAGAAAAAGATTCTTTTTCCTCTTCCAAACCGCGAAAAGGCTACTGCTAAAAACGAGACAACTAGTGCAATGTTATATCCAGAAAGAACTACAATATGAACGAGTCCACTGCGAACAAAATCATTTTTAACATTCTCACTAATCCCTCCCTTTCCTGCAATCGTCATTCCAGAAACAAGCGAAGCGTATGGCTCCGCCAATAAATTTTCTATGTGCGACACAAAAGAATCTTTTGCTTTAAAAAGAAATGCCAAAACCGGATTACCTACAAAAATATCCGTCTCTTCAATTTGAGGAAAATAAAAAGAAAAAAGAATGTCTTCCGATTTTGAGATATTGTCAAAAAAGACTATGTTTCCCGTCTCTTTACTATTAAAGTTTTCTATATTCTGTATATTTCCACTTAAAGCATACAAGTACCCATACTTAAACTCATCTGTACCCTGTACTGTCGCCCTAACAAGAAAAGGTGCTCTCACTACAAATACTCCATCCTTCTTTTCTTTTACAACTTTTAAAATAACACTTTTTCCACTTTTACTTCCACCTAGTTCCTGAACAAACGAAGCACCCATTTCAACAGGTGCCTCAGAGAGAAACTCACTCTCTCTTTTTGAAAAGTTGTTTTTCTCGTACTCTGCTCTTATTGCTCCAAGAGAGGCGAAAAATAAAAAAAGAAAAAGAAGAGAAAGAGCACCCTTCTTACCTATTCCTTCTTCTTTATAACTTCGGTAACAAAGAAGAAATGTAGCGAGACAAATGATTCCAAGAGCGAGAAGTGAAAAAATTGAGAAGTAAAACAAAAGACCTGCGCCCACTCCGACAATAAATCCGAGCGTCGCACTATATACCAGAAATGGTTTCATGGATTTAGCTTAAAAAGTCTCTTTTGATTTCTTCTTCTTGATCTGCCGAAAGAGCTTTTTTAAAACGAACACCGCTTTTTCCTTTCACTCTGTCTTCACACTCCTTCCATGTTTTATGTACTTTTATTTCTCCACCTACTAAACTGACATATGAGTACGCTTTCCCACTTCCTTTTTTTTCTTCTGTTTTTTTTGCAAATGTATCAGGCACAGTGAGACTCACTTTATAAAAAGCTGCGTCACCGTAGTAAAGATCTGCTTTTTTCCCATCAGCGAATGTTGTTGCGATTTCGTCGCATCTCTCATTTCCTTCAATTCCACTGTGCCCTGGAAGAATTTTCCAAGATACTGTCATTTTAGGAAGAATCGCATAAATCGCTTTCCATAAATCTTTATTTAAAACTTCACCTCCTTCTTTTGTTCTCCAGCCACTTCTGCTCCATCCGGGAAGCCACTTTGAAGCACCATTTGCTAGATAACTTGAGTCAGTACAAACTAAAACATGCGCATCAAATTTCTTCTCCTCCAAATATGACAGTGCCTCTAGCGCTGCTTTCATTTCCATGCGATTGTTTGTCGTATTTTCCTCTCTTCCACCTAGCTCAAAAACTTTTCTTTCATTTCCGTTTTCTGTGTATACAATGGCACCATACCCTCCCTTCCCAGGATTTCCTCTCGATGCTCCATCGCTAAAAATAATCGCTTTTTTCATGAGTGTATTATATGTGAGAAACGACAATATCTAAAATTCGGAGCCTCACACTAGCGGCTCCAAAAAAATCACGCTCGAGGTGTCCAACAAAAGAAAAACTTTCTCCCTCTTTTACTTTCTTTACCAGGTGTTCAGGAGCAAAAAATGCTATCGCAGGAAGAGGCCTTGAAGACCGACTAATCATCACCTTAAGATGGTTTTTTTCCTTTCCAAAAAAGCTAATATTTTCCGCGAGGGCATTTTTTATAAGAAAAGTCGGTTTTTCGTTTCCTGTGCCAAACGGAGCAAGTTTTTCAATTTCAACAAGTACACGGTTGTTTATATCGTCAGGAGATAAAACAAAATCAACAAAATTTTCTCGCGCACTTTTTTCTTCACTACCTGCTACTGCAAAAGCTTTTTCAATTTCCGCATCTAGTGTATGAACTGCATCATAGGAAACAGAAAACCCTCCTGCTTGATGGTGTCCTCCAAAGTTTACGAATACCCCCTCTGGAACAGCTGACATGATAGATGTCACACTTACTCCTTCTACACCTCTACATGATCCTTTGAGTTCTTCCTTTGAACCTTCTCTTCCCCAGAGAAAGACCGGTTTCATTTCTTTTTCAGCAATTGAACTTGCAACAAGTCCAAGTACAGCTGGCTTCCATGTTGGACTACCGACCACAATCACTTTATTTAAAAAGTGAGGCGAGTATTTGGCTTCTATCGCTTTTTTTACTTCTTTTGCCAGATACGCAGTTGTGCCTTTTCTTTCATTATTTGCTTCCTCTAGTTTGCGAACAAGAATCTCTGCCTCCTCCTCGCTTTCTGTTGTAAGAAGATGGAAAGCATCCATAGAAATTCCCATTCGGCTTGCAGCATTTATGCGAGGTGCAATCATAAACCCTACGTCATCTTCAGTTATTTTGCTCTGGTTTATTTTTATCTTTCGGAAAAGTTTTTGAAGTCCTACTCGTTTTGTCCGTCGAAGTACAATGAGCCCATAATATGCAAAAATTCTATTTTCTTTTTGAAGAGGCACCATATCAGAAAGTGTTGCAATACCAACAAGATCAAGGAGCCACTTCTCTTTTCCTTCTGGGATACCAAACCTTTCTTTTTGAAGAATTGCTTGTACCACTTTGAAAGCAACTCCAGCGCCACAAAGCATTTCATCTTCATACTCTGGCGAAATCTTTGGATTTATAACTGCGTCCGCTGGTGGAACCCCTTCTGCGCTAACAAGATGATGATCAGTTACAATAACTGAAAGACCTTTTTCTTTTGCAAACTTTACCTCTTCTACATCAGAAACACCGCAATCGACTGTAACAAGGAGATCTGTTCCCTCTTCTGCAATTTTTTGAACAGCTTCAATACTTAGCCCAAAACCTTCTTCTGCCCGGTCCGGAATGTAATTAAAAAAATTATTCGCCCCTGCCATCTTTAGAAAATCATGAAAAACAGCACCCCCAGGAATACCGTCTGCATCGTAATCTGAAAAAATACAAATTTTTTTGTTTTCTTTGATTGCGTCCACTATAAGCTCAACCGCTCTTTCCATCCCTACCAATTTGTAAGGATCGAAGGTATTTTCATAAGATGGTGAGAGAAAAGTTTCAGCATCTTCCAAAGTTTTCATCCCTCTGTGGTAAAAAAGATGAGCTAAAGTGTCTGAGAATCTGCGAAACATCTCTCTTTCTGTCTCTGGAACACTTTGTTTTTCTTTGTACTCTTTTAACATTTACCTATTATACTTCTTTTAATCTTCCTGCATTATTGACTGTTGGTACCCTGTTTTGTATGGTACAATCCGCTTATGGAAAACTGTATATTTTGCAAAATTATAAGCGGAGAGATCCCTGCTTTAAAGGTGTATGAAGGCGATCACACTCTTGCTTTTCTTGATATAAAACCAAATAATCCCGGACACGCTCTCGTTATTCCAAAAGATCATTTTGAGAATATTTATACCCTTCCAGATGAAACACTTGCCCGAATGGCACTTTCGGTAAAAAAAGTAGCTCTAGCAGTAAAAGAGGCTGTCTCTGCAGATGGTATTAACATTTCAATGAACAACGAAGAAAGTGCTGGGCAAGAAATCTTTCATGCACATATACATGTCATACCTCGAAAGGAAGGCGATGGATTTAAACATTTTCCGACAACGCTCTACGAAGAAGGAGAGGCAGAAGATGTTGCAAAAAGAATTATTTCTTCTTTAGAAAACTAAAAATCTTCTGAAAAAAACTTTTTTCTTTTCCTAGATTGATTCGAGTCGGTTCAAAGACCTCTTTCTTTTTTGTTTGAACAAGTGCCTCAATTCCTGGCAAAGTGTCATAGAGAAGAAAATCAAGCATTGCCCCTCCTCCTGTTGATACAAAAGAAAATTTATCGAAAGCATTCATGTCGGAGAGAAGTGAAATTGTGTCTCCACCACCTACAATCGAGTACGCGTGTGAAGCAAGTATTGCGTCCACAATTGACTGACTACCTCTTTTAAAACCAAGCTCATTTTTTCCCATAGGACCATTCCATAAAACAAATTTAGATTCGCTAATTAAACTAAAAAGTCGCCCCGCAGTTTTTTCTCCAATGTCGACAATCTTCTCCCCTACAGAAATTTTCTCTGGGTCTTTTGTTGTCGCAATTCCTTTGTAAGTAGCGACAACATCCTCTGGAATCACAACTTTTGGGCTTTGTAGAATCGCATCCAAATCTACAGGCGTTTCTGAAACAAGAGATTCCCCAACAAAATATCCCTTTGCCTTAAACAAATCATTTGCAAGTGCACCTCCAATAAAAACTTTATCTGCCTTTCCCATAAACTTTTCAACAAGCGGAAGTTTCGTATCAAACTTCGCTCCACCAAGGATAAAAAGAAAAGGGTGGTCGGGATCATTTACTTTTGAAAGACCCTCAATCTCTTCCTTAAGTTGAAATCCTGCAAATCCAGGAATAAACTTTGGTACCCCCACAATCGACGCATGTTCTCTGTGTGACACAGAAAAAGCGTCATTTACATACAAATCTGCTACACCTGCAAGCGCTTCAGCAAAAGGAGTGCCATTTTGCTCTTCCTCCTCAAAATGTCTGATGTTTTCAAGAAGCAAAATCCCTCCCTCTACTAGCGAATTAATCTCTTTTTTTCCTTCTTCAGAAAACGGACTATCAATAAATCGAAGGCGGGGATAGAATTGCGTGAGGTACCGAGAGACAGGCTCAAGACTCCCCCCCTCTTTTTTATCTATGTGCGACACCAAAATAACTTTTGCTCCTTTTTTTAGAAGAAAGTCTATTGTCTTCATTGATTTCACAATTCGAAAATCTTCAGTTACTTGCCCACCATCAATTCGCACGTTGAAGTCAACACGAAGTAAAACTTTCTTCCCCTGAAGCGTAGTTACATTTTCTATAAATCTAAGATTTCTCACTCGCTTTTTTAATTAAGTCAGCAAACTTCTTTACAGTAAGACTCGCTCGTCCAACAAGAAATCCTGAAACACCAGGAATTGCGAGTGTTCTAATGTTTTTCGCATCTACTGATCCTCCATAAATAATTTTTGTTTTCTTTGCACCCTCCCCTGCAATGTCAGTCAGTACCTTTTGAAGAAACATAACAGCCTCTGACAAGTCTTCCGCCTCGATTACTTTTCCCTCTGTACCGATTGCCCATTTTGGCTCGTAAGCCAAGATAATATTCTTTACTGAGTTTTTTGGTACACCCTCTAGACATTCATGCAGATCATCTCGGAGATTATTATAAAACAGTCCGTCCATATCTCTTTCACTTTCTCCGATACACACAATTGGTGTAAGCCCTGCTTTAAGTGCATTTTTAATTTTTATACCAACTGTCTCATTCGTCTCTCCGAGAGTGCGTCTTTCAGAGTGCCCAATAATAACATATTCGGCACCACCAGTTTTTGCCATCTTTGCTGTTACTTCACCTGTTCGCGCTCCAGCTTCATACCGACTAATATCCTGAACACCGAAAGAAACTCTGGGCAAAACAGCATGAAGCCCCTGCAAAAAAAATGCTGGCGGGCAGATGACCACTTTAGCCGCTTTCGGAAAAGAGGTTTTTTTAAAATCCTTAGCAAAACTAAGTGCTTCTTTGTAATTTTCTGGATTAGCTTTCCAGTTGGCTATAAAAATACTCATGTGCCAATTATACGGCAACTTGGACTATATTTGAAGGTGTTTAGCCAGAAACCTCGTCCCAGTTCTCTACAACCCAGGAACTTGAGTCGCCCGATCCAAAATCAATGTTTGTTAGTCCAGAATCATAGATAACTGTGGAGCCTCCGCCTATATAAAGCTCTTTTGCAGTGACTTGTTTTAGTGTTGATCCTCCTGTAATACTTACTTTTCCGTTTGGTGCATAGACGATAACGGCTCCAGAGCCTCCACTAATATTGACCGCATCAACTCCCCCTCCACAGCTTCCAGGACAAGTACTCAGGCTTGCGATCATAAGATAACTTCCCGATGTACCTGACCCGTTAAAATAACCTCCTCCTGAGGTGTCTGCTCTCCCATCAGTTAAAATAAGTCCGTCTGCGGCGCCTACTGAAGAATCCAGAGTGATGTAAGAACCGCCAGAGAGAGTTATATTTCCAACCGACCAAAGAGTATCTTTGGCATAGTAGTGTGCTCCTCCTGTAACAGTTGTCGTTCCTCCGACTTTTGTCTTTCCCGCAGTTAAACTATTCGAACCTACAGAAAGATTACCTCCTACCTGTAGCGAATTTGCTGTCATTGTCGCTCCCCCTGTTACAGTAAGGTTTCCTGTGACATATAGATCTCCAAAAACTGCCGCTCCTCCTCCGTTAATAGTGAGATTTCCATTTATTCTTCGCAAACTAGTTGTGGTTGTCCCCGCGTACCCAATTGTAAGGTCTCCGGTTTTTGTCCACCCTCCGCTTATAGCATTTATAGCATCAGTTACTAGCGTTTTCCATTCAGTAATATTTGCATCAGAGATTGGGTAGCTCAAAACAGGAGCACTGGTTTGAAAAGTACAACTTTTTGCAGCTCCACCTGAAAGCGCATATACATAGGTATTGTTTTGACAGTATAAATTCCCTGCCACATCTGCGTTTGTTACTTCATACGCCCACGCATTTCCTGTTGTTCCGGTTCCTATTCTAATTCTATTGTATTGACCAAGGCCTTGAATCTTACTAATTACTCCTCCTACATAGACATCAAAAATCATATCTCCGTTTGATGGTGAAACACTACTCCATGTTCCTCCACTTGACGCATTCCAACTACCCGACTTTGCAACACCATTAGCATACGTACCGTTTGTAACCTTTGTTGAATAATACTTCGTGTTGTGGTTTGTCCCGTAATCAAGCACTAACCAGTACTGTACACCGGGAGTAAGTGTAAGTGTTGTAGAAAGCGGAACAGGAACATAATCAAAGGTTGTTGAAACCGATGAAGCTAAAATTGTTTTTGTTGTAAGTGTTGTACCTCCAGGATTTGACCCATTGTTTGATACAATTCGCATTGTAAGATCACTTACTCCGCCCGTTTTCTTTAGGTACACTCTCACAAATGAAACTGCAGTTGTCGTTGAAACTTGAAATCCTTGTGCAATATCTTGAAGAGCTGAAGTTTTTCCGAAATCTACAGTCGTTGTTGTGGTATCAGTATTACTCTGATGGAGTACAGGGTCTGCATCATTTGCCACAGTTGCAGAGCCAGTAATAATTGCTGCGGCGCTTTGCATAATTATATTTCCATTAGAGTACACACTTCCGTTTATTGTCCCACTACTAATTGTGATTCCTCCTGTTCCTATCTGTGCAGTGTAGTTCAGGGACACACCTGCTCCTCGAGAAAACCTTCCACTCGAAGACCGAACAGGAATACCTGCATCTCCTGTAGCCATAATTTCAGTTGCTCCTTCTGCGTTTGTTGTCACAATAGCACTCGAGGTAATTCCAGAAGAAAATGCAAGCACAAAACTTGTGGGAAGAGTCCAACCATTATTCAGTCGGTATAAAGCATCCTCTGTTGCTGAATCAGCAGCAAGATAACTTTGTCTTGATTTAAACGCCTCACGAGCGGAACGAATTTGGTTCGATGCAGGAACCACAATACCGATAATAAGCACTGAGGAGATAATAATAAAAAGAAGAAGCGCCATCATGACAACCATACCTTTTTTTGTATCTTTTCTTTCTTTTGTTTGCATATTATTGATATGAACCCCTAAGAACTGCTGTATCATAGAAGTTTTCAATCTTGTCTGGATTGTCGTTTGGATTTATAGCAAGCTGAATTTTAAGAGCCTCGCTTACAGTACTCACTGAGTGTCTAAAACGAAGAGATTGGATTTCGGTCCGACTTGAGGTAATAGGTCCCGTAAGTACACCATCTTCTTCGAGCATGAGCTGTCCATTTGAAATATAAAATCGCACGGAGTGCGGAGAGCCTGATATCATTTTATTTAACTTAAGAACTCCAAGCTCTGGATCACAACCATCGCGAAACGGAGGATCATACAGGCATGAGCTCGAAGTGTCCACAGAACTTGCTGATCGAATTTCTCTTATCATTCGGTCCATGGCAGCAATTGCAGAAGTCTCGATACGAGTAACATCTTTTGCGTCAGAAAAACTACGCAGTAAACTTGAGGAAGCATAGGTAACCGCAGAAATAAAAACAGAAAGTAGAGCAACATACACTATCGCTTCAACAAGAGAGTATCCTTTTTTAATTTGAGAAGATGTTTGTAACATACGCTTCCATTGATTTTGTACTTGTTGCCGACCCATCTTTCCAAGCAACCGTCACAGTTACTTTTTTTGTGTTTGAATCAACCGTTCCACCGCTCGTGACTATGTCATGATTTCCATCACGGCTTACAGCAGATAAAACAAATGTCCTATCGAAAGTACCATCTACAAAAGTATTTGTTGTCGTAGCTTGCCAATGACTATTTGACCACGCAAGTCTATACGAAGTTCCATTAGAAAGTGAAGAGATGTAAGAAGCGTACCCAAAATCTCTCATATTTTTTAGTGCCTCGATTCCCTCTTCCGCAAGAAATGCTGCTTGTAGTTGAGCTGTATTTTTTTGAGTAGCAACAAGCGCAATAGCATACGAAGAAAAAATTGATACTACAACCAAAAGTAGTATTGATGACGCTATTACTATTTCAACAACTGAAAATCCTTTTTGGTTTTTCATGTAACTTCACTTTATTGTACCTCAGAAAGCCCTGTGCCGTAAATTGTTATTGTCTTTGTATCTCCACTTTGATTTCTAATAGTAATGCTTCCCGTTGCACTTGGTTCACCACTTAGCTTATTAAAATAAAAATTCGTTGCTCCATTTGAAAGACTTACTCCAGAAATCGTATGCCCACCAGACAAAGTGTAAACAGATGAACTAGCGGCGGTAACTGCACTTGTACCGTAGTAGATCGTAACCGTACTGGATGCAAATGATACACCATGCGCCTCAAGGTTTAGTGAGTTAATTGCATTTGTCCTTGTTCTATTTATGTATGAGAGCACTACCTCAGCTTCTTTATCGAGCGTCTTTGTATTGGAAATAGTCCTAAAGCTAGAAACAGAAATACCTGTAAGGATCCCAAGGATTGCAACTACCATAAGAATCTCTATGAGCGTTATTCCTCTTTTAAAATTAGTTTTTGAAAACATGTTTTTATTTTACACCATTTAATACAGAGTACATTGGTGTAATCATTGAAAAAACAAAGAACCCGACCGCAACACCAATAATAATCATAAGAACCGGCTCAATGATTGTTGAAAGATCTTTTGTTTTTTGGTCTACTTCTAACTCATAGAACTCCGCAACCTCTTTTAGCATTTGTGCCATGTTTCCCGTTTCTTCTCCCACACTCATCATTTCCGCAATAAAGGGCGGATAAAGCTTTGGGTAACGAAGGAAAACTTCTGAAACTGGGAGCCCCTTCTCGACTGCGTTTTTAGCTTCAAGAAGAACAAGTTTGTAGTGTCCATTTTGAAGAACCTCACTTGTTATCTCAACCGCTCTCACAACTGGCACACCAGAGGAGAGGAGTGATGAGAGAGTTCGAGCACTTCGAGCCGTATTTGTCTCAATCACTATATTCCCAATAACAGGTACCTTCACAAAAACAGTATCAAGAATCTTTTTACCGGCCTTTGTTTTAAACGCTGAAACAATTCCAAAAACTACAAGAACCAGGAGAAGAATTGCTAAAACATAATGATTCTTCAGAAAATCACTTGCTCCAATAATCATTTTTGTTGTTGGTGGAAGTTCAACACCGAGCTCAATAAACGTCTGAGAAAGACTTGGAACAACAATAGTAAGCATGAGAACTCCGACTCCTGCCATAAGAGTAAGAATAACGCATGGATAAATCATTGCTCCTCTAACTTTTCGAACAAGATTGTAGTTCTTTTCCATCTGCATTGATACAAGAAGGAGAGACTCCGAGAGAGACCCGCTCTCCTCTCCTGCTTTTACCATTGAAACAAAAAGAGCATTAAACACCTTGGGGTAAATCGCCATGCTTTCATTTAAAGTTTTTCCTTCTGCGACACTTGTCTGTAAACCAGTTAAGACTTCTTTAAATATTTTTGTTTTTGTCTGTCTTCCAATTACCTCGAGCGCTCTTGAGAGAGCAAGACCCGCTTTGAGCATCGAACCCAAATTTCGAGCAAAGTTTACTTTGTCGTGCATTGAAACTCCACTTCCAAAAGTAATATGTGCAAGTGAAAAAGTTTTCTCGTTTACTTCTTCAATTTTTGTTGGAAGTATCGCATCTTTTTTTAGTTCGTGAAAAAGCGCGAATTTATTTTCCGCTTCACGTGTTACTTCTACCTCCTCACCGCTTGGTCCTTTAAAATGAACTCTATACTTTTGCATTATTTTACTCAGAAATTACACGAAGCACTTCCTCGATAGTTGTAATTCCTTGAACAGCTTTAACAATTCCATCTTCAATCATAGTGAGCATTCCTTCTTTTTTTGCTTGTGTCTCAATTTCTGCCGCTGTTCCCCCTTTCATTACTATATCTCTAATTGAAGGAGTCATTTTTAGAACTTCGTGAATACCAATTCGTCCATGAAAACCATCCGCACATTCGAGTGTAATATTTGGTTTCCAGAATTGAACAGTTGCCCAAGTTGCACCACTGTCTACAATTTTTTCTGTCTTCATCGTGGTGAGAACTTTTTCTAAATCAATTTTTTTTCCTAGATTCTCAAGTTCTGCAGGAGAAAGTACATATTTTTCTTTCGGCTTTTCAAGTCTACGAATAAGTCGCTGTCCTACAACAACGTTTAATGTTGAAACAAGAAGAAAAGACTCTGCATGCATATCAAGAAGCCTTGGAATTGCTCCTGCTGCTGAGTTAGTGTGGAGAGTTGAAAGCACAAGATGTCCCGTGAGGGCTGCATTGATTGCAAGAGATGCTGTCTCATTGTCTCGAATTTCCCCCACCATAATAATATCGGGGTCCTGTCTTACGAGAGACCGAAGTCCTGACGCAAATGTAAATCCAATTTCTGGTTTTACTTGTGTCTGGTTTACCCTTTTCATCTGGTACTCAACCGGGTCTTCAATTGTTGAAATATTTACATCTGGAGTGTTTAGAATATCAAGAATTGTATAGAGTGTGGTTGTCTTTCCGCTACCTGTTGGTCCAGTTGTTAAAATCATACCAGTTGTGAGCTTAGTTGCATCGTGAATCCTCTCGAGTCCTTCTCCAAAAAAACCAAGAGATTCTAACGTAAAACCAGATACATTTTCTCGAAGAAGTCGCATTACTGTTTTTTCTCCAAAATATGTAGGAAGAATAGACACACGAAATGCTACCTTCTCATTGTTCATGTCCACCTTAAACCGTCCATCTTGAGGAAGTCTTTTCTCATCGAGCTTTAAGTTTGAAAGCACTTTAATACGCGCCGTGATTCCAGAACCTGCAATTTTAGGAAGAACCATTGCATCTTGAAGAAGCCCGTCAATTCTGTATCGAACAATGACTTCATTTTCGTAGGGCTCAATATGTATGTCTGACGCATCTTGAAGAATTGCATGCTTAAGAAGTGTATCAACAATACGCACCACCGGCAGATCCTCTGCCATCTTTTTTAGATCCGTTTCACTCTCATCCCCTCCCTCAATTTCAGAAGCGATTGCTTTTATATTTCCAGATTCCTTTTGAATAATATCTCCGAAGTCCGCCTTTAAACTCTTTTGGTATTGAAGAAGTGCAGATTTGATCGACTCTACACTAGTAAGCCTCGGCAAAATCTTGAGACCAGTTTTTTTCTTTACAAAATCAATTGCAGAGAGGTCGTCAGTATCAAGCATCGCAACCTGGAGACCGTCATTGTTTTTTCGAAAAGCAACAATGTTGTGATTTCGAGCAATAGGCTCAGGAATGAGAGACACGATTCCAAAATCTAGTTTTTCGTCCTTTAAATCAACAAATGGAATCCCGAGTATGTAAGCCTGCATTCTCCGTAGGTCTTCGTCGGAAATCTTTCCTTTCGTCACAAGAGCAGTTCCCACCGAAACATCTTTGTCTTTTGCTTCTTTTTCTGCAGATTCAAAATCAGGTTTTGATACCAAACCAGAATCCAAAATAAATTCAGAGAGTTGCTTCTCGTTAATAAACATACATATATTATAAATTCAAAAACTCAATTTCGAAAGGTAAAACTAGGTAAAACAAAAAGCGCCCGAGCTTCGCTCGGGCGCTTTCCTTTATTTATTCCAGAAAATAATCGCTCCCACTGCCTTTGTAAATCCATTTTTTAGTTTCTGTAGGAAACTTGTCTCTACATTACTTGGATTTATGTAACAAGTCGCACTTGCTGTTTGCGATGCCCCTACTTTTACTCCGTTCTTATCTTCCTGCCAACACTCAAGTGTGTAAGTTGTTTCAGCTTGGAGACCAACTGCAGTATATACTCCGTTACTGTACGGACCAGCTTCAGAAGGGTTGCTCGGATGGAATTTAAATATGGTCTGTGCAGGCGTTTTAAATGCACATACTGTATCACTGTTGTAACTTTGCGCACCGAAGCTTCCTGCAAAAGAAATCGAACAGTTCTCTCCTTTATTGATTCGAAGTGGTGACGCAGCAATTGGATTCAGTGCAACTGTACAAGCAGGATTTGGGTTAGCTGGATCTATTATGAGACACTCATTTTGACACACACCTCCAGAAGGTAGTGGGTCTCCATTTGGACAAGTTGTCGGTGGTGTTGGACCAGGCCCGTTATGTCCATTCCCCCCTCCACAACTTCCACTAACACAAGGACATTCACCACTTGCAGGAACAGGTGTCGTTGTTCCTGGACAGAAGTTATCTCCCCCTCCCGAACAGGTAGCTGGCACAGTGACAGAGAACTCTGAACTTGTCACTTCTCCGCCACTGTTTGATGAGACAACTTTATAATAGTATGTGTTTCCAAGTACTACGTTATTATCGAACTCAGAATAGCTATTTGATTCAACTTCTAGTGAACTTTGGCTTATGGTAAGTATTGGACTTCCTAGATTAGGTGTAAATCCACTTGTTGTACCTCGATATACTTTATGTGTTACTGGAACTGTTCCAGATTGTGCATGTGCTAACAATCCCACCTTAGGGCTTGTACCCGAACACCATGCTGCTGCAGTAGTAGTTATTCCTTGCGGTGTAATAATACAGCTTGGTGTTCTGACTTCTACCGTTGGTGAAGTTGGCGCGGTTCCTACACTGTTTGTTGCAACAACTCGGTAGTAGTATGTACTATTTGTGTTTTTATCTACATCTGTAAAAGTTAGCAGACTGTCCCGAGAACCAGATAAGGTTCCAACCAGATTCGCAGATGTTGTTGCTACAGTAGATGATGTGTTTGATCTATAGATATTAAATGTAATTGGTGAAACTCCAGCGTCTGAAGACACATGAACATCTATGTTTGCTTTTCCGTTTGGAGTAGCGGGGCACCACCCGGTTGCAGAAATAACAGGAGTTGCAACCGACGCTTTATCAGCTTGACAGCTTTTTATACTTGTACCCTTAGAACAAGACCAGTTCCAGTATAAGTTATTAGAACTGCTCGTTACCGCGCTCGCTGTCGAGCCTGGAAGACACAAGTCAGCACTCGGTGTTGCCTCAAAGTTTCCTCCATTCGCATCTCCACAACCTGCTTCATTTAAATTAATTGAACAGCTTGCTTTTGATCCTGTACCGTCAGAGCGATTGTTACACTCCCAGTAGTGAACTGAAGAAGTATCGGCAGTCGTTCCTTCCATAAAATATCCACTCTCGCACTCGTTCTCAACGGTTGAACACACAGCCGGTGCCCTAAAGTAGGGCGCTGAACAAACCGCTGTTTTATTTTGTGAAATACACTGCCATCTATACCATCCTTCTGAGTTTGATTTTTTCTCAGTTGTAAAATCCACGGGAGCCCCAATAGAACAAAGTTGCTCTGGAGGAAAATCAGTTATAACTTTTCCTAGTCCCAATTGACGGCCGTCTGCAAATGGTCCACAAGAAGGATTAAGAGTTGGGGTTCCTGTCATTGTCGCGCTACACGAAACATCTTTTGATGAGTCAGATCCTTTACATTTCCATGTAAGATTTCTTGAGTTTGTAGGACTTGTAATTTCAACACCTCCGTGAGACGCACACAGCACTCCGTCTGCGGTAAGGTTCGTACTCTGTGGTACATTTGTTTGCCCATCGAGAGTTCCACACTCCCCGTTAAATGTAACATCTGCTAAACATGTCACATCTTCAGAGGCAATTTCTCCCTTACATATCCAACTATACCGTCGAATTCCATTGACGAGAGTTGGTCCTACAAATGATGAAGCAAAAGAATTTGAACAAAGATTCGTGTCACTTGCTGACGGAACTGTAGTTCTATCACCGGCTCCCGCCCCACAAACACCAGCAAGACAGTTGAAGTCTGCTTTTATTACATTTGAAAGCGCGGATTCGCTACCATCTTTTTCTGCAGTGACCGCATAGTAATAATCCTTTGGTCTTCCATCTGTTAAATGGTCAGTAAATGTGGTTCCTGTTTGATTCGATGATACTTTTGTTACTCCCGAAGCAGTTGTGCTAGTGAATGTTGTAGCTGATTTGTACACATTGTATGTAACTCCTTGCGTAACTGAGGCAGTCCAAGAAAGTGGTACATCAAGAAGACTACAACTTAGGTTACCCACAACAAGATTTGTGGGTGCATGTGGTTTTACTTTGAAATCTATGTACTGGAGTACATAGTTGTTGTAACAACCATTTACATGATGCACAAAAAAGTAAAATCTATATTCACCAGGTTCATTTGGAACAGTAAATGTGCCAAGTTCTGCATTTGGTGTATCTCGACTACACCCAGGTGTTGCACATTCACCACTTCCTGTAAGCCACGCAACATACGGCACAGAGGACAAAACTGAAGAGGTTTTACCTGAGTCAGAAATAATCTGTGCAATACCTAATCTACTCTCTGCTCCACTAAATGTTGAGTATGCGCTTGCGGGAATCACAAGAGCCTCTGCATCAGACTTTTTTAGAATATATCCTGCCGCATTCCCTGATACAGCTGAGTTCGCACATGAACTATAGGTGTAGTATCCGTATACCGTAAATTGCTCACCCGGATTGAATTCTTGATTATCAGCAATTCCTGAAAAAGAAATACTTATTCCCGGATCCGGACACCTACTGTTTGTTAGGTTCCTACTTGAGAAAACAAGTGCACCCGCATCAGCTGTTTGAGTAAAAGTAAGGGACGCAACAAGTGCAAACACTGCAATAGCTCCAATTTTCAAAAATCTTTTTCTATTTTTCCAAAGAAGAGCGATCAGAATGATTGCAACCACAAGACTAAGAAGTCCAACGAGAGCTGCTTTTTTATAATAATTAAATTGAATTTTATCAAAGTCTGCTGATAATTTTGTGGTTTTTTCTGCAAGAACCTTTCCTTCACTACTCACTACTTCAATTTTTGCAATAAGTGCCTTTGCGTCTTTTTCTGCTGAGAGTGTGACATATTTGAGCCCAGCATCATTTGCTTTGAGCGTCATACTAGTTTCGCCAACTGTCCTTCCTATCTCGTTTTTTACAATAACTTTTACTTGGTGGTCGCCGTATACATTCTGGTTGTCTGTGCTTAAAATGTCACCAGGCACGCCTCCAACATCAAAACTTACATTTAAAACGTCACCTTTTTTTACGCTATTTTTGTTTGATGTAATTGCTCCCACCGTCGCAATGTCTCCTGATATTACGTACCTAAAACTGTACGGACTTGATCGTGATACACCAGTTTCGTCAAGAAAATCAAGTCTTCCTTCGTATACACCAGGTGCGTAATCAAAGGTCGGCAAACTTACTCTTACCTCTTTTTTTTCTTTTGTCTTTAAAGAAACACCCCCTTCATTCGATTTAACATCTGTCCAATTTCCTTCTTTATCATTCGGATTCCATTTTCTAACTCGCACTGACGGAGTAACACTTACTTCTTTTGTATCACTGTTTTCAATAGTAAGTAAGAGTTCAGCAGTTTTTGGATCTCGGTCTTTATAAATCATTGGACCTTCAGTGAGTCCAGTTTTTTTACCATTTGAAAGAAGAATATAACCAGAGAGCATATTTACTGGACTCATTTGTCCAGTTACTACAACATTCTTCTGGACTTCACCCGAAACCATCTTTCCTCCGTGGTATACAAGAAGATCCAAAGAAAGATTGTCTTTATATAGTGAACGAGGAAGCACAAACTCAAACTCTCGTGTAAGTCCTGATTTTGGAGCAATAACGAACTCTCCAACAAGATCTTCTGAGTAAACAACACTCTTTTGTTTTTTTGCATTTTCATAGAGAATATTCACTTTGAGCGTCATCTCTGTAGCCGTGCGGTCAGAAAAGTTTTCAATTTTTATAGAACCTTTTATATTCTCCCCAGCAACAAGGTTTTCTGGAACAGAAAGTTCTGAAACCTTAACAGAAGGAAACCAAACAAGTCGTTCACCTGCTTGCCCAAATGCAGGCACCACCGCAACAAAAGCTAGTGCAGTAGAGAAAATGAGAGAACAAATTTTTTTAAACATACGAATAATAGTTTTTATAATAATATTTTCTTAATTCTACCACCCTTTGACAAAATCGAGCAAAAGCGTATAATGTGGATAACAGTCTAGAAATTCCGAAAAAGGTCTGCCGCGAGGCGGACTTTATTGTTTTCTGACTAAAACGGCTCGAAATTAAAGAAAATAACAAAAAAACACCATGTTTGACCTAAAAGTAATACATTCTGTCCTCTCTCAACTAGAAGAAGAGCGTGGAATCCCAAGACAAAAAGTAATCGAGGCTATAGAACTAGCTCTCGCAACAGCATATAAGAAGGAATACGGTAAAAGAGGCCAGATTGTACGGGCTACTTTTGACCCTGACACTGGAAAAACTGACTTCGTACAGGTAAAAGTTGTCGTAGACAACACTCAAGTTGTAATGGAGGACGAAGAAGTAGCTCCGGACGACGAGAGAATCAGATACAATGAAGAGCACCATATTCTTATAGATGACGCTAAAAAGATTAAAAAAGACGCTGCTCTCGACGACGAAATCGTATTTCCCCTTGAAAGTAAAGCTGATTTTGGCCGAATCGCTGCCCAAACAGCAAAGCAAGTAATCATTCAAAAGATTAGAGAAGCGGAAAAAGTCTCTGTTTTTGGAGAATACGGTGAAAAGGAAGGCACAATTGTCACAGGAAGCGTTCAGAGGATTGAGCGGGGAAACATCTTTTTTGACATGGGACGCGCCTCTGGAATCCTCCCCTACGAGGAGCAAATTCCTGGAGAAAGATACCGACAGGGAGAAAAAATTCGAATGTACCTCACAAAAGTAGAGGAAACTCCAAGAGGGGTCTTCCTCCGTCTCTCTAGGGCACATCCTAAATTCCTAGAGAAACTCTTTGAAAACGAAGTACCTGAGCTTACAGCCGGAACTATCGAGATTAGAGCAATCGCAAGAGAAGCAGGGTCACGCTCAAAGGTTGCTGTGTACTCAAATGACACTCATATTGACCCAATTGGTTCAATGGTAGGTCAGAGAGGAGTTCGTGTTTCAACTGTAATGAGCGAACTAGGAGGTGAGAAAATTGATATTATAGAGTGGTCAAATGACCCTGAAATCTTTGTTTCCGACTCTCTTTCACCTGCAAAAGTGGAATCAGTCGTCGTAGACAACACTGCAAACACTGCAACGGTTGAAGTTACTGAAGACCAGCAGTCGCTTGCCATTGGTAAAGGAGGACAAAATGTTCGTCTTGCAGCAAAACTTACTGGATACAAGATTGATATCAAATCAATCAAAGGAAACGGCGAAGCAGTAGAAGAAAAAGCTCCTGTAGCAAATGAGGTAGAAGATGATGACGAAGGCTACAGCGACCTTTCTTCAGTAAACCTAAGTGACGATACTCAAAACGAAGAGGAAACTACACCTGAAAATACAGAGGAAAACGCATAATTTATTAGTATTTAACAAAAAATCTATGAATCTATGGCACGATATACCTGCTGGAGAAGCTGATGAGATCAATGTCATCATCGAAAATCCAAAAGGAAACAAGAACAAGTACGAAATTGATAAGAAAACAGGCCTTATTGCACTGGACCGGGTAATGCACACATCTCAGGATTTTCCGTTTGACTACGGTTTTGTTCCGCAAACACTGTGGGAAGACGGAGACCCACTTGATGTTGTTGTTCTTACAACTTACCCCCTTCACCCTGGAGTGCTTGTTCGAGTGCGGCCAATTGCACGCATGGATATGAATGATAGTGGTGATGATGACGTAAAAATCATTGCCGTACCTTGTGAAGACCCAAGATGGGCAGATGTAAAAGACCTTGGAGACATAAACAAGCACACAGTAAAAGAATTTGAACACTACTTCCTTACTTACAAAAACCTTCAGAACAAGAAAGTTGAAGTAAATGGCTGGAGCGGAGCAGAAAAAGCAAAAGAAGCTTTCGAGAAAAGCCAAGCTCTCTACAAAGAAAAATTCCAAAAATAAATTACACCACAGAAAAAAACGCCAAAACAAAGGCGTTTTTTTCTTTTGCACCAAAATAGGTGAAAGATGTCTCGAAAAAAAGTATAATAGAGAGGTGTTTGAATACCTTTTCTACTATCAAACACTATTGTTCAAACACTATTGTTAGTTAACAAAAAAATAATGAAAAACAAGTATATTATTCTTACATTACTCGCACTCCTTGCTTCCCCCGCACTTGCAGGTGCTGAAGAAGGAAAACAAGGACCTCGTAAGGAAATAAATGAGATGCGCGGAGAAATGCGAAAGGAAGTTAGTGAGAAAAAAGATGAACTCAAAACTGACAGACAAGAAAAGAGACAGGAAATTAAAGACATGCGCGCGGCTTCTTCAACAAAGGAAGAAATTCGAGCACGAATTAAAACCTTAGAAGAAGAATGGAAAGAAAAGAAATCTCTTACAAAAGAAGAAATTCAAAAAAAGAGAGAAGAATTTAAAGCAAAAGCAAAGGAATTTCTCGCAAACTTCAAAGAAGGTAAAAAACAAAAGCTCGACGCGGCAAAAACTGAAAAAGTAAAAACTCAAATTTCTAAAGCGTTCGAAAGACTATCAGGAGTGATTAAAAATCTTGAAGCTTTTGATGCAAAAGTAGCAGGAGCGATAGAAAAGAAAAAAGCGAAAGGTTTAGACACGACAGAAAGTGAAAATAACCTAAGTGCAGCTCGAGACCTTCTCTCTGATGCAAAAGCAGATGTAGAAGCAGTTCAGACAGCACTAAATGAAGCTGTTGGAAGCGCTGAGGGAACTTCAAAAGAAGCGATTCGAGCGGCAGTAACAAAAGCAATTGAGTCAATCAAAAATACAAGAGAAGCATACAGAAAAGTAATCACTTCTCTACCGAAAGGAGATGACGACACTCAAAACTAAATTATAAAAACAACAAATAAAGCACATGGATACATCAAACAATATGCCTCTACCTAGAAACCCTGACCTAGAAGGATCATTTGGTTCAAAAGTAGCAATCGTTATTATCGTACTTATTGTTCTACTTGGTGGCGCATATTTCTTCATGACACGAAACAGCCAAAAAATGGACAATGTGCAAACTGAAGAGACAGTTACTTCCCCTTCTGGAGAAGAACTTCAAAGTGAACTTGATTCAAGTACAAATGTCTCAGTAGATGCAGAGCTTAGTAACATCGATAAGGAGTATAAATAAACAAAATACTCTGCCTCCGCCGCTCCCGAAGGGAGCGGCGGAGTTTTTCTTGTCTTTTTTCTTTTGGCGTGTAATATAGGGAAACATTTAATAAATACTAAAGTCACCAATGATAAAGATTATAAAAAACGAAAAAGGGGCAGATTCGACACGCACACTAGAGGTTGAAATCGCGTGGGCAGCAGTCGAAAAAAGCAAGGAAAAAACTTTCGAGAGTCTAAAAAACACTTTTGAGCTTCCTGGCTTTCGAAAAGGAAAAGTGCCCGAAAAAATGATTCTAGAAAAAGTTGGCGAAGAGGCTCTCCTTGAAGAGTCCGCTCAAAACGCTATCGAAGATGTCTACGGCGACATTATGAAAGAAGCAAACATCTTTCCAGTTGCAATGCCTCGAGTTGTTATCAAAAAAATCGAGAGTGGCTCTCCACTTCTTATTGAAATTCTTGTTGATGTATTTCCAGAAATCTCTATCGGAGACTGGAAGAAAAATGCTTCAAAAGTAAAAGTAGAAACTCCAGAAGAAGTCACAGAAAAAGAAGTAGAAGATGTTGTCGCAGAAATTACACGAATGCGTGCCCCTGAAGGAGGAACCCTTACAGATGATTTCGTCAAAACTCTAGGAGATTTTAAAGATATTCAAGATTTTAAAGACAAGATAAAAGATAACCTTGCAAAAGAAAAGGAGCGAAAAGCAAAAGAGAAAACAAGACTTGCGAAACTAAAGGCTGTCACAGATGGAGCGAGTATTGAAGTACCGCACTCTTTTGTTGAAAACGAGCTGGAGCAAATGAAGCACGAGTTCTCTGTTGACCTTGAACAAAGTGGAGAGAATTTTGAAAACTACAAAAAGCAGATTGGAAAAACAGATGCAGAGATTTTTGACCTTTGGCGACCAAAAGCAAAAGACCGAGTACTAAATGAACTTGTTCTCTCAGAAATTATTAAAACCGAAAAACTCACTGCTGACGCAGAAAAACAAAAGCACGAAGTAGAGCATTTAAAAGAGCACTACCCAGACGCAACAGATGAAAAGCTAAACAATTTCGTTTCTGACTTACTAAAAAAAGAAGAAGCATTTAAACTTCTCGAAAGTCTCTCATAATAAAAAAGCCCTCCGCTTTGCGGAGGGCTTTTTTAAATCCCTGCAAAAGCAAGTGCTGCAATTGCAGCAGTTTCGGCTCGAAGCGTAAGGGATCCAAGTGAAATAGTTTGAGTATTATATTTTTCAAAAATTTCTTTTTCTTTTTCACTCCACCCTCCTTCAGGCCCAATAAAAATTGAGAGCGTGCTTCCAAAATCAAAATCTTTTGCAGAAACTCCGTCCATGTCACAAATAATTATTTTTCTTTCTTCTTTACTTTCTTTTTCGAGTGCATCTTGAAGATTCGTACTTCCGCAAAGAACAGGCACATCTCCTCGCCCTGATTGTTCACTTGCTTCCATTAAAATCTTTTCTATTCTCTCGGGATTTAAATTTTTCAGAAGGGTCCTTTCTGTGCAAAGGGGTACAATTCGACTCACTCCTAGCTCTGTCGCTTTTTCAGAAACTAATTCAAAATTTTCTTTCTTTATAACTGACATGTAAAGTGTAATATCTTTAGAAAACTTTCTGACTTCTCTTTCTGCACCAATTTTGATTACCAAATCATCTTTTGTGATTCGAACTATCTCGGCTTCTTTTTCTGTTCCATCTCCATTAAAAATAATTATTCCCTCTCCGCTCCCAAGACGAAAAACATTTTTAATTTGGTGGATTATCCTTTCTTCAGTAATCCGCACTTCGGCACCACTGCCTATCTTTTCTTTTACAAAAAATCTATGTAGTCTCATATTACACTCCAAAATTTCTAAAGAAGATTCCAACTATGTATGCAATCGACGCCGCTACCCCTCCAACAAATACGGTCTCTGCGCATGTGACAAAAATATTTTTGTGTGTAATCCGTCCTCTTGCGTATCCTGTAAAAAGAAACGCAAGAAATGTTCCAATAATAGAGTAAACAAATTGTTCAGTCTTACTAAGTCCAAGTGCAAGAGAAAAAATAAATGGTATGAGAGGTACAATCCCCACAATCACAAAAGCAAAGAAAGTAGTAAGCGCTGAGTAAATTGCAGTGTGGTGGTGCCTGTCATCTTCCTCAGACTTTTTTGCAAGAAAGTTTGATGCCGCCATAGAGAAGCCGTCTGCAAGCACATTCGAAATTCCGAGCACAAGTACAACAAGTGGTGAAAGGTCCGCTCCATACACACCTCCAATAATTGCAAATGTAGTCACTACTCCATCAATTGCTCCGTACACTCCGTCTGGCAAATACTTTTTTATTTTCTGCTTCATGCTTCTATACTAGCATATTTAAAATCACTTGGACTGCTTTTAGTTTTAAATAAAAAATGTAATATATTCCTGTGAAACGAGATGTAAAACAGTTCAAAAAGGAAGTGTGGAACTTCTACAAAAAAGCAGGTCGCAGGCTACCTTGGCGTGAAACGAAGGATCCATACCATATTCTAGTATCTGAAATCATGCTCCAGCAGACAGGAGTAAATCGCGTACTGCCAAAATACGAAGAGTTTCTTCAATCTTTCCCTACTGTCAGAGCTCTTGCTAACGCACCACTTACAGAAGTACTAGGGATATGGATAGGACTTGGATACAACCGAAGAGCAAAGTTTCTTTGGCAAGCAGCAAAAGTGATCACTGAAACAGTGGGTGAAACATTCCCAAGAACAATGAACGAACTGGTGAAACTGCCAGGAGTTGGTACATCAACTGCAGGGGCACTTCTCAATTTTTCTTTTGAAACAGCGCATCCATTTATTGAGACAAACATACGAACAGTCTATATTCATCACTTTTGGAAAAATGCAAAAACAAAAGTCAGTGACAAAGACATACTTGCACTCGTTGAAGAAACACTCGATCGGAAAAATCCTCGTGAGTGGTTTTATGCGCTTTATGATTACGGCACACATCTCAAAAAAACACTCCATAGAGACCCTGCTCAAAAAAGTCGGCATTACAAAAAGCAGTCTACCTTCAAAGGTTCCTTTCGCGAGAAAAGAGCATTCATTTTAAAACTACTTATAAAAGAAAAAGTGGGTCAGAAAAATCTGAAAAAACTTTTTGCAGAAAAATTTAAAAGTGAAGATTTCAGTGAAGTACTCACCTCCCTCAAAAAAGATTCTTTAGTTTAAAATTATTTTTTCTTTTTTATAATTTTTTGATACTCACTTTCTGTCACCAAATCTTTTGGGTTTGTTCTATCAAGAAAAACAATTCCTTCTAGGTGATCAATTTCATGTTGAAAAATTCGTGCCACAAAATCAACACACACAGCTTCACATTTCTCCCCTTTTCTGTTTGTATATGTAACAAGAATTTTTGTATATCGTGGGACTAGTCCTCGAATACCTGGAATAGACAAACAACCCTCAAATTCTTTCTTCTGTTTTTTACCTAAGGGAATAAGTATTGGATTGATAACCACCTCTGGTTCCATCTTTGGAATTTTTTTGTATCTTTTGTTTGGCCTACTCCACACGATGCAAACGTGTTTTAAAACTCCGACTTGAGGCGCAGCTATGCCAACCCCATTTTTTTCTTTGCATGTTTGTATTAGTTCATCACAAAAGTTTTGAAACTTTTTTGATAGAATTTCTGCTCTTGAAACTTTCTTAGATTTTTGGCGGAGCACTTTGTTACCGAGCTCTATAACCTTTAGCTTTTTCATATTGCTACACTACTCTTTTTTTACTTGGATTGCAAAATCGTTTTTTACAATTTATATTTGTACTATGCTCATTAAAATCCTTATTTGCTTGGGGGTTACAGTGGCACTGGTCTTTTTGCAAATCTGCTTAGCAATCATTTTTGCAAAAAAAATTATAAAAGCAGGTATTAGACATAGTCAGAGTTTACTCTGACTTTTTTTCTACACCATTCCACGAAAGTTCAAAAATCATTTTCATGAGTCCGTGAATCGTTTCATCTTCGATAATCACTCCTGTTAGTTTTTCTTTTCCAAGGTTTACAATGGAAACTTTTTTATCTCCATAAATAGTTACTTCAGCATTATAAGGAAAAGAACTTGCGGAGATGAATTTCATGATTGGAATAATTTCTTTCTTGTATCCTTCATATACTCTCTCCGTAAATGTCCTGTCACTTTCTTTATCTGGAATAATACCTCTTGTTGTTATTCCCTTTTGTTCTTTTGTCTTCCTATATTTTATAAAAAATTCTTGAGGCAGGATTGACTCTAAGCTTGAGGCATTAGCCCACGCAAGCATCTCGTATGGTTTTGACACATATGTATGAGATTCGTAAATGTTTTTTATTCCCTCAATCCCTTCAAAATATGTAATCTTGGGTTTATCTGCAACACTAAAGAGGCCTTCAATATCAGGCAATATCCTTTGTGCAGATTCGATTTCATCTTGAATAAGCGACATCTTATCTTTTACATTGCGAACAAGTCTTGTTGGACTTTCAATCTGATAGAACTGCTTATTTCTTTTTTCAATTTCATTGACCAGTCCCTTAACAGACATCTGCAGCAGTATCATATATACAGTACTTCGGTTTAATCCTGTATATTCCGCTACTTTAGACGGATAAGCTCCCCCAAGCTCAAGTAGTGCCATATAGACTAATGACTCTTTGTCAGAAAGTCCTGATTTTTCGAGCTTTTTTAGCAGATTTTCATGTTGAATCTTCATTGAAGTAAGTATATTACCCTCCTTCCTTTTGTCAATTTTTACTGACAAAATTATATATATAGGTAATAGTCCCTATTTTATAAGGTATATTTCATTTCAGTAGATATTAGTTAATCACATATATTGACAATACTGTATGATTACTGTATGAAAATCAGTTCCTTACAAGAGTTAGTTGACTGGCTTCTATCACTCGACCCAAATGGTCAGATTTGCTGGCCGTGCATGCTTCCCCACTATCAATATTATCTTGCGGAAAATGATAGTCCCGAAGCTTTAGCGGTCCAAAAGATCCAAGCACTATCAGACCCAAAAGATGTAGAAGAACCAATGAAAACATTCCTACGGCTTTTAAATCAATTTATCTTGGTTGACCTTTCGATTGATAAAAATAGGTTTAAAAAGGGTTCTCCACTTACTTTAAAAAGAGATGGCTTGGACTTTTCTTGGAAAGCATTTACCCACTGGATTATTGCTCAATTAGAGACCGTTACTAATTCAGAGGTGGTGCTGGAAGAAAATTGGAGAAGCGCTGTTGATAGAAGCAAAATTCCATTCTGAAGTCAGATCTTATGAGTGCTACAGAGTGAAAAGCCGAAAACAGCTCGTTCATACACCAAAAGAGGAAAACCTATATGAAAATGACAATAATTGTTACTGAAACAGCAGGTGGCAAGACAACTGAGGATATAACAGAGATAACACACATGGGAGCCATCGCCCTTATTTGCTGCGCTATGCTAAAAGTTATGAGATTGATGGACTGTGGGGAAGCGGGTATCACCTACTCAAAAAGGGAAGTACCCAGACCGGAAGAAGATAAAATCAGCTAAGCTCCTCAAAGTTAACCCTGCCGGTTTCGCTTCGCGAAACCGGCATTTTTTATTTCCTAGAAAAAACCCTATATATATGGTATTGTAGGGGCGTCGAATCATTCTTAATTCACCAATCTTAATTCTTAAATCCTTCCTATGTCATATTTAATCCCAACAGTTATTGAAAAAACCACCTTTGGAGAGCGAGCCTACGATATTTACTCAAGGCTCCTCAAGGAAAACATCATTTTCCTTGGAGGCCCTATCGATGACGGAGTAGCAAACACTATCATCGCTCAACTTCTCTTTCTTCAGGCAGAAGACCCTAAAAAAGACATTACTCTCTATGTAAACTCACCCGGAGGTCATGTAACAGCAGGACTCGCAATTATCGACACTATGAACAACATTAAAAATGATGTTTCTACTGTATGTGTCGGTATTGCGGCGTCTATGGGAGCAGTAATCCTCTCTGCCGGTAAAAAAGGCAAGAGATTTGCCCTTCCAAACAGCGAAGTTATGATCCACCAGCCACTCGGAGGTGTAGAAGGTCAGGCAGCCGATATTGAGATTTCTGCCAAGCACATCCTCAAAATGCGCGATGTTCTAAACAAAATGCTTGCCAAAAACACGGGCCAAACCCTTTCTAAGATAGAAAAAGACGTAGACCGAGACTTCTTCATGTCAGCAGAAGAGTCGAAAAAGTACGGTCTTGTTGACAAAGTCCTTAACTAAAAAGAAAGCAAGAAAAAACCTCGGGAAACTGAGGTTTTTTCATTGGTCTTTGCCCGCCTCGCTTTAAGCTTAATAATTGGACTTTAGCCGTATTTTACTGTATAGTGATTGCATTAACATTTAATTCAAAATCCCTTTTTCTGGACTTTAACGCCCTTCCGCGAAGACAATCTCTCGACCATCTATGACAAAATCTTCACAAAAAAATATTCAAAGAGCGCCAAATCAAGCAAAAGCGGATTAGTATTCGCATATGTCATTAAAAATAGTATTCATGCTTCTAGCGGCTGCTGGAGTTGTTGGTGCTGCTCTCGGATACTTCATTCGATACCTTGTTGCTCTCAGCAAAAAAGGTTCGATTGAGCAGAATCTAAAGCAAGCAATGCTCGATGCTCAGGAAGAAGCAAAGAAAATCACTCTGAGCGCTGAACACGAAGCAGCAGAAATTCTCAAAACAGCGCGCGAAGATATTCGTGAAAAAGAAGAGAAGATCAAAAAGACTGAAGACAGATTGGTTGCAAAAGAAGAGCTTCTCGACAAGAGACAGACTGATATCGACAAAGAGGTTGATTCTCTCAAACTAAAAATTGAGGAAATCAAACAGAAAAAAGAAAAAGTGGACGGCATGGAAGCGACCAAAATCGCTGAGCTTCAGAAAATTGCAAAACTTTCAGAAGAAGAAGCGCGACAAAAGCTTCTCCTTGATATCGAAAGAAAATACGAAGAGGATCTTGTTGTTCGGATGAAAAAGATGGACACAACAAACCTTGAGAAACTCGAAACAAGAGCAAAAGAAATCCTCACGACTTCAATCCAAAGATTTGCTAACTCTGTGAGCGCAGATGTTTTCACTACATCAATCACAATTCCTAGTGACGAACTGAAAGGAAAGATTATTGGAAAAGAAGGCCGAAATATAAAGGCTTTTGAAAGAGAGACAGGGGTTGAGATTATTGTCGACGACACACCAGGAACCATTACAATCTCATGCCACGATCCAATCCGAAGACAAGTTGCACGACTTGCGCTCGAAAACCTTATCCTCGATGGACGAATCCAACCAGCAAAGATTGAAAAGGAAGTAGAAAAGGCAAAAACAGAAATCAACAAAATCATCAAAGAAAAAGGAGAGCAAGCAACATACGAAACAGGTGTGTTCAATCTTGATCCTCGAGTTGTTGCAATTCTTGGACGACTCTACTTTAGAACAAGCTACGGACAAAATGTTCTTCAACACTCTGTTGAAATGGCTCATGTAGCAGGAATGATCGCTCAAGAAATTGGTGCAAACGTTCAAGTATCCAAAGCTGGTGCACTCCTCCATGATATTGGAAAAGCACTCGACCACGAAGTACAAGGAACACACGTCGAAATCGGACGAAGAATTCTGCAGAAGTTCGGAGTAAGCGAAGAAGTCGTAAAAGCAATGCAAGCTCACCACGAAGAATATCCTTACGAAACTCTAGAGTCACGAATTGTGCAGTCTGCCGATGCGATTTCAGGAAGTCGTCCTGGAGCTCGCCGAGATAGTGTCGAAAACTATTTGAAGCGACTAGGAGACCTTGAAGCAATTGCAAACGGATTCAAAGGAATCGACAAGAGCTATGCGCTCCAGGCAGGACGAGAAATCCGTGTATTTGTAACCCCCTCAGAAATTTCTGATCTTGAAGCAGCAAATATTGCTAGAGAGATTGCTCTAAAGATAGAAGCTGAACTAAAGTATCCTGGAGAAATCAAAGTCACAGTGATACGAGAAAACAGAATCGTAGAATACGCAAGATAAAGACACAAAATACCCGCCGAAAAGGCGGGTATTGCGTTACAGACACGAAAATATATAATTGAAATGAAAGAGACTTTTGGTCGGATTTACAAGTTTTAAACACAAACCAACATGAATAAGCAAGGAATTGTAGAAGTGGTTCATGGGATTCTCGGAAACACAAAGGTGCAAGCCGAGGGCGTTGTGGATGCCATCCTTGATTCTATCGTTAAAACCCTTAAAAAAGGTGACGAAGTATCAATCGCTGGACTTGGAATTTTCTCTGTAAAGGCTCGAGCAGCTCGAACAGCACGAAACCCAAGAACTGGTGAAATGGTAAAGGTAGCTGCAACTAAAGTACCTAAATTTAGAGCAGCAAAAGCGCTAAAGGACGCCGTAAAATAGTTTTAAAAAACAAAAAGCCGGGGCTTTGCCCCGGCTTTTTGTTTTCCTTCTATTAAGCAGTTCTTTCTTCTCTCTGGAGAACACTGTCGAGTACACTCCGTAAAGCATCCCTTTGCTCAGCACTTAAATCAAAAGCTCCCATTCCGATAGACGAGTCTTCATCTACTGTTTCCGGCTCAACATTCAGGTTTTTATTTTCACAAAATTCCATAAGAACCAATATTTTATCATAAACAAAAAATCCGCTCAATCAGGCTTCGATTCTCTTACGCAAGTGGTTTACACTTGCTTACCCCACAAACAAAAAGGGGTCTCTGGCCCTTTTTGTGTTTGTGGGAGGTAGAGTAATCGGTCACAAGTTACTAAGTCTCTTCGGGTGAGTACACCCTGCGGGGACTAAGTACTTGCGACCCCGACTCGGCTGCAGTTTTTTGTTACACAAAAAACTGGCTTCGCGCCTCCGTCTTTCGATTCTCTCTACCTCGCTACAAAATTTAGTCGTAAAATGTTCTACATTTTACTTGTAATTTTGTGCGGGTAGAGAGAATCGAACTCTCGTCTTCTGCTTGGAAGGCAGACATTCTACCACTAAACCATACCCGCTTTTATGTGAGACATCCTAGCATCTTTTTTACGCTGAGGCAAATTTCTTTGATATAATTTCACTATGGAACTACTAAAGTCAGGAATTTCGGGAACACTCATTTTTGTTCTCTCTTTTCTTGGCTGGAATGTAGAGGAAACAAAAACTCCTCTCCCCGAAACTCCCCCTGGAAAACAAAAAACTGAAAAGATTATCGAAACACCTGTCTTGCCAAAAAAACAGATTCCACCTCAGCCAAAGACTCCAGAGAAACCGTGGGTAGTACCAACAAAAACACTTCAAACAGAAACCCAAACTCCAGAACCCTTTACTAGAGCAGAAGAGGTAAATAAAGAAACAAACAGTAATTCAAAAAAGTATGACAAAGAAGCAGTTGCAAATATTCTTTGCGGAGAAAGAATTGGAAGCCAAATCAAATACCACACAGGGAGCGCTGTTGCAATTTCAAATGAAGGAGTTCTGATTACAAATGCACACGTAGCCGAGTATGTACTCCTCTCAGAATTTGGAGGTAGCGACTTCTTTTGTGAAGTGAGAGCCGGGTCCCCCGCTTCTCCTGCTTACAAGGCAAAAATGCTTTTTATGCCGTCTCTTTGGATAAATGCAAACAAAAATAATTTAAAATATGATTCGCTTTCAGGAACTGGTGAAAATGATTACGCTCTCATCTACCTTTCAGAAAAAACAAAAAACTCTACTTCTTCTCTTCTTCCTACAGAAATTAACTTATCTGGAATAACTAAAAATCAAAATATCTTTATCTCTGCCTACCCTGCTGGTTTTTCAAGTACAAATATTCTTCTGTCTTCTCTAAGCAAAGCAAATACAAATTCAAAAATAAAAAGCATATGGCCACTTGGTAGCGCAAGAAGTGCAGTTTTTGATACCGAGCCAACACTCCTTGCAGCGGGAGGTGCGTCAGGAGGAGGAATTTTTGCTGGCTCTCAGCTTATTGGAATCATTGGTGCGGTTGTTATAGATAAAGAAACAACAAAACCTGCTATACGAGGAATTTCTCTTGAGTATATTTCTAATCAAATTAAAAGCGAAAGCGACAAAGAACTTTCTGAATTTCTAAAAAATCCAGAAAGCACTGCGGGTAAATTTAAGTCTGATTTTGAGAAGTATACAAAAACCCTTCTTACAAACCGATAGATTTTTTTGCAAATTCATTTGCAATTTTTATGGCCGTCTCAAAATTGTCTTCAGAAACTAAAGTGTTCCGCCTTATGTGTCCGCACTTCTCGCACTTTTGAACCACAAAAAAATCCTGCCTGTCTTTTTGAACCTCTATAGGAATCATCATTCCCCCGCAATCTTCTGCTCTGTCCCCAGGATCTACATCGACATGTTTTGAATACAAACAATTCGGACAATGGTTAGTAAAACCGTTGCCTTTTACCTTTTCTCCGCAATGTTCGCACACAAAATCTTCGACAGTTTTTTTGAACATGTAATAAAATATATCATAAGTAATAAAATCAAAAATGGGTCGCGCCGGTCCGAAGACCTGCGCGACCCATCGAGTCACACTTTCCTAATTGCGCTGCAGGGAAACCTATCGCCCTCCCTACTCACCTGGAGAGCAATCACTTCCCCCGGATCGAAGTTGGGCAACAACCCGAGATTAAGCAGCTTTTTACCGCTCTCATCCTGCGCTTGCTGGTGATGAATGAGGGTAACTTCCCCTCTAAATTCCCCGTCTTCAATGACAGCCATGCCGGCTCCACCCAGCCACGGAAAATTGTAGAAGATAACCCTCGCCTTCACGAAGCCAGCATTGCGGAGTTCCTCCGAAACCGGGTCGAAGACCCCAAAACGATCTGTCCCCCCTGTTAGGAGTCGGCCCCAGTCAGCCCGGATAGCTTTCGAGAAGGGAATTGTGGCGTTATTTGCCACCGCCCACTTCAGGACCGCATCACCGAAGTTCTTCACATAATCCACTGTCGGAAATGCGTTTTCGTCCCGGGTTGGAACCGCAAAGACTGCATGATGTCCGCTCTGGTAATACTGCCTTCTTGCAGTGCGACAAATGGCAGGGTTCGTTCTTGTCACTTGTCCCCAGTATGTTTCCTGGAGGGTAACAAAAACCTTTCCTGCACAACCGAGGACGGACACCTCGATGTGAACAAATCTACCGTCAGTGCGAATCAGCACAAACGCAAGGTCTTTTTGGACCCCGCTTTTGTGTGCCTGGGGAATTTGGATCCCCCTAACGTCTTCCGCCCACTGGAGAGGGACACCGTAGTCCCCGAGCCGCAAAGGGTCGACCTCAAGCAATCGAGATTGACCTGACTTGAATGCCCCCCGAAGTAGTGAAACCCCGAGCTTGGGGTTTGCCTGAAATCTGAGGTTTATCCCCCTAACGTTGGGAACAGCAGACACCTCCGACCACATGGATGTGGCAGAAAATGAACAATCTGTAAGCGAAGCGTTCTGGTCGGGTGAGCGGTTGTCCACCGCGACCTCGAATTCTCCAAAGTCAGGGTGCACCCACTTCATCACCTGGTGAGTGGTGGAGAGGGGCACCCAGTTCGTAGAAGTCTCGCAAGGGACAGGAGGTTCACCTGCATCAAGTCCTGCTTTGACAAGCAGGTCGTAAAGGTTGGTCATAATAGCAAAAGTGTGTCGAAGAACAAAATGCCGTAGGTTACGGCAGGAGGTTTTGGTACGCAACGGCGCCCTAGCTCTCACAATTCTTCTAGCTTCCAAGCTAGTTGAACTTTCTTTCCGCAACACGGTTGAAACTTTTATATTATAACATAGTTTATATAAAAATCAAGTACGATTATATTAGTGATTTTCAGTCTATAAAATATCTTAAATATTGTGCTATGCTTTTATTTATGGATGAAAGCTACAATTCACAAAAAATAGAACAAAAAGTTTTAGAATTATGGAATACTGCCAACTTCTTCAATCAAACTCCTAGTAATTCAAAACCAAATATTGGACTCTTCCTGACTCCTCCAAACGCCAGTGGAGCCATGCATACGGGAAATGCTTTAATGATTGCTATTCAAGACATAATTGCTCGATATTATCGCTCGCAAGGTAGCCCAACAGTTTGGATTCCAGGCACAGACCATGGTGGCTATGAAACAGAAATAACTTTCGAAAAAGAATTTGAAAAACAAGGTTTTAAAAAAGACACTTTTTCAAAAAGAGAAATTTTTAACAAGATTCATGATTTTGTTCACAGTAATAACAAACTTATTTATAACCAAATAAAGAGATTGGGTGCAAGCGTAGATTGGACAAAGGTTCGTTTTACAATGGATGATGATTTTTCTAAAAAAACCCAAGATGTTTTTAAGAAAATGGTTTCTGAAAACCTCATATCAAAGAAAAATGTAATGAATCATTTTTGTCCTGTCTGTTCCACAACACTTTCTGATATAGAACTAAAAGAGCAAAAAGGCGCAAATCAATATTTTATTAAATTCGATTTGATGGATTCAGAAAACGAACAAGTCACTTTACTAGTAAAAAGGCCTGAATTTCTTTTTTCTGTCTCAAAAGTACTCGTTCACCCAAGTGATTCTATACACTCCTATTTAATTGGAAAAAAACTTAGGAACCCACTTACAAAAGAGGAGATTCAAGTTATAGAAAGTGAGAGAAAGCATGATCCAGATAACACCTCACCTCTCACGCCTTTTTGTGACTCATTCGTGAAGTATGACTACGAATACGCGCTTATGCGAAACATTCCTGTTTTTGGAAAGAATTTAATTGACCTAAAAGGTAAAATGAATTTTAGGCACATTGGAGATAGTACCCAAATTGCCAGAGAAAAAGATTTAAGTATCTTAAAAGCGGAAGGAAGATTAGTAGATACTATCTTTTCAGAGAACGAAAATATTTTTGTGTGTAAAAAAGGTCACGAAACGGAAACTTACTTAACCATGACATGGATTTTAGACCTAGATCATCCAAATCGCTCCTTAAAAAAAGAAGCTCTTTTGGCATTAGAAGAAAACCCTCTCAATGTGGTGCCTAGCTGGAGAAAGAGAGAGATTATAAAATATATAGATTTAATGCGCGCTTGGCCAATCGCTCGTCAAAATGTATGGGGGATCTCTATCCCTGTTTGGTACGATATATCTTCTCCCTCAGATTTTGAAGTTTGGTTTGAGGATAAAAACAGAGAAAAACACAATGGTAATCTTGAAGAGTTACTGCGTAAGTATTCTCTTTCCGAAATCTCAGAAGGTCTGGAGAAAATTTATACTTCTAAAGAGAATAATTGGGTTTTTGAAAAAGAAAACGGAAAAGAATACTTACCAGAAACAGATGTTTTTGACACATGGTTTTCTTCAGTTTGGTGGGGAATTTTTGTTTTCGAAAATATTTCTTCGTTTACAAAAGATGACTTTTACCCTGCCCAAACTACTGTAACTGGAAGCGATTTAATTAGATTGTCTATTTCCAGAAAAATTGTACTCGGTTACTACCTTACAAGGAAGATTCCGTTTAGCAATATTTGCTTTAACCCAATCATCAATGGTCCTGATGGAAACAAAATGAGCAAGAGTTATGGAAATGTCATTCCTCTTGAATCTTACCTAGATAAATACGGCACTGATATTACCCGTCTTTCCCTTGTATCATATACACGTGAAGGTAAGGATTTTAGTATCGAGCTTGAAACTCTCCAAAACTACAGTAGGTTCATGGATATTCTATGGAAAATGGGTAAAATAGCTGATATTGCAAAGAAATTTGCGCCAAACTTTAATAAAGCAATTTGTGTAGATAAATATTGCAAAAAGGTTATGGAAGATACTGCAGCTCTCGAGGAAAATGTGGGGAATAAAATAAAAAGTTTCAATTTAGCATATGCCCAAGAACTGGTGACTGGTTTTGTGTTGGATTTAGAAGAGTTTGCTAATTCTATTCAGACAAGTTCCACAAAGGAAGAATATCTATCGGTTTTTAAGTATGTGTTTGAAAAATATTTATTCATTCTTCATCCCTTCGCCCCTTTTGTAACTGAATATATCTATAATTCTATATATACGAAAGAAACACCACTTGCTTTACAAGCGAAAGTGGAAGCTATTTAGTTTCTTCTATCTTCATATAAAGCAAGAACTGAAAGATACGCATATAACATATGACTAGGAATATAATGCACCTTCTTGTAAGTCGCTGGCCCAAATGAAAGCCCTTCTACATCAAAATCAAAAATCGGACCTGCTCCATCACTTCTATATTCAGGCATTAAAAAGCTGTACTCCTGCTTTGATTCATGTCTTCTTCTTAAGACTTCGGCACAGATTATTAGGGTCTTAAGAAAGTAAATCTCCCCCGCGGGCCGTCTTAGATCATTCATCACCGAATTTCTTGATTCGATTATTCTTCTATATATATTAGACCTTTTTAGACCTCTTATATACCCCAGATCAATTTCTATATTACTAATTTCTTTTTCTATATTTTCTTTTTCTTTTTCCAGTTCTTTTCTATTTTCTTGGAGAGCTCTATACTCAGACCCTAATTCTGTTGAAATAGCAAAATCAATTGAACTCAAATCAAATTCTCTATAGTACTGAAATGAATCAGTCCTCCTTAATGCGGCAACAAAAGTAAGGTTTTCACCTAGCATGCCCCCAACAACTTTTGAATCAATATTAATCTCACCCTTATATCCACCAAGAATCTTTCTAATATTATCTACAACAATTGCTTTTGCCTCTTCAAAGACTTTTCTACTCTCTTCTGCGTTATGGAAAAGCTCGGTATCAATTTTATCAGTTTGAAGTCTTTTGCTTTTAATTTCTGAAGTACAAAACTTTTCTTTTTCACCTGATGATAATCGACTTTGAAACTCATCTGCCTTTGTAAATAGAGACCCAAGCTTTTCTGCACTAATTGTATTTACATTTTCATGAGACGGCTTCTCTTTAATTTTTGCCAACTGATTTACCAAAAAGCATGCCGTTGCAAGATAATCTGATGGTTTAATATTTTGATCATCATATTCTGGAGAATCAAGAAATCCACCTTTCATCATCCAATTTTCAAAATATTTTATCGCAATCGAAACAATTGTTTGTTCTTTTTCATTTAAATCCTCACCAGTCTCCGATCGTGTAACAAAGTTTCGAAGCAGATTACCCAAAGGGACCAATTCGCCAGGAAAAGCTTCGTCATTTTTTTTAAGAAAGTTAACAAAGGCGTCTACCCTCTCGACTGTCAATTCTTCAGAAAATAATTCCCCTACTTCCTCTTTAAGTGTATTCACCCCACCAGACAGATCTTCTACAAAATGTCTCACAACCTTTAACCTTTCTTCTTTAGGAAGTTCATCTTTTGCAGCAATCAAAAAATCTTTAATATCTCGTTTTTCAAACATAAAAGGAATTATATCATTCCTCTATACTATTTTATATTTTAACGGCTTCCACGAGCATAAAAAGTGGAATCTCTTTTCGAGCTTTGTCTTCAGCACTCTGCCTTGGGCCCTTCTGACTCTTTCGGTCTGAAATCCACTCTTCAAGTTTTGTCACCGCAAAACCTGCCTTAGACAAACTTTTTACATAACTTTGTAGTGGTCTATGAAAAGAAATTGTTTGAGCGCTTCCCTTCTTTCCTGGATTCATCACAATATCAAAAGTCCTTTCTGACATATAAGTCGCTACTTTTCGGTATTGCTTTCCTGTTTCTGCATCGAATCCCCAGTCGCTTTCTTTTGGAATTCTGAAAGCTGGGTGATTAAGGACAAACACAAACCTCCCTTTGTCTTTTAAGACGCGAGCAACCTCAGAAATAACCTTTTGCATGTCCTTTATATTTTGTAAGGCTAGTACACAGACAGCAACATCAAATTTCCCTGGAGGAAAAGGTAACTTTTCGGCTGATGAAACTTTAAATAGTCCATCTTTGTTCCCCATTTTAGCAATTTCTACTAGCTCTGGAGATATATCTACCCCTGTTACACGTGAACCAGCTTTCAAAAAAGCAGCAGAAAAGAATCCTTGTCCGCATGCAAGGTCTAGTATTTCTTTACCCTTATCTGGTGAAACTACCCTAAGAAGATTAGGTAGAATCACAGTATTTTGATACGAATTATCTCCTTCTACTAAGGTATCGTACCAAGTTGCTACCTTTCCCCAAGAAGTTGTTTTTTTCACGTGAAACTATTGTAATTAGTAAATATATCCCTAAGGACTGTTACCACCGTAGCAAATGCAGATTTGCTACTGTATCCTGGTCGGAGTACTGGGATTCGAACCCAGACTGAACGCTCCCAAAGCGTTTATGCTAGCCGTTACACCATACTCCGATTATTTTATTTTACCACTTCTAACGCACTCGTTTTGAACACAAATAAATATAACACAAAGAATACAAAAACAAAATTATTCAAAGATTATATTGGGTATATAAGTCACTTTTGCTTTTTTTGTGTTTTCATCTACAAGCACTGAACATACATCGATCTGCCAATCCTCCTTAACCTTGTACTCGATCAGGAACATTTGAATAACTCTAGAAAGCTTAAGAAACTTTTCACGAGAAACATTCTCCTCTGGTCTAAACCAATCGCTTTCACGTGAAACCCTCACTAAGTTGTTACACGCAAATGTTTTTACCTCTACAAAATGCCATTTTCTTCCTTTCCGAGCAACTATATCTATTTCACCCGATTTTCTTAGAAAGTTTCTCGTGAAAACATTATACCCATGTTTCTTAAGAAACATAGTAGCAATATCTTCTCCTAATATTCCTATTTCGTTATGTTTTGCCATTTTAAATAGTAAATAGTGTTTCTTGTGAAAACTTTTATGGCTAAAGTATAGCACAAACACTTAAGTGTTTCTTATGAAACATATTATTTAACTCTTTTTTACTTAAAATACTCTGTCTTTTAAAAAAAGACTTGTATTATATAGGTTTTATAGAAAATAGTGCTTTTAGACTTTACAAAAAGACAAAAGGACAGTAGGGGAGTTGTACACTTATCCCCTTAGTTATCCACAGTTTTATAGAAAATCTATATTTTATGAGTGGAAAAGTTGGGATATTTGTCTTATATATTAGGGACAAATTAAGAAAAAATGCATTAAAAGACATTACTTAATAAAAAACAGGGCTCTGACCCTGTTTTTTCTTGTGCAGGTAAGGAGAATCGGCCACGGTTTATGGCTAAATTACTCGCGAAACTCTAATTGTAGCTCATAACCCCGGCCCGGACTCAGCGACAAGCACTCGCCCTCCTCGTCTTGTGTACCGCCTCCGTCTTTCGATTCTTCTTACCTAAATTCAAAATATAGGCGCAAATTATACATAATTTGCTTTTTATTTTGTGCAGGTAAGGAGAATCGAACTCCTGTCTCATCCTTGGCAAGGACGTGTCCTACCACTAAACGATACCTGCTTGATTAACAATTAGTATTCTAGACTATTTGAGGGAAGATGACAAACAAAAAACCTGCGGAAGTGCAGGTTTTTTGAGCGAATATGTGGTCCCAAATAATTTCCTCACCCATGTTCGGAAATTTTTGTGACCTCGGCTCGCTTGTTTATACTGAAGTAAAAACATAGCTCCGCCTTGCACAAGTCTCGTAAAATCCAAAGCAGTTTGGATTTTACTCGCTAGTGCACCCGTCAGGACTCGAACCTGAAATAACGGTTCCGAAGACCGGTGTGATATCCATTTCACTACGGGTGCAGTTTCTAAACTATACTAGAAAATTATGGGAAAATCAAAATCTATACTAGAATTTAGGTAATGAAGAATTTTTTTAATATCCCAAAGGAAGTATTGGCTGTGGCCGAAAAACTCGAAAATGAGTCATTTGAAGCATACCTTATCGGAGGTTGTGTGCGAGACATGTTCCTTCAAAAGTCGCCAAAAGATTGGGATATTACAACAAATGCAACTCCAGAGGAGATTCAAAAGATTTTTCCGGACTCATTTTATGAAAACAGCTTTGGTACTGTTGGGGTAAAGGTAGATACGACAGATGAGACCCTTCAAGTAATCGAGGTAACACCGTATAGAATAGAAGGGAAGTATACAAACAATAGACACCCAGACGAAGTCAGATTCAGTAAAAACCTGAGCGACGACCTAAAGAGAAGGGACTTTACAGTGAACGCACTAGCGCTTCGCGTACGCGGAGAGGAAATAGAAGTCGTAGATGAATTTGGAGGAAAAAGTGACTTACAGAAGGGTATTTTACGCACAGTAGGGCTTCCAAGCGCGCGATTCGAAGAAGATGGTCTTCGTATTTTGCGTGCTGTGCGCCTCTCAGCGCAACTCCAGTTTGAAATAGACCCGGAGACAGAAATGGGAATTGTTGAGTGCGGACACTTGCTTCAGAACATTTCTGCAGAGCGAATACGAGATGAATTTGTAAAAATAATCATGTCAAAAGATCCGGAGAAGGGCATAAAAAGCCTTAGAAAGTTCGGTATTTTGAAATTTATCCTTCCTGAACTCGAAGAGGGAATTGGAGCTACACAAAACAAAGCGCATATGTACGATGTGTTCGAGCACCTTGTAAAAACTCTTGCATTTTCTGCCTCAAAAGAATTTCCTCTTGAAACTAGGCTCGCAGCGCTTCTTCACGACATAGGAAAGCCTGCGACACGCAGATTTTCGCCAGAGAAGAAAGAATATACTTTTTACGGTCATGAGGTAGTAGGGGCGAGAATGGCAAAAAAAATCCTCACGAGACTCAAATTTCCTCTTGGAGTAGTAGAAAGAGTAACCTCTCTTGTCCGCTGGCATATGTTTTTCTCTGATACAGAGACAATTACTCTCTCTGCTGTCAGGAGGATGATTCAAAATGTAGGAAAGGACCAGATTTGGACCCTTATGGATGTGCGAGCATGTGACCGTATTGGAACAGGAAGGCCAAAAGAAGCTCCTTTTAGACTCAGAAAATACCATGCAATGATAGAAGAGGCGCTTCGAGATCCTGTGTCTGTTTCTCAACTCAAAGTGGACGGCAAAGACTTAATGACAGTTCTTGGAACACCACCTGGAAAGCATATTGGGTATATACTACACGCTCTGCTAGAAGAAGTTCTGGACGATCCAAAGAAAAACACTAAAGAATACTTAGAAAATAGAGCTAAGGAACTATGTAAACTTCCTGAAAACGAACTAAAATTCCTCGGCGAGAAGGGGAAAGAGAAAAAAGAGGAAGAGGATGAAAAACTTGTTGCTTCTATACGAAAAAGACACTTTGTAGAGTAAAAAATACTAAGGAGGGTAGGAAACACTATTTAAAAACTACCAGGCACACGAAAGGCCGCATCGCGCGGCAGGATTTTGGACTAATAAAAAATCCTGATGTTCTATGCTGTCTTCCCCGTGAAGATTGCATTTGGCTCGCGCTTTTGCGGCCTATTACTTTGTCCTTATCATACAGTAAGGACCTTAAGAGTGGGTCTTTTGTTAAAGATCACTTTTGTACCGGAATGGTTATTCAATGTTCAAAAATTATAGTGCTTCGAAGCGAAGCTGTGAAAGTTTGTGAACTTGAAATACATCCGAAGACAAAAAAGTCTTCACAAATTTATCCCAAAAGAACTTTTGCTCCCACAAAGAGACGAGTGGGACTGATAATATTTTACCGCGTATAAAAGACATGTAAAGGACAAACTGTGGATAACTAAATGTCCTTTATAAATTTAAATCTGTATGTCGAGTACAATAGGACAATGGTCTGAGCCGAGTACCTTGTCTAAAATTTCTACATGTTCAATTTTGTTTTTAAGTTCGGGAGACACAAAAAAATAATCAATTCTCCAACCAACATTTCTCTCTCTAGCAAAAGTTTTCATATCCCAATATGAGTATTTCACAGTTTCAGGGTGGAGGTAGCGAAAGGTGTCTATGAAACCTTTTTTAGAAACTAAGTCGAGCCAATCCCGCTCTATACGAAGGAATCCTGTATTTTTCTCATTTTCCTTTGGACGAGCAAGATCAATCTCGTTGTGTGCAGTGTTGATGTCCCCACAGAAAATCACGTTTTTATACTTCTTGCGGAGTGTTTCACATTTTGCAAGAAACGCTTTGTAAAAGGCGAGTTTAAACTCTATGCGGTGCGGCCCACCTCCTCCGTTCGGAAAATAGCAGTTCAAAAGGACAAATTCTTTAAAGTAGAGAATTATAAGGCGGCCTTCTTGGTCGAGCTCTGGTTTACCAAGCCCAAACTCTACCTTTTCTGGAAGAACTTTTGTCCACACACCAACTCCACTCCAACCTTTTTTTAGTTTAGAACTTTCGAAGTACGAATAGAAGCCTTTTGGAGCAGTAAGCTCCTCGGGGATTTGAGTGATTTCTGCTTTGGTCTCCTGCACACAAAAAATGTCGGGAGAGTTTTTAAAAAACCATTCTGATGCACCTTTCTTGTGCCACGCACGAATACCGTTAATGTTCCATGAAACAATTTTCATTTGTACACATCATAGCACACTTGTGCATTTAAAAATTAGTTGTAGAATCCTATTTTGGATGAGCTCTAGTAAATTTCTTGGTTTGGTTTTATTCCCGATAGGGAAAACCGAGAATTTACTCCACCCCGCTTGTCCTTTTGAACATGAACACGATGTTATTCAGGCTCCTCGCAGGAGCATTGGTCCAAGCACCTGGTTCTCAGCCACAAGTTACTCAGCAAATCGTTGAGGACTCTCAACTCTTCTCGGCAGCTTCAAATCCTCGTCTTGAAAACGATTTTGAAGCATGGCTCGAAACTGGAGATCACCCGGCCAAAAACATCTTTTTGAGTCTCACAACCGAGGTGTTCACACCCACAGTCACTACACACGGTGCCAAAGTCAGGGTCACCATCACCCTTCAGAAAAAAAGCAAGCAGGTAACTGAGCAACGGTTCAGTGGTCAAGCCGGCGACAATTGGAAGGAAAAGCGCCCGGTCCTAGCGACCAAAGCATAACTACGGTCGCGCAACCTCTTTGAGGAAGCGCGACTTTTTTAATTTCAAAAAAAACTATTTTTTATGAAACTTTTTATGAATTTCTCTGAGGTGCTGGTCTGTGACGTGTGTATACACCTGTGTAGTTGCAATATTTGAGTGTCCTAGGAGCATTTGTACCGAACGGAGATCAGCGCCGTTGCGAAGGAGGTCTGTTGCAAAACAGTGTCGAATCACGTGAGGGGTTACTTTTTTTGATACACCTGCGATAATTGCAAATCTTTTTACAAGACGCTCGACAGAGCGGGGAGTAAGGCCTGAACCCTCTTTTTCACCTTTTTCTTTTCCAAGCTTTACAAAAAGCTCTCCTCCTAAATCTTTGCGCAGTTTTAAATAATCCTTTACGCAGGCTTTTGCGTCATCAGAGAGAAAGACAACGCGCACTTTCCCCCCTTTTCCTCGAATCGAGATTTCGTCGCGAGAAAAGTCCTCGTCACGAGAAAGGGAACAAAGCTCTGAAACACGAAGCCCTGTTGAAAAAAGAAGCTCTAGAATTGCTTTGCCTCGAGCTTTTGCAAGAGGGTCTTTTTCTTTGTTTGGTGCGTCAAAAAGTCTGCGTAGCTCCTCGGGGGAAATGAGGTCAATTTGTCTTTCGGGAACTTTTGCAAGCTCTATATTTTCTGCAGGGAGGGAAGTGATGCTTCGTTTTGCTAAAAACTTAAGAAAAGCACGGAGCGCGATAAGATAGTAATTTTGTGTTTTGCGCTTTAGCGTGTCTGTACTGTTTCTTTTACCAGCACTTTGACGATTGAGCCAGAGTCTGAACTCCCGGACAGTTTCAGGGGTTATATCCTTTGGGTTTGTGAGCTTGGTATGGGTTAAAAAAACAGTCAGGTAGTGGTCATAATTCTCCACAGTCTTTAGACTGCGCCCTTTTTCTATCTCGATATGCTCCAAGAATTGTCGTTTTAGCTCGTCTAAGGTGTACATAAGGAAATTATACCATGTCGCACAATAAAGTGTGGGTCTATAGCTGGGGAAATAGGAAAAGCTTGCGTTTTTAGCCTTTTTGTGATAGCATACTCCCACAATGCTTACAAAAACCAAAAAGACAAAAATCATAAAAGATACACAGGTTCACGACAAAGATACTGGTTCTCCAGAAGTGCAGATTTCTATTCTTACAAAAAGAATTGATGAGCTTTCAAGTCACCTAAAAACACACAAAAAAGATAACCACTCAAGACGAGGTCTCCTTCAGCTTGTTGCAAACAGACAAAGTCACATGAAATATCTTCAAAAGAAAGATGCAAAAAGATACGCGTCTCTTATGAAGAAGCTTGATCTCAAAAAGAAAGCGGCGTAATACCCTGGTTTCACTTTTATTTTTATAATTTGTAAGCTTTTATAAGTTTTATTTTTTAATTTTGCAGGCACAGATGTGCCTGGCTAACCATTTTATGTCAGTTATTAAACACAAAGATCAAAGGGTAGGAGTTTTTATAGATACACAAAATCTCTACCATAGTGCAAAACACCTTTATAACGCAAGGGTAAATTTCGGAAATGTCGTTTCTGAAGCTCTCGCAGGGCGTCAGCTTATTCGAGCGATTGCGTATGTTATTACTACTGAAAGCGGGGAAGAGCGAGGTTTCTTCGACGCTCTCCGTGGTATGGGTATTGAAACAAAAACAAAAAATCTTCAGATTTTCGCTGGAGGTGCAAAAAAGGCAGACTGGGACGTAGGACTTGCAGTTGATGCTATTAAAATTGCTCCAAAACTCGACGCAGTCATTATTGTCTCTGGAGACGGAGACTTCGCGCCACTTGTTGAGTACTTAAAGCTTAACCAAGGGTGCCAAGTAGAAGCTGTATCGTTTGGAAAATCTTCTTCTTCTAAACTACGAGAAGTAGTAGACGACTTTATTGACCTTGACCAAGAACCTCAAAAATATTTACTCCTTCCTGGGGGAAATAAGCCAGCTCCAAAAAGAGCTACGAAAGCAACCGGTTCTCCTGCAAACAGAAAACCTATTCAAAAAGGGAATCCTGGGGAACTTTCGCCTGATCTGAAGGCGATGCTAGGGGAGTAAGAAGAGTGAAAAAGAGTTTGCCGCGCCCCTTTCTTTTGGAGGCGCGGCATTTCTTGTTTTATTTTTCTTCGCCAAAGAGCTTGAGAAAAACGCGAAAATATTGTATATTTTCGATATTAAAAGATGCAATTTCTACATATAGGTTTGAAGAGCACCTCTTCAAATTTAGATTGTGGAAATTGCTTAATAGATTTTAAGTATGCATACAAAAGAATATTCTGTGGATGTAGCAGGTTTTCCTCTTACAGCCACATTTACTGACCTTGCTGATCAAGCGCACGGGTCTGTGATCCTCTCTTATAGAGACACAACACTCCTTGCAACAGCAGTCATGGGAAAGAAAGACAAGGATAGTGATTTCTTTCCTCTCACAGTTGACCTGGAAGAGCGGTTTTACGCGGCAGGAAAAATACTTGGTTCACAATTTATCCGACGAGAAGGAAGACCATCAGACGAAGCAATCCTCGCAGGGCGAGTTGTAGACCGAACCATTAGACCTCTTTTTGATCAGAGAATTCGAAGAGACATACAAGTAGTGGTAACAACTCTTTCTCTTGGAGACGCTGAACCTGACACACTTGGAGTTATTGCTGCCTCTCTTGCACTCTCGACTTCAAATATTCCATGGAACGGACCAGTCTCAGGAGTTCACATTGGAGAAATTGGAGGTAACCTCGTTGTTAATCCCTCTTTTGAAGATGTAAAAGCAAATCCATTTGTGTTTGATGTCACAGTCTGTGGTAAGGACGGAAACATCAACATGATTGAAACTGCAGGAAAAGAAATCTCAAACGAAAAGGCAGGGGCTGCGTTTGATAAAGCGGTAGAAGAAATTGAGAAAATCCAAGCATGGCAAAAGAAGATTATTTCTGAAATTGGAAAAACAAAAACTGTGTTTGAATTTGCAAAAGCTCCCGAAAAAATGGAAGCTCTCTTTGCAGAAAAAATTGAACCAAAGTTTTACGACGCAGTTTTCTCTGGTGCTGGAAAGGAGGGTGCAAACAAACTTATGGACGAGTGGGTTTCTGTTTTCTCTGAAGCTTACCCAGAAGACAAAGCATCATTTGCAGTAGAGTACTTTGAAGAGAAAGTAAATGACCTCATCCACAAAGAAGCAATCGAAAAAGGAAAGCGTCCTGACGGTAGAGGAGTAGACGAAGTAAGACCACTCTTTGCAAAAGCAGGTGGAATTTCAAAAGTGCTTCATGGATCTGGAATTTTCTACCGAGGAGGAACGCACGTATTTTCTGCTGTGACACTTGGTGCTCCTGGAGACGCACAAACAATTGAAACAATTAAAACAAGTGGAGACAAAAGATTTATGCACCACTACAACTTCCCACCGTATTCAACTGGAGAACCAGGACGAATGGGAGGACTTAATCGAAGAATGGTAGGGCACGGATACCTGGCAGAAAAATCTCTTGCGCAAGTTATCCCAGGTAAAGAACAGTTTCCTTACACTATCCGAGTTGTTTCAGAATCAACAGCGTCAAACGGAAGTACATCGATGGGATCAGTGTGTGCAGGTACAATTGCACTCATGGATGCAGGAGTTCCAATTAGCGCTCCAGTTGCAGGAATTGCTTCAGGGCTCATGATGGAAACACCAGAAAAGTATGCACTGATTACCGATATTCAAGGACCAGAGGACCACCACGGAGACATGGACTTCAAAGTTGCAGGAACACGAAAAGGAATCACAGGAATTCAGATGGATATTAAAGTAGATGGAATTCCAGTTAAGATTCTAAAAGAAGCTCTTCTTAAAGCAGAAAAAGCGCGACTTCAAATTCTAGATGTGATTGAAAAAGAAATCGGAGCACCTCGAGCTGATATTTCTCCACGAGCTCCAAAAATTCTTTCAACAAAAATCAAAGTTGATCAAATTGGACTTGTGATTGGTACAGGAGGAAAGACTATAAAAGAAATTATGGAGAAGACGGGTGCACAAATTGATATTGATGATGATGGAACAGTCTTCTTTACAGGAACAAACGGAAGCGCAGACGAAGCAAAGAAAATTGTCGAAGACATGACTCGAGAGATAAAAATGGGAGAGAGATTTGATGGAGTCATCACAAAAGTAGTTGAGTTTGGCGCATTCGTAAAACTTGCAGGACAAACTGAAGGACTTGTACATGTGTCAGAAATCGCTCCATTTAGAGTTGATCGAGTAACTGATTATCTACACGAAGGAGATACAGTACCCGTTGTTGTTAAAGGAGTTGATGAAAGAGGAAAGATTAGTCTTTCAATCAAGCAAGTTGCTCCGGAGATGTTTCAGAAGAAAGGGTAAGATAGAATTACGATTTAGGAATTAAGAATTAAGAACCAAAGAAACACGCGGCACCCGGAGGGCGCCGCGTGTTTTGGTATATAAAAACCCCGCAGAACAAAATATTCTGCGGGCAAAAAGCACACTAATGAAACACATACAGGGGATAAGAAGATGTCCAGACAAAGACCCAGATATGAGATGAGGCCAAGGCTCGAAGATTCGAAGAGAGTGTGTGAATATTTACCGCGCCACCCGAATCTCCCAGATAAGACCTGCAAGCAATTTCAAAATCGTCAACCTCCTGATCTCTCCCAATGGCAAAGTAAAAAAACTCCACACGAAACTTGGACGGACCAATAGGTCCCGTGTGAAGAAACATTCTCTGCCACTGTCTTTTCCATTTTTTGCACACCATACTTATCAATAGATAGCTAAAGAATTTCATTTTAATTTTAGCAAAGTTTAAGGAACACAAACCTACAAACCAACGACACTCGTCGCGAGTTTGAAAAGTTCCACTTGTTAAGCACAAGTGGGAAAGCTTATGTTACCAACCAGCACCACAGATACGCGGGGAAGAAGGACTAGGATTGTAAAATTCATACGTCCTCACAAAAGAATATCCTTTCAATTTTATTGAATTGATAATTTTCTCTTTTTTTTCTGTATCTCTCCACACAAGACGGAGAGTGCGGATCAGTTTTTTCAAATTATCTAGCTCCTTGATACGCCCAACAAAATACACCTTAATCGTAGTGGAATAATAAGGAGATGGAACACAATGAATAGTGAATTTATCAATTCTTTTATATTCCATACCTCTAAACCAACCGGTGCAATACCGCCAGATAAACAAAATCAGGAAGAAAATTCTAAGTACGCCCATAACACAAAAGGTGTCTCACCTTATCCAGATTGTTATGCCGGGATCGCATGTCAAAAAACAGGAAGTTCTTGAACTGTGAGTATTAAACAATGTAGATGAAGTATTGTCTATATTAGTTTACAATATAATTTATAAATATGTTCATAAATAAGAGTAAAATTGTTATTTATTAATATTGTGGAAAATAATTGACACAAAAGATAAAATTTGATAGGTTTAATTTATGCAAAATAAAGAGGAAAATAGAGGCGGTAATTTTCAAAACGCTTTGAAAAATATAGGCTTAAACCAAAAAGAATCAGATGTATATTTTTCACTTCTCACAATTGGTTCCGGTACAGTGAGTGAAATTGCAAAAAAAGCTGGTATCAATAGGACAACGGGCTATGATATCCTCTCAAGCCTTTCAAACAAAGGACTTGTTGTTATTTCTGGCAAAGAACCAAAACAAGAATATAGGTGCGAAAATCCTGATAAGATTCTTAAATTTCTAAAACGAGATATCGAAAAAAGACAAGAAGACTATCGATACGCAGAAATCATTTTACCTGAACTTAAATCAATATATAAAACAAAAGCTCGTCCGCAAGTAAAATTTTATGAAGGAAAAGAAGGTTTAGAAGAGGTATACGAGGACACCCTCACAGCAACAGAACCAATTCGAGCATACGCGACAGTTGATGATATGCATAATGCGCTGCCAAATTATTTTCCAAAATACTACAAAAGGAGAGCAAGCAAAGGGATTGCGATTAGGGCAATAATTCCAAAAACAGAAATAGGAGAAGAAAGAGGGGAAAAGGATAAGTTAGAAAAAAGAGAAACCGCTTTTGTACCGCCAGACAAGTATTACTTTTCTCCTGAAATAAATATCTATGACAATAAAGTCATGATCGCCTCGTGGAGGGAAAAGCTGGGAATCATTATTGAAAGTGAGGAGATTGCGGACGCAATGAAAAAAATATTTGAGTTGTCGTGGGATAGAGCAAAGGAGCTAGATAAAGAACTGAGAAAAAATTAGAATTAGGAATTATGGAGAGGGAATTAGGATTTAAGAATTAGGAATCAAAACAACACGCGGCGCCCTTTGGGCGCCGCGTGTTGTTGTATATAAAAAAAATCCCCCACAAGACCGAAGTCTTGTGGGGGGAAGGATTTATACAGTGGATGAATCGGGGGTCTTGCCGAACCACTTCCAAATCTGATACCTTAACAATTTGACCCACATAGCAAATAACAAAACTTTTTGAATTATAGACCTGAGCAGAATCAAATTATGGATTTTGAAATACTCCTCAGGGTCTTCACCCAAAATTCTTGAGTGCACAATACCGATTGCAGCCAAGGCTGCATACAAAAAGAACCCGCCATAAAAGAAGCGATCAACCCATACAGGTTTCTTGATTGCAAACCTAATAGCTATAAAAGTTGCCAACGCGAAAAGAAATAGTATGAAGTGAGTCATGTGGTGTAGTTTGGTTTAGTTTCGTCAACGAGCAAGGTACCCATTGAACTTTCTGTATTAAACAGCGATGTTTGCAATATGTATATAATTGTCAATATTAAACATACTAAAACATATTGATAAATAAGCACTAATTTAGTATTTATATATATTTGTGTCTTTTTTTTGACACAAATACCCCTATTTGTTAGCATAAAAACATGAAGGAAAAAGAGAGAAATCAAAGCGGGACATTTCAAAACGCCTTTCAGAGACTAGGGCTGACAAGGAAGGAGTCTGATGTATATTTTGCCTTTTTATCCATGGGAGTTGGTAAAGTAAGTGATATAGCAAAGAAAGCGGGGATAAATAGAACCAATGCCTATGACATACTAGCCAACCTCTCAAAGAAAGGACTTGTGAGTATTTCTGGTAAGGAACCTAAACAGGAGTACCGATGCGAAAATCCAGAAAGTTTTTTAAAATTTTTAAAAAACGAAGCAGAAAAAAAGCAGGAAGATTATAGATATGCCGAACTCTTGCTCCCAGAATTAAAATCATTGTATAAGACAGGGACTAGACCTCAAGTTAAATTCTATGAAGGTATTGAGGGTTTGAAGCAGGTTTATGAAGATACTTTAACAGCGTCGGGACCATTTGTTGCTATGGCTTCATACGAAGATATGCACAAAACACTAGGAAGCTACTTCCCTCAATACTATCGTAGGAGAGCAGCAAAAGGTCTTTTCGTGCGCGGTATAGTTCCGAGTACACCACTATCTGCAGAAAGAGAGAGAATGAATAAATTTGAAGCGCGTGAGCTCGCACAAGTACCAAAAGAACTCTTTGACATATCACCTGACATTGAGATTTATGACAACAAAGTTATGATCGCATCCTGGAGAGAGAAACTGGGAATTATAATCGAAAGTGAGGAGATCGCCGATGCGATGAAAAAACTTTTTGAGCTTGCTTGGAAAGAGGCGAAAAGGTTGGATAAGGAATTGAGGAAAAAGAATTAGGAATCCAAACAACACGCGGCGCCCGAAGGGCGCCGCGTGTTTTATTTGTAGGTCGATTATGGATTATTTGCTAAAATAAAGTGGCAGAGAAGAACGATAAACTCCTATATGCAGTAACACACCTTCTCATTATTTAAAATGGATAGGGAAGAATTTTTAGAAAAAGCACGAAAAGCAAACGAGGAAATGGCGTCCAAAGCCAAGCTTTCTGATCTTGCAAATCCAAACTCTATTATTTATGGGCGTGAGGGATTAAAAACCGCACCGAGCGAAGTTCCAAAGTATGAAGCTCCAAAAGAAAGACCAACCGTTGATGCAGAAGGTCTCCCAATACTTGAACGAGTTCACACATTTGCAGAAGATATTCAGGACGCAGTAGCTGACAGAGGGCTCAGTATGAGTAAAATTGCTCTAGAAGAAGGAAAAGCCGCCGCGGAAAGACCAGAAGAAACAAAACCTCCTTTTCCTTGGAAAAAAGTTCTCATGTTTACACTCATTATTCTTTTTGTTTTAGCCGGGGGTGCAGCAGGAATTTACTCGTATTTAAAGAAAAAGGAAGAAGAAAAAAAGCTTACTCCTGTTCAGGTGGAACCTATAAGAAAAGAGTTTATAGAAGCACGCGAGTTTGCAGATGTTACACCAAGAAGAATGGAAAAAAGATTTCTTCTTGAGGGAATTGAAAAAGAACTGGAAAAAAGCTCACGAATTGATTCGCTTCGAAGAATAAATCTAAAAGATGAAAATGGAGTGAATTTTGATTTGAAGACTTTACTTACATCACTTGAAGCAGAGCCACCTGAGGCTTTCCTTCGATCACTAAGCAGTACTTTTTATTTGTATATTTATCGAAGCACATCGTACCAGGAACCAGTGCTAATTCTCTTCTCTTCTAGTTTTGATGCGGCATACCCTGGAATGCTTGAGTGGGAAAGTTACTTACCTTTTGATATGGAAGGACTCTATGGCTTTCTTCCTAAGACAGCTACAACGACCGAAAGAGTTTTTAAAGACAGAATTATTGAAAACAAAGATGTGCGAGTGTTATATAACGATGATGGGACATTTAAATTCTTTTATTCAATTGTAGAAAACAGAATGATTATATTTGCGCGGTCTCAAAGCGCATTTGAAGAGGTCTTGAAAAGAATTCGTGAAGCCAAGCTTATACAATAAGAATTTAATCTTTGCTGTGATATAATTTTTTTGTTAGAAGCTAACGGAAAAAATATATGGCAAAAGATACGAAACTGCAGAAGGAAGTTCTTCAAAAGGAGCTAAGTGAGCTGGAAAATGAAATCAAAAATATTGCAAGCATTAACCCAAGCAATCCTCTCGACTGGGAACCTAAAGCACCTGATCTAAACAACAGTGAAGCTGACCGAAATGAAGTAGCAGACAGACTTGAAGGATTTAAAACAGACAACGCAATCGAAGAGCAACTCGAAATCAGAATCCAAGAAATTAGAGAAGCGCTTCAGAGTATTGAAGAAGGAACCTATGGAAAGTGTAGCGTTTGTGGAGAGGATATAGAGGAAGATAGACTTGAAGCAAATCCCGCAGCAAAGACTTGTAAAGCACACATGTAAAAGATATGCCTGTTGCAAAAGTACACAGCGGACAGAGCGAACTACTAAATGCAACGATTGTTGATGTGGAAACAGACCTCGCGCGGGGTCTGTTTGCGTTTTCGGTTGTTGGACTTCCCGACAAAGCAGTAGAGGAAGCAAAGGACAGGGTCAGCGCTGCAATAAAAAACACTGGTCTTGAATCACCAAAAGCAAGAAATCAAAAAGTTGTTATCTCACTTGCACCGGCTCACATTAAAAAAGAAGGGTCTCTTTTTGATCTTCCGATTGCACTTTCTTTTCTTCTTGCATCCGAGCAAATTGATTTTGATCCGAAAGGCAAAATCTTTTTGGGAGAACTAGCACTCGATGGAAGTTTGCGCAAAACGATCGGCGTGCTTCCAATAGTGCGAGAAGCTGCAAAGAGCGGATTTACAGAAATCTATGTCCCAGAGGATAACCTAGATGAGGCACTTCTAGTAGATGGTCTCAATATTTTTGGAGTCAAAAACCTTCTTGAAGTTTGTGACCATCTTCAAAAGAAAACTTTACTTGAAAGGGGAGAGAAGAAAGGTTTAACAGACAAACACATTACTCACGATATTGATTGGTCACACATTAAGGGACAAGAGTCTGCAAAAAGAGCACTCCTTATTGCTGCAGCAGGAGGCCACAATGTGCTTCTATGGGGACCTCCTGGAACAGGTAAGACAATGCTCTCGAAGGCTTTTACTTCGATTCTTCCTAACCTTTCATACGAAGACATGCTTGAAGCAACATCTATCCACTCTGTTGCAGGACTTCTCGGAGAAAAGACTTGTATTGAAGAACCGCCTTTCCGTGCTCCTCATCACACATCTTCTCACGTTGCAATTGTTGGAGGAGGACAAAATATAAAACCAGGAGAAATTACTCTTGCACACAAGGGAGTTCTTTTTCTCGATGAGTTTCCTGAGTTTGACAGAAGAGTAGTAGAGTCTCTTCGTGAACCACTGGAGGAAAAAAGAATTAGGATTTCTAGATCAAAAGGAACCGCAAACTTTCCTGCCGATTTTATTTTAATAGCTGCAATGAATCCGTGCCCCTGCGGAAATTTTGGAGGCAAAAAACCGTGTGTTTGCTCAGCGCTTTCTCTGCAAAAGTATAGTCAGAAGATTTCTGGACCTATAATGGACAGAATTGATATGTGGGTTGAAGTTTCTGATATTCCTTTTTCTGCACTAAACAAAGATGAGGGAGGTGTAGAAAGTAAAGAAGTAAAAGAAATCGTGAGTGCTTCGCGCCAAAAACAAAAAGAGAGATGTCTTTCCATGAAAATTGCAGGAAGCAAAAACAGTGATGTGAAAGGAAAAGATTTACTTCGTTATGCGCTCCCCGAACCAGACGCGCTTGAACTCCTGGGGACTGTCGCTGAAAAAATGTCTCTTTCACCACGCGCATACCACAGAGTTTTGCGTCTTGCGAGAACCATCGCGGATTTAGAAGGAGAAAAAAATGTGAAGCAAAAGCATATTCTCGAAGCAGTTCAGTATAGGCAAAAGATAGAAAAATAAAATCCCTCGAGTGAGGGATTTTATTTTTCTATTTTTCTCTATCTTAAAATGGGTTCCATCCATACTTACCTCCAAGAATTTCAAAGTGTAAGTGTGATCCGGTTGAATTTCCACTAGAACCCATTGCCCCGATAACTTGACCTTGAGACACTGTCTCTCCTGCTTTTATTTGAATAGCACTTAGGTGACCATAGAGTGTTTGTAAGCCATTTGCGTGCTGGATTACAACATAATTTCCGTATCCTCCGTTCCACCCTCCCATTTTTGCAACAAGAACCGTTCCTTTTGCTGCAGCATATACTGTTGTTCCCACCTTGTTTGCAATATCGACAGCACTCTTCCTCTTTCCGTGATTTCCTTGAGTTCTTGTACCTGTTGTTGGTCGAACAAATACTCCTGTAGCATCTGAACCAATTACACCACCCTTTACTCCTCCAGTTGTTTTCTTTGGAGTTGGAGCAGTTTCATTCATTTCACCGTCTGGAATAATGATTTCTTTTCCAACTGTTAACCCTCCTTCTCCAATGTCGTTAAATTGTCTAATTTCGTTTGCGTCTCCTCCGTATTTCTTTGCAATAGACTCTACCGTATCTCCCTTCTTTACAATATATTTTACTCCTGAGATAGGAAGAATAATAAGCTTGTCTCCTTTCTTAATTGATTTGCTGTTTTTTAGATCATTAGCCCAAAGGATTGTGCTTTGAGAAACACCAAACATTTCTGCAATCCCTGAAAGGGTATCTCCCTCACGCACTTCGTACACACTTACAGTGTCCGATGCGGGTTTTTCTTTGATTTCGAGAGCTGTCCCCGCAATTCCTCCAGTTGGTTCAAGAGCATCTCCCGAAATAATTGCTGCCTCAGGTGCTTTACTAGTTGGGTTTGGGTCAATATTTGGAACCGCCTCGAGGATTGGCATATTGTGGGCACTAAGGATAACAGTACCGAATTGTGATTCCTCACTAGAACTGCCACTACTTAAAAAAGAAAACATTCCTGCTGATACAACGACAGGAATGAAGAATAGAAGACCGAACACTGGTTTATAGTGTTTCATAGTAAAGAAAGAGATTCTAAAGAGGGGGGAAACCACCTCTCTTTCTTTCTTCTGAAGCTCAAGGAAAGCATCCGCCCTTGCCTTTGCAAGGACGCTTTCTCCTGACATATAAGCTGTTTTTACAGTCTCTTTGAGACTATTTCTGACACGTTTAGTTAATATAAGCCTTAAATCAATAGTAATTCTTGAAAGGGAAATGCAGACAGATAGGGTATAGAGCAAGAATACAGAAGTACTACATATGATAACAGAGGAGGGGGTGCTGTCAAACAAAAAGTGTGGGCTAATTTTTTCTTCATTTTGTGGTATATTTGAGTAAAAATGGAAGAAAAACAGCAGGAATATCTAAAAGGGCTAAACGAAATGCAAAAAAAAGCGGTTCTCCACACAAACGGACCGCTTCTTATTGTTGCAGGGGCAGGGGCAGGGAAGACAAAAACGATTACCCACAGGATTTTGCACCTAACAGAAACAGGTATTTCTCCAGAAAAAATACTTGCAATCACTTTTACCAATAAAGCAGGGAGTGAGATGCGAGAGAGGGCTCGAAAGCTTCTTGCGGAAAAAGCGACGGTTCCCGCAGGTTTCCGTAGCGAGCCTTTTATTTCTACTTTTCACTCGCTTGGGGTTTACCTTATAAGGGAATTTAAAGAGATACTTGATTTACCTAGAAGTTTTACGATTTTTGACAAAAGCGACAGTCTAAAGGCAATAAAAGAAGCAACCGAGTCTGCTGGGTTCGATACAAAAATGGTTGAGCCTCGAAAAACTATGGCGATAATTTCGCGAGAAAAAGCGGAAGGGAGGGATGCTCAGGACTTTGAAAATAGGGAGTTGAATTTTCTTGAAGAGGCAACACTCAAAATATGGAAAGAATATGACTACATCTTAAAAAAAGAGAAGGCTCTGGATTTTGATGATCTTCTACTTAAAACACTTTTTTTACTGCGAAAAGAAGAAGTACAAAACTTCTGCCATACAAAATGGAGTCATATACATATTGATGAGTACCAAGATACAAACAAAGTACAGTATGAGATAGCAAAAATCCTTGCAGGAAAAGAAAAAAATATTGCAGTTGTAGGAGACATGGATCAGTCTATTTACAGTTGGCGAGGAGCTGATTTTAAAAACCTTTTACGCTTTGAAACTGATTACCCTGATGCAGAAGTGATTCTCCTGGAAGAAAATTACCGCTCAACAAAAAATATTCTTGCTGTTGCAAATGACATTATTGCGAAAAACCGCGAAAGAAAAGAAAAAAATCTTTATACAAAAAATCCTGACGGAGACCTCTTGTCCGTTGCTCTCGCATATGATGAAAAAGGGGAGGCTGATTATATTGCCCGAACAGTACGCATGCTTATAAGGCAAGATGTTACTCCCGATGAAATAGCAGTTCTCTATCGTGCCAACTTCCAATCGCGCGCACTTGAAGAAGCGTGTCTCTCGAGTGAAATTCCTTATGAACTTATTGGAACAAAATTCTTTGAGCGAAAGGAAGTGAAGGATGTGCTTGCTTATATTAAATACGCTCTAAATAGAGAAAGCGTTTCGGAACTAAAAAGAGCAATTTCTTTTCCAGGACGAGGAATCGGAAAAGTTGGTTTACTTAAAATTCTTGAAGGAAAAAGTGAGCTCCTCCCAAAATCGCAAAAACAAAGCTTTGATTCTTTTGTGAGGCTTCTTGATGAAATAAAAGAAAAAGCAGAAAATGACACAGTGAGCAACCTTATAAAATACACAATCGAAAGATCAGGTATAGAAAATGCACTTCGTGAGGGTGGGGAAGAAGATTTGGAGAGACTTGAAAACGTAAGAGAGCTTGTTAGCATCGCTTCGTCATTTGATAACGTTGCAAAAGAAGAAGCTCTTCTTCGGTTTCTTGACCATACAGCACTCGCATCTGACCAAGATGAAATAAAAGAGAACACAAAAAAAATCCGCCTTATGACAATCCACGGTGCCAAAGGTCTAGAGTTTGATTATGTATTTATTACTGGCCTTGAAAAAAACCTTTTTCCTCACAAAAGGCTTGATGAAGAAGTGGTCACCACAGACGAGGAAGAAGAGGAAAGACGACTTTTCTATGTGGCGCTCACAAGGGCAAGAAAGAAAATTTACCTTACTCACACAATGACCCGAAAGATTTTTGGATCAACAGAATATAACGAACCTTCTGAGTTTCTTCGAGATATTGATAATGGGTTTCTCACTTCAGATGGAGATTCTGGGAGAGAAAAAATAATTTATTTAGACTAAAAATGCAAGCAAAAAAATCTCTTGGCCAAAACTTTCTTTCATCAAAAGCAATCGTTTCTCGCATTGCAGGATATGGCGACGTAAAGAAAGGTGAACTAGTAATAGAAATCGGACCAGGAAAAGGAATTCTTACCGCAGCACTTCTAGAGAAAGAAGCCGACGTAACAGTAATCGAAAAAGATGACAGACTTATTCCTCTTCTTACAGAAAAGTTTAAAGAATTTCCTCAGTTTAATATAATCCATGCCGATGTTCTTGAAACTGAGATTGAAAAAATTGTTGGAGAGAGAAAATACAAAGTTATAGCAAATATACCATACTATATAACAGGAGAAATTTTGCGAAGGTTTCTGGAAGCAAAACACAAACCTGAAACAATGGTTATTCTTGTTCAAAAAGAAGTAGCAGAGAGAATCGCTACAAGGGACGGGAAGGAAAGTATTTTGTCTCTTTCAGTTAAAGCGTTTGGCGAACCAAAGGTGTGTGAAAAAGTAAAAAAAGAAATGTTTTCTCCCGTGCCAAAAGTAGACTCTTCAGTACTAAAAATCGACAATATTTCTGGAAGTAATTTTAAAGATAAAACAGAAAGAGAGAAGTTTTTTACGCTTGTAAAAGCAGGCTTTCTCCACAAAAGAAAAGTGCTCGTAAAAAATCTCTCTGACGCAGGTTTTGAAAGAGAAAAAATTTTAGAGACTCTCCACTCTTTTGGTAAAAATGAAAAAGCGAGAGCTGAAGAGCTCCCACTTTCTTTCTGGCTAAAGCTTTTAGAGAAGATTTAATTACTTGGATGTTCCGATTCCTCTTGGAGAATCTATAATACTATCTGCGGTTGCAATTGTGACACAGACTTCATACACTTCAACTTCACAGTCCATACTTAAGTTATAGAAACCACCAATAGTATATGCTCCTGGGGTTAAATTATAATACTCTTGAAGCGTTGATATACCTGGTAAATACATGGTTTTTATTGTATTACCTGTAGTATAATCCTCGATTTCAAGATAAGTACCTCCAGAACATGTACAAAAAAGCGTCGATGAAATCTTTCCTCCAAAAAAATCAATATTACCGACCCCAACACTTACTCCACCTCCTCCTACACTTACACCTCCTACTCCAGGAACACTCACACCCGCACTAGGAATCGAAGGTGTACTAAGTTGCGCAGAAACCCTTGATGAAAAAAAGGATAATGTAATAAAGAAGATTAAACTCCATCTAATTGTTTTTTTTATTACCATAAATTACAACTCCATATTAACAATAAACTGGTTAGACACACCTCCTCCTGACCCAACCGAAACAGGGAAAGATATTTTCCCCTTAGCGTCTTCCCAGTGTATAGACTCTGATTGAGGAAGATCCTGAAGAGAAAAAATAATCACACCTTGGTTCGATTTTACCTCTAGTTCTGATCCAAATGGGGTATAAACAGCGTTATTTTTATCACTGAAGTTGTCCCCCTCTATATGAAGATCAGCTGTTTTACCCTTTCCTGTGACAGTTACTTTATTTATTTTTGGAGGAATACTTGTAGCACTGCCAACAGAAATATTTCTATCACTCATTTTAACTGATTCACCTTTAGAATTTTTTATATGAACTGAGTAGACTCCCTCTTCAAGACTTGGGACAGTAACTTCGAGGGTATAAGGGGGTATGAATTTACTTGTCGCATCTTTTGTCCCAACAGTAATAGTATTTTTTTCTTCAAAACCAATGCCAAAAATATAGAAACTCTGTCCAATCTGCGAAGTGAGAGAAGATTGAGACACAGGAAGGATGGTGTTTTTTGGATAAGCTTTTTCAAGTCCACTTAAATCAGGGCTTGTAATGGGGGGTAGAGAAGGGGTACTCACAACCCGTCCTTCTAAAATGGAATTGATTTTTTCTCTTGTTCGAGGACCAAAATATCCACTCCCATAGAGATATCCTAAAGGAGACAAAATATCTGCGGCATATTTGTTTTGAAATTTTATAACGGCGGCTTTTGTTTTTTCGCCAAAGTAAATAGTTTCGAACCCAAGAGAGCCCGGACCAGGTGTACTAAGAGCAGTGTCCGGATCCTTATTGAGCACTTGTTGTAGAAACATTACATCCTCGCCTTCCATTCCGACAGTGAGATCACGCTGAAAAGCTGACTCAGCATGCGTGTTTGCAACCAAAAGAAATGAGAAAAAAGAAATAAAAAAGAAATTTTTCTTTACTATATTCACAGGTTCATTGTACCACAGCAGGAATAATCTTGATATAATAAACAAATGGAAAAACCAAGCAAACAAGTGACTGCTGTTCTTATAATTTCGATTTCAATTATTCTTGGTGCTCTTTTAATAAAATACAAACCTTTTTCCTCATTGACATTCACAAGTGAAAAATCTCCAGAAATCAAAGATCTCACTGTAGGTACAGGGGCTCAAAATACAATAGAAATTGACTCAGATGAGGATGGTCTTAAAGATTGGGAAGAGATTTTATGGAAAAGTGATTCAAAAAACAAAGACTCAGACAATGATGGAACTAATGACGGAGACGAAGTGAAACAGGGAAGGAATCCGATGATAAAAGGACCGAACGACAAAAACACAGAAGAAAGTGGTGAAGGATCATTTTTAAAGACCGGAGGAAATGGAACATCTGAGGAAAACATTAGTCAAAAGTTTACAACTGCCTTTTTGTCTGATTTTACCTACCTAGAAAGCACTGGTAATTTGAATAATGAAACAAAAACACAGCTTATTCAAAAATTTACAGAGGGAGCCGATGGTGCTTTTCCTTTTAAAAAATATGACCTTTCTTCACTTTCTGTTGACTTAAATCCGACTCAAGAAGAGCTTAAGTTTTATGCCACAACCATTGCAACGCTTCAAACTAATACTTTAGTCTCTATATCAAAAAGCAGTCCGCTTATCGAGAGAGACTTAGATGTTATGGCAGATATTTATAAAAAATTAATGGAAGATTTTCTTGCCGTACAAAATGTACCATCAGTCCTGGCACCAGCGCACCTACAGATAATAAATAATTACAGCGCATCAAGTGAAGCTTTCAGAGCTCTAAAAAGAGCAAAAGACGACCCTATTAAAGCAAGTTTAGCCATGAATGTTTATAAGTCTCTCGGGGATCTTCACTATGCTCTCCTTCTTAAAATGGCAAAGTATTTTAACGAAAATGGTATAATTTTTAATGATGAAGAAATTGGGTCATACTGGACAATTATACTGAATCAAGAATCGCAATGATTTTTACAAAAAACTCACAAAATAAAAAAAGAATAAGTTTGCTCATTCTGGTTGTTTTTATTTATGTAACTGGTTTCAGTACAGTATCTTATGCTCAAACATCAGGTACTGGTGGTCTCCAAGTACCTGGTGCAAGTACAATGACTGATACCTCCTCAAACTCTGGCACAGGATCAAATCAGCAAACCGGCACTACAGGTACTCAAAATACCACCTCTGGAACACAAGGCGCGGGAGGAACCAAAAAAACAAATGAAAGTTATCAAAATGCAGATGGTACATACAAAACCGCTCCTGAGGGAATAGGTCAACAGGAAGGTAGTGTTGGAAAAAATGTTGCAGCATCTGCGCTTTCTTGCTCTGTATCTGCAATCTTAGGAAACCTTGTTTCTAGCACAATTGGAGCAGCCCTCAGTGAGCTAACAGGAATGCTCAGTGGATGGCTTACAGATGCGCTGGGAGGAATTATAAATATTGAGGTAGTAAAGGAGGTACCTACTAAAGATAGAATCGTACGAAACAACACTGGACTTACAACCTCAAAAGAAACAGGAAATGGAAAAACAGGTAATATCCTTACAACTATACTAAATGGTATTGGTTCCGTATCTTGGGACTCGATTGGGTGGTGCCTAGGAATCGAAATTGTGCGATATATTTCTGACGCAACTGTATACTGGATTCAAAATGGATTTGAAGGAAAACCAATTTTTATCGATAACCCTGGTTCTTTTTTTGAGGGGTTGGCTGACCGAGAAGCTGGAAACTTTATCAAAGAAATAGTTGATGGCTCAACAGGGATAAATGTGTGCGAACCATTTAAACTAGGGGTAGGGGTTGCTATCAATTACGCATACTCAAATAGTGGACGCGGAGGCAGACAAATTGGTTGTTCTCTTGACCAAATAAAAAATAACTATGATGCTTATATGCAAAACTGGAATGAGGGAGGGCTTATCGGACTTGCAGAAATTGCACAACCGGAAAACAACTTTTATGGTGCTTACGAACAAGCAGAAAATCAACTTATACTTCGAATTAATGCTCAAAAAGCAGTTGAAAAGCTAAAACAATCATGGAATAACGGATATAGAACATTTGAAAAATGTGATGAGAGTAAGAAAAGAGCAGATGGTTCGCAAGACCCCGCATATTGTAAAACTGTGACTCCAGGTTCTCTAGCAAAGAAAGCAGTTGAATCTCGTACAATAGACTCTTCAACATTTAAAACCGTACTCGCAGATGAATTTGATGAGATTATTACTCAACTTGTTAACCAGCTCGTTCGAATTGCAGTAAACGAAATGTTTGATGCTGTAGAAGGTCAATAAGCCTTTTCAACTTATTTTTTATAATAAGTTTTGCTATAATGAAATCGTGTTAAGGAAAACCTTAAAAAAAAGTTTAGTTTTCTCTATTATTATCGCCTGCTTTTGTGGAGCTTTTCCAAATTTGACCCATGCAACTATGCAGTCTTTTTTGGTGAAGAAGGCGAATATAACAGTCAACGGAGTTACATATGACATACCACAGGATCCTTCTTGGATAAACCAAGCCATATTAGGTTGGAAATCTATTTTTTCTGACGCAGCTCAAGGCGTCGGAAATGATGTTGCAATTGGAATAACAACTGCGCTCCCAAAAGCATTGAGTGGTTTTATAACCCACTTCTTTATCGATGGATTCTTTATGATCGCAACAGGTATCCTCATAATTTCCACTTTTCTTTTTAATATAATTTTCGAGATAACATTGGTGGACATGGGAGGACTATTGGGTCGTTTTACAGCAATTGGCGCAGTATGGAAACTTATGCGCGACTTAGGGAATGTAGTAATGATTTTTACACTTCTGTACTATTCCTTTTCTCTTATGCTTAATCTAGATGAGGGGGGAGTAAAAAGAGGAATTAGTAAACTTATTATTGTTGCAATGCTTATTAACTTCAGTATGTTTTTTACTAAAAGCATTATTGATGTAGGAAACATACTTGCTTTAGGATTTTATAACAAAATATCTATTTCAAATGAGAGTCAGTTTGAAAAGGAAAATAAAGTTTTGATTGAAAAACTAAGAGCAAATAATTTATTAGGCTACTTTGTCCAAGGATATTCTGCTGCGAAAAGAAGCGTAGGTCTAGCAAGTGCATTTCTTTCTGGTTTTAATTTCCAAAAAATAAAAGCTAACCCTGGGAGTTTTTTTCAAAATGCCACGTCAGTTAGCTCTATCGATGTCACTCTAAACAATGTTCTAACGATACATATTATAGGAACCTTGATGATGCTTTTTTTATCAATTGTTTTTCTTGCTGCAACTATTATCTTTATAAAAAGGTTTATAGTACTACTAGTACTCATAATTATTTCCCCTTTAGCTTTTATTGCGATGGTTTTACCACGGGGTATGGGTGAAGAAATGGGGGGGACTTTTTGGAAAAAACTAATCTCGGAAGCACTTGCGGCCCCGGTCTTTATGTTCATGATCTGGCTTGGATTTAAGATAATAACTGATGAGCAGTTTAAACTAGCTATTAAGTCTGATAATTATCCATTTCTTTCTCTCCCTGTTATCTTTTCATATACCATAGCAAACTTCATACTCGTCGGATCTCTTATTGCAAGCCAAAAAGTAGGAGCTTCAGGTGCAGAACAGGCTATAAATGTTTATAAAGGTGTTAAGGGGTGGGTAGGACAAAATACTGTAGGCCGTGCCGCCTACCAAGTTCTAGAAAAAGGTGGGACTGCACATTGGTTGTATCAAACAAGAGCTGATGGTATTGGACGAAACATACCTTTTGTTGGAAAAGGAGTGCAGGCAATGACAAAGTTTGGTGCATCAAAAATCTTTGACACACTTCACCACACCGCATCCTCAAAGTTTGATAGCATTCCCTCTTTTGGTGATCATGGACATGGTGATCATGGACACGGTGATCATGGACATGAACCGGGAGGATTTGCAAAAAAAATCAGCGATGATGCTAAGAAAAAAATGGACTGGATAAATGAAAACAAAAATAATCCTAAAGAGTGGATAGGAACTCTTATGTTGAAGCAATATAAAGAAGGTAATAATAGTGATTATGACACAAAAGTAGTCGAAAGAGTCATTGAAACTATGAAGATAGAAGACCTTGCAGAAATGACACGTACTGTTGATTTAGAAAAGAAGGAATTAGAGGAAAAGGACAAGGAAGGAAAACTAGGCGCTAAAGAAAAAGAACGTCTTGCAGTTCTTCAAGGTTTTAGAGAGCTTATTGATCACCGTCTACCTGCCAATACAGCAGAGCAACTTCGTAGAAAAGTAGAAGGTCCAACACGAGTAAACCAAATTGAATTTGACAGACTAGCAAAAAATATATTCCAGAGAGATGCTCAGGGTAATCTGAATAGTAGCGGAAGAACAATGGAAGAGATTGTATCACTCCAGGCAGCCCTCAGAGAATTAAGAAAGAATCCGAATGCCACTCCTACAGTAAAAATGGCAGATGGAACGGTAAAGACTTTTATCGGAGAAGTTGGTATAAGAGAAGCACAAAAGAAGATTGGAATAAATTACAAAGAAAAAAACATCTCCGCACTTCGCCAGTACTATTCTTCATTAAACGGAAAACAGAAAACAGGACTTACAGGTGAGTCTCTGATTAATAAGGCAGTTCTTGACTTAAATAACGATACTGATGTCTTTGAACAAATGCAAAGGGAAGCAAAACAAACAGGAAAGGAAAAAGAATCTATGGGGAGCGTAGGATTGAGTCATAAGAGAAACTTCGAACTTTATAGTAAAATTAAGGAAAAACACGCCCAAAATCAGGATTATTCTACAGAGGAAAGTGAGCTTATTGAAAATCTTCGAGACAGAGGACTGCACATAGAAGGAGAGGGTGATCAAATGAGAGAACTAACTCCTGAAGAACTTCTAAAAAAATATGTTGCAGAGGAATACAATGACGGCTCAAAACTTGAGAAGTATTTCAAAAACAATGGAGCAAGATTTTACGGTGAGGAAAGTCCAGAAAGAGAAGTTGAACGAGTTAAAGAAATGTTTGCGGCACGCAGACAACCACCAGCGGGAGGCGCTACCCCTCCTCCTCTCCCTGGAGGGCCTCGACCATAAAACAAGTTGTTAAGAAATTACTAAATGCAAAAATACTCAACTGATCAATATAATAAAATCTTCTACAGTCTCCCAAAAGAGATTCAAGATATTGTTGTTGCGTACAGTACAACCGAAAAGTTGTACGAAATTGGTCAAACTCACAAACTCCATATAGACCAAATTGGCGTTATGAATGATGTCGCTTTTGATGTCATGATGGGAATTACTTCTACAAAAAACATGGTTGCTGAGCTTGCAAAAGAACTCCAAATCCCTGAGCTTGAAGCAAGTAAAATAGCGTTTGATGTGGATGAACAAATCTTTAAGCCAATTAAGGAAATAATGAAAAAGGTATACGGTGACGGGAGTCCAATGCGACCAAAGCCGAGCTACCAGTATGTTCACGAGGAGGATGAAAAAGACATAGAAACACATACTTCAAGGGCCAACCTTTTAAAAGAGATTGAAGCCCCTGAAGAAGCTCAAGTGAAAAAGATAGTATTAAACCCAGCTCCAGAAAAACAATCTATATCTCCACCAGAAAAGCCGGTAGCAGAAGAGACAAAGAAAACAGAGGACGGCTTACGGATGGATGAAACATTAAAACAAAAGAGAGAGAAACTACTCCAGTCCATTGCAGACAAGAAACTGAGCTCTATGACAGTAATGAAAGCTGAAGAAGAAACACTTTCCGTCGCACCTCCTAGATTCATTCCTGCCTCTCCGGTTGTAAGTAAAGAAATTCCATCTCTTAGTCCAAAAATCGACGAGAAAAATGCAGAAAAGCCAAAAAGAAAGATAATTGATCCATTCCTCAATCAAATACAGCAAAATAAAGTTACAGAAGATGTGGTAGAAAAAGACAATAAGACTCCTACGATCGAAGAAACCGCACAAAAGCAAGAAAAGATTATAGACCCTTACAGGGAACCAATCGAATAAAACAGACCGATTCCGGTCTGTTTTATTTTTCTGTTTTCTTTTTTAGGATTATAATTAGTCTATATATTTTATGCAGTACCAAGTTCCACAATTTATTGAAGTCGAGGATAAAATCTTTGGACCCCTTACCTTTAAACAATTTGCATATCTTGTAGGGGGCGGGGGGATTTCTTTTCTTGTTCACAGATTCATTGGTTTCCCTTTTTCAATACTTATTGCTCTCCCAACTCTTGCTTTTGCACTCGCTATGGCATTTTACAGAGTGAACAATAAGCCTTTTATTGAAATTTTTGAAGCAGCAGTCAAATATACCCTTGGGAGCAAGCTCTATGTTTGGAAAAAACAAGAAAAAAGGGTAGCCCCCGAGGCAGCTGTTCAAATGCCTGGATCTAGTGTGTATGTTCCAAAACTCTCTGAGTCGAAACTTCGGGAACTTACATGGAACCTCGACATTAATGAGACGATTTATTCAAATGAAGAAAGACGAGAAAGGGATGAAAAGACTGGAAGGGAAGGACCTCTGAATGCATTTAAAGGTCTTTCCTACGATTTAAATGAAAATATGAGATAATAACTTTATGAGTGATTCAAGAAGTTCTCAAGACTTTGTTCCAATAAAAGAAATTCGTGACGGAATAGTTGTCCTTAAAACAGGAGGGCTTCGTGGTGTTGTTATGACCTCTTCAATAAACTTTGCCCTCAAAAGTGCAGACGAACAAAACGCAATTATCTACCAATTTCAAAACTTTCTAAACTCCCTTAACTTTTCAATTCAGATTCAAACACAATCCAGGCGACTTGATATCCGTCCATATATTGCGCTCCTCGAAAATGTTGAAAGGGAACAGAAAAATGATCTGCTCCGAATCCAAACAAGGGAGTATATCCAATTTATCAAGACATTCACCGACACAGTAAACATTATGACGAAAACTTTCTTTGTTGTGGTGGAGTACACCCCAGCTATCCTTCAGACAAAAAAAGGGATTTCAGGTATGTTCTCAAAGAGTAATGACAAAACAAAAAAGGAGAGCTTTGAAGAAAACAGAACACAGCTTCTCCAGAGAATGGAAGTAGTTATCCAAGGACTTACACGAATGGGACTACGCAGTGTTCCACTTGGCACCGAAGAACTTGTAGAGCTATATTACAAAATTATGAATCCAGGGGAAACAGAAAAACCAATTAATGTTGAAGCCGCAATGGCACTTAACTAACATGTCATTACTTGATAAACTTTTAGGAAAAAAACAAGAAGAAGCCCAGCCTGTAACAGCTATCTTGCCTGAGGAAATTTACCAGGCAGGAGTCCTTGAGCTCAAAGATGTCATTGCACCATCAGCCCTGAAGATTACACCTCGTGAAATTAACCTTGGTGACAAGATCGCTCGAACATTTTTTGTGATCTCGTACCCTCGCTTTCTTACAGAAAGTTGGTTTGCTCCGATTGTAAACCTCGACAAAATTTTTGATGTTTCAGTATTCATTCACCCAATTGATACAGCACAAATCCTAAGACAATTTCAAAAAAAGGTTGCCGAAGTGCAAAGCCAGATTTCGGAAAGGGAATCCAAGGGACTTGTAAGGGACCCGATGCTCGACACCGCGTACCAAGACCTCGAAACACTGCGAGACCAACTCCAGCAGGCACAAGAGAGACTTTTTGAAGTAGGGCTCTATATTACAATCTACTCAAACACAACAGAGGAGCTTGATAAAATCGAATCTGAACTAAAATCAATCCTTGAATCAAAACTTGTTTACTTAAAACCAGCGCTCTTCCAACAAGAACAAGGTTTTAGAAGTGTCATGCCAATCGCAACAGATGAGCTCGAAGTACACTCAAAATTAAACTCTTCTCCTCTTTCAAGCATCTTTCCTTTTATTTCATTTGACCTTACGAGTGATAAGGGAATACTTTTTGGTATTAACAGACACAACTCCTCTCTAATTCTCTTTGACAGATTCTCACTAGAAAACTATAACTCAGTTACATTTGCGAAAGCCGGAGCAGGAAAAAGTTATTGTACAAAACTTGAAATACTCCGTTCACTTATGTTTGATACTGATGTGATTGTTATTGACCCAGAGAGGGAATACGAATATATGGCAGAATCAACGGGAGGTCGCTACTTTAATATCTCGCTTACTTCAGAGCACCATATCAACCCATTTGATCTTCCTACCCCTCGAGAAGACGAATCTCCAGCGGATGTTCTTCGATCGCACATTATTAACCTAGTAGGACTCTTCCGAATTATGCTTGGCGGACTCACACCTGAGGAAGATGCAATCATCGACCGCGCGATTACTGAAACCTATGCCCTCAAAGATATTTCTCCATCAAGTAAGTTTGACACTATCGAACCACCTCTTATGTCTGACTTTGAGCTCGTTCTTGCAGGTATGGAAGGAGGAGGATCGCTCGTTCAGAGACTTGAGAAATATACAAAGGGAACGTGGGCAGGATTCATTAACAGACCAACAAACGTTGATATCAATAAAAAGTTCGTAGTTTTCTCTCTTCGAGACATGGAAGATGAACTAAAGCCTGTTGCGATGTACATTGTGACTCATTACATCTGGAATGCTATTAGACAAAAACTAAAGAAGCGTCTTCTCGTGATCGATGAGGCCTGGTGGATGATGAAAAGTGAGGATACTGCTTCCTTCCTTCTTGGACTTGCAAAACGAGGACGAAAATATTATCTTGCTCTTTCAACAATTACACAAGACGTCGAAGACTTTCTTAAATCCCCTTATGGGCTTCCTATTATTACAAACTCATCTATCCAAATACTCCTTAAACAGTCGCCTTCTTCAATCGACATAATTCAACGTACTTTTAATCTCACTGATGAAGAAAAGTTTCTGCTTCTTGAGTCAGATGTAGGAGAGGGAATCTTTTTTGCAGGACTAAAACACGTTGCGATTAAAATTATTGCTTCCTATACCGAGGATCAAATCATTACATCAAATCCTGAGCAAGTTCTCGCAATCAGAGAGGCAAAAAGAAATAGCGAAATATAAATATGATTGCGTTTCTATGGAACTGGGTGGTGTGTCTTTTTGTTCCTTTTGCAGGAACAATAACTATTTTTGCTGAAGGAATTGTGGGAAAAGATATAAATGGCAGAAAGATAAAAAGTCATTTGTTCCATATTCTTCTAGCATTTGTCTCTCTAGGGATTGATCTGCTCCTTCTTGGATACGGAGGAAATATCGTCCGGGCAATAGTTAAGATTTTAGGTCGTCCGTTTGCAAAAATAGGAGAAAAAACTGTTACTACAGCAGTTCAAACTTCTGTTAAAAGCACTTCACGTGTGGGAAGTCGTGCAACTGGGCGAATAACGGAAAGAAAACTTGCTCAAGAAAGCGAAAAAGTTGCTCAGGAAGCTATCGAATCTACAACTAGGCAAATCCAAAATGAAAGTGAACATGGTTTTAAAGAGTTTAAAAAAAATGAACAAGCCCGAATTTCAGAAAAAGAGAAAATAGATCTCTCTAGTATGAAAGAAAACATTGAGAAAGCTCGACAAGACAATCTCGATGACTCGAATTCGCAATCAGAATTTGGTACCATATCAGAAGATCTGTTTAGTAGCGCAAAGGAAGAATCTAAATTTGCATCCAAACTCGAAAAAGCAATAGAAAGAGATCCTTCGCTAAAGAATGTAGCTGCAAAAAAGGTTACGCAAAATATTCCTGAGATGTCGAAAGTATTTGATCAAAAAAAGGACCCGAGTAAGAGAGAAAAAATGAAAGAAAAGATCTTGTCACAAGTGCTACAAGAACAAGATGTAAATGTTGCTTTTGAAAAACTTGCCCAAAAAATTCGACATAACCCGCGCTCTCTAAAAAAACTAGAAATGATGATTTTAAAATTACCCCCTTCAGACCTAGTAAAGAAAGATGACCTAAAAAAAATTGTCACATCCTTAATAGAAGGTTCAACTCCGGAGGTTAACACTTCTACAAAAAACACCGAAAACAATGCACGAAAGTGAGAGGAAAGTACTTGTACACCATGCTATAATATATACCAATGAAAAAGTTTTATTTTTCACTAATTATTATAATATGTTTTATTGCAGCTTTTTTCTCCTTTAAAGCTTTGGGTCAGGGTACACTTTCTATACCCGCACAAATTAATGGACTAGAAGAACAAATCTCACTAAAAGTAAGTCCTCAAGTACCTGAACCTGGAAAGCCTGTAGTTCTTACAGTAAATGCTTATGGAACAGATATATCGAAAGCAAAAATTACATGGAAAACTGATGGAAAGGTAGTATTAGGGCCAGGAGTAGCAACCTCCTTAACCTTAACTATGGGCACAATTGGTGAGGCTGTTACTGTAGAAGTGATCGTTGAACCTTTTAATGGACCAGCTGTAAACAAAAAAGTCACCCTCATACCTGGCGAGGTTGATTTAATCTGGGAGGCAGAGGGATACAATCCACCATTTTATAAGGGGAAGATCTTTTATGGTCCTGAGAAAAATGTAAAAGTGGTTGCAATTCCAAATATATATGATACTTCTGGCAAAAAAGTGAACCCTCTAAATCTGGACTTTAAATGGAGTAAAAATAATGAGATAGAAGGCAGCGTCTCTGGTGCTGGAAAAAACTACTGGCCTTTTAAAGGGTGGATATTACTCAAGAGTATCGAAGTTGGAGTTACTGTAGGAAGTGAAGGAAAAGTAAGAGGGCAAAGTAGCTTTAACCTACCATCTTTCTTTCCAGAGGTAAGAATGTATGAAAATAGTGGAATTTATGGAATTCTTTTTAATAGATCGCTTTTAGGTACATCAGAACTTAAGGATACTGAACAAACAGTTGAAGTGTACCCATTTAGTTTTGGAATCCAAAACCGCACTGACCCCGCTTTTCGTGTAACTTGGCAGATGAATAGAAAAAATATTTTTTCAACAGAAGGTAAATCAAAAATTACAGTAAGAAATACTGAGAATGAAAGTGGGGAAGCAGAACTAGGTGTGAAAGCGCAGAATATAAATTACACATTTGATGAAAGTGCAGGAAGATTCACACTAAAGTTTAGCAAAAAGGATTTTGAATTTTAATGGATAATATAATTAAAAAGTCCGTAATCATTATTACATTTTTATTGGTTTTAGTGATTCCTTTTTTTTCACACGCCTATGTCCCCCTTGTCCAAGTAGACGGCCTAACAACGAACCTTGACTCCAATAACCCAAACCTCATCAGTGAATACTTGCTTGGGCTTTATAAGTTTGGGGTAGGGCTCGCAGCAGCTATTGCTATAGTCCTCATTATTATTGGAGGATTTCAGTATGCCACAACAGACGCTATCGGAGGGAAGGAGGATGGAAAGGAGAGAATAAGAAATGCTATTGGAGGACTCCTTCTTGCTTTGTTTTCTTTTTTAATTCTTAACACAATTGATCCAAGACTGACGAGTGTGGATTTTAATGTCGGAGAAGTGGAGGTGGAAACATCCTCGGTTCTTTCTATTGCTATTGGGTTGCGCAGTGATGCAGATATGCAGTATGCAGGAGACGGGGGAGAGCTTCCTTCTCCAAATATGGACTTTGATGTTGTTAATCATTTAGATTTAAGTTCAAGTGGTACCGCAGGAAACTATCGTAGCACTTGGTATAATAAAAATGAAAAAGGAGCGGATAAATGGACAATAAAGGGGCAAACCTCTACTGGAATCCCACTAAGATTTGCAGACGCAAACACAGTTGGTGTTGCTGCAGTTGACCCAAATATTATTCCATACGGAAGCGTTATTTTGGTAGGATCGGGTGCAAATAGAAGAGTGTATGTTGCTGGAGATACAGGGTCTGCCGTAGTTAATAGAACCGCATCTGGACGAACTGTACCTGTCATAGATTTTTATAGTCAAGGACAGGTAGGTAGAGAATACGATAATTTCAGTGTCATTCCTTATACTGGAGGAAACTTCCAGTCTCTATCGGGAGAAAACAAAGCAGCTGTTATAGAGAATATTCGTTCAACATATTTAAGTCACTAATGAAAAAGCAAATATTTAAATTTTTATTTTTTGTCACTTTTTTTCCACTTATTTGCTTCGGCTACACCCCCCTTGTCCAAGTAGACGGCCTAACAACGAACCTTGATTCCAATAACCCAAACCTCATCAGTGAATACTTGCTTGGGCTTTATAAGTTTGGGGTAGGGCTCGCAGCAGCTATTGCTATAGTCCTCATTATTATTGGAGGATTTCAGTATGCCACAACAGACGCTATCGGAGGGAAGGAGGATGGAAAGGAGAGAATAAGAAATGCTATTGGAGGACTCCTTCTTGCTTTGTTTTCTTTTTTAATTCTTAACACAATTGATCCAAGACTGACGAGTGTGGATTTTAATTTAGGAAACGCTGTTAAGGTTGATACAGATAGTGTGCTCGATATATTGCAAGACCCAAACTTTATAGAGGAAGATAATTACTCAATTCCAGGAGTCACACCCGTAGAACCCGCTGGTGCGATTGGAGAAAAAACTAATATACCTGCGGGTATTCGAGTTGATAGTCAAGGAAAACAAGTTGATATCACTATGAAATCCAGCTTAGAGCGCCTAAACCAGGAATTAGGAAAAAACAACATCGGATGGGCTGTCACAGAGGCTTACCCACCAAGTAGGCAACACAAGGCGCCATGTCACCAAACTGGAACTTGCATTGATGCGAACTTCCGAAGTACTGATGCAAGTCCTGAGAACGTAAAGAAATTTCTTCAGAGCGCGAGCACAGCAGGACTTCGAGCGGTCTATGAAGTTCAGTCTGAAAGTGAAAGAACCAGATTTGTAAACGCGGGTGTTCCAGCGGAAAGCATAGTGAACCTTGGAAGTTGGATCACTGCTCCACACTTTTCTGTTTATAGTAATTAATTATTTTTGAGGTAAAATATAGCTATGCTTAAGAAAGTAGTTATCGCGCTCGAAATTCTTTTGGTAATTATTCTTCTTTGGGTTGGGTACGCTTTCTTCAAATTTAAAACAAACCCAAAAAATGAAACTTTTGTTGAAACAGCCAGCAACATTTTTCCTTTTGGTGATTTTGGATCGTCTCCAGATTTAAAACTTGGAAGTGGGGGTGGCGCAGTAGGCGACACGACACCTTCTCCAGATTCTACATTAGACGGAAACACTACAGATGATCCAAGCCTTAATACCCCTAGCGTAATTCCTAGACTGCGCCAAATTACCACTGTCCCTACAGCTGGTTCAATCATTGTTCCAAGAGAGAAAGAAATCATTAAAGACGGTAAAAAGACAAAAATTACAGAGTATTTTATTCGTTATACAGACCGTGCCACAGGACATGTGAGTGAAACTAAAACAGATTCCTTGTCAGTAGAAAAAATTTCTAATACAACTATTCCAAAAGTATATGAGGCTTACTATACATTCGGAGGTGACGGATTTCTAGCAAGACTCCTTGATGACGATGGAGAAACTATAAAAACTTACTTTGTTTCTCTCGTAAAAAACACAGGCACTTCAACAGACCCAGCAAATATTCTTTCCCCTAAAGAATCGAGCATCTCATTTCTACCGAACAACCTCAGAGAAGTGTCACTTTCTCCTGACAGACTTTCACTTCTATCCCTTTCATATGGAGGAAGTGGGGGAGTAATTGAAGCAGGAAGTGTCACAGGAAAAAATAAAAAAACAGTTTATAATGGCGAACTTAGAGAATGGCTCATTGAATGGGTTGACGCGGGACGCGCAATTCTTACAACAAAACCTTCTGGATACGTTGTAGGGTATTCTTACTTCCTTAATATGGTAAGTGGAGGATTTGATAAGATTACTGGGGGAATTTTAGGCCTTACAATACACGCTGCACCAAACACACAATTTATACTCGTTGGAGAAGGTGGAAACACACAAAACCTGTCAGTTTATTCCACGAAGGATAGATCGCTGCGAGTAACTGGACTTAAAACACTCCCTGAAAAATGTACTTTTGCAAAAAAAGAAAAAAATACAGCGTATTGTCTTGTTCCTTTCATTCTTCCAGAAGGTGTATACCCTGACAGTTGGTATAAAGGGGACATCACGTTTTCTGATACCCTTTGGAAAATTAATCTCGAAAACGGTGAAACAAAACTAGTAGCAAACTTTAGATACCCATACAACCAAGAAATAGATGGAGTAAACCCAGAAGTTGCCTCTAATGATGCGTATATAACGTTTATAAACAAAAAAGATCTTACTCTCTGGGGTTACACCATAGAAGAGCAAGTTGCTGCAACTACAACAAAAAGCACCGCTTCTTCTACAGCGGTGCTTCCTCGATAACTTTTTTGTATTTCACTACAACCCTCCTGTCTTTTCCCTCTCCAATAGAGTCGGTTTCTATATCACTTAGACCTTCAAGGGCAGTATGAATTACCATTCGCTCATACGAGCTCATCGGCTCCATTTCAACATCCATCTTAAAGCTCCTTGCTCTCTCTGCAAGAATGCGCGCTTTAGAAATAATAACTGCATCTCTCTTAGCCTTTTGTCCATTTACATCAAAACTAATCCTTTGCTCCTCACCAATCTCTTTCCCAAGAATCTTTTTTAAAAGGGTAGAAAGTGCATCAAACCTTTCGCCGTCTCGGCCCAAAAATCCTCTTTCATCGAGAGTTTGTATCGATATTAGAACTCCGTGGTCTGTGGCCTCTACTTCAACACTCTCAGGTTGTAGTAGAACCTTTGCAAAAAATTCATTAACAATAGATTTAACTTTCTCTTCCATACCTTTACATCTTATCGATGAAAAAGGTTATGTCAACTTTCTATTCCTTTCGGATGTTTCTTTTAACGTATATTTCTTGGAAAGTCATGAAAACGTTACGGACAGACCAATAAAGGGGGAGAGCACTAGGAAGAGTCACACCAATAAACCCAATAAGAATAGGGAAAACATACTTCATCTGGATTCCCATAGAATGCGAAAAGTTTTCACTAAATGAGCTTTCTGCTGTAGGTTTTTTTGTTTTAGGTGCTGCAATCTGAGCCTGCACAAACTGGGTAACTCCTGCAATAACAGCCATTACAAGGCTTTTCTCGCTTATATCAAGTAAACCAAGGAAATGCATCGAGACGGTTTCTGGCACCTTTACAAAAGAGTAGAGAAGTTCGGTATGAATTGTAGGTAGCCCTCCTCGAAGGAAAACGAAGTAGAGGGCAAAAATGATTGGAAACTGGATAAGCATAAGGAAAATCATCGAAATAGGGTTAATCTTATGCCTTTTATAAAGCTCCATCATATGAAGTGCCTGCTCCTGTCTATCTGGATACTTTTCTTTTAGTGCCTTTAGTTCTGGATCAATCTGTTTTAGTTTGATTTGGCTTCGAATTGCATTCTTTGAGATACCAAAGAGGATAAAACTAACTATTATGGTTAATGTAACAACGGCAATACCCGCGTCTCCACCTGGAATAACTCCAATTAGATACACTAGCGCATTGTAAAGGGGATCATAAAATAATGTGTGAAACATAGGGTAATTATACTATTTTTTAATATGCTCTCAAAGAGAAATTTTTGTAATTTCACCAAGCAAAAGAGTACTAAACTCTGAAAAATCCTTGTTTTTAAGCTCTTTCCGAAGAATTATAAGAATAGAGCAGGCTGGTAGGGAACTCATGTTCGTGCGGAGAATCTCCTTTACCCACCTTTTATACTTATTTCGGCAAACCGCCCTTGGAAAGTCTTTTTTTGGAACAGAAATAGCGAATTTCTTTGTTTTAGGGCTATTTACATAGATAAAAGAGAAAAAAGGCGAGTGTATTTTTCGCCCTTTTTCAACAATTTCCTGGATTTGGTTCCTATTTAGCCGGCCCGTTTTAGGCATACACCAGGTTTTTAAGCTTTAAACAGTAGAAAGTCGTTTTCGACCCTTTCGAAGTCGGTTCTGAAGTGTTCTTGCACCATTTCGCATCTTCTTTCGTGCAAGAAAACCATGAGTTTTCGCTCGTTTTTTCTTTTTTGGGTTATATGTCTGTGACATGAAGAAAATATAGCATATTTTTTCCATTTGACAAATAAGGAGGAAAATAGGGGTGAAATCAGGACTAATCCACTTTTCCACAACTTATCAACATACTTATAAACCTTACGCAAGTTTTTTTGAAAATGAAAGGCTTTATAATTTACTGCAATGGAAAAAGATTTCTTATGGAAAAAAGTTTTAGGTGAGATGGAAATTATGCTTTCGAAAGCTAACTTCTCTACATGGTTTAAAGATACTTTTATTTTAAAAATTGATGATGGGGTAGTACACCTTGGAGTACCGAGTGCGTTCGTAAAGGATTGGCTCGCAAGCAAGTACCATAAATCTATTCTGAAAGCTCTTCGAGACGCTGATGAAGCAATCAGATCCCTTGAATACAACATTGTAAAAGACGAGCAAAGAAGAAAGGTAGAGGAGAATAATCGAAAACAAGAGTTTTTAGGTAGAGAACTGCCTCTTGGGGACCTTTACATAAACAAAGATGACAACCTAAACCCAAGATATACCTTTGAAAGTTTTGTTGTGGGCCCCTTCAATGAACTCGCGCATGCCGCGGCGCAAGCTGTTATTAAAAAACCTGCGACATATAACCCTCTTTTCTTTTACGGAGACACCGGGAGAGGGAAAACCCACCTTATTCAAGCTATTGGAAACCATATAAAGCAAAATTTTCCGGACAAAAAGGTGTTTTATATTCCGTCAGAAAAATTCTATCAAGACTGTACTTCATCAATTCAAGAGGGGAAAGTAAACTCTTTTAAGGATAAATATCGAAAATATGATGTTATTATCATGGACGATATCCAGTTTCTCGCAAAGAAAGAACGAACTCAGGAAGAGCTCTTTCACCTCTTTAACAACTTGTATGAGAGCGGAAAACAAATTGTCTTTTCATCAGACCAGCACCCAAACTACATGCAAGATATTGAAGATAGGCTCAAATCACGTTTTGTCTCTGGAATGATTGTTGATATTCCTCCTCCAGACTACGAATCGAGAGCTGCGATTATAAAAACAAAGCTAAATCAGCGAGGATTTCGCATTAATGATGAAGTAATAGACTTTCTAGCCAGCAATCTAGAAGGGAGCATCAGAGAGCTTGAAGGTGTACTGAATGCAATTGTTTGCCAAACAGAGCTTAGAGGGAAAGAGCTCGATCTCTCTGAGGTAAAACACCTCATAAAAGACACAGCAAAACCAGTTAAAAACATCTCTGTAAAAGATGTGGTGCGTGTAATTGCTAAATTCTACGACATCGACGAAACCGAAATTGTCGACAAAAGCCGAAAGAAAGAAGTTGTAAAGCCTCGACAAATTGCCATGTATCTCCTTCGAGAAGACTTTAATATCTCGTACCCATCAATAGGACAAAAGCTTGGGGGAAGGGACCATACTACCGTTATTCACTCATGCGAGAAAATAAAGAACGATATTAAAAATAATAACCAACTAAACCAGGAGCTGACACAAATCAGGTCAATGTTGTAAACACTGTGTAAAACCTGTTGAAAAGTATCTTATAAACCCTTAAAAATATCTGGAAAACTAGAAAAGAAATCCACAAAAGAAAAGTTATTCACAAAGTGTAAAAAAATCTACCCAACAAAACTAAAGCAGGGAGCAGTAAGATAACCTTAAAAAATAACCTTAAATCAAGATTTCCACATATCCACAGAGCTTTATTAATACAATATATTTAATTAATAAAATAATAATAAATACATGACAACTGAAATATCGAGAGAGAAGTTCATAGAAGGTATTGGGAAAGCAGAGAAGATTTCTGGGAAGCATGTTTCACTCCCTATTCTCTCTAGTGTGCTTATGCAGGTAAAAAAGAATGAGGTTGTTTTTGTCTCTACAAACCTTGATGTTGGTATTGAAGTACAAATCCCAGCAAAAGGAGAAGATGAGTATTCTTTTGTAATTAAGCCTGAACCCGTGAAGTCTTTCCTACTTGGAGCAAAGGGTCAAAATGTGTCTTTAGAAAAACGAGAAAATGTTCTTGAGATGAGAGTGGGAGACAATGTTGCTACGGTTAAAATTGAGTCTCCTGAAGAGTTTCCAACAATCCCAAGGGTATCAGAAGGGAAAGAGTGGTTTATTGCGTCTAAAGACCTTACAAAAGGAATTAAAGCGGTACTCTGGAGTGCTTCAACTTCAACAATAAAGCCTGAGATTGGAAGTGTGTATATTTATCAAAATGAAGAGGATGTTGTGTTTGTTGCAACAGACTCTTTTCGTCTTGCAGAGAAGAAGATAAAAGCAAAAAAAGCAAAGGATTTTGAACCACTTCTTATTCCGACAAAAAATGCATCTGAAATAATAAAAATTCTTGATGGGGTGAGCTCGGAAGTGAAAGTTATTTCAAGTAAGAATCAGATCTCATTTGAAGCAGAAGGAACCTACCTTACTTCGCGTCTTGTTGATGGAAACTTTCCTGACTACAAGCAAATTATTCCTAAAGAATTTAATACGGAAGCAAGGATCTTAAAGGAAGACTTGTCTTCTGTTCTCCGAACAGCAGCGGTTTTTTCGGATTCATTTCATCAGGCGACACTTACGTTTATCCCAAAGGATAAGAGTTTGGAGGTGAAAACACGAAGTAATGAGGTCGGGGAAAGTGTATGTAAAATAAAAGGTTCACTTGAAGGAAACGTGCTTTCGATGAATTTTAATCACAGGTATTTGGCGGATCCGCTTCAGTCTATTGAAGGAGAAGGGGTGCTTATAAGTGCTGTTTCAGAAAGTAAACCACTTATTATAAAAAATAGTGGCGGGAGTGATTTTCTTTACTTAGTGATGCCTATGAATCGCTAAAATGAATTTTCTTGGTGATTTTCTCGAGAAGTTTAAGAACATACGAGATCCAAAAAAAGATAGAGAATGTGTCTCAGAAGTTGTCACAGAAGTTCTAGGTGTTCCTGTTTCAGAAAAAGAAATTCAGATAAAAGACAAGGAGATAATCTTATCTCTTTCTCCAATTTTAAAAAACGAAGTTTTTCTTCGCAAAAATGAAATACTAAAAAAGTTACAGGAAAAGTTTCCAACTCTTCCTGTAACTCATATACGGTAGCTATTTTTCGTGAGTAAAAGTTGTCGAGAATTGAGCGACATTTCCAGCGGAATCTGTAACGGAAGCTGTTACTGTGTTTATTCCTACTTCTATGTTTGGATTATTTCCTGTAATTCTTGTTGAAAAGTCACCGCTACTTTCTGATTTTACGTAGGTTCCGTTTATAAAGTAGTCTACTTTTGAGATTTTTTTGTCCGATACTATTTTTACTTCAAAAGAAATACTTCTTGAACCCTTAAAGACTTCTCCGTTTTCAGGAGACGTAAAGCTACCGCGGATTGTTGACCCACCGGATGTGCCTGGAATTATATCCGTCGTTGTTGTGCTTTGGAGACCTGCCCATTTTTGAACAGAGTACTCCCAGTGGGAAAACTGTGGATCACTATAAGGGTTTGTAGTGCCGCCTCCAAGAGGATTTTCTTTGTTGATAAAGTAAAGAATCGAGTGGGGTATTCCTGATGAGTCTTGGTAAACTCCTCGGATCGCTGGAGGAACGGAATCAAGGGGAGAAAGTTCAGGTTTCGCAAACTTTTCATCAGGAAGCTCTTTGAGGACTTCATTAAAGAATGCGTGCCACATAGGAGCTACTATGTAACCCGCCACTTTCTTATCAATAGGACTATTGTCGTTATTTCCCGACCAAGCCCCAATCGTAACTTGTGGAGTGTAGCCAACAACCCATGTATCTCTATAGTTGTTTGTTGTACCAGTTTTAGCAGCAACATCTCTTCCTGCATAGTAAAGTGAGCCATGGCTTCCGAAAACTGGCGCCCTTGCAGTGTCGTCACTTAATATACTTGAGATCGTGAGAGCCACATTTCTATCAAGGACTCTTGTTTTCTTTTCTTCCCATTCTTCAAGTACTTTTCCGCTCTTATCTTCCACTTTTAGAATGCCTGTTACAGGAACCTTCTCTCCTTCATTTGAAAAGACACTATACGCACCTACCATATCAAGAAGAGTTACTTCTCCACCTCCAAGTACGAGTGAAAGACCGTATCTTTTAGGGTCTGTAATTGTTGTGATTCCCATTTTTTGAGCAAGTTCGATTGCGTTTTCAATTCCAACAAGATAGAGAAGTTTTACTGCAGGAACGTTTATAGATTGTGCCAAAGCATTTCGTAGTGTCATCGGCCCTCTGAACCTTCCATCGTAGTTTTCAGGTGAGTAACACCCATCAGTGTCACTTGTACTCTCTGGTGGACAAGATGTTGAGAACTGTGTTTGGACGTCAAATAAAACGGTTTCTGGTCTGTATCCTATAGACATTGCCAGTGCGTACACGAAAGGCTTAAAAGAAGATCCTGGTTGTCTTTTGGCGGTTGCGATATTGTATTGTCCTTCAATACCTTCATCAAAGAAGTTTCGAGATCCGACCATTGTGAGTATTTGTCCAGTCTTTGAGTCGAGTGTTACTAAAGCAGCGTTGGTTGCATGGTAAAGTTTACCGTTCTCTAGCGCGTACTTTTGAACTATTTCCTCCGCTTTTGCCTGCATGTTGTAGTCGATTGTAGTTGTTACTTTAAGGCCCCCTTCTTCGATTGTTCTTTCGCCGTATTTATCCTCAAGATAGCTCTTTATATACATTACGAAGTGAGGTGCTTTGATTCCTCCGACCGGCTCTTTATTCCACTCTACTTTTTGGTTTATTGCACTGTCGTATTCAGCTTTAGTGATAAAAGATTGCTCAAGCATTTTTAGAAGTACAAGATCCTTTCTTGTATCTAGCTTAGTTCGGTCTTTTAAGTACAAAGAAGGAGCTTGAGGAAGAGCGGCAAGATAAGCAGCTTCAGTTAAAGTGACCTCAGAAGCCTTCTTTCCAAAGAAAGTTTCAGAAGCTTCCTCGACACCATATATTGTTCCACCATAAGGGGATTCGTTAAGGTAAAGAGAAAGAATTTGATCCTTTGTGAAGACTTTTTCCAGTTTGAGAGCAAGAATAATCTCCTTTAGTTTTCGTGTGATGGTTTTGTCTTTTTTTAGAAGCGAGTTTTTGACTACTTGTTGAGTAATTGTTGACCCTCCTTGGCTATAAGCACCCTCAGTAATGTTTACTATAACCGCCCTAAGGAAAGACTTTAATCTGAAACCGTTATGTGTATAAAACTCCTCATCTTCAATTGCAATTGTTGCTTTCTTTATGTTGTCAGATATTTGATCAAGAGGAACAACAGTTCGTCTAACATTTTGTCCAAGGTCATAAAGGAGAACATTACCCGTTTTGTCGTAAATTTTTGTAGACCCCCCTAAAATTCGTTGGTCAAAAGAGGATAAATCAGGGATATCAATAGATGCAAACCAGATAATCCCTACCCCTGTTGCTATAAGGAGAATTCCTAGGGCTGACATACCAATTCTTTGGTATGTCTTTTTGCCCAGGTGTTTATAAACTTTTTTTAGAAGACGAAGGGTTTTTTTAGTTACCCCTCGAACATATTCAATAATCTTTTTCATTGTCATATTTTATCATGAATCGAAAAAATATCTGGTTTATGATAAAGTAAAAGCAATATGAAGCAAGAGAGAATTCCAAAAGAAGAAAAAGAGGCATACATTGACGAACTTCTAAGTCGCAGTGTCGCTGCGGTCTTTCCTAGTAAAGAAGAGTTAAAAAAGCTTCTTCTCTCTGGAAAGAGGCTAAAGATTTATATTGGAGCTGATGCAACCGGCCCTGATCTTCATGTGGGACACGCTACAAACTATCTACTTCTCGAAAAATTTCGTAGGCTGGGACACAAGGTTATTGTTCTATTTGGGGATTTTACCGCAATGATAGGGGACCCAACAGGAAAAGAGAGTGCGCGTAAAGCTCTCACATCTGCAGAAGTAAAGAAAAATATTGCAACGTGGAAAAAACAACTCTCACCACTTCTGCCATTTTCTGGTTTCTCAAACAAAGCAAATATTGTAAAAAACAGCAGTTGGCTTTCTAAGCTTACCTTTGCAGATGTCGTCTCTCTTTCTTCTCACTTTACAGTTCAGCAAATGATTGAAAGAGATATGTTCGACAAAAGAATAAAAGCAGGAAGTCCTGTGTACCTCAACGAGTTTTTGTATCCACTTATGCAAGGATACGATTCTGTTGCTCTTGATGTTGATGTAGAAATTGGAGGAAATGATCAAACATTTAACATGCTTGCTGGAAGAACTCTACAGAAGAAAATAAACAATAAAGAAAAGTTCGTAATCGCAACAACTCTTCTTGTGAATCAGAAAACAGGAAAGAAAATCATGAATAAGAGCGAAGGGGGAGTTGTTGGGCTTAAAGATGAACCAAAAGAGATGTTTGGAAAAATCATGGCTCTTCCTGATGAAGTGGTGCCTCAAATGTTTTATGATTGTACGCTCCTTTCTTCTGAAGAAATAAAAAAGAACCTCGATATACTTTTCTCTGGTGGAAACCCACGAGACACAAAAGCGCTTCTTGCAGAGGAAATTGTCAAAATCTACCATGGTGCCGAAAACGCAAAGAAGGCAAAAGATACTTTCTTTTCTACTTTTTCAAAAGGAGACACCCCAGAAGATAGTTTCGAAGAATTTTCTGGTGAGGGTGAGCCCCTTTCTGAGATTTTACTCCGGGAAAATAAAATTAAATCTAAAGGTGAGTGGGGTAGGCTTGTGCAGGGAGGAGGTGTGTTTTCTCTCACGCAAAATGAAAAAGTAGGAGACCTTTTTTACAAAGTTCAAAAAGGAGAAAAGTTTCGAGTAGGCAAAAAGACTTTTATAAAAATAAAATAAAAACACTCCGCGCTCGCGGAGTGTTTTTATTTTTACATTGCTTCTTCTTCCTCGTCCTCCCAGTCTACAGCTTCGTCAATTTCTCCATCAAAATCTTTTTCACCTGCCTCATCATCCTTGTCGTCTGTTAAAAACGGATCTCGAAAATCATCGTCACTCATTTTGTTTTTAGTTACTTGTTAACTTTGGCGTTTTTTTGCCGTCTCTCATTTGTACCAAAAGTAAAAAAAAATGCAAACACCCAAAAACTGTGGAAAAACCTTATATATGCGCGATAGCTAAATGGGCAAGACCAATAGCGATTGCGTCGTACTCGTCGTCTCGTTTTATTTGTTTTTCTATCTTTAGAAGGAGTGGAATCATTTTGGTAATAGCCTTTTTATCCGCTCTTCCATTTCCTGCAACTGCAACTTTTATTTGTGGAGGAGAATACTCAAAAAGCTGGAGCCCTGCTTTTACTCCGGCGTATATAATGACACCCCGAGCTTCAGCTACATGCATCGCTGTTCTTTGATTTGTGTTTAAAAACAGGCTTTCGATTGCAAGATGGTCCGGAGAAAACTCGAGTAGAATTTTCTCGAGATGCTCTCCTAAAAGGACGAGTCTCTTTTCAAAAGATAACTTTTTTTCTGTTTCAAAGCACTCAGAAAAGAGAAGTTTTTCTTTTTCACCTTTCAATTTTTCGATAACAGCAATTCCGAGACGCTCAAAACCAGGATCAATACTTAGTACTTTCATCTTATTCTACATTTGTAAAAACATCAGAAACTTCGTCATTCTCCTCTAGCTCGTCAACAATTTTTTGAAGAAGAAGCGTATCCTCATCAGAAAGAGGAAGGGTCATGTTTGGAACCCATTCACCTTCTTTTTTTTGAAATGCCCACGTTGCGCTTCCTGGGGTAGCAATTTCAAAGCCGTGCTTTGAAAGAATGTGCTTTACTTCTTGCGCTGCTTTATTTCTGTTTTGAGTAAGCGCTTCAATAATAAGCGCCGATCCACCCGGTCCATATGCTTCATAAGTAATTTGCTCAAGGCTTGCCCCTGTGTTTTCCTTTCCTTTTTTTATCGCTCGTTCAATTACATCCTTTGGAACATTGTCTTTTTTGGCACTTTCAATAAGTGTAAGAAGCGAAGCAGAAAGAGCACCTCCACTTTTCTTTGATTCCATTGCAATTAGGTTGGCGTGCTTGGTGAAAATCTTGCTCTTCTTACCATCTGTAACTGCCTTCTGTCTTTTTATTTGTGCCCATTTTGAATGTCCTGACATAGTTTTAAAGAGTCTTATTTTTTAAAAACTTTTTCATATGATCATCGGCTTTAGGAGTTGTGACTCTGCCTCTAGGGGTTCTTTCAATAAACCCAATTTGAAGGAGATATGGCTCATGAAATTCCTCAACAGTCGCTTCTTCTTCAGAAAGAGAAGCGGCCAGAGTGCCAAGACCAACAGGTCCACCATTAAATTTTTCAATAATTGTTTCGAGTAGTTTTCTATCGGATTCGAAAAGTCCCATATTATCAACACCAAGGAGAGAAAGAGATTTATCTGCAATGTCTGCTGTAATATGAGTTTTTTCAACTTGAGCAAAATCTCGGGCGCGGCGAAGAAGATAGTTTGCGGTTCGCGGTGTCATACGACTTCGCTTTGCTATTTCTGAAATCGCAGAAGACTCAATTTGTGTTTCAAGAATTTTTGCAGAACGTTCGATAATTTTTCCAATTTCTTCTGGTGTATAAAATTCTAGCTTGTGAACACCTCCAGAAAATCTTGATCGAAGTGGGGAAGAGATCATTGCAATTCGTGTTGTTGCCCCAATTAAAGTAAAAGCAGGAAGCTCGAGTTGGATTGTACGCGCACTCGGTCCTTTCCCGATAATAATATCGAGAACGCCGGACTCCATAGCAGGGTAGAGGACTTCCTCGATTGTTTTGTTGAGGCGATGAATTTCATCAATAAAAAGCATGTCCCCATTTTGGAGATTGGTAAGAATTGACGCAAGGTCACCCACTTTTTCGATTGCTGGTCCCGAAGTTGTTTTTATTTGAGCACCTGTTTCTTTTGCAATAAGATGAGCGAGTGTTGTTTTTCCAAGTCCTGGTGGTCCGTAAAACAAAATATGCTCGGGGATATGTTCTCTTTCTTTGGCAGCAAGGAGAAGAATCTGAAGATTTTTCTTGATTGCTTCTTGTCCAATGTATTCATCCCAAAGTGAGGGGCGAAGTTTCTGGTCGAGAATCTTTTCAGAGAAGTTTTGTTTGTTTTTTTCTTCTGCCATAGGCGTATTGTATCACAAAAGAGGGTGCTTGACATTAAAACTTAAGTATGCTAGTATACCAAGTACGTTCTTAGAAAAACTCTTCACGAAAAAGCCTCAGCGATGAGGCCTATCTAAGTGTGTAGATTAAATTTGGAAATCTCTAAGCGATGGGACACCCCCGTGTTTTTTGAAGCATTCTTAGAGGACACTCTGGTTACGCTTTGCGTTCCTACTGGAGTTATCCTTAAAGCTGTTTCTTACTTTTTAATATTTCAAAAAGTATTGCTTGGAGATTTTCAGATTGAATCTAATAAGAATTATACACAAAAAAACACTTGAAGCACCTTGCTTCAAGTGTTTTTTTGGTTTCTAGTACTTAATTTTGTGGCTTGTTTTCAGTGTTTTTTTCGTGTTCACGATCGAGCACGATTTCGAGGTCTACAACTCTTTCAAGTTCTTCCAAAGTTGATACTCCAGCGAGAACTTTTTGTATTCCATCTTCCTGAAGAGTCAAAATATTTTGTGGCTCTGAGGCTTCTGATATTTCTCGGTCACTTGGGTTCATGTAGACAGCGTCTTGGATTGCTTTGTCTACTGTAATCGCTTCATAAAGTCCTACTCGTCCTTTGTAGCCTGTCATGTTACAGAGTGGGCAACCGGTAGCCTCAAAAACTTCTGTTTTTTGAAGGACACTTTCACCCTTCTTTTCAATTTTTGAAATGACGAGTTCTATGAGCTCTTTTTTTTCTGCAGGAATTGGCACCCTTTTTGCACAGGACATACATACTCGTCTAATAAGACGCTGTGCAATGGCAACACGGAGCGCATCGGGAATCGTTTTTGCGTTTACTCCTAGATCAATAAGGCGGGGGAATGTTCCTGCTGCATCGTTGGTGTGAAGTGTTGAGAATACAAGGTGACCAGTAAGTGCGGCTTGCACTGCAATTTCAGCAGTTTCACCATCTCGAATCTCTCCCACCATAATCACATCAGGGTCTTGCCTAAGTGTAGAGCGCAGTCCCGAAGCAAATGTGTACCCTTTGTCTGCATCTGTTTGTGTTTGAACAATCCCGGGCAAGTGATACTCGATAGGGTCTTCGATAGTAATAATTTTAATTTCAGGAGTATGAACTTTTTTTAGAAATGCGTAAAGTGTTGTTGTTTTTCCACTACCAGTTGGTCCTGTTGTTAGGAGCATTCCGTCAGGGCGAGAGATTTCCTTTGTAAAAATAGTGAGGAGTTTTTCAGGAATTCCAAGTTCCTCAAGTGGAACAGCAATTGATTTTGGATTTAGAAGCCTTAGCACTATTGATTCTCCATACGCACCCGGCAAAATAGATGTTCGCACTTCAATGTCATCGTTGAAAATTTTGATACTAAATCGTCCGTCTTGCGCGTTCTCTTTTATATTGAGTTTTAGTCCCGAGAGAAGTTTGATTCGAGAAAGAATGTGATTGTATGTCTCTTTATCAAAAGTAATGATGCTTTGAAGTACACCATCGAGCCTAAAGCGAAGTCTTGAGAATTCTTCCTCGGGCTCAAGGTGAATGTCTGAGGCACTTGTTGCAATAGCACCCGCAACAACGATACTAATAATTTTTGAAGTTCGATAAAGTTTTTGGTCGTGAACAGTGTCTGCAATTTTTGAAGTAATGTCAGTGACATTTTTTACTTCCTTGAGGAGGTTTTCAATTTCTTCGTTCGAAATATCGAGTGCTCCTGCTTTTGTTTCAGATGCAAAAGAAAGATCTTTGTACCTTTCCCACGCTCTTTGAAGACTCTGGTTTGAAACCATATAGAGGATTGCTTCGTACTCTTTTTCTTTTAGCTCGTCCAAGATAATAGTAGTTTCCTTTGCAGTAGGGGAAAGAACTCCAATTGAAATCTTCTTACCTACAATTCGAAAAGCTGCCATATTTGCACCCCTAGCTTTAGCTTCAGGAATAAGGCGAAGAGCGTCGGTGTTTATTGAGACACCCGTTAGGTCTATGTAGTGGATTCCGTATTTATCTGATAGTATGCGCGCGACGTCTTCCTCCTCTTTGAGTCGGAGTTCGTCCACCTTCTGTTTTTCTTTTTCATCATTAAACGATAGTGACATGCAAATATTATACCCCAAGAGGAGGCTTCGCAGGACTGGGGAAAGGGGTTCTTAATGAAAACTTAATTAGAAAATACTAATATTGGCTTATCAAGAGGGTTCTTGACAATTCCTTTAGATAGTGTATAATTGGCAAAACTAATCAGAAATTTATGAGTATCAAAAACACGACAATTCAATACGTCCTTAAGAAGGTTTTTGCCGGACTAACTGTGCTTAGTATGGTGATTTCACCTGTTTCAGCACTTGCCTATGGAGGGTATAGTGACGATTATTATAGTGTTGATTACAGTGACTCATATGGAGGATATTCTTACAACGACTATGGCGATAGCTATGGTGGGTACTCTTACAATGACTACGGTG
>CAYUPH010000001.1:141810-153393 GCA_964446625.1 uncultured Candidatus Saccharibacteria bacterium
GAGATTCTTATGGTGGGTACTCTTACAACGACTATGGCGATAGCTATGGTGGGTACTCTTACAATGACTACGGTGACTCTTACGGAGGATATTCTTACAACGATTACGGAGATTCTTATGGTGGGTACTCTTACAACGACTATGGCGATAGCTATGGTGGGTACTCTTACAATGACTACGGTGACTCTTACGGAGGATATTCTTACAACGATTACGGAGATTCTTATGGTGGGTACTCTTACAACGACTATGGCGATAGCTATGGTGGGTATTCAACCCCATCTTACTCAAATAGTTACGGAGGATACGGAAACGGTTACTCTAGCGGATCTTCATATGGTTACTCAAACCCAGGGTACGACAATGGATATTACGACTACGCATATAACGATGACAATTCAAACAATTATTACTACGGCAATAACGATGGAGGTTGTTCAGGAAACTGTGATGATGGCGTAATCGACGACGGTGAAGACGATTGTACATCTAACTGTGGAGGTTGTACCTCAAATTGTGGAGGATGTACTTCAAACTGTAACCCAGTGGCATATGTGCGACTTTCAGGAGTTTGTACTGGTTCTCCTCGAACTGTAAAAGTAGGAGAAACTGTCTCATGGACAACAAACGTAACAGCATCTGGTGCTTCAGGAGGAGTTTCGTATGAGTGGAGCGGAGATGCATCAGGTAGCTCATCTCATGTCAACGAAACTTATAACACTCCAGGAACAAAAACTGCAACAGTTCGAATTTCATACGGAGGAGAGGAGATTGTAAAAAACTGTTCAGTAACAGTAAGAGACAACCCTGACCTTTCTGTCTACTGTATTGCAAACCCTGGAACTGTTTATGAAGATGAAACTGTAAACTTTACTGCCTACGCGACAGGAGGAACAGGAAGCTACTCATACTCTTGGAGCGGAGCTGTAAGCGGAAATTCTCGAACTGTAAGTGATGAGTTTGATACTCCAAGAACCGAAACTGCACATGTAACTGTTACATCTGGCGGAAAAACTGCGTCAGCAAACTGTTCAGTAAATGTACGAGAAAAAGTAAATTCACTTTCAGGAACTTGTACTGTTTCTCCTTACTCAGTAGAAAAAGGTGAGACAGTGACATGGCGAGCATCTGCTTCAGGTGGAAATGGAAGTTATGAATATTCATGGAGCGGAGATGTGTCAGGAGATGGAAGAGAAGTGTCAAAATCATTTAACTCAACTGGTACAAAACGAGGAACAGTTACAATCACTTCTGGTGGAAAGTCCATCACTCGAACTTGTTCAGTTGTAATTGAAAACGATAATAACGATAACGACAGTGATCTAAACGGATACTGTTATGGAACTCCAGAAAACCCAGATAAGGGTGAAAAAGTAAAATGGTACGCAGTTGCCCACGGCGGTGATGGTGACTATGAATACAGATGGAGTGGAGATGTGTCGGGCACTAGCCGAACTGAAACTGAGGAGTACAACTCTACTGGAACAAAACGAGCAAAGGTTCGAATTGAGTCAGATGGAGATACTATCTACGAAGAATGTGAAGTCAGAGTGCGAGGAAACAACAACAACGATGATTCAAATATTAGCGTCTACTCGTACACATCTTCTAACCCTGGAACACCAAGTGGAGTTCTTGCGTCTGGAGTTTTCCTAAGTGACCTACCGTACACTGGAGTTTCTGATTCTGCAAAAACAGCCCTCTTTGTTTTCGGACTCTTCCTATGGAGCGCAGGAGTAGCTTATATTCTCCTTCGAAAGAAAGGGAAGGGAGCAGTGCTCTCTAAAGCTCTCGCCTTCAAAAAGTCGCAGGCTGGAATCTAAAGAAAAAGACTAAATTTAAAGCCAAATACACCTCAGAGGAAACTCTGAGGTGTATTGACTTTTATATATATTATGATATAATACACGAGGTAAAAAGAGTACATTGAAATCTGTTTCGTAAAGTTGTACATGGCAATCTAGGCCCAATTATTGGACATAGATTGCCATGTGCAACACAACCATAGCAAAACTGGCCAGCGCTCTGCGCTGGGTTATCCTCGCCATTTTTATGGCACTGCCCGTCGCGACAGTATTCGCGGCTTCAGATGAAACGCCTCCCGCGGCTTATCCGTTCATCCTCGCCCGCGTGGCGAAGGTGGACAAAACCCTCAGCCCCGAAAAGCGGGACGCCTATAACAAGGGTCGTATCGCTCTCACGACGGGGAAGATGGTCGACGAAAAGTCGGCTGGAATCCTTGAAGGTGAGGTGGCAGAGGCTCAAAAAATCGCCGACACCGGCGGTCCTGGCTCTGCTTATGCGAAGCAAGACCTGCCGGCGCTCCGCGCGGCAGCCCTCGCTTTGCGAAGTGGCAAGGCGCCGGATGTAAAGCTGAAGAGTAAGTCTTCCGGACTTTTGCTTCGGGCCATTGTCCGAGACGATGTGTTTGGGACAAAAGACGAACACACCGAGGCTGCGCTCCAGGCTGTCATCTGCCTTGAAGGTGGAAGGGCTACAAATCTGTCGTTTGCAAAAACGCAGATTGCGGTCGCAATTGATAGCATTCAGACAGATCTCGCAGCTGGACTGCCCGACCTGAAGTTGCGGCCCGGCACCACTACCTACGAATCGGCGAAGAAAAACGCCGAGGAGGATCTGGTAGCCTTCAAAGAGGCGCTTGAAGCGCTGAAAGCCTATGTCCCCGAAAAGGGAAAGGTTGTTCGGCAACCTGATTCGGCACAGAGGGCGCGGCTCCTTGCTTTAGGGGTCGAAGTTCCTGATGAGTCGGAAGATGCAGCCCTGCCTGCCACTCCTGCGCCGGGGGTGACTCAGGCACAACCGCCACCGACACCGACGGCGCCAGAGCCACCGAAAGCAACACCGACACCGACACCGGCTCCTGAGTCATCGGGGTCGACTACGAAGTCGGCCGTCGTAAAGTCGGCAGCACCAAAGGGGGCGGAAACACCGACGCCACAGCCACCGGCTCCTGAGCAGGCGGTTGAAAAACCAGCAGCTACTCCTGCCGCGGCACCTTCGGTGCCTGCAGGAGCTGGCTCGCCGGTGGCACCAGCGGGAGGCACGACTCAAATCATTCCTCCAGCGCAGCTTCCTAAGGGCCAAACAGGCTATCCAGTGGCCCAGTGGGTCCCAGGAAAGCCTGGGCTTGTTTACTCCCTTGATGGTGACTCTACACACCACAACGATGTTGGGAGCTACGCTCCTGGTGTGGTCGCGATCTGTGCCTTCACCGGCAAAAAGTTCGAGGTGCCACTGAGGGTGATCACGGTCACAAGACGGAGACCGACATCTTAAAAACGAAACAGAAATCACCGAAGCCCCCCCCAAGGACATGTTCCGAGGGGGTGGTTTTCGTTATGGGGCGCCGAATTTTCGAAGAAAATTCGGCGCTTTTTTATGCTACAATTCAAGCAACATGGAAAAGAAACATACTTCAAAAAGCTTAGAAGAAACTGTTGCGCTTGCTTCCGAAATCGTTTCAAAAGCTCTCGGCGAGGAAAGTACAGGAGCGGTGATTGTTTCTTTTTCAGGAGATCTTGGAACAGGGAAAACTACATGCACAAAGTCTGTTGCAAAACTTCTTGGTGTTTCCGATGTGATAACAAGCCCCACCTTTCTTATATTAAAACAATACTCTGTGGAACATCCAGATTTTGATACTTTTGTTCACATTGATGCGTATAAAGTGCAAAACGAAACTGAAATCCTACCCCTTCGGCTAGGAGAAATATTTAGTAATCAAAAAGCATTTGTGGTCATAGAGTGGCCAGAAAATTTAAAAAATGCTCGGCCAAAAGAAACGCTTAAGGTGGAGATAAAAAATGTCGGAGAAAACGAGCGAGAATTTACTTTCTAAAATGAAAAACAAAAAGAAAAAAATTGTTCTTCTTGATTCTCACGCAATCCTACATAGAGCGTACCATGCGCTTCCTGATTTTGCTTCTAGCAAAGGTGAACCAACCGGAGCGCTCTACGGACTTGTTACGATGCTTCTTCGTATTGTGGAGGAGTTCGAACCAGATTATGTTGTTGCGTGTTTCGATTTACCAAAACCTACTTACAGACATGAAGCATATGAGGGGTACAAGTCGGGAAGAAAAAAAACTGATGATGAACTTGTGTCGCAAATTATTCGCGCGCATGATGTTGTGCGGGCATTTTCGATTCCTGAGTATTCACTCGAAGGTTTTGAAGCAGATGACATGCTCGGAACTATTGTTGAGAAAATGAAAAATGAAAAGGATCTCGAGATTGTGATTGCCTCAGGAGATATGGATACTTTACAACTTGTCGACAATGAACACATAAAAGTGTTTACTCTCAGAAAAGGGATAAAAGACACAATTCTCTACGGTGAAAAAGAAATCGTAGAGAGGTTTGGCTTTGAGCCAGAGTTTCTTCCGGATTACAAAGGTCTCCGGGGGGACACTTCTGATAATATTCCTGGTATCAAAGGAATTGGCGAAAAAACAGCGACAGAGCTTATTCGTGAATTTGGGCATATAGAAGACATGTATAGTGCACTCCAAAAAGGAGAGCAGCGATTTAAAAAATTAAAGATAACCGAGAGAGTTTTAAACCTTCTTCGAGAAGGAAAAGAAGAGGCGGAGTTTTCAAAGATGCTCGGAACAATTAGGCGGGACGCACCTATTGATTTTAAACTGCCAGAGAAAACACTGCGCGAAAGTGTTTCTCTGAGTACGGTAAAAGACATGCTTCGCGAACTGGATTTTCGAAGTCTTCCCGCACGAATAGATAGTGTTTTTGGAGGTAGTCCAGAAAGCGAAGAAAAAGAAGAGAAGAAAGAAGAAGTGCTTCTTCCAGAAGAAGAAATCGAAAAGCTAAAAGTTGCGGTCTGGCTTTTAAATTCATCTCTTACGAGCCCAAGCATTGACGATGTTCTTTCATTTGGAAAAGGAAACATTGAAAAAGCAAAAGAAGAAATAGAAAAAGAAATCGAAAGAAAGGAACTTTCCTTTGTATGGAATGAAATTGAGATTCCTATAATCACAATTGCAAAAGAGATGCAAAAAGAGGGAATACTTGTCGACAAAAAGTATTTGGAAAACCTGTCGAAGGAATATCACAAAAAAGCAGAAGCGCTCGAAGCAGAAATATATAAACTCTCAGGAGAGGAATTCAACATCTCTTCTCCAAAGCAACTCGGGGTGATTTTGTTCGAAAAGCTCGGACTTAAAGTAAAGGGAATGAAAAAGACAGCGGGGGGTGCGAGTTCTACAAAAGAATCTGAGCTTCAGAAAATTGCACACCTTCACCCTGTTATTCAAAAAATTCTTGAGTATCGGGAACTTCAAAAATTGCTTGGAACTTATATCGACAACATGAGCCTTCTTTTGGATGCTGAAGGACGTCTTCATGCACGGTTTGTCCAAACAGGAACAACAACAGGACGAATGTCTTCTGAAGATCCTAATCTCCAAAATATTCCAGTAAAGAGTGATTTGGGAAGAGCGATACGAGGCGCATTTATTGCACCAAAAGGAAAGAAACTACTAGCGTTCGATTATTCTCAAATTGAACTTCGAATTGCGGCAATTCTCTCTGAAGATCCTAAAATGATACAAATTTTTAAGAGAGGAGAAGATGTGCACAGTGCTGTTGCGTCGGAGGTAAACAAAGTTCCCATCTCTGAGGTGACAAAAGAAATGCGACGAAAGGCAAAAGTGATTAACTTTGGAATCCTTTATGGTATGGGAGTAAATGCACTCCGGCAAAATCTTGAGAGTACAAAAGAAGAGGCAGAAAACTTCTTAAATGAGTACTTTGAAACTTTTACAGTGCTGAGGGACTACATTGATAATGCAAAAAGAGAAGCGGCTAAGAATGGATACACTGTGACACTTTTTGGTCGTCGAAGATATTTTGAAGGTTTTTCGTCAAAGCTTCCATTTATCCGGGCAGCTGCAGAGAGAATGGCAGTGAACGCTCCTATCCAAGGAACAGAGGGGGATTTAACGAAGCTTGCGATGGTACACATCGACAGATTCCTACAGGAAAAAGGACTTAAAGACAAAGTAAAACTTTTGCTTCAAATTCATGATGAGCTTGTGTTTGAGGCAGATGAGGAAGTGGTAGAAGAGGTGGTGCCAGAGATAGAAAGAATTATGAAAAATGTTCTTCCAGAAGAAAAAGCAAAAGGTGTGCCGATTGAAGTTCATGTGAGCGAAGGACAAAGCCTTATCGAACTAAAATAATATGATTTACTTTTTTCACGGAGAAACAGCAAAAGCAGGGAAGCTTATGCGAGAGATAGTTGAGAAAAAACCCTTTGTCTCTCTTGTTTCACCGAGCGCGGAAGAATTTCTATCTTTTTCACCAGAAGCAATGCTCGGATCTTTTGGTCTTTTTGAGAAAACTGTTGTCCTTAAGCTTTATGGACTTTCAGAGGAAAAAGCAGCAAAAGAAAAATTACTTCAAATTCTTCCGGAATTAAAAGAGTCTTCTTCGATTGTCTTTATTGTAGACAGTGGATTTACAAAAACGGAAATAGACAAAATAAAAAAGGTAGCAGAAAAATCTTTTGTAAAAGCAGAGGGGCCTAAAAGCGAGTTTCGGGGGGATTTTAAGGTAACAGATGCTCTCCTTTCAAAAGATAAGAAAACTTTTTGGCAAGAAATTATAAATGCTCGGAGAGTAGGTATTCAAGCTGAAGAAACACACGGAAAGATTTTTTGGCAAGCAAAAATTTTGGGATACGCACTTAAAGCAAAAAACGCAAGGGAGGCGGGGGTGCCAGAGTTCTCTTTTTCTAAAGCGAAGCGTGCCCTGCCAAAGTGGAGTGAAAAGGAAGTGTTAAAAATGCTTACATGCCTTGCCCAAATGTTTCATAGGGCTCATAGAGGGGAAGTGGACCTCTACGACGAAATGGAGAAGTTTGCACTCAGTTTGTAGGAGAAAATTTTTGCCAGGAATATGGCTTAGAGTAGGAAGTCTTTTTACTTGTTGTCACGAATATTTTCTAACCAAAGGTTTAGAAAATTTCGCGACCCCGGCTCGCTTGTTTTTCAAAAGGAAAAACATAGCTCCGCCTTGGACAAGAATCAAAAAACCTCCGCAGGGAGGTTTTTTGATTCTTGTCCACAGAGTAGGAAATCTTTCGTTACACGAACAGTACACCTTTTGGATATATTTCTTCGCAAAGCCCAAATCTATCTCAAAAGGTTTTCGATTCCTACACGAAAGCTCTCCCAGAGCTTTCTTCGGTGGACAAAAAAAGACTTCCAACCAGAAGTCTTTTTACTTGTCCACCCAGTAGGAATCGAACCTACGACCATCTCCTTAAAAGGGAGCTGCTCTACCGACTGAGCTATGGGTGGATAATCTTTACCATAGAAATATAGCAAAAAGATAGAAAATGTCTATCTTTTATTTAAGATAGAGGTCACCTGAAATAATTCCACCCCCTGTAATAAAAAGGCAAAAACAGATAATAGCTAGGAGTAGAAAAAACTCAGTTTTCCTTTGGAGAAGGGAAGGATTATTTGATTTTATAAAACCTGCAACTAAAAATATAACAAATAGAGATAGGGATACAGGTCGCACGAATGTTCCTGAGAGAAGCAAAAGCCCAAGGAGAAGTTCAAGTATGCCGAGGATACTAGCACAGGTTGAAGGTAGAGGGAGCCCAATTTCCTTAAACATATTTTCCTTTTGACCAAAGCCTTTTCCGAGAGTTTTATAACCCATTTTAAGGGTTATGATTCCGACAGTAATCCGGAGAATAAAAAGAGGCAGTCCGGGGTTTTCTATGAATTTTTGTAGAGTTTCAGCGATCTGCATTCTTGCTTTTTTGTTACTGTATAGTAGTTTCTATACTATGAAAGATCGTCAAAAAAAACAAGAGAAGGTGCTTATTCTTCATAATATACGAAGTAACCACAATGTGGGTTCTCTGTTTCGGACGGCTGATTGTGTTGGTATTCACAAGATTTACTTAACTGGATACACTCCGACCCCAATCGATCGTTTTGGAAGGGAAGTGACGGAAATAAAAAAGACAGCGCTCGGTGCCGAAAAGAATATTCCCTATGAAAAAAATAAAAATATAAGTTCAGTTATAAATAAGCTCAAAGAAGAAGGGTTTCAAATGGTTGCAATCGAACAAGCAAAAAGTTCTGTTGATTATAAAAGTGTAAAAGTAAAAAATAAGACTGCTTTTATTTTAGGAAATGAAGTAAAAGGGATTTCTCCCGCTATTCTCCAAAGAGTGGACCTGGTATGCGAGATTCCTTTAAAAGGAAAAAAAGAATCTTTGAATGTTTCTGTAGCGGGAGCAGTTGCTTTGTTTCGACTTCTTGGTGTCTAGTTATTTTTGGTGTGTATCACAAAAGTGAGCACTCCGTCCTAAAACTTTTTTGCGAACTATTTTTCCTTTGCACCCTTTCTTTTTACAGGGAAGTCCGGTTCGCCTGTACGCTTCATGTGAACCACTAAACTCTCCAGGGTGACCTTCGATATTTCTATAATCACTCATTGAGTCACCTCCAAGTCCAATTCCTTTTTGTAAAACAGCAATAACGGATTTGTGGAGGGCGCTGATTTCTTTTTTAGAGAGGGTTACCGGTTTTCTTTCCGGGTGAATCTCTGCGCGAAGAAGAGCTTCATCACTATAAATATTTCCAACCCCTGCAATTACTTTTGGATCCATAAGAACAGTTTTTATTGGAGTATTTTTTCTTTTAAGGATTTGCTTCTCAAAAAGCGAAGGAGAAAAACTATTTTCAAGTGGCTCTGGTCCCAGGTCTTTCAGATGTGGTGAATCAGCAATTTCTTCTTCTTTAAGGAGGGTGATTTTTGCGAAGCGTCTTAAGTCCGAGAGAACGAGGTGTTTCTTGTTTGAGAGGAGAAAAGCAAAACGTATATATCCATTGCGTGACTCAGCTAAAGGAGAATTTTTATCTTTTGGGTGAAAAGAACCCTTCTCAAGTATGTAGTCTCCGTACAAAAGGTGTCCCGTCATTTTCATATGGATTAATATAACCAGCTTTCCACTTAGATGAACCAAGATATTTTTACCGCGTCTTTCTGCAAAAAGAATTTTCTTGCCCGCTACTTCTTTTTTGAATTTTTTAAAAAAGCTTTCATCTTTCACATTGTCTTTACCAACATGAAATACACTCTGGTAGAAATTGAAAACTTCTACAATTTTCAAATTTTTTACAAATCTGTTTAATCCATCAACGGTAGTTTGGACTTCGGGAAGTTCCGGCATATTTTATTTACCTAGTTTTCGTAGTGCTTCTTTGATGCGTTCACTTGTTGAAAGGGAAGAAGAAATCTCACGAAGCGCTTCGCGCGCATCTTTATGGTTGTAGCCGAGGGCTTTCAGAGCTTCAATTGCTTCGACTTCGTCCCTGAGTCCTCCGCCCAGGTTCTCTTCTTTTTGAAGTTTATCTTTAAGTTCTACAACAATCTTCTCAGCAATCTTTTTTCCGATACCAGACACTTTTATAAGGTGTGTTGCATCGCCTGAAGCCACGGCTCTTTTTATTGAAGAAGCAGATTCAATATTTAAAACTCCTAGAGCAGTTTTAGGTCCAATGCCTGAGATGCCGATAAGCATTTCAAAAAATCTTCGGTCTTCTTTTTCTTTAAAACCAAAAAGTTCTGATGCGTCCTCGCGAACAGCGTGGTGTGTCCAAAAATGGGTCTCCGATCCTTCTTCAAGAGCAAGGAGGGTTTCAAGGGTCACAAAAACCTTGTATCCAATGCCGCCAGTAAGCAGAACAAGGCTCTTTTCGCCTTTTTCGATGATTTTACCTTCAATGTATCCAATCATGGTTCTCTAATCATACCAAAAACTAAAATCATTGCATTTTTTGCTTTCTTATGATATTTTGTAGGAACTAAAAAAAAGATATGCCAATCACAAAATCAGCAAAAAAAGCAATACGAGTTGGAGAGCGAAAGCGAGTATTTAACCTAAGACGAAAAAAGGCTTATGACTCAGCGGTTCTCGATGTTAAAAAGCTAGTAAAAGCAGGAAAAGGAAAGGAAGCCGTAGAAGCTCTCAAGACAGCATACAAGGCTCTCGACAAAGCAGCGAAAGGAAAAACAATCAAGAAAAACACTGCTTCTCGAAAAAAGGCAAGACTAGCCTCTCTCGTTAAGAAAGCAAAATAAAACAAAACCCGCTTCGGCGGGTTTTGTTTTGGGTTTGGAGTTAGATTCCTGCTGAGGCCTCCCCCAGAGGCTCTCTTGAGGACATTTCGTGTCCTCTCGGCAGGAAATCTTTCGTTACACGAACAGTACACCTTTTGGATATATTTTTCGCAAAGCTCAAATCTATCTCAAAAGGTTTTCGATTCCTGCACGAAGCTGCCCCGCAGCTTCTCTCGTGTCCTCTCGGCAGGAATCGAACCTGCATTTAAGCTTCCGCAAAGCTTCGTCCTATCCATTGAACGACGAGAGGGTAAAAGGACAATAGCATATTTTGCCCGACTTTAAAAACCAAGAGACTCAAAAAGTCGGTGAGAAAGCGACTCGTGCATTTCTTCTTCGGGAAGAAAGTGAATTAGAAAGTCGTGTATTGTTTCAGCGTCAACATAGTCGGTTTCAATTGGTACAACTACAATGGGAGCAATTTTTCGGTTTGTTTTTAAAAGTAGCTTAGGGGGAGACATCTTGTCGTTAAAAATAAAAAACGAATATATATTTCGAAATGGAAGCATTTGCCCACCAATGATAACTCCCTTGTTTGTGAGTTCAAACTCAATAATATAAGGCTTTCTCTGTGATGAGTACATGAGAATAAAACCCGCAATCAAAATAAAGATACCAAAAAGAACATTATCAAATATCATAAAGATAAGGGCACTCGATACGGTTATGATTCCAACAAGCCAAAACCAATCGCGAGTTTTTTCTCGGTACTTAAATTCGTAGCTATCCCAGCGGATTCGATCATCATCAATCATCTTGCTCTATATTGTATCATAGTGCGAAATTTTTTTTCAAAACAAAAGCCCCGCCGAAGGCGGGGCTTTTGCATAGGAGAATTTTATGAAAGGTGTTTTGAAACGAGTTTTGTCATTTCAAACATACTTACAGTTTTCTTTCCTCCAAAGACTGCTTCAAGGTTAGCATCAGCGTTGATGTTTCTCTTGTTTTTAGCGTCTTGTAGATCGTGCTTTTTGATGTACACCCAAAGTGCCTTTACGACTTCTGATCGTGGCATTGGACCTTTTCCAACTACTTTTGCAAGCTCATCGCTTACATTGAGTGGCTTCATAAAAGCTGAATTTGTTTTTGCCATATGTTTACTTACTTTTTTAATACTTCGATTATAGGGCATATTGCCTCTTTTGTATATAGGGAGGGTGAATGGGTCCTAGAGCGGCGAGGTGTCTTAATAATATCTTATAAATTGGTCAGTATAATCTGGTGAGAGGTAAAGGGGTCGAATTTATAAGCTAATTATCTCTTAATTTATGACACTTAGGGACTTACTTATACAAAAATTGAATGCTCTGTATGATATTGAACATAATCTTCTGAAGGCTTTGGCAAAACTTGAGAATGATAACAGAGGTATAAACGTAAAGCGAGGATTAAGAACTA
>CAYUPH010000002.1:0-138115 GCA_964446625.1 uncultured Candidatus Saccharibacteria bacterium
GCTTGCTGAGTAGTCATACTTGGTATTTTAGCATTTTTAGTAATCAAACTAAAGGTCCTAAAAGTCCTTAATTTTAAATGCATATGAAGACATACTAAAAATGGTTTTAGAAGTCTACTTAAACACAACAAAAGAGTATAATTGTGAATATGTCAAAGATTGGTAGAAATGATAAATGTCATTGTGGTTCTGGATTAAAATATAAGAAATGTTGTCTTGCAAAAGATGAACATAGAAATATGCTCAAAAAGCGAGTAAAAAATATTTCTCGAAAAGATTTTGTTTCTGGACCATATAAAAAATGTCCTAAGTGTAATGAAAATACATTTGGAGTTTTTTTACATACTGGCGGTGATAGCTATGGACGTGAATGCACAACATGTTGGCATACCCAAGGTTATAAGTTTCCAAAAATAAAAAAGAAAATAATCTATCTTGATCAATTTGTAATTAGTAATATTACCAAAGCGCTTGACCCTGATTCCTCTGGCCACAAAAGAGTTCTAGAACAACCATTTTGGCTAGAGGTTTATAAGAAAATTGATGTTTTGTCTAAACAAAATCTTATTATCTGTCCAGATTCATCATTTCACACAGATGAATCTCTACTAAGTGGAGATCCACCATATGAGAACCTAAAAGAAATATATGAACATCTTTCTAATGGCTGTACTTTTTATGATCACAATACAATAACGCGTTTCCAATTACAGCAGCACCTTACAAATTATATGAATGGAGAACCAACAAAACCTCTCGATTTGAATGCTGAGCATGTTATTCATGGACACCCTCATGAATGGACCGGCAGAATGAGAATTGGTGTAAACATGAAACCATATGAAGGTCAGCTTGAGGCAATTCACAAAGAAAGAAAAGCCCACTACGAGGGACTTAAGAGTGTATTTGAACGTTGGCAAAATGAAAAAGAACGTGATTTCATGGATTGGGTTAAAGAAGAGGCCTATGCTTTTGGAGAAGGTACTATTAAAGCTCATCTTGCTTACCTTAGAAAACAATCTGAGCTACCTCAAAAATATGCAGAGCAATATCTTGCCGGAAAAGAACCAGACTTTAAACTTGAAGATTTATTTCCACCACCCTCATCTCAAATCATTGAAAGCATGACAATAGAAATGCACAGGTATAATCTCAAAGGAGAAGATGCTTTGAAAAAAATGGTGGAATATTTACGATCAAAATATATTATCGATATACCGATAATACATATCTCATCACTTTTGTATGGTGCACTTGCACGTAAAGCAGCACATGGTCAAAAGTCTCATCCAAATATGGGGACTGTTACAGACGTAAATGCAATCTCTAGTCTATTACCATATTCGGATGCTATTTTTATTGATAATCCAATGGCAGCCCTACTAAATGAACAACCTCTTAAGAAAGAGATTGCTAGATATAACACAAAGATATTTTCACTAAACACAAAAGAAGAGTTTTTAAAGTATCTAGATGAAATTCAAAAATGCGCTACCCCAGAACATTTGGCGATTGTTGAAGATTCCTATGGAGATACAGAGCCGTATCTCAGTCTGCTAGAAAACAAGAAGCAAAGTAAGGAAGATGATGAAATATTCGATGACAAAGATTGATTTCCTCTTAATAATTCCTCATTTCTTCAGCTGTCGGCCTCGTAATTCCAAAGAACCCCTGCTTGATATTCGGCAACCAAATGTGGGCTTTATTCGTCTTCCAAAAGGTTCCAATTTCTCGTGCAATGTCGAAGCAAAATTATTGTAAATACAAATTTATATATATTGACAAATTATTCAATCTATTATATTTTTTGGTCAGTTGTCAACTGCACATTCAGAACAATCAACCCTTTAGGAGGTATTTCAAATGGACAAGAAAAATCTGCTCGTTTACGCATCAGGAACGCCCACTATCGACAACACCGACTTCGAGGTTGTCGAACGCAAGGGCATCGGCCACCCGGACACACTCTGCGATACGATCGCCGAGAAAGTGTCTCAGGCGTACTCTCAGTACTGCCAGAAGCGCTATGGCCTCATCCTCAGACACATGGTCGACAAGATCGCACTGTCTGGAGGAGCTGCCAAGGTTAAATTTGGCGGCGGAGAAATGCAGAAGCCGATCAGGCTTTACCTTAACTGCCGGTTCACGCGAACCTGGCAGCAGGAGACCATCCCCTACTTCGAGATCGTCAAAGAGACGGTCTATAAGCACTTTGGGGAGGTCATGCCACTCCTCGATCTCGACAAATGGCTCATGATCGTGGACAACACACACTTTGCCCCTGGGCCCGGTGTCGTGTACGAAGCTGATGGATCGACGCAGAATGAACGCCAGTTCTTCTTCGAGATCCCGCAGAAGGAGTTCGCTGTTTTCCACGATAACAGCCTTCGCTCGAACGACACCTCGACGGCTGTGGCATACAGCCCGCTCAGTGCCACCGAGAAGATCGTGATGCTTGTCGAGACAACGCTGAACGGGAAGGAATTCAAAAAGCTCCATCCCTATGTCGGCACGGATATCAAGGTTATGGCCAGGCGCATGAAAAAGCGAATGGATATCACCGTCTGCATTCCGTTTGTGGCAGCCCATACCCCGAGCAAGGACTTCTACTTCGAGAAGCTGAAGTCCCTTGAAGCCGTCATCAAGCAATTGGTGGTGTCCCAGTTCGGACAGTTCGATGTCACGGTCTCGCTCAACACGAGGGACAATCCGACAAAGTCGGATTACTACCTCACTCTGACCGGAAGTGCCATCGAAAGTGGCGACGAAGGCGTTGTGGGTCGCGGCAACAGATACAACGGGGTTATCCCGTTCACACGGCACATGAGCATGGAGGCTTGCTGCGGCAAGAATCCTGTCTACCATGTAGGTAAGCTCTACACCGCCATCTGTTCTCTGATCTCCGAGGAAATTCATCGCCTCGTGGGACTCGAGACATACGTGTACCTCACGTCCCAGATGGGCAGGAGCCTGTCGGACCCATGGTCTGCGTGTGTCGAGGTCTGCGGTGGAGATGCGACATCGGCGCAGCGCCAGATGATCGAAGCGATCGTCGAGCGCAACCTGGCAAACGCCAACGAGACCACTCAGAAGATCGTAAGAGGTGAACTGAACCTGTTCTGAAAGGAGAAAACCTCCGTACCCATGTCGAAAGGCATGGGTACTTTTTTATTTATAGGTCAAATGATTCTTCAGGACCAACTTCTTTTTTCGTTCCATCGGCAAGGTAGATTGTGTATGGGAGAGTGCCGGCACACAATGCAACCCCTTTTTCTATAACGAGGCCAGTTTCTTCCGGCAAGCAGACGATCGGTAAATTGTTATCAATTGCCCACTTCTGAAATCGGTCATTTTGCTCGTCTTTGAAATGACAAGCTACTGAAAAATTATTAAGAAGGTTGAACCCTGATATGTCCTGTAAACCTATCTTATTTTCATCATCATGAGTATTAATTTTATTACCCATTATGATTGCACCAGCGCTGCCGCCGTACACTTGTCCTCCGGCTTGAATGTATTGAATCAAAGTATCAGCGAATCCTGAATCTCTAAGTTCTTGGATAAGACTCCAAGTATTGCCTCCGCCGATGTAGATTCCGCTAAATTCTTTTAAGGCTTCGAGATTATATTTTGATGGGTCATCTACTGTTTCAAACTGAACATCGGCTCTATTGTGAAGTTCAGTGATGCCTTTCATCCACAAATGTGCCGTCGGATAAAGTTTATGTCCACGAAGCGCTATAGGTATGTATAAAAAGCGTGCATTTTTGGGCAGCGTATCAAAAAAAAATTTGTCGAGGGGGAATGATTGCTTTTCATTTCCACCGCCCGACAAATATATTCGGTTGTTCTCCTTTAGGTTTTGCATGTTTGTATCGCTTTGCGCAACTCGTAGATGTTGGCATTACAAGTATACACCAAGCGGTCGAAATAAGCTTCTGTCGTCTCATTACGAGGAGGCGGGAGCTTTAACATCTCGCAGACTTTCAGATTGACGAACCTCTCGATCTCCAAGCGAGCAAGCTGGATGGCATCTTCTCGGGTGATCGACGGTTTGATGAATTGCGCCCAGTAATCGAAATAGTACGAAAGGATGCTGTACACATCCATGCCGTAGTACTTCTCACCGAGCACTTTAGCAAACCGCCTGAACTGGAGACCTGGTCCCTTGTTTGCCGCTTGAACGCCGCATAGCACCAGAAGTGCCATGGTTCGACATGAATCGAACATCTCTCGTGTGCCTGTCGCTGTCCACGGCATCAGCGTATCGAAGTATGAATCGGTCTTGTTGACGGCCCAGGCCATCCTCTCAAGACCGAATCCGATATCGCTAACGGGAATCGCAGGGCGATTTGGCTGAGGAATCAGAAGATAGGCGGCATCACCGAGTTCAAGTCCTCCGTAGGAGAAGAAGAGCTCGAGTGCCGAGAATTTCCCAGTTCCCCAATCCTTTACGGATGTTCTCATAACGACAATGAAGTCGTTCATGTGGAGGCCGAGCTTTGAGAGGATCGTGCACCAGTGGTCTACTGATTGCAGATGCTCAGAAAAATCCGCTCCCATTTTTTCAGTGCAGACGTTCACGAAGGAGGTTGATGTTCCCTCTTGTGATTCGACGTGCGGCTGAAACTGCATGCGGACGCAGGGCTGCGCCACGAACATCTTGTCATCTCTGATTTTCTGGTTGCGGTGAATGATGTCGTCAAACATCTGGACACCGGCGATCACCAGATCGGTCTGCCCCTCGAAGTTTGAAATATTCCGAGGTGTCGCAAGATCAAATCCTGTGGAGCGAAAATACTCGCTCATCCTTGCGCTGATTTGTCCCGGCGTCAGCATTTTCTTTCGCTTGGTATACGTGCGGAAGGGATAGGTTCCCTTGTCGCACTTATGCCAGCCGCAGACCGAGACATCCATCTTGCTAGATGGCTTTGAGAAGAACGTTCGGCCACATGCGCTACACGAGCGCCCTTGCCAACCTCTTTCGGCCATGAATTCATTCACAGCCTTAGAGGTATCCACAATTGTCGCTTCCGACATGGGTATATCTCCAGTTAGGGTTTCAATGTTCAAAATCTGTACTCTGGCTATAACCTAACTACAATTCATTTTTTTGTCAATATAACCCTTGACTAAATCAATATTTAATATTAGTATGCTGGCCAGTCGTCTAACGTAGTTCATTCAAACAATCAACCCCTTTTAAGGAGGCAAGTCATGCTCGATATCCGATTCATTCTCGACAACGTCGACCTCGTCAGGCAGAACACGCTCGATCGTAACGCCAATGCCGACGTCGACAAGACCGTCGCCCTGTATGGGCAACTGAAGCAGAAGAGGCAAAGCCTCGAGGAAGCGCAACACCGATCCAACCAGATCTCTGGGCAGTTCAAGGGCGCTGACAAAGCGACACGTGAACAGTTCAAGACCGAAGTTGCCGGTCTCAAGCAGACCATGGCGACACTCAAGGAAGAGATCGCGGCCGTGGAGAAGGAGTATACCGAGGAGGTTCTCAAGATTCCCAATCTTGTCGCCCCCGACGTTCCTTCCGGCAAGGATGAGCACGGCAACGTGCCCATCAAGCATGTGGGTGAGCCTACCAAGTTCGGCTTCAAGCCGCTTGACCATGTCGAGCTCGGCAAGAAGCTGGACATCCTGGACTTCGAAGCGGCGGCGAAAGTCACCGGTTCGAAGTTCTACTTCCTGAAGAACGAAGCCGTTCTACTCGAACTCGGCCTCATCCGTTTTGCGCTCGACCTGGCGATCAAGCACGGCTTTACTCCGGTGACAACACCGGAACTCGCTCGTGACGAGATCATCACAGCTTCTGGATTCTCTCCGCGAGGACCGGAAAGCCAGATCTACTCCCTTACGGAGGGAGATCTGAGCCTTATCGGCACCGCCGAGATCACTATCGGCGGCTACCTGGCAAAAACAGTGATTCCGGAGGAAGATCTTCCGATCAAGATCTCCGGCGTCAGCCATTGCTTCAGGACAGAAGCCGGCAGCGGTGGTCGTGAAAGCAAGGGACTCTACCGAGTGCATCAGTTCAGCAAGGTCGAACTCTACCAGTTCGTGCATCCCGACAAGAGCGCAACCGCTCATGAAGAGATGCTCGCAATCGAGGAGGAGTTCTACCAAGCTCTGAAGCTCCCATACCGCGTCTTGCTCATGTGCAAGGGCGATCTGGGAACCCCGGCCTATCGAAAATACGACATCGAGGCTTGGATGCCTTTCGTCGGTGAAGGTGGTGGATACGGTGAAGTGACGTCCGCGTCAAACTGCACCGATTTCCAAGCGCGGCGCTTGAACACCAAGTTCAAGAACAGCACTTCTGGAAAGACTGAGTTCGTCCACACCCTTAACGGCACGGCTGTGGCTGTCACTCGAACGATGCTCGCCATCCTCGAGAACAACCAGCAGGCTGACGGGTCGGTACTCATTCCCGAAGTGTTGCATCCCTACGTTGGGGTGCAGAGCATCAAGCCCAAAAGCAAGAAATTCTGATGGGCAAGACTCTTACGTGACCAGGGTTATGTAAGAGTCTTTTTTATTTATAATTCGCCATTTCAGCCCTATTTAACATAATTCATCTCCAAATCCATTTGCTTTTTAGTTCGAGTGAACGTTGCATGATGTGATCACCGATCTCACCCCAGTCAAAATATTTCTTATAATCAGCGGGGTCAATAAGTTCAATCTTTGTAATATCTCCATCTGGATCATTTGTGAATGGACCAAATGGTTCGACAATACACAATGATCTTGTCTGCGACACAACACCTTGTGGCTCTGTTATGTCCTGGCAACCAATAAAGCGTTGTCTGATGACGTTCATATTTGTCTCTTCCTTTACTTCTCGTCTTACTGCATCGGGTGCGCTTTCACCAAGCTCAACTCCGCCACCTGGTGGTGTCCAATATCCTTTCTTTTCGCTGTATACAAGGACTAGTTTACCTTCGCAAAAACAATATGCGTGTACGCCTTGAATCTTCTTATCACCGAGATCAAGCTCACTATTGATATCGTTGTAAACAACATCTAACACTTGCCCCAATCGATTTTTTAGAGTTGACCTTATTTCCATAAATCTATTTTAGCATTTTACTTATATTTCCTCATCTCTTCAGCCGTAGGACGCACTATTCCAAAGAAACCCTGCTTGATATTCGGCAACCAAATGTGGGCTTTATTCTCTTTCCAAAAGGTTCCTATTTCTCGTGCAATGTCGAGCAGAAACCTCCAACAAAAAACCGTCCACCTTGAGACGGTTTTTTGTTGGAGGTTTCTTCACCGCAAAAGACTATTGTCTTGCGAGTTTTGTAGAAATAGCAGCGAGGTACACTGCAGAAAGTCCAACGAGCGCGTATACAATCCTTGAAAGCGTAGACATGTCGCCAAAGATAGTAGTCACTAGGTTAAAGTCAAAAATACCAACCAGTCCCCAATTGAGACCACCAACAATGACGAGAACTAGAGCTACCCAATCAAAAGCATTAAGTTTATTCATTATGTTTTATGTATAAATTAATTTATTCAGTCTGCGTCTCGACCCTAGCGCAATCAGAATAATTATATCATGAACCATGCTGAAATAATGTATTGCAATAAAGTTACTAACGACTTTTTTGATATAATGTACACATGTCACATATCAATATAGAAATAAAAGCGCGTTGTTTTAATCAAGATAGAATTAGAGAAATTCTTAAAAATGAGAACGCGGATTTTAAGGGAGTCGATCACCAAATTGATACTTACTTTAAATCCCCTAACGGACGTCTCAAATTGCGCCAGGGCAACATAGAAAATTTTCTTATTTTTTATAATCGAGAAGATAAAGAAGGACCGAAGCAATCCGACGTCACATTACTAAAGATAGACCCTGGTAACTCGCCCAAAAATATTCTTGAACAAGCAATAGGGATACTAGTAGAAGTTGATAAACAAAGAGAAATTTACTTTATTGGAAATATAAAATTTCACTTAGATAACGTGAAAGACCTTGGTACATTTGTTGAAGTTGAAGCAATAGACAAAGATGGCTCAATTGGGAAAGAGAAACTACTTGAACAATGTAATGAGTATTTAAAAAAGTTCGATATAAAGGACAAAGACCTGATTTCTGTTTCTTATAGTGATTTGTTGCTTAAAAATAATTCATAAAATCACCTAATTTCTTTGCTATAATATACACATGATCAAAGAATACCTCGCGTACTTAAAAGACAACCCAAAGGGCTACTGGTTTAAAGCAAAGCTTTATGGCTGGGGCTGGGTGCCAGTGAAATGGCAAGGATGGGCAGTTATCCTAGTCTATATTGTGCTCGTGACTTCCTTACTCGCAAACGTAGAAAAAGAAATTCCGGGAAATCCTGATTCGGGAACTAATTTTCTTGTTTTAGGATTGCCGATTATCCTTCTTTCTGTTCTTCTTATTATTGTCTGTTACAAAAAAGGAGAAAAGCCTCGTTGGCAGTGGGGACCACCAAAAAAGTAATAGTCTTCCCTATTACTTACAATTTTTCTCTAGATAATCAAACAGTAACTCAAACTCTTCAGGGTGATCAACAAAGTTTTCATCTTTGTTTTCTATCATTCTTTTAAATTCAGAAATAGGTACTAATTTGACTTCTGAAACTTCTTCCTTCTGCCTTTTTATATCCTCTAGTTTAATTTCTGTCTTTAGTATATAAACAGGATTTATCTCATTGTTTATTAGAGCTCCTATTACCTGCATTTGTTTTACAACACCAATTAAAGTAAAAAAAGTTTCTGGGAAAACTAACCCAAGCTCTTCCTCTGTTTCTCGCACCGCTGAAGTAATATCACTTTCTCCTGCTGAAACATGCCCCGCCGAAGATATGTCCCACATACCAGGATTGCTTTCTTTTTGTGGAGATCTTTTTTGAATTAAAACCTGCTTATCTGGAGTAATGATCCATACATGGACAGATCTGTGCCAAAAACCTTTTTCATGGGCTTCTTTTTTAGAACTTATTGTTCCAGTTGGATTTCCTTCACTATCATATATATCTAAGTATTCCATATAAAGAGTATACTTTATTTGTTCTGTTTACAAAACACATGCAGAAATGTATAGTTCTGAGTAGTATGATAAATCTACAATTCAGGCGGGACTTACCCAACTTCACTCTAGCTTTTAGTGACCTGGAAGCATTCAAATTGGGAGAAGTGCTCCAACACACACTTTCAGGCGAGGATCCTCCTGATGAAGAGCTAGGTGATCCGGCAGAAACAATGCCGGAGGTAGGCGATGCGATACCTTGGGAATGTGGAGTCGAGGAGGGCTGGGCGGAAGTATTGTCTACCGACCCAAATGGTCCTACCCCATCGTTTATATGGAAAATAATATGAGCAATAGCCCAACGTACCATAAGTTGTATGATTGGGTTTTTTAAATTCTTCTTATAAGCTTCCCTATCTTTTCTTCAAACACCTTTGCGTGGTAGTGCATTGGAAATGGAATAACAACTCCCTTATTTACAACATTAAAACCATCTTCTAAAAGTGGTTTTTCAAGAAGTCTGTAAATATTTGCTTTTATTAAAATTATTGGAGTTTTGGATTTTTCTTTCCCAAGAAGATTCTCTAAATCTTTTTTGAAATTATTATAATTTTGAAGTATCTTTTTATCCGCTACTTTGTCTGGAAGTTTGTTCACTGGTTCGTAGATTGGATCAACTACTATATACCCCGCCTCAGCAAACTGTCGTAGTCCCACTACTTTTGTCTCTGGGCTAAAATTTAAAAAGGTTTTCATAAAGGTTTTAAACAAAAGTTCTGAAACCCTTCCCTCCTCCTGATAAAAGTACCCCACTCCTCGCTCTGGTGGTGACTCTAGCACAAAAACTGCTTTGATTCTCCTTGGAATGTATTTGTTTCTCTCTTCTATGTAAATATTTTTCACTGAGTGATTATAGCACTACAAAAGTTTTACTTTAGTAAAACTGTGCTATCTTTGAAGTAGACACTTTGCTTATGAAAAAAAAGGCATTGCTCAGACACATTCAAGGTATAGAAAAGATTTTACACCTGCTCAGTCACCCAAATACCCACATACATGTATGCCCAAAGTGCGGAAGTGCCTGGTCTCATTCGAGCGACGAAAAAGGAGACCCAGAAAAAAAGCACACCTGTCCCACTTGTGGAACAATTGAGTATAGAGTGAGTAGGCATCTTAACCCCAGACTCTCTTAAAAGTAAGGTGCTGGGCTTTTTTATTTTCTTAATGAAAACAAAATTTTTGTTTTGTTATAATTGTGGCATGAAAAACACATTAAAATTTATTTTCTCAATTATCATCTGTCAGCTCGCGGGTGCTATTGGCGCCATTTTTACCACACCTTCAATCGATTCATGGTACGACACTTTAGTAAAACCTAGTTTTGTGCCACCCAACTCCGTTTTCGGACCGGTTTGGACCATCCTTTTTGTCCTCATGGGTATTTCACTATTTCTCATTTGGAAAAAAGGTTTAGAGAAAAGAGAAATTAAAATTGCTGTTTCCCTCTTTGCGCTTCAACTTATTTTAAACGTCCTTTGGTCATTTATCTTTTTTGGTGCACACTCACTTGTTGGCGGATTTATTGAAATTATTTTTCTCTGGCTCTCTATTCTTGTGTGTATTTTATATTTTTGGAGAATATCAAAAGGCGCATCACTCCTCCTCGTGCCTTATATTCTCTGGGTGAGTTTCGCTGGTTTTCTCAACTTCTCTCTCATCTCGCTCAACAGCGAGACGCCTCAAAACCCCTCTCCTACTACCCTTCCAGACGAAACAGACTCATGGAAAACCCTAGCGGACGAATCTTCGGGTGCGACTTTCAAATACCCAGAAAGTATTGATTTAAAATATGTAAGTCTCTTTGACTGGCCACCAAAAGTGCAAATTCTAAACAATAAATTTACGTGCACCGAAGCAGGAACATCGACTCTGCGCGGAGGACAAACAACAGAGGAGGAAATAAATGGCACAAAATTTTGTGTGACAAAAATCATGGAAGGTGCCGCTGGAAGCACTTATACGGAGTACGCTTATGCTTTTGGAGTAGAGGACAAAACTGCAATTTTCACTTTTACTCTTCGTTCACCAAATTGCGGAAATTATGACGAGCCTCAAATGAGCGAATGTAAAGCAGAGCAAGACTCTTTTGACTTTGGACCGACTGTTTCCAAAATCGCAAAGTCTCTAAAATTCTAATCTCCCTTCCCTCGTCCACACAAAAACCTTTCCTCTCTTCAAGGTTCGGCCTTGAAGAGAGGGTTTTATATTTAGAAATATATGTTTGACAATATGAATTAAAGAAAGGTATAAATATCAGCGGTTCGAGAAAAAACCAACTCGGTTTCATGAAAACACCTAAAATCATAGTGCGGTGGAGAAGTGGAGGAGCAGTCATTATCACCAACAAAAGGCGGCTCCGAATTGGACCCGATGATCAAATTCGAAAAGTATTTGGGGTGAAAATCATTCTCTTCAACATTTCGCGTCCTAAAAAGATTACTTACATGGGCATCCGAAAAACCAGGCGAGCAAAAATGATAAAGTTTCAGGTTAAACCTGGCCGAGATAAATTTCTTTATTTTTAGGCATTTTTATCACGCACCTTTAGGTAGCGTGGTTTTTTTATTTCAATCTTCGAAGACCTCCCTTTTTGAAAACGAGCCTTATGCCAGGCCGTGGCAAAGGGCGGACCTTCGGAAGGATTTAATCTTTGATATACTATTTTTATGAAAAAAGCACTCATGATAATCGATATGCAAAAAGGTTTTCGTTTTCCTGAAACCGAATCAATAATTCCCTCAACCCAATCTCTTCGCCATCAATTTAAAGGGAGTACTATTTTTACTAAGTTTATTGATTCACCAAATTCAAACTTTGAAAAACAGCTAAACTGGACTACTTTTCAAAATAAAGAAAAACAAGAAATTTTAACAGAATTCTCTTTAAAAGACAGCGACAAAGTTTTTACACATTCGACTTATAATCCCGTTACTAATGAGCTTCTCTCTTATTTAAGTCAGAATCAAATCAAACAAGTTTTTCTTTCGGGAATATACACAGATGTCTCTGTAGCGTATGCTGCAATGACTTTTTTTGATGCAGGAATTGAAACTTTTGTCATTTCTGACTGTACAAACTCAGTACATAAAAACCAAAAAAATAAAATCCATGAATCTGCACTTGAGAGTCTTTCTCATATTCTTGGAAAAGACCATATATTATCTTCAAAAATGGTTCTAGAAATGTATCTACCTTAGTGTTTGTTTTTGTAAAACCTATCCAAAAGCTACTTTGAAACTTCTTTTTGGTATGTTATTTTAGCTTCAACGTACCTTTTATGATACCTAGCCCACCTACCCCACAGCCTCTTGGCGACGAAGATTTGGCACGTCTTGAAGGATGGAAGGCTTTTTTTTACCAAACATCTAGAAGATGCAAAATCGTAACTCCAACTGATGAAGGTTTCGGAGCTCTTGTTGGAAAGATTGCATCTAGAACAAGAGAACACCTGAGAATGCAACCTCCTGACTTTTTTGAAAATTGGCCTTCATTGAAGAATATTGCTTTTCTTGTCTTATTGGACTCATCTAGGCCAAATACTCCGCCAGAGTTCCGAATTGAAGACATATTCATATTCTGTTGGGATAACATTGCATTTGCTCCCGCTTGGTATTCGTGGACCGGCGATGGTGAACTTGCACCTGATAAACTCGAATGGTCGCTCGACGGAAGCCCGGATAAGTCGTGGAGGTCAGTTACTGCACATATCACCAAAACACTTCTGCAATACCACGCCCAGGTGCCTCCTCCGCCCTTAACAGCATATGACCTTGAAAAGCAGCGGGAGGGCATAGATTTTTTTGGGGATATGCTCACTGAAAAGCCGAACTAGACTCAACCACCCTAACCGGTGGTTTTTTTTATTCCCCTCTTCAAGGACCGCCCTTGTCGAAAACGAGCCTTATGCCAGGCCGTGGCGAAGGGCGGTCCTTGAAAAAAAGATTTGGAAAGGAGATAAAAATATGCGCAAAGGTTTTGGTATACTTTAAATATGAAAAAGGTTTTGACACTGTGTCTTCCAATTCGCGATGGCAAGGTACTCCTTGGAATGAAGAAGCGCGGATTTGGTGCGTGTTCTTGGAACGGATTTGGTGGAAAAGTTGAAGAAGGTGAAAGTATAGAAGAAGCTGCGCATCGAGAATTAGAAGAAGAATCAGGAATCACCGAAGCAACTCTTCTCCCTGCTGGAACTTTGGAATTTGTTTTTAAAGATAGCGACGCACACCTTGAGGTACATGTGTTTAAGACGGAAGAATTTTTGGGAAACGGAATTGAAACTGAAGAGATGTCACCAAAGTGGTTTCCTTTTTCTGAAATTCCATTTGAACAAATGTGGTCCGACGACAAATATTGGTTTCCTCTGCTTCTCGAGGGAAAGAAATTTAAAAGTAGTTTTGTTTTTGATGAACCAAGTTCAACTACCAAGAAAGGTGAAATTGTTTCTTATGTTTTAAATGAAATAAATGATTAAAATAGGAAAAGATAAAAAATTAATTTTAAAAAAACTTCTGAAATACAACACACCAAGCAAAGTGCAGGATTTTCTGAATACTATACCGTTTAATTTTGAAAAAGAGGGAGAAACATACTACTCGGTTTGTAGAGCACTCAAAGAAAAAAAAGCTCATTGTTTTGAAGGAGCACTCATTGCATACTTTATTTTGGCTGAGAACGGTTATTCCCCTGCCCTGCTTGATTTAAAAGTAAAGACTAAAAGAGACTCGGACCATGTTGTTACTCTCTACAAAGTAAATGGTCTTTGGGGTGCTGTGAGCAAAACAAACCATGCGTGTCTGCGTTTTAGAGACCCGATTTACAAAACAGTTCGCGAACTCGCACTCTCGTACTTCCATGAATATTTTTTAAACGAAAGCGGTGAAAAAACTCTTCAAAGTTTTAGTAGGGCTTTTTATATAAACGAGAAAAAATTTGACTATATTTTTGGAGAGGAAGACCTCGACGACCTGGCGCTCGCTCTCGATAGGTCACCTCACACTCCTTTCTATGATCAAAAGCAAAAAAAGTACATACGAAAAGCTGATAAAATCGAAAGAAAGGCAGGAGAAATTACAGACTGGAGCGCATAGAAAAGGGGTAAAAAAAGTGCTAAAATAGAGCCTATGATTAAAAAAACCGCAGAATTTAGTGAGAAAAACGCTCTTTTCCTTGCTATAGCTCTAATCTTCTCTGGAGGAGCTTTTAGTTATATGCTTCACACTATAAAAAGCTACGATGAAACTCTTCAAAGCACACTAAACCTTCTTACAGAAGTATCCGAAGACCACCAGAAAACAACTTCCGAGAAAAGCACTCTTCAAAACCAGCTTGCAAGCGAAACAGAAAAAAATGTTCATTTGGAATCAGAATACCAAAACGCAAAAGAGACTGCTGACGAATTAAAAAAGATTTCAAAAACTGATCCAGAGCTTTTACAAAAATATTCCAAGGTTTACTTCCTCAACGAAAACTATATTCCCAAAAAGCTTTCAAACATTAGTACTGACTACTTAATCCGAACAAACAAGCCTGAACAGTTTCTTTCATCGGTAAAAGGTCAGCTCGAAGAAATGATCGATGATGCTGAGGATGACGAGGTAACGATAAAAGTTCTCTCTGCATATAGGTCTTTCGAACAACAAAAGAATCTCAAATCTTCTTACAATGTTGTCTATGGAGCAAATACCGCAAACAAATTTTCTGCCGAGCAAGGCTTTTCAGAACACCAGCTAGGCACGACTGTCGACTTTACAACCCCAGAGATTGGAACCACATCTGTAACCTTTGAGAAAAGTGAGGCTTTTAAATGGCTTACAGAAAATGCACATAAATACGGCTTTGTACTCTCCTACCCCAGAGGAAACACCTACTACACTTACGAGCCGTGGCACTGGCGATACGTTGGCGTCGACCTGGCAACTGACCTGTACGAAGATGAGGAATATTTTTACAACCTCGACCAGAGAGACCTTGACCGGTATATAGGAAAATTCTTTGACTAAACAAATGGATATTACTGATCCAATACCACAGAAAGTTGCAAAAAAACATATTGATACGAGGCTCCTTTGGAGGCTACGGATTTTTCGAGTTGTGAGTGGACTTCTTCTTGCTTTTGCGATTTACGATATTTATATAAAAAAGATTTCAATTCTTTACTCGCTCATTGGGCTTTCTCTAGGAATTCTTTTTGGAATCGTTGCAGGACGAAGCTTTAATATTTTTTGGCACCCCGAAACAAAAAAAGTTGTTGCTGAACTAGACCTCTTTGGAATGATAGTCTTTGTTCTCTACATTTTTATTGAAATTAAACGAAAGTGGATTTTTGGACACTGGGTAGAAGGAGTGGTACTCACTGCCTTTTGCCTTATCTTTGCAACTGGCGCCTTCCTTGGTAGATACCTCTCTATTAAAAACAAAATCTGCCTTGTACTAGAGGAAAACAACAAAATCTAGCCTCCCCTTTCCATCTAAAGGGTTTTGTGATACAATTTTGGTGTTCGTAGTTTTTCTTCTCTAGGCTATAAGCGTAAGGGAAAAGTACGGAGGTCGCTTATTAGGCTTAGAATTTGCACATGCCAAATAAACTTTATGTAGGCTCAATTGCCTACCAGACAACTGACGATGGCCTTAGACAGGCTTTTTCGGCTTTTGGAAACGTTACATCTGCGTCTGTAATTATGGACAAGATGACTGGACGATCTAAAGGATTCGGATTCGTTGAGATGTCTACTGCTGAAGAAGCACAGGCAGCAATCCAAGGTCTTGATGGAAAGGAACTTGACGGACGAACAATCCGAGTCAACGTTGCTCAGCCAAAAGAAGACCGACCACGAGGAGGTGACCGAGGAGGTTTCCGACCACGAGGAGGATTCGGAGGAGGAAGAGGAAACTACTAATTCTCCAAAAAGAAAACCGGCGCCCTTTGGGCGCCGGTTTTTTGTATTCTCTACTCCTTTCTAATTAGCTCCAGGACAAGCAGCAAACTCACAATTTGGTCCAGTTCTACCTACATAAGATCCATCAGGACAAGCTTTTGCTTCCATAGTACACGCTACTCCCCCATGACCTTCGTGCATCATTCCGGTTCCGCTTTCTCCAAACCATGCTTTTTGCCAAGTTTTCATCATTTCGATTTCCCTTGTCTGGGCTGTGACGATATCTTTTGCGAGTTTGGTTAGTTCTGCTCTTTTGCTAGTAGCAAGAACCATATTTGCCATCTCAACTGCGCCCTCATGATGCATAATCATCTCCGAAAGGAATGCTTTATCAAAAGCGTCTCCTGTTTTTCCGGAAAGACCCATAGTCATACCTTTCATCATGTCCCCCATCGAAGAAGCACCCTTGTGCTGCATCATATTTTTATTAAACTCCCCTCTGTGAAAATACTCTCCTCTTCCCTTTCCATCGAAATTATTGCCAAAAATAAAGCCAATAAAGAAGGCGACAACAAGAGTAAGAACCAGATTAACCTTTGGACTAAGTGTCATATAAATAGTTGTATTATGTTCTCTTAAAGCGACTCCTATATTATACTATATGTATGCAAAAACTTTTACAGAGCTTCAGGTATGCCAAAAGCGGTCTTCTCACAGTACTCCGCGAAGAAGACAATTTTCAAGTTGAAATAATTATGAGCGTCGCTGTATGCATTCTTGGATTTTTGGTTCACCTAGGTAGAGGCGAATGGCTTTTTATTTGCGTTGCAATCACTCTTGTTCTTTCTTCTGAAATCATAAACACTGTAGTTGAAGACCTATGTAACAAAATCGAACCCACCCACAACAATGTCATTGGAAAAATAAAAGACATGTCCGCAGCGTTTACTTTGGTAATGTGCATTGGAAGCGCTATTATCGGACTTATTATTTTCTTACCGCATTTTTTCTAGCCATGAGTATTGAAGCAACAATCGTAAAATTTTTCTTGAGTCACGGAAGCCTTTTTGAAGTAATCGGTTACTACGCGGTTTTTTTGGGAAGTTTTCTTGAGTCAGTACCTTTCTTTGGTTTCCTCATTCCTGGGCAAACAATTGTTGTCCTCGGAGGTTTCTATGCAAGATTAAACGACGCATCGATGATTTGTATCGCTCTTTTTGCCGGCGCAGGAGCATTTATTGGAGATATGATTGGGTTTATTCTTGGAAGAAAGTACGGAAGCCATTTTACAGAAAAACTTGCCCACAAACTTTTTATAAAAAAAGAGTACATTGAGGAAACAAAAACTTTAGTCGAAAACCACCCGTTCAAAACAATATTCCTCGGAAAATTTCACCCCGTTGGTCGAGCACTTGCTCCGTTTGCATCGGGCGCTTCAAAGCTTTACGCTAGCAAATTTATTCCAATCACTTTTCTAAGTTCGTTTGTGTGGGCGTTTTTCTTTTCTCTAATTGGGTATATTTTTGGAGAAAGCTTCCTTTCAGTTGGAGGAAGTGTTGGAAAGTTTGTATTTGCTGCATCTATCTTTACTTTTGCGATTATCTCCGCCTATGTCTATGCTCGTTCAAAAAAGATGAATGTTACCCTAAAGGACGCAGCGCTCCTCATTCTTTCCCTCATTTCCCTCTATGTGTTTACAACCCTCTCAGAAAACACTGTTCGCCACGCATCTCTTACAAATATAGATTTTTTTGTAAATGGTAAACTCAAAGAAATTATTTCTCTTCCCCTAACTGCACTCATGCAAGGGGCAACATCACTCGGTGGTGGAAGCTTTATTGCAGGACTTACTCTTCTAATTGGAGTTCTCCTTTTTCTCAAAAAGAAATTTCGAGAGGGAGCAATACTGTGGGTTAGTGTCGGTCTTGTTACTTTTTCTACATATATATTTAAAATTTATTTTAAAGTACCAAGACCACGAGGTGGAGTTGGATCTGCAGGTGGGTACAGTTTCCCAAGCGGACACGCAAGCGAAAGCACCGTCTTCTTTCTCTCTCTCCTTCTCATCTTCTTCCCACTCATAAAAAGTCGCTTCCTTAAAACACTTCTCGCTTTCTTTTGTATATTTACACCTCTTGCAGTTTCTTTTTCAAGATTGTATCTTGGAGTCCATTGGTTTACTGATGTTTTAGGAGGAATATCACTGTCATGCTTTATTGTCTCGATAGTCTACCTTCTAGGAGACTTTGTTCCATGGTTATATAGAAAAATCAGAAACAGAGAAGTTGCTCCGCCAAATTTATAAAATAAATACAAACATACTATGTCAGAAGATTACACACCATCAAAAAAGATTTTAGAAAACTACGCAAAAGTTCTCGTTAACTTTGCGCTCGGTGGAGGAAAAGGAGTAAAAAAAGGAGAGACTGTTTACCTTACAGTAAACGAGTATGCAAAACCTCTGTATGTTGAGCTCTACAAAGCAATTATAAAAGCTGGTGGAAATGTAATTCAAAACTATATTCCTGATGACAAAGAAACATACGACAAAGCAAACAGTAATGTATCACGTATTTTCTACGAACTAGCAAGTAAAGAACAGCTTTCTTACTTCCCTTCTAAATACCTAAAAGGACTTATCGATGAAATCGACCACTCTGTTTATATAATCTCTGACACAAACAAACATATTCTAAAAGGCATCGACCCAAAGAAAATCATGGCGCGTGGTAAAGCATTTAAGCCGTACATGGACTGGCGAAATCACAAAGAAAACCAAGGAAAGTTTACATGGACTCTTGCTCTCTATGGAACTCCTGCTATGGCAAAGGAAGCTCGTATGAGTCTTAAAGAATATTGGGAACAGATTATTAAGGCATGTTTTCTCGACAAAAAAGACCCGATTGCTGAGTGGAAAAAAGTTTTCAAAATGGTAGAAAAAGCACAGAACAAACTAAACTCTATGCCGATTGAAAAGCTACATGTGACAGGACCAGACGCAGATCTTTGGGTAAAGCTCGGTGAAAAGAAAAAGTGGATGGGTGGAAGTGGAAGAAATATTCCTTCATTTGAAATCTTTACTTCTCCAGACTGGAGAGGAACAAACGGTTGGATTAGATTTTCTGAGCCGCTCTACCGCTACGGAAACCTGATCACAGGAATTGAACTTTGGTTTAAAGATGGAAAAGTTGTGAAATCAAAAGCAACCCAAAATGAAAAAGTTTTGAAGGAAATGATTGCAACAGAAAACGCAGATAAAATTGGTGAATACTCTCTGACAGACAAACGATTTTCTCGAATCACTAAGTTCATGGCCGAAACTCTCTTTGACGAAAATGTTGGTGGCAAGTATGGAAACACACACTTAGCACTCGGAAACGCTTACCATGACTGCTACGCAGGTGACCCTGCACAAATGACAGAAGAAGATTGGGAAGAACTTGGATTTAACTCTTCATCTGTTCACACCGACATTGTCTCTACAACACCTCGAACAGTGACAGCACACATGAAGGATGGAACGAGCAAAGTGATTTACAAAGACGGTTTGTTTACGTTTTTGAAGTAGTTATACATCTTCTATGTATAAGGAACCTTGTGCAGAATCTTCTGAACCCGATTCAATATATGATGAGGTACGAAAAAGTCTCACAGTTGCAGATATAGGAGCACAAACAGAAGAACAAGAGGCTGCCCGCTACAAATTCTATGATTCTCCGCTTCACAGTTTTGATTCATCGTTTGCGGGTACTTTTCCTGAAAAAATGCATACAATAAGTGAGTATTTAGAACAGTTTTATAAAGAAAAAGACGGTACTCTTGTGGGTATGGAGCTTGGTGGACAAGGATGTAATTTATTTGGACCAAAAGGCTTAGAAAAATATTTTGGCAAAACTGTAGCATTTTCGCTAACAAAAGATTCCGAAAAAAACACATTATCTATCCCTAAAAATCATGAACTTATACGAGCAGATGTCTTTCATAAACGAAAAAAAGAAGACTACAGTGGCACAGAACAACCTTCATATAGGACAGTTGAAAGATGGGTGGAACAAAATGGGAAAGTGGATATTATTTTTGAAAGAATGGGACTAGGAAAAGCAGGCCTAACAGAAAAACATTTTCTTCAAATTCTTAAACGCTGGTACGAACTTCTTAGTCCGGAAGGTACTATGTTTATTGAGCTTCCAAGTTATCTTTACTACCCACTTAATCCTACAGCAATAAGCAAACAGAGTTTTGATTCACTTAGAGAATTTTTAGAAAAAAATAAAAGATTTTTTGATTATTCAATTGATCCTGCGCAAAGAGAGGGGGAAAACGATTACATAAGACTTCGCAAACTCCCTGGCGCACCTGATTCCCTAGACGGTCTAATAAAACAAGATGAAAGGCTGGACTAGGGAACAAATAAAAAACCACACCGAAGCAGGAAAAAAGCTTGCTGTTATAAAAGAAGAAGTAAAAAACTTCTTAAGTAAAACTGTTGCTGTTTCTGAACTTGAGACTATTTCTTTTATCAAGAAAAGATATAAGCACCACGGTCTAGTAAACGATAAACCAAAAGAAAGTTGCATCGCTGCTTTTGGAAAACACACGAACGAAGTCCACTATTTTCCAAACAAAAATTCTAATGCTGTCCTTGCTGTTGGTGACATCATTCTTATAGATATGTGGGCAAGATTGCCAGAGAAAAATGCTCCGTATGCCGACGCAACATTTATGTTCTACTTTGGAAAAAAGATACCAAAAGATATTCAAAAAACATGGAAAATTTTGACCGAGGCAAGAGACAAAGCAATAAAATATATCGAACAGTGTACTAGTATACAGAGGAAAAATGATACTAAAAATAAAACTACTTCTCCTTTACCTCGCGGATTAGATATAGATAGAGTAGCTCATGATATTATCGGAAATACTGGTCTTGGTAGAGGAATCAAACACACTATTGGTCACTCACTTGGACTAAATTCTCCACATGGAGAATTGTCTGGTATTAATTGGCGCGAATACTCCCCTATTCTTAAAAATGTAGCTTATACAATCGAACCTGGAATTTATCTCGAACAATTTGGTATGCGAACTGAAATAGACTTTTATGTTACAAAAGAAGGAAAAGTAGTTGTAACCACTCCCCTACAAGATGAAATCGAACTTTTGCATTAATCCTAAAAAAGTCTAAAATTAGAGCATATTAGTTTTAGATTAAATTTAAATTTATGAAAAAGTATGTAGCAGAATCCTTTGGTACTCTAGTACTGTCGCTTGCAGTCCTTGCTTCTCTTATTAAATCTACAGGTTTTCCTACCGCCTTAGTTGCTGGAATCACTCTCACTTTGCTTGTTTTTATGATTGGAGCAGTCTCAGGTGCACATGTTAATCCAGCTGTGACACTTGGCGCATACTTTATGAAAAAAATTTCAAGGAAAGAAGCGCTTATGTATATTCTCTTCCAATTCATTGGGGCGCTCGGTGCAATCATTATTGTCACTTTCCTAGGATTTAAAATCCCTCTCCTTACATCTGTTTTTTCTTTTAAAGCACTTGTTGCAGAACTCCTTGGAACAGCGATTTTTGTACTTGGAATCGCATCAGCCCTTCACTCTTCAAAAGAAAATATTTTTGTTCCTTTTGTAATCGGAGGATCTCTCTCACTTGGCGCAATCATTGCTGGAATTGGTTCAAATGGAGTATTAAACCCTGCAGTTGGGTTCGCTATCGGATCATTTAACCTTGCTTACATTGTAGGACCACTTCTCGGGGCTTATGTAGGAGTATGGCTTTATAAAAAAATTTGCGCTTAAAGACTGTGAATAAACACAAAGGAAAAAGAGTGCTCGTCTTTGGTACTTTTGATAAAATCCACGACGGGCATATCTTTTTTCTTCGTGAAGCACAAAAGCTCGGTGACGAGCTTTTTGTTTCTATTGCAAGAGATAAAAACATAAAGCTTTTTAAAAACAAAGATCCTCTTCTTCCAGAAAAAGAGAGGCTTGTAGAGGTAGAAGCTCTCTCCCTTGCAAAAGAAGTATTTCTTGGAGATGAAGTAATAGGCACATGGACTCACATACGAAGATTAGAGCCTCATATAATTGCTGTTGGATACGACCAAAGAGAGCTTGGTATTGCCCTTGAAAACATAAAAAAAGACTTCACTTTTGAGATAGTTCGTATAAGGAGTCACCTCCCTGAAACATTCCATTCAAGCATTCTTAATAATCTCTAAAGGAAAAATAGCTATACTAGTATGCACATGCTTTCATATATTGATCCAAAATTTATAATTGAAACCCTTGGAACAGCCGGAGTAGTGGCTGTTATATTTGCTGAGTCTGGACTTTTTTTTGGCTTTTTCCTCCCAGGTGATTCTCTTCTCTTTACTGCAGGACTCTTGGCTTCACAGGATATTTTAAATATTTACTCTCTGCTTATTTTTTGTTTCTTAGGAGCAACCCTTGGTGACACTGTCGGATACTGGTTTGGCAAAAAGGTAGGTCCAAAACTTTTTAAAAAAGAACACTCTTTCTTTTGGAATAAAAATCATATTGAAAAATCACGAAACTTTTTTGAGAAACACGGAAAGAAAGCAATTATTCTTGCTCGCTTTATACCTATCGTTCGAACATTCACCCCTATTCTTGCGGGTGTAGGAAGTATGGAATACAAAACGTTTCTTTCTTACAATATTATAGGCGGTCTTTTTTGGATAGGACTTATGCTTCTTGGTGGATTTATGTTTGGAAACCTAATTCCAAACCCTGACAAATATCTTCTACCAGTCGTTTTACTCATTATTTTTACCTCACTTATTCCTCCGGCTCTGGAATTTTTTAAGAAGAAAAAAACAGAGTAGGAATCGTAGCGTATTGATTTTATATTAAAATACTATTAGGATAGTTATGTCGATTAGAAATAGTCTTAAAAAAGAGGAACTTTTGGAGAAAACAAAAAGAGTTCCTACAAAAATGAAAAACCTTATAGAAGAATTTAAAGCTTTTGCGGTAAAAGGAAACGCAATTGAGCTAGCAGTAGGTATCGTTGTTGGTACTGCTTTTAACAATATTGTCACCTCTCTCGTTAACGATGTTATCATGCAAGCAATTGCTATGATTGCAGGTCAACCGGACTTTAGTGCAATTACATTTCATGCAATTCGAATAGGAAACTTTATAAACTCGATTGTAAACTTCCTCATCGTTGCGATTTCAGTTTTCTTTGCAGTAAAAGCGGTGAACAAGCTTTTCCACAAAAAGCCTGCTGAGGCGCCCACACAAAACGCGTAAGACTCCATACAAAAAATCCTCGGTTATCCGAGGATTTTTTGTGCTTTATATAGAGTGTCTCTTGTTTCTTCGAAAGTAAAAAGCGAGAGAGCTTCTTCACTTGTCACCCAACGCATTTCATCTATGTCATCAAAAGGTTCCCCCACCTTTTCTTCGGTCTCTATTTTACCAATAAAGAATTTGTTTATTTTTTGCGCTTTTTCTCCTTCTCGAGTAGTAAAGACATACGTCTCCTCAACTAAAGGTCCCTCAATCTTTTCTGGCGATCTGATTCCCGTTTCTTCCTCAAATTCTCTTCGCGCTGTCTGCTCTTCACTTTCCCCTTCTTCTGGTGTTCCTTTTGGAAATCCCCAATGATTGCCTGACTTATTTTTTACGATCAAAAAAGTTCTTCCGCTTTCATCTTCTTTATATACAATGATCCCAAATGATGTGTGTACCATATTTTTAAATTAAGAAATAATTTTTCCGTCATCGAGTCGAACTACCCGATCAGCAATTTTTCCATACTCCTCCTCGTGTGTGACCATTACTATCGTTTGACCTTCCTTATGAAGCTCTTTGAAGATACTTATTACAGTCTCAGAAGACGTACGATCAAGGTTTGCTGTCGGTTCGTCTGCAAAAAGGATTTTTGGTGAATGTGCAATCGCTCTTGAGATTGATACTCGTTGTTGCTCTCCTCCTGAAAGCTGACTAGGTAAGTTGTCTAGCCTATGCCCAAGGTTAACTCGCTCAAGCGAACGCTTTGCCTCTGCATACGCATGCTCTTTATCCTTTCCTTGCATGAGGAGCGGAAGCGCCACGTTTTCAAGCGCTGTGAGGTCTGGCAAGAGTGCGTAGTCCTGAAACACATAACCTAGAGTATTTAACCTAAAAGATGTTTTTTGATCAGCGCTCATTGTGTGAGTATTTTTTCCGTCTATAACGATTTCACCCGAGGTTGGTTCGTCGAGAAGAGACACTTGATACATAAAAGTAGATTTTCCTGCTCCACTTCTTCCCATAATAGCAATAAACTCGCCTTCCTTTGCAGTAAAATCCACACCTTTTAGTACGCGTGTTTCTTTGTCTCCATCAACAAATGTTTTTACTAAGTTTTTTACTTCAATCATATTTTTATATTATCTTCCAAGAATTGCGTCGAGAGTGTTTCTTCGCACAATCATACGCGCCGGTATGTACCCTGCAAGAAGTGTCGCGAGCATGAGAAGCCCAACTCGAATCATTGTTCCACCAAGTGGGGCTACTAGAATTCCATCAGAAAACGGAAAGTTTAGGGGGTGTGCATCAAAGAAAGGAACAAGAAGTCCGTAAACAATTATTATTCCAATCCCTGAACCGCAAAGAGCATAGAAAATCGACTGAAAGATATATGACACCTCAATCACTTTTCCATTGATTCCGATTCCTTTCATAATACCAATATATTTTCGTCTGGTGATTGCGTTAATAAAGATCACAATAAAAATTGTAATCGACGCCACTGCAAGCCCGATGGAACCGATAGCATTTCCAAGAATTGCAAAAGTCGCTTTAATGTCTTTTAGGAATTTAGGCTGAGCATCTTCAAATGTTTGAAGTCTTGCATACCTACTGAGGCCAGTTCTTTGGAGAGCTTCTTTAAATGCGGTTGGGTCGGTTCCTGGTTTTAGTCTAATCGCAATATCATCAACATTTTGATCATCACGGCCAATAAGTGCACGCATTTGCTTGTCGACAATAAACATTTTCGCAGATACTTCATCAACTTTGCTTTTCAAAATTCCCTTTACTGTAAATTCTCGTGTTATATCTCCTACGGTAATCCGAATTTTTGAGCCAATAGGCACTCCTGTGAGCGCAGTAAATCCTGGCGCCTCGATTGGTGTATATCGCTTAAGGAAAAAAGATCCTACAAGAATCTTGTCATAATCCTCCGGCGCAAGGTATTCACCTTCGATAATAAAGTCTGAAATATCTGTAAGGTTATCCTCGGCAACTGGGTCGATTCCTGCAAGAGTGACACCTGTTGATTCCTCGTCAGTATCTTTGAGTTTTGTTTTGTAATTTGCTTCTGCGCTCGCCCCTGCAATGTACCGCGCTGCATATGCGTCTACCTCTGGCATATTTTTGAGAGTCTCTATGATCTCATTACTTTTTTCAATATATTCTTTTTTATCCAGTTTAGAGATAATAAAGTCTCCTGTATAGTAGTGTTTCTGCGCTTCTACCGACCCTTCGATAAGTCCAACCAAAATTCCAGCAACTACAACGAGGTTAAGGAAAGTCAAAACCATGACCCCAATAATAAGGAAAGTTGTCCATTTACTTGCTCTCCTTATTTGTCTGAAAGCAAGAAACCACCCTATTTTTATAGTCTGGAGCATTTATTTAGAAACGGGAGTAATTAGAATTTTTGATCCCGTAGAAAGTCCTTCTGTTACTTCTACATTTCCTTTTCCATCAGTTCGTCCTGTTTTAATCTGAGTCTTTACAATTTCTTTACCTTTTTTTACAGATACATAAGATACACCTCCTTCTTTTAGAACACTTCTCTCGGGAATAACAATTAGTCCTGGGACAGATTCGGTCAGGATAGCAACACTTGAAGTCATACCAGAACGAACCCTTGGATCAAGAGTATCAAATGTCAAAACTACCTTGTAATTTGATACTCCGTCCTTTTCTGTTTCGGCAGGATCGATATAAGTAATCTTTGCACTTAGTTCTTCGTCCGGATACGCGTCGAGAGTTACTTTTGCTGTGTTTCCCACGGCAATTCCTGGAAGACTTACTTCTGGAATATACACTTCTACTTCAAACCCTTCACTTATCATTGCAGACACTTTGTCATGTGCAGAAATGCTTGCTCCCACTTTTGCGTCCTGAATAGACACAACACCTGAAAAAGGAGCAACGATAACAGTCTTTGCGATTTCTGCATTCAATTTTTTCACTTTTGCTTCTGCAGCTTTCACTTTTGCTTCTTGAACTGGAATATCTGAAAAAGATGCCCGAAGTGAATCTTGTGCAGTGGTTATATTTGACAACGACTCAGCGATATTGTTCCGCGCAGTGTACAGATCAGACTTATATTTATCTATTGTCTCTTGTGACAAAATTGCTGATTCTTCAAATGTATTTACCGCAAATGAAAGATTGTAGAGGAAAGTTTTTATTGTATTTAAAGAAGCGCGAGAAAGCTCTAGTTCACTTGCCGAAAAGTTATCGGTACTCAATTTTGTTACCTTCGCTTCCCATGTATCAAGGGCTTTTTCAACTTTTTTTCGTTCATCATTGATTGGGCCTTTCCGATCGAAATAGTCATCAAAAGTATATTTGATTTGTGGCGCATCTTCTGGATTATCGAAGTATTGGTCAACTTTGTTACGAACTGCGTCATCTGCTTTTGTGAAGGCTTCTGAAATTGCATCGACTGCTTTTCGTTTATTGATTTCTGTCTCTGTATCATTTGAACCCTGAGCAGTAAGTTTTGCGAGCTCTGCGCGTGCAGCAAGCAGGTCAGCACTTGCACTGTCTCTTTCTGCCTGAAGATCAGAAGAGTTTAGTACCGCAATCACTTCACCACTTCGAACCTTGTCTCCCGCTTTTTTGTAAACTCCCGCAACAGTTCCTGAAGACTCAAACGAGAGGTCAACAGTCTGTGTCGACACAACCTTTCCAGAAACTGATACAACCTTTTCAAAAGTTGTACTTTTAACCTCAAATTCATCACTTCCTGACCCCTTCCCTTTTCCAAGGGCAAAGAACAGTACTAGTAGAATAACCAAAAGAGCGACAATGCTCTTCCACTTGTTCGCCTTAATTTTCGTCCAAAATGCTCTTAATTTATTCATATTTTTTGTTTTTATTATCTAAAAATTATACACTAAAATGGCCTCTAAGTCACTTAGACACCTTTTTTTTTGACTACTGTCTTTTTTTGTATCTCTGTGCTACAATGCCTTTGATTCGGCAATACGCCGTTTTTTGTTTATATACTCAAAAATACAAGATTATGGAAATTAGAAATATTGCAATTATCGCCCACGTAGACCACGGAAAGACTACTCTTACCGATGCTCTTATGAAACAAAACGGCATGGTGACAGAAGGTGTGTCTATGGACTCTAATAAACTCGAGCAAGAGCGAGGAATTACCATCTATGCCAAGAACGCTTCCCTAAACTATAAAGGGACAAAGATTAACATTGTGGACACACCAGGGCACGCGGACTTTGGTAGTGAAGTAGAGCGAGTACTTCGATCAATCGACTGTGTACTCCTTGTCGTTGACGCACAAGAGGGTCCAATGCCTCAGACACGATTTGTACTTAAGAAGTCTCTCGAGCTTGGACTTCGACCAATTGTTATCATCAACAAAATCGACAAGCCCGCAGCAGATCCAAAAAGAGTTCACGACGAAGTCTTTGAGCTTTTCTTTGAGCTTGGCGCAAATGACGAACAACTAAACTTTCCAACAGTCTACGCAGTAGGACGAAATGGAACTTCAAAACTAGATCTCGCCGACGATGATAAGAACCTTGATCCAATTCTCGATACAATTCTAAGTCACGTAACACCTGCCTCAGGACATGACGATGAAGAACTAGCAGCTCAGCCTTTTAACCTAGCATACGACAACTTCTTAGGGCGTCTCGCTGTTGCGCGAATCTATAAAGGAACAATTAACGACGGCCAAGAAGTCTTTCTAAAAAAACAAGACGGAACTTCAAAGAAATACCGACTTACAAAACTTTACACTTTTGAAGGAATTCAGAAGAAAGAAGCTAAAACTGCTACGAGCGGAGACATTGTCATGATTGCTGGTATTCCAGACGTGTTTATTGGAGACACAATCTGTAAAGACGAAGGAACACCCCTTCTTCCCGCAATTACAATTGATGAGCCAACAATCTCGCTCGACTTCCTTGTAAACGACTCTCCGTTTGCCGGAAAGGTTGGAAAATTTGTTACTTCAAGACAGATTCGAGACAGACTAGAAAAAGAGCTCGAAGTAAACGTAGGACTCAAAGTTGATTTTGGACAAAATGAAAAGTTCAAAGTGTACGGACGAGGTGAACTCCATGTTGCGGTTCTCCTTGAAACAATGCGCCGAGAAGGTTTTGAAGTTCAAGTATCAAAACCAGAAGTAATTTTCCGAGAAGAAAATGGAGCAAAACTCGAGCCTTACGAAGAGGCAACAATCGACACACCTCAAGACTTTTCTGGAGTTATTATTGAAAAACTTGGAAAGAGACGAGGAATCATGACAAACATGAAGCAAGAGCAAAACCAAGTTCGTCTCACATTTGAAATTCCAACACGAGGACTCTTGGGTTACCGAAACGAATTTACAATCGATACAAAGGGCGAAGGAATTCTCTCTTCACGATTTATAGGATTTAGACCACACGCAGGAACAATCGAGAGACGAGAAACAGGTTCTATGATCTCTATGGAAGCAGGAAAAACTCTTGCGTTTGCACTCGACAACCTACAGCAACGCGGAACTCTCTATATTGGTGCTGGAACCGAGGTGTACATTGGACAAGTAATTGGAAATACTTCTAAAGGTGAAGATATGGAGGTAAACCCAACAAAAGGAAAACAACTCACAAACATGCGTGCATCCGGCTCTGACGGAACAACTTACCTTACACCTCCCTTTGAAATCGATATTGAAAAAGGACTCGAAATGATTCAGGATGATGAGTACCTCGAAATCACACCAACAGATACACGAATTCGAAAAAAATTCCTCACAAAAACAGAACGAGATAAGAATCGAAAAAAAGAGTAGGCAAACCTACTCTTTTTTTATGCACGTGACTTTTGGGTGGAAAGGTGTAGTCTAATGTTTAGGAGACAAATGAAACCACACATTATTTTAGACATCACCATCTTTTGGGGAAGCAAAAAATGTGCTCGGCAGACATTTTGTTGCAGAACACAATTCCCAACCAGGAGACAACAAATTGAAGAAATACTAGGAAACGGGTCTCCCGATCTTATACTAAATGGTTGTCCCTATGTTTTGCGATGGCAAAAGACAGAACCCTTTTTTGCATTCGCCGGACAAACCATAATTCCCTGGGCACTTGAAATGACTTACCACTTCTCTTTTAGCAAAAGAATGAGTGGTGCACAGGTAAAGGAAAATGTTGATCATCTCTTTGGTGAAGCCCGTCTTATTCGCAGCATCCACTCTGAAACAGAGTGATGCTTTTTTATTTCACTTTTTGTATAAGAGAAAGGAGTGTTTTTTCTAGTCCTGACACAAGCGCTTTTGATTCCGTTTTTGCTTTCTTTACTTTTTCTTTGAGAGCAACAATATCAGCTTCAGTTTCCTCCAAAAGTTTTTGAATTTTTAGAATCTCTTCGTCCTCTTCTTTATGTACTTTTTTGACTCTCATTTTTTAGTTAAACCAATTACCAAATAAACTGCTAAAGAAACCTTTTTTCTTTTTTCTTTTTAAAGCTTCTTTAACTGCCCCGTTTCCTCCTCCGTACCCACCTCCACCATATTTGTGAACCTGTCTCGTCACGCCCCCGCCTTGATATTTACCCTCTGCCTGCGCTACAGTAGAAGAAGTGCTTTGAGAAGAACCCTCTGTAACTTCCTCAACTTGTGTAATCAATGTCTCACCAAGTCCCATTTTTTCTGTTACAGACTCTATCACCCTCATTCTCTCAGCAATTTTATGACTATAATCTCTTGCAGTATCAAGATTCTTCTGATTAGCTTTAATATCTTTTTCAATAGCCACAAGACCTTCTCTTAGCTCCCTACTTTTTTCCTCTAACCTCAATATTAGTGCATTTGCAGTGCCGTCTTTTCTTTCAGACTTAGTTCTTTCAATTAGAGACTGGATGCTATTAATCTTATTAGAAATTCCAACATATTCTGCCCTTAGTCTCTCCAGCTCCCCTTCCAATCCCTTTAGTTTTGCCTCATTTTCCTCTAAATTTGCCTCATTAGCAATTTTTTCCATAAATTCAACTCCAATTCTTTCTAAAATCACACCTCTCACATTCTCTCCTCCATTTTGCATTTCCTCTAAAATCTGCTTTTCTATCTCAATATTCCTTTGTAACTGAGACAATTCACCCTGCGCCTTTTCTAATTGATCTATTTTCTGGTTATAGATCTCTGCATCGCTTCCATATTGGGCCTCAAGTAGACTGACCACATCAACATTATTAGGATTCTGTATATCATTCTCTAGTATCTCTAGTCTACGACGCATTATATTTAATTCATTTTGAAGCTCCGCCACTTCAACTGTTTTTTTTGCTCTATCTACTTCCAAAAGTCGTACTTCCTCTTTTTTACTAAAAATACTTTCTTTCGATTTATTAAACGCTTTTACTTGTACATCTTCTCTTAGCTGACTTTCCACATCTCTTCCCTCAAAAAAAGCTTTAGCTTTTTTGCCACCAAAAAACTCAACAATCCTCCTTGCAGGACTTACTCTTTTTTCTTTCTTAGGATCACCTGATTTTTCTTGAGACTCTACAAACTCTTCATTAGGAGCAGTGTTTCCCTCTATATCTTCGTGGTTTCCACCATCCAATAACTCATCAGGCTCAGTTTCACCTCCACTTGCCTCAGCGCCTCCTCCTAAAACTATTCTATTTTCATCAAGCATGTACGAATTATACCACAGTGACCTAAAGCGAGATTTCCCCAACCCTTGTTCTCTTTATAGACAAAGCAAGTGCAGGCAAACTAAGCTCTTTTCCCACTCTCTCAGCAAGACTACGCATATAAACTCCACTACTTGCAGACACTTTTATTTTCAAAACAGGAAGACTTTTCTCTAAAAGACTACTCTCTTTTAAACTCCTCCAACTCTGGAGGGCTTCGCTTTGTCTAAAGTCACCTTTCACTTTTTGGATTTTCTCTTCTATATTTTCTAAAAGACTACGCAGGGTAACTTCATTTCTTTCTAAAATCTCAATAGAATAAATTTCTACTTCTTTGGTAGGCATTTCTTCTGGTTCTTCCCCACTTCTTGCATAAGAAAAGAGAGGTTTACCACCAACGGTTTTTGAAGAATACATGGGGTATGTTTGAGTAAATTTGCCCGAGCATTTTTTTAACACTTCTTTTATAATTTCCTCGTTTTCTCCAATATTTTTTTTCTCTAAATTTACTTCATTTATGATTCCAAGAATATCTCCTGTGTCCGTAGAAACACCAAAAAGAATTTGAACCTCATACTCTTTGCTCAGCGCAAAGTACTTTTCTCTGTTTTTACATTCTTCACCTACGAGCAGGAGAAGGAGCCCCTCAGCCATCGGATCAAGGCGCCCAGCGTAGGTCATGGCTACCTCCGGGGCAATATTATGTAAAATCCGCGCTTTCCTCAGCGCCTCAAGAGGGGTTTCGCCTACGTTTTTGTATATCGTTATATAGCTTGGTAAATCAGTCATTTGTTGTTAAAATACACTGAACATGACAGAAAAGCAAAAAAACCTAAGCACAGAGCCTTATAAAGGAGTTCGAGACTTCTATCCTGAAGACATGGCGGTTCTTAACTATATTTTTGATACTTGGAGAAAAGTCTCAAAAGAGGCAGGATTTGTTGAGTACAGCGCTTCTATCCTTGAACCAGCAGAGCTTTACAAAGCCAAAGGTGAGAGAAACGAGGAAATTGTGAACGAACAGATGTACACTTTTATCGACAAAGGTGAACGCGAAGTGGCTCTCCGTCCTGAAATGACACCGACTCTTGCACGAATGGTTGCAGCGAGGAGAAAAGGACTAAAGCTCCCCCTTCGGTGGTTTTCAATTCCAAATTGTTTTAGATATGAAAGACCTCAAAGAGGAAGAAAACGCGAACACTGGCAACTTAACTGCGACATTGTTGGAGGAGCTGGAATAGAAGCAGAAGTGGAGATTATTTCTGTTGCATACAAAATAATGAAAGAGTTCGGAGCAAAGGATGAGGATTTTGAAATCAGAATCAATTCAAGAAAAATCATAGAAAATGCATACGGAAAAGAAATGATTGGTCTTCTTGATAAAAAAGAGAAAATGGAAAAAGAAGAATTCGAGTCAGAGTGGCTAAAGGTAAGCGGAAAACCTTTTTCTCTTCCAAGTCCAGACGAAGATGTTAAAACTCTTTTATCTAAACTTGAAGAGAAAGGTATAAAGGGAGTATTTTCTCCTACTACAGCTCGTGGCTTTGATTACTACACCGGAATGGTTTTTGAAGTCTTTGATACCAACCCAGAGAACAAACGCTCGATTTTTGGAGGAGGTCGCTATGACAACTTACTTGAAATGTTTGGTGTTGAACCACTTCCGACTGTTGGCTTTGGTATGGGAGATGTGACAATACGAGACTTTCTTGAAACTCACAAACTGCCACCATTCAATAACTAAGGTAAGTCTGTTTTATTTAAAAATCTTAATTCTTAATTCTATAATCTTCCCCTATGCGTAAACTTGTATTCGATATTGAAACCCGAAATATATTTGATGATGTAGGAAAAGCCGACCCTACTCTACTCGATATTTCTCTTGTTGGTGTATATGACTACGAGACAAACGAATATACAAGTTACCTAGTCGAAGAATTGCCAAAACTTTGGCCAATTATCGAGCGAACTGACCTGCTTATTACCTTTAATGGAGATTATTTTGATATTCCTCTTTTAAACAAATACTACGCAGGTGACCTTACAAAAATAAAAAGCCTCGACCTTCTCGCCGAAGTACGAAAAAGCCTAGGAAGACGAGTGGGGCTCGGAAACATTGCAGAAGCGACGCTTGGCGTTGGAAAAAGTGGAAACGGACTTGAAGCGGTAGAGTGGTGGAAAAAAGGAGACATTGAAAGCATCCGAAAATACTGTCTTCAAGATGTAAAAGTCACAAAAGATGTGTACGAGTTTGCGCTCACAAACGGAAAACTAAAATACAAAGAAGGAGAATCAAAAAAAGAGTTTAAAGTAGACACGGCAAAATGGCACGAAACCGAAGCAGCTCCTCTCACCTTCTCTCTACCTTTCTAATTAAGGCTTTCCTTAAACACATCTCCAAGAGAACAATACTCACAGTTCTTGTCGTCACATTTTCTATTCCAAAATTCGAGACTCCAGATTTCTTTTAAAGTCTGCTCTACCTCTTTTTTTATTTGTTCCTTATCTTCATTACTCAGAGCAAAGACTTCTTTTTGTGTTAGTCCCCTTTCAGGGCTAAGAAAGTGAAGTGTTGCGGCTCCTACTCTTCCTTCTTTTCCTGATTCTTCCCAAAGGAATTTATAAAATTTTATTTGTCGCCCCAAGTTTCCATCACTCGTCTTTGTATTTCCTAAAATTTCATTACGGGTTTTACGCTTACTGCTTTTGAAATCTATAACCTCCGCTTCACCGTTTCTCTCTGTCGACAAATCGAGCTTACCTGTGACCGGCACTTCTAATTTAGTTTCTTCTGCTACAAAAGGAAACATGAACGAAAGACTCTCTTCGACAAACACTTTGGTTCCCGTTTCCCAAGGTACAAAAGTTTTTAAATATGCAAAAATGCTTTCCTCGCATTTCTCTTTTGCAAGAGGAAGTTCAGCTTCGGAAAAGGCTTCTTTTTCTGCTGACTCATTTATAATCTTTCGAATCTCTTCTTCTCCTAGGAGCACCCCTTTCTTTGCTTCAATATGCAGGCGTCTTAACACTTCGTGATTTGTGTTTCCAAGCATACTACTAAAGTCTCCTGTATCTGGAATAAGAAGAAGATTTCTCCAAAAATATTTCCATGGACAATCAAGGTAGTTGTTAAAAGCAGTCACAGAAAAGTTTCGAAGGAGAAAAGCCTTTTTTATACCGCCGAGCACCTCCTCTTTTGTATTTTTTTCTTCAAGGATTTTCTCTGGAACTTTTATATCTTTGATTTGAGTTTTTGAAAGAAGTGATTCGTCTATCTCAAAAATAAGCGCAGACGGAGCGAGCTCTCCTCCTGTATAATCAGAAAGCGAATACGAAACGGTAACATGTTGCCGTGCTCTTGTTAGCGCGACATAAAACAACCTTCTTTCTTCCTCAAGATCCGTGTCAATCCCAATTCCAGGAATATGAAGAAGATCTGCTCTCCTTCCACTCTTTTCAAACCGTTTATCTACAACATCAATAATATACACACTATCGTACTCTAACCCTTTTGAACGGTGTATTGAAGAAAGCACCACTTCCGCCTCGTGTGTCTCGTTTGGAACATTGAGCGGGAGTTCGTGACGCTTTAGAAAGTCTAAATGAAAGAGAAGGTCTCGGAGCGAAGCTTTTCTGTTTTCTCGCACCAAATCTTCTGCCTCAGAATATATGACATTTAAAACAGAAAAATACTCCGGGTTTCCAAAGGGTTTAAGCTCTGACCTAAGTATTCGTAGAAATTCTAGAAGAGGTTTTTCATACGCATTTTTCGACAATTTTTTAAAAAGTAAAACAGGCTCTTTTGTACCTGCCCCCATTTGTCCCGACAAAAAACCTTCCGCAAAAGACTCCCTCCTCTTCTGACACTCGGCCGAAAATTGTAAAACATCTAAAAGTGGAACATCAAAAAAACCAAAATAAAGCGCCTCCAAAAGAGCACTTTTTTCGTATGGACTTGAAAGCGCTCTAAACAAACTTTCAATCCTAAGGTATTCATGGTTATCAAAAAGTGACTTTTCGCCCTTTAGAGAAAAAGGAATCTTGTGTAATTTTAAATACGAAGCAAATTCAAAAAGCGCACTATTGTACCGACTAAGAACTGCAATATTTTTGTTTCCTTTTTTGAGTTCATCTTTAATCTCTTCTGCAATATACGAAAACTCCTCGTCCATCTTTGAAAATTCGTATATTTGGAGTGGCTTTGGCACAAAACTCGCATTGGCAGATAACTCTTCATGGTGGCGTCCATCCTTTGAAATAAGACTGTGCGCTGCACTAAGTACAATCGAGTGAGACCGATAGTTTTGATTGAGCTCAATCTTTTTTGCTTTTGGAAACTCATCTCCAAAATTATAAAAGTGAGCAAGGGAGGCACCTTGAAAACGAAAGATTGACTGCTTATCATCTCCTACCACAAAAATGTTCGCTTCTTCGTCTCCTTTGAAAAACTTTATGACTTCGTTCTGAGCGCCGTTTGCGTCCTGGTGCTCATCTGCAAGAATAAACTGAAAATTTTCTCGCATCTCAAAGAGCATTTCTTTGTCTTTCTTTAGCGCGTCTATAAGACCCAAAATTGTATCATCAAAATCATAAAACTTTTGTTCCTCCATTTTCTTTTCGTAAAGACTGTATACTTTTTGAAATTCACGAAGCCTCTGAATATGTTTTCTTTTTCGAGAAAATTCGTCCTCTTTTGTTTTTGTCTTTTTCTCTTCTCCTGCTTCTTCTGCATTTATTTTCTCCTCTTCTTTATCTATAAGACCCGTTAAATCATCTGGGGAAACCAATTCACGTTTTAGATCAGAAATCCGTCCTTTGATTTTTCCTATTGTTAGCCCAAACTGAGAACCTGTCCTTACTTCTTTAAATGTATTTTCTGCAAGGATTTCCTCGATGATTTTCAAAGTTTTTGTCTCACTCGCGGGAAGCCGCGCACCGATTTTGGCAAAACTTTCTGGATACTCCGCTCGCATATAGTTTCCAAACCCATGGAAGGTAAAAATGTTTACTCTAAAAGCAGCTTCCCTAATCACCTCTCTAAGTTTTTCGCGCATCGCTTTGACTCCTGACTCGGTAAATGTGACAGCCAAAATCTCTTCGGGCTTTGCCCCTGCTTTTAAAATAATGTTTGCAATTCGTAGCGTAAGAAGAGTCGTCTTCCCTGTCCCAGGGCCAGCCACGACCATTACAGGGCCGTAAACAGTATCTACCGCCTCCTTTTGCCGGGGGTTTAGTTTACTGTACTTCTCCTCAAAAAGCTTAGTATTCATGTGGTTGATTATAGCATCTCAAAAATGTATATTTAAATAAGAAAATGAACTACCAAATAAAAACCGCCGAAATGCTAGCGGAAGAAATTGCAGGACCATTTCTGAAACCAAACATTTCAAACGCAGAAGCTGTGCTTCGCGATTGTTGCCAAACTTGTGGCTATCCAACAGCCAATCTTGGCGATCTTTGTCCAGGCTGCAAAGCGGAATCAAAAGCAGCCAAGAAAAAACGCCGATTTGTTTTTGGGACAGGCTGGTTCAACGCCCGGCACAAGTTTGGAGTAGGTAGAGTCAAGAAAAATGGTCGTCCTTGGGGGCCAAATGACTTTTTTTAGTAAGCAGTCGAAAACTGCTTTTTTTATTTTCCTTCTAACTAGAGAGACTTCCTTTTGTGAATCGTAAGTGCGTTTCCTTCGGTGTCGTAAACTACAGCCATAAAACATCCAGGAAACTCTTGTTTTTCTACTTTAAACTCAGCTCCTTTTTCTTTTAGTTTTGAAAGCACCCCGTCAAAGTCTTCTACTTCAAGCGCAGCGCACACACCTTCTCTAGAAGGCTTCCAGTCCTTGTGTCTTCCAAGTGCAAACGCGCTCTCTCCTACTTCGTACTCAACCCATTGTCCTTCGTCAGATTCTCCACCAAACTCAGTAAGTACTTTGAACCCGAAAACTTCTTCATAAAATTTTCGTGCTCGCGCCATGTCGTTTACTGGGTGACATACAAATGCAAATTCTTTTACCATGTGTTTTATTTATTTTAATAATTTTTTAGTCGATTCGCTTTTTCGTGAGTTCGAATCTTTTCTAGTGCCTTTGCTTCAATCTGCCTAATTCGCTCTCTTGTTACACCGAACATTTTTCCTACTTCTTCAAGTGTGTGCTGAATTCCGTCTGCAAGACCATGTCGCATTTCAAGAATTCGTCTTTCCTTTTCTGAAAGGTCAGCAAGGATTTCTCGCACCTGGTCTGAGAGAATTCTGTGAGATGAATCCTGATCAGGAGAAGGAATCTTGTCGTCCGCAATAAAGTCTCCGTATGTTGTTTTTTCGTCCCCATCATCTCCTACCGGCGTGTCGAGTGACACTGTTGCTTGGTCTATCTTTTCGATTTGGTACACCTTGTCTACATCAAGCCCCATCTCTACCGCAATCTCGTCTGGCATAGGGTCTCGTCCAAGGTCTTGTGAAAGTCGACGAACAACTTGCTTGTACTTCGCAATTGTCTCTACCATGTGTACAGGGACACGGATTGTTCGCGACTGGTCTGCAAGCGCACGAGTAATCGACTGCCTAATCCACCATGTTGCGTAGGTAGAAAACTTGTATCCTTTTGTCCAATCAAACTTGTCTACTGCTTTAAAGAGACCAAGGTTTCCTTCTTGAATAAGGTCAAGAAGAGTAAGGTCTGGACTTCGTCCGACATACTTTTTAGCAATAGAAACCACGAGACGGAGGTTCGCTTTTGCAAGAAGACTTTTTGCATCTTCATCTCCGTTTTGAATTCGCTTTGCGAGATCTTTTTCTTCTCCTGCGTGAATAAGTGAGTACTGACCGATTTCTTTGAGGTACATTTGAATCGAGTCGTAGTTCTCGCTCTTGCCCGCATACTTCTTTAGAAAATCATCGTCATCTGTATGAACCTCAAGAAGTCCTCCTCCTTCAAGAATATCAACGCCTGCACCCTGGAGTCTTTCATAGAGTTCTTCCAAAAACACAACATCATCTTCAATTGTTGGAAAATCTTTTAGAATCTCGTCATATGTTACAAACCCTCTTCCTCTTCCTTTTGCAATTAGAGCAACCGCCTTTGCCTCATAATCGTTTTTCTTTGGAGAACCTTTTTTTAGAGGAGCCTTCTCTGCTTTTTTAACTGGCTTAGAAACAGCTTTCTTTTTGAGAGGAGCTTTCTTTGAAACTTTTTTGAGAGGAGCCTTTTTGACAGGTTTTACCTTCGCCTTTGTCGCTTTCTTTTTTGGCGCTACTTTTTTTACTGTCTTTTTTTTCTTATTCATATTGTTATTTATTAAAATATTTATTTTTTAGCTCTCGCATTGACTTCGACAAGTCGCTGCATTCCTTTAAAATTGAATTGATAAGTGGTCCATCTCTCGAACTCTCGGCTTTTTTGAGGCGGCTCATTGTCTCCACAAACTTCTCTTTTAGCGTTTCATCTTCGAGAATGTAGAGCGCTTCTTCTATAACTGACTCTATGTTTGGTGCTGCGCTGTAGTATGCTTCTGCTTCATAAATTATTTCATCACTTTCTTCTTCTGCAAAACTTTTTTCAGTAATTCTTTCTACCTCCTTCAAAACTTTTTCTAAATGCGGACTCTTCCCTGACCTAAGAAAAGCAAGGAGGAGTTTCATACTTCTCTCCGCACCACTTTCTTTTTTTGCTGGAGAGACATACTGTTTTATTTCCTCTTTTGACCCTACTTCTTCAAGCAAAACTTTCGAAACTTCTTCGCTAACAGAGCTTTCTGGAACACCGAGCGCGAAAGCTACCTTTGAAATATATTTAGCTTTTTGAATTGAACTTTCTACCGAAGCAATAAGAGGAAGAATTTTCTCTTTCAAAATCTTCTCTCGATTTTCTTCGCCTGCTTCTCCAAGAATTTGGAGGTAGTAGAGAATTATATTTTGTGCTTTTTGGAGAGCATCCTCCCAAATCTTTATATCTTTTTGAATTGCATCTGCTGGGTCGAGACCTGCAGGCAAAAGAACAAGTTCTACCTCAAATCCAGATGCAAGAGCGTGTTGCCACGCTCGCATTGAAGCATTTTGTCCCGCTTTATCACTGTCGTATGCTATAAGCAGTTTATCAGTGTGTCGCTTTAGGAGTTCTGCATGACCTGCTGTAAAAGCGGTTCCCGAAGATGCGACCGCTTCTGTATATCCTGCTTGGTGACAGAGAAGCAGATCCATTTGACCTTCAACCAAAATCACCCTTCCCTTTTCTCTGAAACTTTTCTTTGCCACATGATAACCAAAAAGTACCTTTGATTTATCGAAAAGGGGTGTATCTGGACTGTTCAAATACTTTGCTTCTTCTGTATCTTTTTTTAAGGTTCTTCCTGAAAAAGCAATCACTCTTCCCGTTGTGTCGAAAATAGGAAACATAACTCGTGCACGAAACCTATCATAACTTCCCTTCTCTCCTTGTTTAATAAGTCCTGCATCAAGAAGAATCTTTTCTGACACTCTTTTTTGAAGCGCGTCCTTGAGGCTCCGCCACTCATCTTTTGCAAAACCGATTCTGTAATTTTTAACTGTCTCAATCGTAAGACCTCTGCCTTTAAGATAAAGCAAAGCATCTTTTTCATCTTTGAGATTATTTTGAAAGAAAATCGTCGCCTCTTCCATAACAGAAAAGAGTTCTTTTTTAGGATCCTCTTTCTGACCATTTTCAAAATCAGAAATATTTACCCCTGCCCTATCAGCAAGCATGTGAAGTGACGTTCTAAAATCCACTCCTTCAAATTCCTCTACAAAAGAAAAGATGTCGCCTTTAGCTCCACACCCAAAACAGTAGTAGGTTCCCCGCTCTGGAGACACGAAAAAAGAAGGCGTCTTTTCGCCGTGGAAGGGGCACCTCGCTTTGAGGTTGCCCCCCGCTTTCTCCAGAGTTATATAAGAACCAATCACCTCCGCAATCGAAAGCCTCTGCTTGATTTGCTCGGTCGCTCCACTCATGAATTACTATTCGTAACTTTCAGATTGAGTAAATGAGTCTTGTAGTTTTTTAACCATTGCTGATTTCTTGCTTCCTGCAAATCCAGTTCCTGCCGGAATGAGTCGTCCAAGAATAACGTTTTCCATAAGTCCAGAAAGTTTGTCCTCTGAACCTTCCACTGCTGCTTGAATGAGAACTCTTGTTGTGTGCTGGAATGATGCTGCTGAAAGGAAACTCTTTCGTGAGAGAGACACTTCTGTGATTCCAAGTACAACTGGCTCACCTTTTGCTTCTGTTTTTCCTTCTTCTCGCATTTTCTGATTCTGATCTCTTAGCTCTGCACCCTCTACAATGTCTCCTGCTGCAAACACTGTGTCTCCTGCATTTTTAATCTTCACTCGTGAGAACATTTGTCGCACGATTACCTCGATATGCTTTCGAGATACAGGCTCTCCTTGAAGCTCGTACAGCTTCTTGATTTCTGAAATGATGTATTCTTCTGTTTTTTCTCGTCCTGCATACTTGAAGAGCTCATCAATGTCTACTGATCCATCGGTGAGAAGATCTCCTTTTTTGAATGAATCTCCTACTTTGTAGAGAGCCATTCGAAGTCGGTGGCAACTGTATTCAACACCTTGTCCTTTCTTTGAAGTTTTTTCTCCGGCTTCTGGAAGAACTGTGATGATTTTTTCCTTTCCTGTATCTTTAATATCTGTAATCACACCATCAACTGTTGCAACAACTGCTGGGTTTCGAGGTTTTCGTTTTTCAAACACCTCTTCAACTCGAGGAAGACCTTGTGTAACGTCTCCAGCGATAGATGAAGCACCCTGCGCGTGTTTTGTGTTCATCGTTAGCTGAGTTCCTGGCTCTCCAATCGCTTGAGCAGCGACAGTTCCCACAGCTTCACCAATATCAATGATTTCATTTTTACCAAGATCAAGTCCGTAACAGTGAGCACACATACCTTGAACTGTTTTACATGTAAGTGGACTTCGAGCTTTAACTGCTTGTACGCCAGCGTCCTCAATTTTCTTTGCATCCGCATCAGAAATGAGGTGCCCTTTTGTAAAGAGAACATTTCCGTTTGGATCAAGTACATCATCAGATAGAACTCGTCCTCGAATACTTTTTGCAAGAGCAATTTCGATTCCAGATGCTGTCTCTTTTTTAAGAAGAATTCCTTCTTTAGTTCCACAATCTTCTTCTGTCACTACAACGTCTTGCGCAGCAACGAAGAGTCGTCTTGTAAGGTAACCCGCTTTCGCTGTGTTAAGAGCGGTGTCAGTCAAACCTTTTCGAGAACCGTGAGTGTTAATAAAGTATTCAATAGGGTTGAATCCTTCTTTTGTAGAAGAAAGAATTGGAAGCTCAATTGTTTCTCCGGCAGCGTTTTGAATAAGTCCTTTCATTCCCGCCATTTGAGTAATCTGTGATGCAGAACCTCGGGCACCGGACCGCCACATGTAGTACACAGATCCAGTCTTGTCCAAGTTTTCAAGAACAAGTTTTTCGATTTGTGATTTTACTCCGTGCCAGATCTGAACATTCTTTCTTTCTCGTTCTTCTTCTGAAAGAAGTCCCTCCTCAAACTGAGTAACAACTTCTTCTGACTTTTTCTTTGCCTCTTCGATAACCTCATTCTTTCCTCCAGGAACTTTAATATCTTCAATACCCCAAGTAACACCTGAGTAAGTTGCATACTTGAATCCAAAGTTTTTCATCTTATCGAGAATTGGAGCAAGATTATTGATTCCGTAGAGTGCAATAAAGTCTGCCATAAGAGCTGACATTGTTTTCTTGTCTACCTCTTTGTTAACAAATGGATAGTTTGCAGGAAGAAGCTCGTTAAAGAGAAGACGTCCAAGAGTTGTATCAAGAAGTTTTCCTCGCGCTTCGCCATATTTTTCTTCATCTGGAACAATTACTTTGATTTTTGCTCGAAGTGAAAGATCTCCAAATGAGTGAGCTGCAAGAGCAGCTGCAGTATTTTCAAAATACTTTCCTTCTCCTTTTTCTCCATCCTTTGTTGAAGTCATCCAGAAACATCCAAGAAGCATGTCTAGTTTATCAACTGATGCAATAAGGTTTCCGCTACCTGGCTTTAGAACGTTTCGGTCAGACGCCATAACTTCTCTCGCCTCAAGCTGAGCCTCGTCTGAAAGTGGGACGTGTACAGCCATCTGGTCTCCGTCGAAGTCCGCGTTAAAGGCAGAACATACTAGTGGGTGAACTCGAACAGCGTTTCCTTCAATAAGAATTGGTTTGAAAGCTTGAATACCAAGTCGGTGAAGAGTAGGCGCTCGGTTAAGGAGTACATACTTGTTTTTGATGACATCTTCGAGGATAGCCCATACTTCTGGCACGCCTTCGTCAATAAGTCTTGAAGCTCCTCGAATGTTGTACGCAAGTTCTTGTTTTAGAATTTGAGAAACAACAAACGGTCGGAAAAGCTCGAGTGCCATGTGTTTTGGAAGTCCACATTCTGAAAGATTAAGCTCAGGACCTACCACAATTACAGATCGTCCAGAATAGTCTACTCGTTTTCCAAGAAGGTTTTGTCTAAAGAGTCCTCGCTTTCCTTTTAGGTTATCTGCAAGAGATTTTAGAGGTCTTCGTTGTGCTTGATTTACTCCCGCGAAAGCAGCATTTCCGTGTCGAATTGAGTTATCAATAAGCGCGTCAACAGCTTCTTGAAGAATTCGTTTTTCGTTTCGAAGAATTACATCAGGCGCATGGATTTCCATGAGCTTCTTTAGTCGATTGTTTCGGTTAATTACTCGTCTGTAAAGGTCGTTTACATCGCTTGTTGCATGTCGTCCTCCATCGAGAGCAACCATTGGCCGAAGTGCTGCTGGAATAACTGGAATCGCAGAAAGGAACATCCACTCTGGTCTAATACCATGCTCACTCATGTGATTTATTACTCCCAGTCGCTTGTGGATTTTTTCTTTTTCAGCTGAAGCAGCTTCTTCAAGAGACGCCTCTAGGTCTTTCTTTAGTTTCTCAAGATCGAGATCTTTGAAGATTTTGTAAATTGCTTCTGCACCAATTGAAGCTTCAAAAACTGTTCCGTATTTTAGAGAATACTTGTGGTAGTGAACCTCATCAAGAACTCGTCCCACCCTTAGGTTTTCGATTTCATTTTTTGTTGTGACGAGAAGTTCGCGAATTGCTTCCTTTGTCTTTTCATCAACAACAGTTTTGATTTTTGATTTAAACTCAGAATCAAGGTCAGCAAGAACTCGCTTCTTTTCTTCTTCGTTTATTTTTGTAATCAGGTATCCAGCAAAGTAAACTACTTTTTCTACATCTGCAGATGGAATTCCAAGAATAAGGCTGATTCGAGAAGGCATAGATCTAAGGAACCAAATGTGCGCAACTGGTGTTGCAAGCTCAATGTGTCCCATTCGCTCTCTTCTTACAATTGATCGTGTTAGTTCAACTCCACATTTTTCACACACAATTCCTTTGTATCTGATTCCTCGGTATTTTCCACAGTAACACTCGTAGTCTTTGTCTGGACCAAAGATTTTTTCATCGAAAAGACCGTTCTTTTCGCTTCTCTGAGTTCGATAGTTCATCGTCTCAGGTTTTGTCACTTCTCCGTATGACCATTCTTTGATTCTCTCTGGGGATGCTACCTTAAGAGAGATGTGGTCGAATTGGTGAGATGTTCTTTTTCTATTCATTGCCATATATTTTTTATATTTTTAGCGAGTAAAATTCGTTTATTTAGAATTTTCTGATTCCTCATCATTCGACCTGTTGAGCTCGATATCAAGAGCAAGACCTCTAATGTTTGAAAGAAGAACATTGAAAGAAGCTGGTGAATTTGGATTTTCAATTCTTTCTCCTCGAACGATTGAGTCAAAGGCAGCTGATCGTCCTGAAATATCGTCTGATTTTATCGTGAGCATTTCTCGAAGCATATACGATGCTCCGTGTCCAAGAAGCGCCCACACCTCCATTTCTCCAAATCGCTGACCTCCACCTTGTGCTTTTCCTCCAAGAGGCTGCTGAGTAATAAGAGAGTACGGACCAATTGATCGCATGTGGATCTTGTCCTCCACCATGTGGTGAAGTTTTAGAATATACATATATCCAACTGAAATATCTTGATCGAAAGCGTCTCCTGTTCGTCCGTCATAAAGTTTCATTTTTCCAGTTTCTGAAAATCCTGCTTTCTTTAGTTCTTCTTTGATTTCCACATCTGTAGCTCCGGCAAACGGAGGAACGATTGCTTGGTATCCAAGAGCCTCAGCTGCAAGACCGAGGTGAAGTTCAAGAATCTGTCCAAGGTTCATACGGCTAGGTACTCCAAGTGGTGTAAGAACTACATCCACTGGTCTTCCGTCTGCCATGTATGGCATATCTTCTTCTGGAAGCACAACTGAGATAACTCCTTTGTTTCCGTGTCGTCCTGCAAGTTTGTCTCCAACAGAAACGTTTCGTAGTTGCGCTACTTCAATATGGATTCGTTTGATGATTCCGCTTTCGAGCTTGTCACCCTTTTCTCTTGAGAAAACTTTAACTCCAATGATTCGTCCTCGTTTTCCGTTCTCCATTCTCTTTGATGTATCTTTTACATCTCGAGATTTTTCTCCGAAGATAGATCGTAGAAGTCGTTCTTCTGGTGTGAGCTGTGTTTCTCCTTTTGGTGTAATTTTACCAACTAGAATGTCTCCCGGTCTTACTTCTGCTCCAATTCGGATTACTCCCTCTTCGTCGAGATTTCGTAGTTTTGACTCTCCTACGTTTGGAATGTCGTGAGTTGTAATTTCGGGACCAAGTTTTGTGTCTCGAACATTCACCACAAATTCTTCAATATGAATTGATGTAAATTTACTGTCCTTAACAAGTCTTTCAGAAATAACGATGGCATCCTCGTAGTTTTGTCCGCTCCATGTCATGAAGGCAACAAGACAGTTTTGTCCAAGCGCCATTTCTCCATCTACTGTTGTTGAACAGTCAACAAGTACATCTCCTTTCTTTACTTCATCACCAACTGACACAACTGGTCTCTGGTGGAAAGATGTAAATTGGTTTGTTCGTCTAAATTCTGTTAGCAGGTATTCTGCTTCTTTCTTTCCGTATTTTACTTTTACTTTTCGTGCGTCCGCCGCAGTCACAACTCCATCTTCTTCTGCAACAATTACTCGTCCTGTGTCAAAAGCAGCTTTCTTCTCAACTCCAGTTGCAACAAGAGGAGCTTCAGGAATAACACAGGGTGTAGCTTGTTTCTGCATGTTTGAGGCCATGAGCGCTCGGTTTGCCTCGTCGTGGTTTAGGAAAGGAATCATAGAAGTTGCAACAGAAAACGCTTGGTTTGTCGCAACGTCAATAAGGTTTACCTCGTTTCGGTTTACAAGGGCTGGTTTTCCTTTGATTCGTACTTCTACATCTTCGTCGATTATTTTTCCATCCTTGTCATACTTTGTTGCAGCGTGCGCAACAATGTACTCCTCTTCTTCAAGAGCGTTAAGATAAATAATTTCTTTTGAGATTTTTCCGTCCTTTACTTTCGCATAAGGAGCTTCAATCATTCCAAAAGAGTTCACTCTTGCGTATGAAGAAAGGTGAAGCACAAGTCCAATGTTTGGTCCTTCTGGTGTGTGGATTGGACAAATTCGTCCGTAGTGAGATGGGTGCACGTCTCGAACCTCAAAACCTGCTCGCTCTCGTGTGAGTCCTCCAGGACCAAGAGCAGAAACAGTTCGTAGGTGCTCAAGCTCTGTCAGCACGTTTTCTTGCTGCATAAACTGAGACAACTGGTTTGTTGTAAAGAATTCCTTGATTCGCGCTTGAAGAGGTCTAGGTGAAATAAGGTTAATTGGAAGAGTTGTATCTGTATCAATAGTCGACATTCGGTTTTGAATGTTTCTCTTGATTTGAGTCATACCAACTCGAATCTTTTGCTGAAGAAGCTCACCTACAAATCGCACTCGTCTTGAACCGAGGTGGTCAATATCGTCTGCGTTCGCGTTTGGATTTGAAACAAGTTCTCCTAGGTAAGAGATAATTGTAACAAGATCATCAAAAGTAAGAGTCTTAACCGCAAGAGCTTTCTCGTCCATAGACTTAGAAAATCTCTTGTTAAATCGGTGTCGTCCTACTTTTGAAAGATCGTACCTCTCTTCATCAAAAAGACTAAGGACAAATTCTCTTGCATTGTCTACTGTTGCAAGGTCACCATCTCGAAGTTTTTTGTAAATTTCGATAAATGACTCTTCAACTTTCTTTGTGTGGTCTTTTGCAAATGTTGATTCAACAAGCTTCTTTGCATCAGCGTTCCCTGCAAATTTTGAAACGATTTCTGCGTCGGTAAGTGAAGGATTGTCGCGGTAAGCAAGAGTTCGAAGAAGGCAAGATACTGGGAACTTTCGTTTTCGGTCAATTCGAACATAAAGGGTTCCATCTGTATCTGTCTCGATCTCTACCCATGCCCCTCGAGCTGGGATTACTTTTGCTCCGAACAGGCTTGCACCTTTGCTTGATTCTGTTGAAGTAAAGAAAACTCCAAAACTTCGAGCAAGCTGTGGCACAATTACTCGCTCAATACCGTTAATGATGAAAGTAGCATTTGAAGTCATGATAGGAAAATCAGCAATAAAGATTTCCTGCTCCTTTTCTGTCTGAAGAATCTTGTTCTTTAGCTTCACCATAATCTTAAGTGGGGCTTCGTAGTTCATCTTGTTCTCCATCGCATATCGCTCATCGTATTTTGCTTCTCCAAGCTCAAAACGCCCGAAAGAAAATTCAAATTTCTTTCCGGTAAAGTCGACGATTTTATTGAATTCATCGAAGACTTCTTTGAGGCCTTCAGAGAGAAGCCATTTGAACGAATTCGTCTGACCTTCAATTAGGTTTGGCAGATCCGTTAGTGGAGTCTTGTACTTACTAAAAAACTTTTTGTTTCGGGTATTTGCCGAAACACCGAGAGCATGCTTCTCGGCCTTTTCTATATTTTTTGGCATCTATATTTTACCAAATTAATTCTCCAAAACTCACAAAAAGAAACAGCTATCCTTCACTTGGAGCTATTTCTGTTTGTGATGTCTCTTTTTTATTATTAAGGAGAAGAGTCTTATAATTTTCGCACGTGCCACTTCATACAAAAACACAATCTTTATAGGCTTCGTGATTATACCTTAGGGCAAAAAATAATGCAAGGGAAAGCTCTATACAAAACCCTCTAAAATACGGCTCAAAAGGCTACTTTCTATCCCTTTTTCTCCAAAGTTCGATTTCTGCGTGGTTTCCTGAGAGGAGAACCTTTGGTACTTTGTACTTTTTACCCTTCCAGAGGAGGACTTCCGGCCGAGTATAGACGACGCTCGACGCTACCCTTTCCTCTTCTCTGGAGTCAAAGTTTCCAAGAACTCCCTCAATTTGTCTCGAAATCGAATCAATCAAAATCATCGCTGGAATTTCACCTCCGGTAAGAACATAATCCCCAATCGATATATCTTCCATTTTAAAGACTTTCTTTACTCGCTCGTCAATTCCCTCATACCTCCCACACACAAGAATAATATCGGTATACTTCTTCGAGGCTGATTTCGCATAATTTGTATCAAACTTTTTGCCGGTAGGTGAAAAGAAAACAATTTTTACCTTACTCTTTTTTTGCTTCTCCCCTTTTGTAATTTTCTTAAAAATTGCCTCTAAAGCTCTTAGAACAGGCAATGCTTCTATTACCATACCTGGTCCTCCCCCATACGGTTTATCATCAACTCGTAGATACGGCTTCTCCTTTTGCTTTTGAGACTTACTCGCTTTTGCAAAATCCCTAGGGTTGTAAAAACTTACCTTTATTTTCTTCTCTTTTATAGCACGCGCCAAAATCGACTCGGAAAGATACGAGCCGACAAGGTCCGGAAAAAGGGTGACAACATGAAATTTCATACCGTGACTATACAATAAAACAAGTAAAATGAGAAGGGGCGCAGCGGATGCTGCGCCCCTTTGGGCTTTTGTCTTTTTTCGGACTGGGCTAAACAGCCCGATAACAAACAAGAGCAGTGAGGGATGAAGCGCTTCCTCACTTTTTCCTCATACAACCTACTCTTTCTCTAAACAAAAAACAAGTCCCTCTCGGGACTTGTTTTTTGTTTTTGAGATATTTAGATGTGGAGGTCTTCCATAGCTTCGTCTACTGATTTCATTGCAGGAGAAGCAGATGGTGCTGATTCGCTTCGAGTGTACCCTTCTGGTTCGTTGATCTTTAGGTTTACTCGAGCATTGTTTTTCATTCCAACAACTCGTAGAAGTGTTCGGATTGCTTTCGCTGTGTTTCCTTGTCTTCCAATCACTTTACCCATATCGCTTGGGTCAACAGTGAGGATAAGGAGAACTCCCATTTCATCTACTGTTCTTGTAATCTTTACTGCGTCTTTGTTATCGACGAGCGCCTTTACGACATAATCTAGAAATTGTGCGTCTGATTCCATGTTTTTCTTTTACTCACTAAACAGCTTATAAACGGGAATGGCCGAATACCTTTTCCCACCCCAAAAGTATATCACAAATGGGGTATGTACTCAAGAAAGATTAAGCCTTAGCTTCTTCTTTTTTCTGAGGAGATTTTCGAGGAAGAACGTTTACTTTCTTACCTTCGACAATGTTTTTTGATACGAGAAGATTGTGGACAGTGTGTGATACCTGAGCACCTTTTGAAATCCAGTACTTTACTTTATCAGCGTCAATCTGAGTATTCTTTTCAAATCGGAAATCATGGTTTCCAAGAACCTCTAGAAAACGACCACTTTTTGCGGCGTTCTTTGAGTCAGTCAAAACAAGCTTAAATGCTGGTTCGTGCTTTCGTCCTACTCTTTGTAATCTTATTTTTAGCATAGACGAAATACTATCAGAAAGGTGCGTTTTGGTCAAATACCCTACTTTGCCATAGCCTCTGCAGCTGCAAACTCAATCGAGAGCACCTTTGACACAGCATCCCTTCCCATAGTGACTCCATAGAGAACCCCAGCTCTGCTCATTGTTTCTCTATTGTGAGTAATCACAATAAGCTCTGAGTGTTTTGCAAGAGACTCTACCATGTCCCCATATTTTCGAGAGTTTGATTCGTCGAGTGCCGCGTCTGTTTCATCGAGAATAACAAAAGGTGGCGGATTTACCTGCGAGATAGCAAAAAGGAGCGCAATCGAAGTAAGCGCTCTTTCACCTCCTGAAAGCATCATAAGTCCTTTTATTTTCTTGTGTGGAAGAGACACTTCAACTTCAAGTCCTTCCTCTACTTTTTCTTCAGGGTTTTCTACTTCCCCTTCTGGCAAGACAGATTTACGTCGACTGTTCGCTCTTACAACACTAAGCGATGCTTTTCCACCTCCAAACATTGCTGTAAAGAAAGTATGAAATTCACTATTGATTTTTTGCACCCCTTCTTTAAATTCTTTGTCGAGTCTCTCTGTTAGTTCTGCAATCATTCGCACAAGATCATTTTTTGCTTCTTCAAGGTCAACCAGTTCACGCGCAAGAAAGAGGTCTCTTTCTTCTGTTTCTTTAAATTCCTTTTCAATATCAGCACCTCCTGCAACCCCTGCTTCTTCTAGCCTAATTCGCAGTCTCTCAATATGCTTTCTTTTCTCTGCTTGCTCTGCTCGGTTTTTGCCATCATTTGTCACAAACTCTTCTTCAAATCGCAAAACCTCGACTCCACAAAGAGTTGATATGTCTCCAATGTCATTCTTTAAATTCACTTCATCCGTTTGAAGGAGTCTCTCTTCGCTCTCTAGTCTTTGCAGTGCATTTCTCGCTTCATTTTGTTTTGCGATAATTTCAAAAATTTTCTTTTCTGCTTCTCTGCTTTCATCTTTTGCTTTTTCTATCTCCTCTTTCTTTTGATTGTATGCCCGCAGAAGCGCCTCTTCTTCTTTTCGAACATCTTCAAGACTTACTTCAATTTGTGTTTTCTTTTCCTTTAATGCCGAGATTTCAACCTTTAGCGCCTGAAGAGAGCTTGATGGAGTACTATGTTTGTTTCTCTCAATAAAGTGTCGAATAATTTTTTGAATATCAGCAATACAATTCTGAAGACTCTCTGCGTCGCGCTCTGCTCCACTTAATCTCTCGGCAACTTCTCTTTCAAGCTGTTCTACTTCTTTTAGTGACACAGTCTTTGACTCGTCCTCATGCAAAGCTTTTTCTTCTCTTTCCAAAGCTTTTCCCGAAAAAGAAATCTCTCCCTCAAGACGCCCAAGGTCCCGCACCAAAGAGTCCTTCCGTGTTCGCGCTTCTGAAAGCGAAGCTTCGAGTGAAAGGATTTCAGGTGTGCTTTCTCGGTCCTTTACTCCTGCTTCTACCGCTTTTCGGGCAGCAAGGAGCTCGGTCTCAAGCACACGCAGTTCAAGCTCCGGTGCTTTCTTTTTGTTTTGTAAATTTTCTTTTGCCTCGCCAATGTAGAGCGACTCGATTTTAAAATATATCCTCGAAGCAGAAATAAGTTCCTCGCGCATTTGTCTCGATTTTTCTACTTTCTCTACCTGCTTTTTAAGAAAACGCAGGTGCGGAGCAATCTCACGCCTAAGGCTTTCTACTTGGCGAATATTTTCATCTGTCTTTTGAAGCTTTCGCTCGCTTTCTTCTTTTTTGTATTCGTAAATTTTGATTCCAAGAGCGTCCTCTATCATTTCTCTTTTTTCTCTTGGACTTGCATGTAGAATTCGGTCGGCTTCACCTTGAGAAATAATATGGTGTCCTGAAGCTCCAATATTTGCCTGCGCTAGGAGCTCAGAAATGTCTTTTAGTCGAACTTTGCTTCCGTTTATTGCATACTCATTTGAACCATCTGAAAGCACCACTCGCTCAATAGATACCTCGTCAAAATCCACCGCAAAAAGTTTTTGACTGTTATCGAACACAAGTTTGACGCCCGCCCTCGAAGAGCGGGGTGCTTCGCTTGACCCACTAAAAATAAGGTCCTCCCCTTTTTTTCCTCGCATACTTTTCATAGACTGTTCTCCCAGTACGAAACGAAAAGCTTCTGCGACGTTACTTTTTCCAGAACCATTTGGTCCAACAATAGCTGTAATTGGTGCAGTAAAATTTAAGACTGTTTTTCGTCCAAAAGATTTAAACCCTGTTATCTCGAGACTTTTGAGTGTCATGGTTATAAGTATAAAGGATTAAAGGGAAAGTAGAAATACACAGTTGCAAAATAGAGAAAAAGGAATAAAATCGGGTTTATGAATAAACTCGCTCTTTTTAGAAAAACTGTCTGGGCAACCATCTCTCCGATCTGTAAAGATCCCGGCGCATGGCTTCTTACTTTCTCACTCGTTCTTGTAACGATTGATAAGTCGAGCTTACCAAGTCTTTTTGCACTCTCAACCTCCGTATTAGCACTCATCACTGAGATGATTGTTTTGGTAAGGCAAGAAGATGGAGCCAGTTCCTGATTCTCCAGAACCACCTTCTGCCTCCTGATCGGGAGGTTTTTTTATGTAAAAAGCCGGGGCACTTCGCGCCCCGGCTGTTGTTTCTTTTTACTTTCTACTTTTTTCTCTACCACCCCTTCGCTCCGAGTCCCTTTCTTGCCGCGTCTTGTTCTGCTTCTTGTTTGCTTTTTCCACTTCCTTCTGCAACACACTCCTCGCCTACGAAAACCGCAACTGTAAATTGTTTGTCGTGGTCTGGTCCATTTTCTCGAACAGTTTTGTATACAGGAGTTAGTCCCACTTCTTCTTGAGCTTTCTCTTGAAAGAAACTTTTTGCATCAATCCAAAGTCTCTTCTCTTCAATTTCTTCAAGCCGTGGAAGCAAAACTTTGTTTATAAATTTTTCTGCCTCCTCGTAACCTTGGTCGAGATAAATCGCACCAACAACAGATTCAAACGTATTTGCTAGTATGTATTGTCTCGCTCTCCCTTTGTCTTTTGCTTCACCTTTTGAAAGAAGTAGAAATTCATTAAATCCCAGCTCCAGAGAAATATCTGAAAGGATGTTTGAGTTTACAAGCGCAGATCGTAGTGCTGTCATTTCTCCTTCTGGTTTCTTTGGATATTTTTTGTACAAAAAGTCTGTGACAACAAGCTCTAAAACTGCGTCACCCAAAAACTCTAGTCTCTCGTTGTGCTCAAGACCAAGTCCTCTGTTTTCATTTAAATACGAACGGTGAGTAAAAGCTTTTTTTAGAAGCTCTTTGTTCTTAAATACTGTTGCTATTGTTTTTTCTATTACTTCAAAATCCATTTTCTCTATGCAGTTTTTGACGCCAAAAGACTAATTGCTTTTGTGACAATGGGGAGAATATCATCATAAAAATTTAGGTCAAGGATTTCATTTACTTTAAACCATTTTGCATCGTCGAGGCCTCCTGACTCTCCAAGTGAAAGTTCAGTCATGTCTGCGCGAGCCAAAAAGTAGTTTACTTGCTTTCGGACTTTGCCTTTTTCTGGAAAAGTTGCGACATATTCATTTGAGCCAAGTTTATCTTCCGGAGTCACTTCTACTCCCATTTCTTCTTTTACTTTTCGAACAACTGCAAGCTCATCAGATTCGTCTGGTTCGTTGTGCCCCTTCGAAAGAGTCCAGTGTCCAAATACATCATGGACAAGTGCTAAGAAAATATCGTCTCCTTCACGAGCGTACACCACCGCCCCTACCAGCCTTTCAATTGGAAGAGACTCAAACGGAACCTCCTCCGCTTTTCGCTTTGAAGCCTGATCTTTTCCAGGCTCACCAAGCTCTTTGTATACCGCTCCCAAAACTCCGTTTACGAACTTTCCAGAAGTGTCTCCTCCGAAACTTTTTGCAAGCTCAATCGCTTCGTTAATCGCTACCTTTGGAGGAACTTGTGTTCTGTCAGCAAAGAGAAGCTCAAAAAGACCGATGCGGAGTACATTTCGGTCAACATTTGCAATCTTTTGAAGTGGCCAATCTGGGGCTGCTTTTTCAATAATTCTATCGAGGTCAGGCTGTTTTTTTACAACACCCTCCGCAAGAGTTTTCATATATTCCGCGTCAGTTGAACCAGCAGCGAACTCAGAAATGTTCCGCTCTAGTGTCGGCAAAACCATATCAGATTTCTTTCCATTGAAATCCCACTCAAATATTGTTTGCAAAACGACAGACCTTGAAAGATGCCTATTGGCCATAAAAGAACTTAAAGTAAATAAATTTAACTATTTTGCGTTCTTGTCTTTGTTTTTATTAGTTTTTTTCTCTACCTTCGCGACAACATTCACAGCCTCCTTTCCTTTGTATTGTCCACAACTCATGCACGCAACATGCTTTGCTTTTGGACTTCCACATTTCTCACAGAGAATAACACCTGTCGCTTTTAGAGCGTGGTGACTTCGTCTGTTGGCTGTATGCGCCCGGGTATGTCTCATTCGTACTACCATAATATAAGCAATATATACCAGAAAGGTAAAAAACGCAAGAAATAAAAAAGCGGCGAAGCAAAGCTTCGCCGCGAAGGGTGATTGGTCCTAGGTGGAACCGACCTGACCCTCAAGGAAGTCGGTAACCGTATTATACCGGTGGAACACCTCGGCAGAAAATTCTGGCGACAAGGCAGTCATTCCCCTGTTTGTTTTGAGGAAAAGACGGATTATCTCCTTGTCGAAATAGTTTCTGGATATACCCCACCCATAGATGCGCATTTCGTCGCCCGTTATTCGGTCAATAAGAATAAGGTCTCCCTGCTCATTAAATCCGAATTCGAGCTTGAAATCGACAAGTTCATGAAGACCCCGGGCGAACAACTCCTTGAGCAGATTCCCTACCTGGAGCGCCATATTCTTCATTTCCCTGAATCGGGATCGAATATCCCCATTGGTTCCGCCTACTAAGCTGAGATCTAATTGAGAAGCATAGCCTGCATGCTGGCTTGTCCCAGCTTTTAGCACATGTATCCAATCATCCAGGACTTTAATCTGTGTGTCAGGTAGAAAAAAGCCCGGCTTAAGAAATAGCAGAGGATCGTCAAGTCGGTCATTCTTATAGAAAAACTCAACAACTGGAGTCTCAAGTGGCGTGCCGACTGGAAATCTTTGACTTTTCGCATACGAACCATCCGCGACAAATCGAACCACCACTTCAAGTGGTAGCGCGGTTGCTCGCGTTATAGGGATTTTTGTTCCCTCCCGAGGGCCGCCTGTAAAACAGGTGTGAATCCCCTTTTCCTGAAGGTAACGCCATATTACATGCGCTTGGCGCATTCGCACCTCACCCATGCCTGGAATAGTGATGCGACTCTTGCCGTTTCCGGCGGTCACATCATTCGTGCAATCCAGAAAACATTGCTCTCCATATTCAATAACCCGGGCAACCTTGCCCGCATGAATTATTTTCATGGCTTTTTCGTAGATACGTACCTCAACAAAAGTCCGGCCACGGACCAATTTCAAGGTACTAGTTTTCAAACAACTTTAAAATATCTGTTTATTAAAAATAAGTCAATTAAAAACCCCTGCAAAAACTTTTGCGGTGGATTTCGGAGAGACCCTTTTTCTTTACCACCTCTATATGCTTTGCGGTGCCGTACCCTTTGTGAACTTCAAAACCATAGTCTGGATACTTAGAGGCAATCTGGGTCATGTACTCGTCGCGAACCACCTTTGCAACAATTGAAGCAGCAGAGATAAAAGGAATCTTTGCGTCACCTTTTATGACGGTTTCTTGGAGTGGAAATTCCTTTGGCGCCCTGATTCCTCCGTCGAGAAAAATTTTATGTTTCTCTGTCGCTTCTAGTTTTTTGAGTACCGAGTCAATACCTTTTTGAATTGCTCTAACGATTCCTCTTGCGTCGATGTCTTTTGCTGAAATGAGAGCGTACGCAAACCGCGCCTCTCCTTTTTTTTCTAAATCAATAATTATTTTAAAAATTTCTCGTCGTCTTTTTTCTGTTACTTTTTTTGAGTCCCCTAGAAAAGGCAAAACTGAAAAATCAAAATCTTCGCTCGCAAGAAAAGCGCCTACTGAAACAGGTCCTGCAAGAGGCCCCCTACCCGCTTCGTCGATGCCGATAATCATTTGCATGTGTACATCATATCAAAAGGAAAATAAAAAAGACGCCTGAGGTTAATCCAGGCGTCCACCTTTATCACTGTATATTATCAGCTCGTCTCCTTCTTTGTAAAAGAGGTCAAATTGGTTGAGCAAGGTGATATCTGAGTCGGCCATCCCTCCGATATATTGAATCAGAACCCCAGTGACCTGACCATCTGTCTCATTGGGTATACACCCAACAACGAAACAAGGACCCTGTGACCTTTTCGTTTTTCTGTATCGAAGGGCCCGGGCCTCAAACCGAGTGTCAAGATGATGCTCAACTTGGTTGGCGAACTCGGCAACCGTTAGCGGTTGCCTGAACGTAAAAAGAGCGTTTCTCATAACCTCTCGATACTACTCCCGCACTGTGTTAAAATCAAGCAATGTCGAAATTCATACATCTTCACACACACAGTCATTACAGTTTGCTTCAGGCTCTTCCGAAGCTTCCAGACCTTGTCAAAAAAGCAAAAGAAGAAGGTATGGAAGCTATCGCGCTCACCGACTCTGGAAACCTCTATGGAGCAATCGAGTTTTACAAAGAATGTCAAAAACAAGGTGTAAAACCAATTCTTGGCGTTGATTTTTATGTTGCAGCAAGGACTCGCCACGACAAGGAGCCCCGAATCGACAACAAGCGAACTCGCCTCGTTCTCATTGCAAAAGACCTCGTTGGTTACCAAAACCTTATTCACCTTGTTACCGATTCACATATTGAAGGGTTTTATTATCGCCCTCGAATCGACAAAGAGCTACTAGAAAAATACAAAGAAGGGCTCATCTGTATCTCCCCATCGTTTTCCGGAGACATATCTCTTGCGCTCAAAAACGGAAACGAAGAAGCCGCAAAAACTTTTGCAGACTTTTACAAAAAAAATTTTGGCGATGATTTTTATCTTGAAATCACAAACCATCCCGAGATAGATGATTTTAATGCGCGAATGGATAGGCTTGTTAGTTTTGCTAATGCAGAAGGAATTAATCTGGTTGCTGCACACGATGTCTACTATCTTGAACTTTCTGATCAGAAAGCGCGAACTACACTCCTCTCTGTTCAAAAAAGTTTTAGTGGCGGTGGATCTGATGACGAAGGAGATTTTTCTTTTCTTTCAGAAAAAGAAGCGCTTCGACGGTTTAAAAAACTTGAGGATGCGCTTCAAAACACTCTGAAAATCGCAGAAAAATGCACCCTTGAAGTTCCTCTTGGAAAATGGATGTTCCCCGAAATTCCAATCGAGAGCGGACTTTCTCCCGATGACGAACTCCGCCGTCTTGTGTTCCTTGGTTTTGACTCGCGAGGAGTTTCAAAAGATGAAAAAACTCTAGAGAGAGCTGAGTACGAGCTTTCAGTTATTAAACAAAAAGGTTACGCCCCTTACTTCCTTGTAGTAGCGGACCTCCTCCGCTACGCAAAAGAAAATGGAATCCTCTCTAACATTAGAGGTTCGGTTTCCGGCTCTCTTGTGACTTTCCTTTCTGGAATCACAAACATAAACCCGCTGGAGTACGATATTCCCTTTGAACGATTTCTAAACCCTGACCGACCAAGTGCACCGGACATTGATATGGACTACGCCGATAACAGACGAGATGAAATGGTAGAGTATGCCCGCAAAAAATATGGCGCAGAAAAAGTAGCACAGATCGGAACATTCGGTACAATGGCGGCGCGAGGTAGCGTTCGTGATGTTGCGCGCGCTCTTGGCTACCCAGTAGCTCTTGGGGATAGAATTGCAAAACTTGTTCCAATGGGAAGCCAAGGATTTCCAATGACAATAGAGCGCGCACTTGAAGAGTCTGACGAACTTAAATCTGCGTACAAAAAAGAAGAGGATGTCAAAAAGATTATTGACATGGCAAAAAAGATTGAAGGTTCTGCGCGACACATCGGAGTCCATGCCGCCGGTGTTGTGATTGCACCAATCCCTCTTACTGAAGTGACACCGCTTCAGTACGACCCAAAAGGTGAAGGAAAAATCATTACTCAGTACGACATGTACTCAATTGACGAGAACAACGCCGGACTCCTCAAGTTCGACTTCCTTGGACTCAAAAACCTTTCAATTATTGCTGACACAATAAAGCTCGCAGAAAAACTAAAAGGAGTCACAATCGACTACGACAATATTCCACTAGACGACAAAAAAACTTTCGAAATGCTCGCGCGTGGCGAGACCGAAGACACCTTCCAATTAAACGGAGACGGTATGACGCGCTTTTTAGTTGAACTAAAACCCTCAAACATTCACGACATCAACGCGATGGTGGCCCTCTACCGTCCAGGACCACTTCAGTTTATTCCTGATTATATTGCTCGAAAACATGATGCGAGCAAAATCCCTGCAATGGACCCCGCGATTTACGAAATTCTAAAAAAGACTTACGGAGTTCTTGTGTACCAAGACGACCTTCTTATGATGGCTCACAAACTTGCGGGCTACAGTTGGGGTGAAGTCGATAAATTCCGAAAAGCGGTTGGAAAGAAAATTCCAGAAGAAATGGCAAAACAACGAAAGCAGTTTATCGAAGGTTGTGTAAAACATTCTGGTTGGACAGAAAAGCGTGGAGAAGAAATCTGGAGCTGGATCGAGCCTTTTGCTGCGTACGGATTTAACAAAGCACACTCTGTTTCGTATGGACGAGTTGCGTATATTACAGCCTACCTCAAAGCAAACTTCCCTGCTGAGTACATGAGCTCTGTCCTTACACACGAATCAGGAGACGTCGACAAGGTAGCAATCTCTGTAGCGGAGTGTAAACGCATGGGTCTCGAAGTTCTTCCGCCGGACGTGAACGAAAGTTTCGCGGGCTTTACGGTTGTACTTGGAGAAGATGGAAAAGAAAAAATTCGTTTTGGACTCACAACAATCAAAAACTTTGGTGAAGGAATTGCGGAGTTTATTATCGAAGAAAGAAAACGCGGTGGACGATTTACAAGCATTGAAAATTTCCTAGAGCGGATCCAAGACCGAAACCTCAACAAAAAGTCTCTTGAATCACTAATCAAATGCGGTGCGCTCGATACCCTCTTTGACCGAGTAACACTTTTCCAAAACTTAGACCTGCTCCTAGAATACAACAAAGAACACGCAAAGAACTCAGGACAAGACTCACTCTTTAGTGCACTTTCTGGAGGGACTCACAAAATTGATATGCGCGCACCCGTGGGCGATATGGCAGACGATAAACTTAGGTGGGAAAAAGAACTTCTCGGACTTTTCCTTTCAGGGCACCCACTCGAAAAATACAAACAAAAGATTGACGCTAAAGGTGTTTCGATAAAAAAGCTCGAAGGATCAAAGGAAGGACAGAGTGTTATGGTTGTAGGACTCCTTTCAGAAATAAAAGAAATCCGCACAAAAAAAGGCGACCCAATGGCGTTTGTAAAAATAACTGATTTTGATAACTCGGTTGAAACTGTTTTCTTTCCAAAAGTATACGAAGAAGCAAAGAAAAACATAAAAGTGGATGCTGTAGTTGCAGTCGAAGGAACTTATTCGAACCGAAATGGTGAAGTGAGTATCCTTGCAAATAAAGTGAAGGTGCTGTAGTTTTTATTTTGTATGTGCTCTTCAAGTACGGCAATTTCTGCCTTCTTATTTATTCATGAGGGGCCGATCGGAGTCTTACTAACTTTTTTGGAGGTGCGCACAGTAAGAAGCTTGCGCGCCAAAGGGTTAATTTTGTTAGAACACCCTCAAGCAACTTCAATAGGAAGCTTGTATCGTGTTCTAATGAAGCACCGGCACGGATTTGAAGTCTCGCTAGTGTGGCTCCAAGACTGTCCCTTTGACGCCGTGAAAGTGGTTGCTTCCTTCAAAAAACCGCTATCGCTGTAAGGCCGATAGCTTTTTTATTTATAGAGAAAATATGCTACTCTTTTGCTATGGAAACAAATCAAAACATAGAACATAAAAGGCACACTCTTGCACACCTGCTTGCGTCTGCTGTTTTAAAGAAATACCCCGAGGCAAAACTAACCCTCGGCCCTGCTGTTGAAAACGGCTTTTACTATGATATTGATTTTGGTGAGACGAAAATTTCAGATGAGGTTCTTCCTGAGCTTCAAAGACAAATGGAAAAAGATCTCTCGAATTGGACAGAGTTTTCTCACCGCACAGTCTCAAAAGAAGAAGCCTTGAAACACTTTGAAGGAAACGTATACAAAGAAGAACTCATAAAAGAAATTGCGGAGCGAGGTGAAGAAATCACACTCTACACATGCGGAGATTTTACAGACCTTTGTCGAGGTGGACACTCTGAAAACCCAGCAAAAGAAATTCTCCCTGGTTCGTTCACACTATCTCGAGTTGCAGGGGCATACTGGAGAGGAGATGAGAAAAACAAAATGCTTACTCGTATTTACGGGCTTGCATTTGATACAAAAGAAGAACTTGAGTCATACCTAAACCAAATTGAAGAAGCAAAAAAGAGGGACCACAAGAAAATTGGAAAAGAACTAGGTCTCTTTGTTTTCTCTGATCTTGTAGGTCCTGGGCTTCCTCTGTGGACACCGAAAGGAACAATCCTCAGAGAAGTGCTAAATGACTTCGTATGGGAACTTAGACAAAAACATGGCTATAAAAAAGTAGCGATCCCACACATTACAAAAAAAGACCTTTACGAAAAATCTGGCCACTGGGACAAGTACAAAGACGACTTGTTTAAAATTGAAACAAGAGAAAAACACCTCTATGCAATGAAGCCTATGAACTGTCCGCACCATACTCAGATTTTTGACGCAGAAATGCGTAGCTACCGTGATATGCCTCAGAGATACTGCGAGACAACTATGGTATACCGTGACGAACAATCAGGTGAACTTGCTGGACTTTCTCGAGTGCTCTCAATCACTCAAGACGATGCACATGTTTTCTGCCGAATAAACCAAATTGAAGAGGAGGCAAGCGCAGTGTGGGACATCATCACAACCTTTTACAAAACTTTTAACTTTACTTTGACTCCTCGTCTTTCAAGAAGAGGAGAAGATGCATCAAAGTATCTTGGTGAAGAAAAGAATTGGGACTTAGCAGAAGAGATGTTAAGGAAAGTAATAGTAAGTCACGGAGGTGAGTATATTGATGGCCCAGGCGAAGCGGCGTTTTATGGTCCAAAAATCGACTTCATGGCAAGCGATGCAATCGGACGAAAACACCAAGTAGCAACAATTCAGCTCGACTTTGTTCAACCTGAGCGTTTTGGTCTTTACTGTATAAATGAAAAGGGTGAAAAAGAAAACATTGCAATGTTCCACGTAGCAATCATGGGTTCAATCGAAAGATTTCTCTCTGTCATTATTGAACACTACGCTGGAGTTTTCCCTCTCTGGCTCTCCCCTGTCCAAGTTAAAGTTGTTCCAATTGGAGACAACGAAGTAGAGTACGCAAAAGAGTTTGCGAGGAATCTTGAGGCAGAAAATATTCGAGTGGAGCTTGATCTAAGTAGCGACTCGTTTGGTAAAAAAATCAGGAACGCAAAAACAGAAAAAATTCCTTATATTGCCGTTATTGGTAAAAATGAAGTTGCGGAAGGTAAAGTAACTCTTGAAGGACGCACAGAAAAATTCGTCCTTTCAAAAGAAGAAGCTGTTTCTAAACTAAAAACAGAAATCGCAGAAAGAAGTTAATCTACTGCAAAACTTTTCCATTTGAAAGGCGGACTTCTAGGAAGCAGCCAAGAGCATCATTGGCTGCTTTTGTTGTTGACTCAAACCAGCGGCCCGTCGGAGTCTTTGCCCCCCAAGGCGAAAGAATCTTCTCACTGTATTTTGCTTGGAACCTTTTTACTGCATCCATAACTGCATTGTCGTACACATTCTCAGATTTCACTTCAGCAAAACTAAGCTTTTCTCCGGCAACAAAGTTCAAAAATTGTTTTATCTTAAATACACCTTCCCCTTTCGCTCCGAGATTTGCATAATCATTAGAAGTAAAAAATGGGCAGGCAAAGCTGTTTTTTGCAGTACATACGATTGTGTTAATTCTGTTTACTGTTGAGACATACACTCGTCCAGTTGGTTTTGACAGTCCCCAAAAAGAAAGGACTGATGCTTCTTTACTTTGGAACCGTTTTACAGCCTCAAATGTTTGAGTGTCGTAAACTCCGGTCACAGAAAGTTTTTCTCCTTCGTATGTATTAAGAAAATTTTGCAGTTTTTCTACTTCAGTTTTTGAGTTTGTTTTTCCGTACTCAATATACTCGGTTAAATATGGCTCACAAGAGACTGGTGCGTAGTTTGGATTATTTGGATTGTCGGGATTGTTTGGAGCAGAAACCGGAAGTGCAGGAGTAGTAGGAGTATCTTTTTGCTTAGGTTTTGTACTGGTAGTTATTCCTCCGCCCCCGCCTCCCCCACCAGAAGATACTGTGTGCACGACAATGTTTGCACTGTCTCCTAGGTTATTCGGTGCAGAAGGAACAGAATATGAAGTACTTGTGTTATATAGACTATCCGCAACAGAAGCTGAAATAATAGACGAAACAGTGAGATCACTTGCAGAATCAGAAGAAGAAACTGTATAAGTTCCTGAAATCACATTTCCTGAAACAGACGAAAGTGTGACACTTCCTCCTGAGTTTAGAAGAAGTGTTAGTGTTGAGGTCGATGTCACATTTTCATCAAAAGTTGCACGCACTGTGATTGTTTGACCTGAACTATATGTTCCGTCCGGTGAGGCTGTAGTAAACGAAACTAGAGCAGGAGCTGAAGAGTCTAGAACTCCGGTTGTAAAAGTATAATCAGTAGTTGTTGCAAGATTGTTTAGTAAATCAAAAGCGTACACACTAAAATGGTACAGTGTACTTCCAGAAAGTCCTGTGAGGTTTACAGTGTGCGTTGTTATACCTGAAGATGTAGAAACAGTGCCGTAAGAAGTTGTGGTTCCAAAATGCACTGAAGAAGATGCCGCTTCATCAGTAGTCCAAGAGATGGTTGCTGTTGTTGCAGTCGTTGAACTTGAGACGCTAGAAATAACTGGCGGGGTGGTATTTATAACAATATCATTTTCTGCACTAAGTGAATCATTGTCTACCGGATTAGGTAGAGCAGCAAGCGAACCTGTGCTAAAAGCGTTAAAGTTTATAGTAAATCCCGTCGTATCAAGTGCGGAAGAATCCTCATAATCAAGGTCGCTTGAAGAGTCCCCTGCCTGAACGGTGTAATTGAACACCCATGTACTTGTTGCCGTATCACAGTTAGAGCATGGCACTTCTGTTGTTCCGCTTCCTGTGTCGAGCGTAAGAGTCGGCACTTCTCCTGAGTTTGTATAGACAAGAAAGTCTGGATTTTCGTTAAAGTTTACATAAATCGGAATCGTACTCCCTGTACCAAAAGTTCCATTTAAAGGTGAAGAGACACAAGGGTGCATTACTGCACCGCTCCAACCATTCCCTTCATTAATATTTGTGTGGCACCCCAAATCTTTTGTGGTAACGCCAACCATTGTTACTGCGGAAATCCCTTCATCAAGAGAAGAATTTTCTTCCATACTAAGTGAGTCTCCAATGAGAACAGCTGAAGACACTGAACTACTATCATTAAATGTTATTGACCCCCCGACCACACTGATCGTGTGGTCTGTAAAACTAGAGGAGTCGTTAAAAATCGCATAGCTAGCAAGATTCAAACCCAAATCAACATTTGAACTATCAAATGCTTCGAGACTATTTACTGTTTTAGCGCCCGAACCGCTATAAACACTGTCGTAAATATATACGTGGTCATTTGAAGTTGGAAGACGGACAACTTGATCACTAAAAGATCGATCAACTCCTTTTGTGAGCCACCAGCTTGTAAGTGTATCCCAATCACTACTAGTATTCCCTGCATAAAAATAAACATCACAATTGTCATACGAAATTGTTCCATCTACTGTTCCATTGTTTTGTGCTGTACATCCAAAAAAAGCGTTACCTGATGCATGTCCAGTATGCTCGCTGTAATCATAAAACGATACGCCACCTGAAAAATTTCCAGAGCTATTGCTTGCATTTGTAGAATGATCACGAAAATCTGCTTGGGACACCCATGCAGATGCCAAGTTTGCAGAATTATCAAAAAAGTACGCGTTACCCCAATCTACTGTTCCTCCATTTTGGCTGTTATTCCTAAAGTATGTAGTAGACAGAACACTAGCGCCAACATTGTTTACTGATGAGTCGAGAAATTCCGCCACAAGGTTTATGGTAGTGTTGTTACTCGAAGTATCGTAAAAGTGGATGTTTGGTGCAAAGTAGTCTTTATTGTTTATTGAACTACCCCGAAAATTAATACCAGTTGTAACAGTAAATGAAGCAGTTCCTGTAATAGTTCCACTCATAACATTAAGTCCATGAACTGAGACAGAAGAAACCCTTGATGTGTCTACATCTGCATAAATATAGGCATCATCTGAGGCTCCAGGAGTACCTCCCGCAGGAATAGTAAAACCTACATCAGAAAACCAGTTATTTGTGTTTCCCCAGTCACTGTCTACTGCGTCAGTAAAGTAATAATCTGCCGCGTTCGCAAAAGAAGGTGCAAAAAAGAGTGTGAAAATTATAAGTAATACGGTTTTTTTTGTGATATTTGAAACAACAAGATTCATCATTCTCATGTCTCAATTATATCAGTTTCTATTTATTCTGAAAAGCGAGTTTCTCTTTAAAAACAGCTTCTGATACATACCTGTCTTGCTTCTTTCCAAAGGTATTGCAAGTTGAAAGTGTCACCATGTTTACACCCTCTTTAAACTCAATAAGTTCCTTTGTAGCGTCCACTAGACGCGTATTTTGTACTACATACACATAGCGATAGTTTTCAGAGTCAACATAAACTTCGTCTCCTTCTTGGAGTTTTTTTACACCATTAAAAGCTTTATATACTTTGTTTGGGTAGTCATCTCCGGCGCTGTGACCAAAAAGAAGCATGTTTCCTTCAGGAAGTTTGCCGGAAGTTGGATACCTTACAACACCCTCCTTGAGGTACGCATCAAGAACTGCTACGTCGGTCTTCTCAGGGTTTAATACTTTATAGTCGATACCCGCGCTCGGTGCTGAAATATGAATTGGAAGCTCTGGTTTTTCCTTTGGAGTTTCAAAGGGAGTTGTAATAGTTTCAGGTGCTAAAGTTTTCCTTTCAAGGAACTCGAAAAAATTCTCTCCTTCCCGAAGTGAACTCGGAACAATCCCTGTAATATAAAGGAGACTAAAGCTTAGAGTAAAGATTGCGAAAAAGAGCCCAGTGAAGCGCAGAATTCGAAAAATCTCTTGTTTTTCCTTATTTTTCATTGAGTTTTAATTATACAACGGTATAAAATATTAAGTCAATAAATATATTGACATAAGGCTAAAAAAGGTATATAATGTGTAAATAACTAATAAACATATGCATACAGAAGAACATCGAACAGAAGAGCACCATATTGAAATCGTAGAAGGAGGAGTTCATGGCACTCACGATGTGAGCGACTCGCACGGGGCGGACGAATCTGAAAACGAGGGTTTCTCTTCAAAAATAATCAAATGGATTGTAATAGCAGGTATTTTAATCGTGCTTCTTATTGCGAGTATTGCGATTGTAAAACTTGTTCCAAAGGCAATTTCTAAAATTTCTGGTGCAGCAGTCTTTCTTGGACAAGGAGGAAGCAACCTCGCTGTTGGAACAAACAAATCTTCAGTTCGAAGTGAAGATTCTTTTTCTGTTACTTGGAAAGGAAAAGAATACGAAAACGAAGTTTATCGAAGCGTTAGCTTTAAATGTGTCTCTGGTATAACAGTTGAATACAAATCAACAAACGGCATGAAGCCTGTTATTTGTGATACTGTCTTCCCTCTTCCAAACACTCCAGAAGGGTCTTTTCCTTTTGTGGTTACTTCTCTTCTTTCAGAAAAAGAAGAACTTCCTTTCGTAATCTCTGTTACAGACAAACTTGAAAACAAAGTTATTGTAAGTAATGCGAGTTCAGTAGATGTATTTCCAAAAGGTAGCGGTAATGACTCTGCACCTGGTGACTACACACCCGATTACTCTAACCCAAATCCAAGCACAGGAACCGCAACATCAACAAACTCAGGCGCTGGTTCAAAAGATACAACCAAAACTCCACCTAAAACTACAACTGGTGGAACAGGATGGGGTGGAAACACTTCTTCTTCTGGAGGATATGGAACATCATACACTGGCGCTGAAACAGGAAACCCTGATCTAAGGCTTGTCCTTACAAATGTATATGTCACTGACAGACAGACAGGAAACAATAAATCTACTTCTAATATTTACAGTGGAGATAGAATAACAGCACGGTTCCAAGTAACAAACATTGGAACGCGCTCTTCTGGACTTTGGGTACTTAACGCACAAATTCCTTCTTCAAACGCAGCCGACAGATCTTACACTTCTGGGTACCAGCCATCACTTACACCAGGAAGTGTTTACGAAATGGTAATTGGTTTCGATTCATACGACGGAAACGGTGACCTTGTACTCACCGCATCAAACAATAATGATGCAAATCCTTCTAACAATCAGCTTGTGGTACCACTCGACGGAAATGGTAGCTCTTCTGGAAACAATGGACGAGCTGACCTTACTGTCCGAATTACGGGAGTTGGAATTTCCAATGGAAACGGGAGCATATACTACACAAACAATTTTGACGAAAGCGATGAAATCGCAGTTCGTTTTGAAATCGAAAACATTGGTGGAACTCAAAGCGGACGATTTTCTTTTGAGGCTGAGCTTCCTTCACGAGATGATGATACCTATTCATCTCCAAACTATTCATCGCTCGCTCCTGGAGAAAAACGAGAATTTGTTCTCGTGGTAGAAAATCCAGACTCTGGTTCTAGTCGAATTCGAATAAAGGTAGATCCTGATGGTGATATTCGAGAATCAAACGAAAACAACAACACAGACTCAGAAACAATCGATATTGATAACTAAAACAAAAAGCCCCGCGCGAAGCGCGGGGCTTTTTGTTTTAGTTTAGATATCAAGGTTTGCAAGCTTTGCGTTCGATTGAATAAAACTCTTTCGAGACGGCACATCGTTACCCATAAGAATATCAATGACTTTGTCCGCTGCTGCAGCATCTTCTACACTTACCTGCTTTAGGACTCTGTTTTTTCGTTCCATAGTAGTTTCTGCAAGCTCCTCTGCGTTCATTTCTCCAAGACCTTTGTATCGCTGAATTGTTACTTTTTTCTTTTTCTCTGGTGTGTCTTTTTCTTCTCCCTCTTCTTCACCTGCTTCAGTTTCACTCTCTTCTCCACCATCAGCAACAGAAAGTTTTCTCTCTTTTAGAAATATTTCCTTTTCTTCTTCAGAATAGAAATAGTGAATTTCTTTTCCTAGTTTTAGTTTATATAGAGGAGGCTGAGCAACATAGATAAATCCACTTTCTATAAGGCTTCTAAAATGTCTGTAGAAAAGAGTAAGAAGAAGTGTTCGAATGTGCGCTCCGTCAACATCCGCATCAGTTGCAATAATAATTTTGTGGTAGCGTAGCTTTTCAATATTAAATATGTCTCCAATTCCAGTACCAAGCGCAATCACAAGGTTTGTGATTTGCTCTGATGAAAGCATTTTATCGAGACGAGCTCTTTCGATGTTTAGGATTTTACCTCGAAGTGGCAAGATGGCTTGTGTTCTTCGGTCTCGCCCTGTCTTTGCTGTACCTCCCGCTGAGTCTCCCTCCACAATAAAGAGTTCTGATTCGCTCGCATCTTTGCTCTGACAGTCTGCAAGTTTTCCTGGAAGCGTCATTCCTTCAAGTGCTCCTTTTCGAAGGATAGAATCTTTTGCAGCTTTTGCAGCTTTTCGAGCCTTCATTGCAAGCACAACTTTTCCAATTATTGCTTTCGCATCATCTGGATTTTCCTCAAGAAATTCTGAAAATGCTTCACCAAAAACTGACGCAACTGCTCCTTGCGCCTCCATACTTCCGAGCTTTGCTTTTGTTTGTCCTTCAAACTGAATCTCTCTGAGCTTTACAGATACAACGCAAGTAAGTCCTTCGAGAACATCGTCCCCCGTAAACGAATCCCCCTCGTCTTTTGCAGAACCATTCTTTTTTGCATAGGTGTTTAAAGTACGAGTAAGTGCAGTTTTAAAACCTGTAATATGCGTTCCTCCTTCTGGGTTGTAAATATTGTTTGCGAAACCTGTAATTCGCGCAGAGATGTCATCAACATACTGAAGAGCAATCTCTACATCTTCAACACCTTCTACCTTTTTCTGGACATAAAAAATATTTTTGTGTATTGGCTTTTGAAACTGGTTATTGAACCGAATAAGTGAAGCAAGTCCTCCTTCAAAATAAAAAGAATACGAAGGCGCCTCTACTCCAAGCTCTTTAAAGTAGTGTACATCCTCCTGATTTTTAATAGGTGGAACTTCTCTCGCATCTATAACGCTAATTCGAAGATCTTTTACAAGGTATGCCTGTTGTCGCATGTGCGACACAATTCGTTTAAAATCGTAATCTTGTTTTCCGAAAATAATTTCATCGGGTTCAAAAGTAACAACAGTACCTGTCTGTTTTGCGCTTCCAAGTTTTTTTACTGCAGCTTTTCTTTTTCCTGTCGCATACTCCTGCATATAGTGACCTCCATCTCGAAAAACATCTACTCGGCAGAGTGTAGAGAGTGCGTTTACCACAGAAGCTCCCACCCCGTGAAGACCTCCTGATACTTTGTATCCTTCACCCCCGAATTTTCCTCCGGCATGAAGTGTTGTCATGATTGTCTCAAGAGCAGACACTTTTGTTTTTGAGTGAACATCAACAGGAATTCCTCGTCCGTTGTCTGCTACTCGAACCCTGTTGTTTGGAAGGAGAACTACTTCAATAGAATCAGCAAAGCCACCCATCGCTTCATCACGAGAGTTATCAAAAATTTCCCAGACGAGGTGGTGAAATCCGTCGGGACCAGTTGTACCAATGTACATTCCTGGTCGCTTTCGAACTGGTTCAAGACCCTCGAGGACTGTAATCTGATCCGCTCCGTAATTACTGTTTTCTTTGCTTTTTGCCATAGGTTTTATTCTATCATTTTTTAGGTCTTTCAAACATTGACAAGAGGTTCTTTTGCTTATATTTTCATTAAAAACTTACCTCCTCAATAGGTAGTAATTTATCTCACTTCGAGACCTTCTGCCTTTAGTGCATCGTACACCTCCTGCATTATTGGCTCAATTTCTGCCTCGGTAAGAGTCCTTTCAAACGATTGAAATACGAGCCTGTAGCCAAAAGACACTTTCTCTAATTCTCCTGTTTCTTTATTCTTCTTTTCAAATCTATCAAAAAGATCAAGTCTTTGAAGTAAGATTCCTGCTTTCTGTCTCAAAATTTCTTCAGGGTTTAGTAGACTACCCGCAGGAACAAAGAAAGCAACATCTCTTGATATAAATGGGTAAACTGAAATCGGGCTCATTTTGACATTCTTTTTTTCATACGAGAGGAGTTCAACTTCATTTTCTAACTGCTCTGTAAAGGCATCGAAATCAATTTCAAATATTCCATCTTCATTGTTTATTGTTCCGATTTGTTTATTTGAAAGCATAATAAGCCCCCCAGTGTCGTCTATCGTGCAAAGTGTTTGCGCTTTTGAACCAAAGAAAAGAACGAACTCATCACGAATTGTTTTAATTTCTTCGTTAGGTGAATTTTGTTTTCCTGTTTTTTTTACTCCAATACCAGCAGCGAGTGTATTAAATTCCCTTCCATCACGAAAGACTTTACCGATTTCAAAGATTTTTATTTTTGACAAACCAAGGAGGTCCGCGTTCAAAAGGTTCTCTGCAATTTTTGTTTTTATCGCAGATGTGAGGTTGGTGCGAAGAAAAGCTTTGTCTGATGCGAGAGGATTTTTAAGAGCAAACTCGCCCGCTTCACCGAGCGCATGTGTGAGCACTTCTGAAAAACCTCTTTCCATAAAAAAGTTTCGCGCTTTTGCCCCCAGGTTAAAAATTTTGTCGGACTCTACCTTAAAAGTAACCTCTGGAAGTTTCGCTTCTAGAGAATCGTACCCGAGGAGGCGGCCGATTTCGTCTGTAAAATCTTCTGGAATACAAAGATCCTTTCTCTCTACTGGAACTGTTACCGTAAAAGTAGAATTTTCTTCTTTGAACTGAAGACTCATTTTTTGTAGAATTGTTTTCACACTCTCTCCAGTTACATCTCTTCCTAATTTGTTTTGAAGAAAATCTAACGTAAACGAAACAGTACTTTGCTTTGATTCACCACCACCCACTTCTTTAAAGAAAGAAATTTCAGTAGTGGGGAGGACCTCCTTAAGAAGCTCAAAAAACCGAAGAGCTCCGCGCATAGCATATGCAACATCTATTTTATTTTCAAACCGCTTTGACGCATCGGTCTTAATTTGAACAAGGGTTGAAGTCTTGCGAACTGAAGAAGCGTCAAAATGTGCTGCTTCAAGCACTATTTCTCTGCATCCTGTCTTTACCTCTGCTTTCTTTCCCCCTTTTATTCCTGCAATTGCAAGAGGGGCAGTTTCATCTGCTATAACAAGCTCACTTCCCTGGAAGGTAACTTCCCTTCCGTCGAGTGTTGTTATTTTTTCTCCCTCATTTGCAGTGCGGATAACTAATCCGCCTTCAATTTTTTCTTTATCAAAAACATGGAGAGGTTGCCCCATTTCAAGCATGACAAAGTTTGCTATGTCCACTAGAAAGTTAATACTCCTCTGCCCCAGCGCATCCAAAACTTTTTTTATTTTCTCTGGAGTCTCTACATCCTCGGGAATATTTTTAATACCGAGTGCTATATATTTGTCACAAAGAGAGCTCTGGAGTTTTACTGAGAAATCTCCTGTTTCAGAAAGTGTATTACTTGATACCACCCTGCGGAGTGAATTATCCTGAAGGAGAAGTGAAAGCTCGTAAGCAATTCCCATGTGAGAGAGCGCGTACGCAGCTCGGTCAGGCAAAATGTTTATATCAATCACACTATCTCCATTTTTTTCTTCTGTACTTTCTACTTCTGCAAGATGTTTTTCAAAAAGAGAAACAACAGCCTCAACTTGAGGAAGAGGTTTTTCAAAAAATGTTTGTAGTAAATTATACGAGACTTTCATATGAAGTTAATTAATTATTCATTATTTTTCATACACCCTTCTTTTTCTTTCGCTTTCTTCAGTCTTTGCTCTTCTGAAATAATATATTTGTTCTTTTTTAAACTCTCTCCTTTATATTGATTTGGCACAATATAATAGAGTCTATCTGCTCTATCAATCCATGCATCCGAACATGGTCCTGGCGTATCACCATTTTCATGGTCCCAAAAAACTAATTTATCGCCATCAAAACCTAGTAGCATTATTTCGTTATAACTACCGAGAGGGCTTACTTCCATATTATCCGTAAAAATTTTCTCGGAAAATTGTGCTCTGCCAAGGTAACCAGTGTCTAGATTCTTAATTGTATCGGCATTAAAATCATATTTCTCAATATATGATTGATTTTCAAATCCATTATTTGCATAGAAAAATACATACGGTTTGTTTGAAAAAGTAACAACTGGAAGTGGTCCATTACCGTTTGAGCTCCATAGATTTAATTCCACCAAGTTTTTAGCGTATTTTTGTTTGAGTTCTTCCTTACTAAAACTATCAAATGATTTTACTTTACCAACTCTTTCAGTTTCGTTATTATCTTTTCTGTAACTAGAAATAATCAAAAATAATCCTAAAACAATAATGATGCCAGCAACTATGTTTATTTTTTTATTCATTTTCCTTTCTACTTTCTACTTTTAACTTTCTACTCTTTTCTTTCTAAAACTGATTAACAAGCCGAAGGTCGCCACTATAAATCATTCGAATATCATCGATTCCGTACTTTAGCATCACCATTCGGTCAATTCCTCCACCAAACGCAAAACCTTGGTATTTTTCTGGATCAATCCCAGCATTGCGAAGTACATTTGGATGCACGAGTCCAGCTCCCATCATTTCAAGTGTCTTTCCTTTCCATTTCATTGCAACTTCTACCCCCGGCTCAACAAAAGGAAAAAAAGATGGTCTAAAGATTATCTCTACATCTTCTCCAAAATATCCTTTAAACAAGTGAAGAAGAGTTCCTTTGAGTTCTGCCATTGAGACTTTTTCTGCAACAAAGAGCCCTTCAACCTGGTAGAACTGCGCTTCATGCGTCGCGTCTGTCGCTTCGTTTCTGTACACCTTCCCAGGCACGATAATTGCGCAGGGTGCGCCGTGCTTTTCTAGGTACCTAATTTGAACAGGTGAAGTATGTGTCCGAAGGAGGTCTTTGCTATTTTTGTCTTTGGTTCCCGATCCGCCACTTAGCCAAAAAGTATCCTGCATATCTCGCGCAGGGTGATCAGAAGGAATGTTGAGAGCATCAAAGTTATACCACTCACTTTCTGCTTCAGGACCCGATACAGTCGAAAAGCCAATTTTAGACATTATCCTTATAATATCGTCTATCGCCTGTGTAATTATGTGTGGTCGTCCTTTTTTTTCTTCCATTTTCTCTAGTCTACCAAACTTTGGGATAATTTAAAGACGACTTCCAAAATCGTCAAAAGTGATGTATAATCACAGTGTGGCAGATGTAACCCTATTCTTCAATTATTTTGTTATCTTTATAACCCTCTACTTCGAGGTTTTTCTTTTAATTTCCCTCTTAGAGAAGAAACAAAGCCTATGGAATGACGAAGAGGAGTACACTCCTCCTGTCACAATTGTTGTACCTTGCTACAACGAGGAAAAGACTATTGCAGGAACCCTTGATTCCCTCCTTGCACTTGATTACCCGAGGGATATGATGCGAATAATGGTTATTGACGATGGTTCAACAGACGGATCACAAAACGCCCTCCTACCCTACAAAGAAAACCCTATGATTGAAGTATACAAAAAAGAAAATGGTGGAAAGTACACCGCTCTCAACTTTGCAATCGAGAAATGCACTACTCCCTTTATTGGCTGTCTCGACGCTGACTCCTTTGTTATGCCGGGAGCTTTGCGCAGAATAGTCGCAGAATTTAAAGACCCAAAGACCATGGCTGTGACTCCAAGCATGGTAATTCATACTCCAAACACTTTTATACAAAAGCTTCAAAAATCAGAGTACAACTATGGAAATTTTACGCGAAAATTGCTTGCTCAAATTGGGTCTCTGCACGTTACCCCTGGACCCTTCTCGTTTTTTAGAACAGAAGTATTTGATAAAGTCGGCGGGTACAGGCATGCACACAATACAGAAGATATGGAAATGGCGATGCGCCTACAAAAGCATGGCCTAAAGATAGCGAACGCTGAAGGAGCTCTTGTTTACACTGTGGGGCCAGACACATTTAAAAAACTATATAAACAGCGAGTAAGGTGGGTAGGTGGGTTTATTGGAAACATTATAGATTACAGACACATGGTATTTAACAGAAAGTATGGAGACCTAGGACTTGTTGTTCTTCCATTTACTATCTTTAGTACAACTATTTCAATTGGGTTTGTCCTTATAAATCTCTGGAGAATACTTCACAAAGTCTGGGAGCATATTGTTCGTTTTCAAGTTGTAGGATTTTCGTTGCCAAAGTTTGGAGAAATTAATTGGTTCTTCTTTAATAACAGCGCATTTTCTATGCTTGCAATTTTTTCAATTATTCTTAGTGTTTACCTTATCCATCTGGGGCAAAAAATGGCTACAGGAAAATGGACATTTTCTTTTGAAGCAATTTATTTTATCCTATTATACGGGAGCCTTACACCAATATGGCTAGTAAAAGCAATTTATAATAATATAATTGGAAAAGACGCCTCATGGCGATAAAAACTATGGAAAACCAAAACAGACATGTTGATTGGAGAAAATACCTTATTGCATTCCTTATAACAGGAGCAATTTTTGGTACCGCTCTCTATACAAATAATTATTTAAACAATAAACGAATGTATGAGATAAAGCAGATTCAAGACGCAATCTCTATTAACATTCTATCTTCTGAAACAGAGTTCTCTCTTCTTTCAGATGTTACTTGTACTGATGGTAGCGATATTACCCTCGCTCACGAGCTAAACGAAATTGCTACTCGAATCTCATATGGTGAAAACAATATCAATTCAAATAAAGGAGAAATCGAAAATCTAAAGAAATACTACTCTCTCCTTCAAATCAAAGACTACCTCCTTTCAAAAAAAGTAGCCGAAAAGTGTAAGCAAAAAATGGTTATCGCGATGTACTTTTATGGAAACGGCTGTGACGAATGTATTAAACAAGGCTTTATTGTTGATGCACTTCGAAAAAAATACCCCGAACTAAAGATTTACTCTTTTGACGGAAGCCTTGGCCTTTCTGCACTATCTTCTTTTATGAAGACTCTAAAAGTAGATACTTACCCGACACTCATTATCGGAGGAAAGAAATACGGTCCTTTTACAACTCTTGAAGAGATGGAAAAAACCGTTCCCGAGATAAAGACTCTACAGACAGAACTAGAATCAAAAGAAAAAGCAGCTACCACAACAAAGAAATAGCTAAAACAAAAACCTCCCACAAGGGAGGTTTTTGTTTTAGCTAAGAGGTCTCTATGTTTATTAATATTCATAAATGAAAGAGTTTCCCCACCCTTTTGAACATTCGTAGACTTTTTTGAAATTGCTATTTAAATCTTCATTAATCTTCTGATTTGTCATGTCGTAGTTCGCAAAGAATATATATACCTTCCTGTCGCCGTAAGTACCACTTAAAACATTTTTAAATATTGTTAGGTCCCATGGGTCCGGGTACAGACGCACTTCTTTTTGGGTGTAATAATGAACAATTGGTAATTGATTGGTTATTATAAGAGAATTTTTATCAATTGATTCGTCTCCTAAAAATTTATTTCCTTCAGAGAAACACAGATTTCCCCCTGAGACGGAATTTTGATACTCGGTTTTAAACATACTCCAAAGCGACACTATCAAAATAGCGCATAATAGTCCAAAGATAATTTTTTTAAACTTTCCAAGCTTACTCATAAAAAAACCAGTAAGAATACACATAGCCGGGACAATGGGCATAATAAATCTTTCTTCCTTATGAGGCATATACATTAGCATAAGATAAAAGAAAATTATCCAAGTTAAAAGAAAATAAATTTCTTTTTTAAGAAACTCTTTTTTTATAAAAATAAAAAGTAAAGAAAATAAGAAAAATATTCCAAGGGCAGAAAAGATTTGCCATGAATTTATAAAAAAGAAGTTCCATGACTGCACCCCTCCCCAATAACCTGCCGCCTTAAAACCGTGTAGAAATGCTCCAAATATATTGCCATAATATTTTAAACCATATATAAACCACGGAAGTAATGTCAAAAGAAAAGCTCCTACTGCAAGCCATAGATATTTGTCTTTCAAGAACTTTAATGACTTATCTCTAATAAGGAAATAAAATAGAAATATAGGAATTATCCATAACGTTGTATAGCGTGCGTACAGCGACAATGCTAGAAATAATCCAAACAAAACCTTGTGTTTCTTCTTTTCTTTTTCATACCCCTCCCAAAAACTAATAAAAGTGAGTAGTAAAAAGAAAACAACAAGAGGATCGGTCCAGATCTTTCCGCTGTACAACACATGAATTGGTACTAATGAAAACAAAATTGCTGAAGATAATCCTATTTTTTTATTAAATAGTTTTTTTCCAAAAACATACACCAAAAGTACACTGGCAGTACCAAAAAAAGGAATAATTAATTGGATTAGGAAATTTAATTTGAAAACATAAAAAATCGAAAGAATATAAGGTAAGAGAGGGGCACGAAATCCAATGTTTGGCCAGCCATAAACTACGTCTGAAGATGGTATGAAGTCATTCCACTTACTATTTTGCAAAGAATAAAATAAAGGATATCTACTTAAATCATGACCTAAATTCAAATAGACAGTTTCGTCCCATCCACGCAGGGGCGAATAAAGCGTAAATCCAATTCTTAGTAGAAATGAAAAAGCTAATACTAAAACGACTAACCTGTCCGTCCTATCAATTGCCAAAATCTTTTGCTTTATACCTTTAATCATTTCTGAAAAGTCCATATCTTGTTTCCAATAAAGTTTATCATTAGTGAGATTCCAATAGCTATAATCTGCGAAATGATGTAGTAGATTCCTAAAAACTCAGTAAATATATAAAGAAAAAGTAAATTTACAGATAATGCTGACAAACTAACGAGAAAAAAGATATTATATTCTTTTATTATTCTGTCCTGTATCTTTTCCCTGAAAGTCCACACTTTATTAAAAATAAAGTTCACTGTGACGGCAATACAGAAAGCAAAGAAGGCTGAAATTACATAGTAGACGCCTAAGTATTCAGTTAGTGTATACATTATAGACACATTCACAATAGTTCCAATAAGTCCCACAAATGCAAATTTAAAAAACTGCAATATAACTTCTTTTTTATATGGAAGGTACTTTATCAAATTTTGTAGATAATAAATAATTTCCTTTGCTCCCGCCTTGCTTTTACCTACTGTGCGATTTGTAAAAGTGATAGGAACTTCTACTATTTTTCTGCAATTAAGCTTTATTAAAAGTTCGAGCAAAATCTTAAAACCTTTTGGATTTATTTCTTTACTCATAACAAATTCTCTTTTGATCATAAAAAACCCTGACATAGGATCTTTTGTATTTACAAAAACCCTCGCTAAAAGAGTTGCTCCCTTCGATAGAATTTTTCTATACAAATTCCAACCCTCTATTCTCCCTCCTTTTACATACCTGCTTCCAATAACTAAATCTGCACCACTTTTTACTACATGATACATCTCTCCTATCTTTTGAGCGGGATGGCTTAAATCTGCATCCATAACTCCTACAATATCGCCTTTTGCAATCTTAAAACCATCTGTAACAGCAGACGAAAGTCCTAATTTTCCTTCCCTATGAATCACCTCTAGATTTTGATTATCTTTTTTTAACCTCTCTAAAACTTCACCTGTACCGTCAGGTGAATTATCATCTACAAAAATCATCTCTCCGTCAATTTGCTCTTTTTGAAATTGCTCTTTTATTTGAGAGACGAGCTTTAGAACATTTTCTTTTTCGTTATAGGTTGGAATTATCAGACTGAATTTCATAAAGTTTCTAATTAAACTTAGTACAATTAGTCAAAACTATATTAACACAGTTTGTTTTTTTAATTTAATAGCCCATGACTAAGTATTCTTCTACAAAAAAACAAAAACCTCCCGCATGGGAGGTTTTTGTTTTTTTTTGGAGCCGCTTCTCGGGCTTGAACCGAGGACCCACAGTTTACAAAACTGTTGCTCTACCAACTGAGCTAAAGCGGCGTGTTATTTTTTAAGGCTTTCTGCGTGCTCTTTTACTGATGTAAGGAAAAAAGAAACCGCTCCTCTATTCTTTGGAATATCCTTCCCTTTTACTGCGTCAATTATGTGCGCAATTCGAGGTCGAATAACCTTCTTGAGTTGCTCTCCCACTATAATACTTTTCTTTACCGTAAAGTAAAGTCCCTGCTTTCCGACATACTTTGGATACTCTTTTGCAAAGACACACACATTTCCAACACACACTTTTATCTTCTCATCAGCATTAAAGTGAAGAGGAATAAAAGCTTTTCCTGCTGTTAACTCTCGATACCGGTTAAGTATCATAAAGACAATAACAAGAAGTGAAACGCTAAAAATTGTAATTGCAAAAATCATATTTATGCTCCAGTCGAAAAGCGTGCGAATTTACCGATTTCAGTCTTTTCGCCGAATTTCTGGACAGCACCTTCAAGAAGTCCTCCAATTGTGATGTCTGGGTTCTTCACAAATGGTTGATCAAGAAGAACCATGTCTTTAAAGTAAGCATCGAGCTTTCCTTTAAGGATTGTTTCTTTCATGTTCTCTGGTTTTCCTTCAACTTCTTTTTGGAAAACCTCTTTTGCTTTTTCTTTCGCATCTTCTGGAATTTGGTCAGAAGTAAGATAAAGAGGAGAAGTAGCAGCAATATGCATTGCTATATCTTTTGCAAGAGTCTTAAACTCTTCATTTTTTGCAACGAAATCAGTTTCGCACCAAAGTTCTACCATTGCTCCCACTGAACCTGTGCTGTGAATATAAGCTTGGACCACCCCCGCTCCTAGAGTTCTATCAGATTTTTTTCCGGCAATTTCCGCTCCTTTTTTTCGGAGGATTACAAGAGCTTTTTCAATATCTCCTCCTGCATCTTCAAGTGCTTTTCGGCACTGCATAATTGAGATACCTGTCTTGTCTCTTAATTCTTTTACTTGCTCGGTTGAAATCATAGTATTAAATGAACAAAAACTTTTAATTATTTTATTTGAGTGCGTTTACAATCTTGTCTGTAAAGAATGCGACACTCGCCCTTGCTGTATCATTTGCAGCAATTGCGTAGTTTACTTTTGAAAGATCGCAGTCGCTTGAAGCAAGTGCAATAACTGGAATATTCATTTTCTTTGCTTCAGTCACTGCAATATCTTCTTTCTTTGAGTCGATAACAAAAAGAAGGTCAGGAAGTCGGTTTAGAGATCGAAGTCCCCCGAAATTCTTCTCCAGGTTTTCAATCTCTCTATCAATGAGAAGTCGTTCTTTCTTTGTGTATTTTGTAAGCTCGTTCTTTGCTTTCCTTTGATTTAGATCCTCAAGCTTTGACACTCGCTTTTTTGTCTGTTCAAAGTTTGTAAGAGTTCCTCCAATCCATCTACCAGACACAAAAGGAAGTCCCGCTCGCTCTGCAGCGTTTCGAACAATGTCTTTTGCTTCGCTTTTAGAAGTAACAAAAAGAGCTAGTCTCTTTTCTTTTGGAAGTGAGGCAATAAACTCTTCTACCTTCCTAAGCATCTCTTCTGTTTTCTCGAGATCGATGATTTCAGTACCATTTTTAGCACCGAAAATAACCTTTTTAAAAGTAGGGTGTCGTCTTGCCTTAGAAAAGGCAAAATGAGCCCCTGCTTTAAACATTTCTTGTATATCTGCTGACATTTCTGCTTTTTTTACTGACATATTAGGCTATTTTACCAGGGTTTTTTGATTTTGCAACCCTTAGAGTCTCTTAATCTTCCTCACCCTCTCCTGCCTCAAAAGACTCAGCGTTTGCAAGCGCTTCGACTATTGGGTCAAGTTTCCCTGCTAAAATATTGAAAATACTGTGCCAACTCTGTTTTATACGATGGTCTGTGATCCTGTCTTGAAGAAAATTGTATGTTCGAATCTTCTCGCTTCTGTCTCCTGTTCCAATTTGACCCTTTCTATTCGCAGAAAACTTAGCAGCTTCTTTTTGCTCTTCTTGTTGCTCAAGTTTCGCAATGAGAATAGACATCGCTTTCTCCCTGTTTTTAAGCTGACTTCGCTCCGAAGTACACCTAACATCAATTCCCGTGGGTTTGTGAATAAGGCGCACCGCTGTTTCTACCTTGTTTACGTTTTGTCCTCCTGCACCACCTGATCTAGAGAACTCTATATCAAGGTCTGACTCTTTTATTTCTATCTTTGTCTTTTTTCGAATAGGAAGGATTGCCACAGACGCAGTTGATGTATGAATTCTTCCTGACTTTTCAGTTGCAGGAACTCTTTGCACTCTATGTACTCCCGTCTCATACTGGAGAATCTTGTACACACCTCTTCCATGAATTTCAAAAGATGCCTCTTTATAACCTCCAGCTTCACTCTTTGACTCGCTTATTACTTCCCAGGTCCAGCTGTTTGCAAGAGCATACGCCTTGTACATTGCAGAAAGTTCCTCCGCGAAAAGAGATGCCTCTTCTCCACCAGCACCTGCCCGAACTTCAAGAATAATCTCATTTGGAAACTCTTCCTCAATTTTTTCTGCTTCAGTAATTTCCTTCATTTGTGCAAGGAGAGCATCTTTTTGAATAGTTATATTTTTCATTTCTTCGGCGCAAAGTGCCTCCATTTCTGGGGACCCATCTTTCATGGCGCCTACAGATTCCTCTTCTTTCAAAAGCCTCAAAACCTCCTCGGCAAGGAAACGAGTTTTTGGATTTTCTTTGTACTGTTCTATTTCTTTTGTGTCCATAAAATCAAAAGCCCCAAGTGCTTTTACTTGAGGTTTTTGCGGAGTAATTTATTTAGATTTTTTTCCAGCTCTTGCCTTGAACTTATCGATTCGTCCTGCAGTGTCGATAATATTTTCTGTTCCTGTATAGAATGGGTGTGATGCGCTAGAAATTTCAACTTTTACTAGAGGATATTCTTTTCCATCTTCCCACTTTCCTGTTTCTTTTGTTGCTACAATAGAAGAAATAAGAAATCGCGCTCCGACTGTGGAATCTTCGAAGATGACTGGTCTATAATTGTCTGGATGAATGTCTTTTTTCATATAGGGCTAAATCTAACAGATTTTCCGATTTTCTGCAAGTAGGCTCTGCTGAAGGCTATTTTCCGTCAAGAAAGTCGATATTTGCCTGGATTGTCTGGGCTTTTGCCATAACTTGGTCTCCGTAAAAAGTGTTTCCTGTACCCGAACAAGGTCGTCCCGAATAGTACTTGCAGGCTGCATTTCGCTCTGCTGTGTAAGACCCAGAAATTGCGCCTAAATCAGCCATATAGAGTGAAGTTGCTGTAATTGCATGCTCTGGCTTCCAAGGATCAGCAACGCTGTCTCCACTAATTTTCTCAATTCTTGTCTTAAAGAGCATCCATGTAGAAGGAATAAACTGCGACGGTCCCATCGCTCCTCCGTAGCCTACAGTAAATGGGCATGAAACTCGTGTCTTATAAGGGTCCCTTCCAAGCTCTTTTGTAATTGAAAGAAACGGTGCAACATCACGAGTTGGCTTCATCACATTTGCAATTTCTACCCCTGTTGTGACACGGATTCCCGCACCGGTTTCAGAATTTGAAAGATAACAACTTCCCACATTGGCTCCAAGGTTACTTTCTTGTGTCAAAATCGCAAGAATAAGTGCTGGCCTAACCCCAGTAGACTTAGAAGCTTTCTTTGCAAAGTCGAGTGCGTCTCCAAAAGGAATAGCAGCGGCATCACGAAGTGAGAAAAGTGCTGCTCGAATTTCAGCTGCTCTTTTTGCTTTGTCGGCAATCACTTTTTGGTACCCCGCCTGCTCTGCTTGGTTAAGAGAAAGAAGTCTTTTCTTTTCTGCTTCAGCTTTTTCGATGGTCTTTTTTTCTTGCTCAACGTTTACCCTTGTATCAATCTCTTGATTTCTTTTCTCACCTAGATTTTCCCGTTCCTCTTCATTTGATCTTTTTGTGTCACGAAGTTCAGTAAAGGTTTCTTTCATCGAGTTTTCAAGAGAAAGAAAAAGTTCAGCATCAGCAATAGACTCAGAAAAACTCTCTGTCCCAAGGAGAAGCTCAGGGAGAGAAAAATCATCGAGCTCCCGAGTCCGTCGCATAATTTGAGCAAGAGACTCTTTACCCTGATCAATATTTTGATCGAGGGAAGCAATAGTTTTTGTTTTTACAACAATATCTTTCCCTAGCCTTTCGATCGCAAGGTTGTGCTTCTGGATTTTTAGCTGGGCTTCTTTTATTTTTGCGTTCAGAATTGCAATATCCCGTGAAATAGAGGCTCCTTCCTGTTGCTTTGTTGAAAGAATATTTTGTTGCTCTTTGATTTCTCTTTCGATTTGCTCAAGCTCTTTTTGAAGTCTTGCTTTTCGCTCATCTTCTGTTTCAGCAAACGCGAAAGACGCCACAGAGACTACTGTGACAAATGCAAACAAAAAGATCAAAAAATGTTTATATCGTTTTTTATGGATCATAACGAAGCTTCTTTAGGCTTCAGTCGATTCTCCTTCTTTCGCTTCCTTTCCTTTCTTTTCTACTTCAATTGCAGACAAGTCAACAGTAGTTGGTGTATCTGTCTCTTCTTTAGGCATAACAACTGATGCAACAATTTCCTCTGGTTTTGTGACAAGAGAAACGCCTTTTGGTAATTTAATATCTCCGGCTGTAATGTTTGAATCAAGGGTAACAAGTGCAGAAATATCTACTGTAAGTTCGTGTGGTAGGTTTTCTGGAAGGGCTTCTACTTCAACTTCGTGTACCACCTTTACGAGGATAGCTCCGCTTTCTTTTACTGCAGGAGATACACCTTCGAATTCAACTGGTACAGAAACCTGAAGTTTCTTTCCTTTTTCGATAACATAAAAATCTGCGTGTCTAACAGTACCAGAAAGAGGGTCTCGGTCCACATCATGAATCATCACATCGTGGTTTCCAGCGTCTCCAGAAAGAGTAATCACAGTAGATTCACCTGCTTCTTTCCACACCTTATCAAAATCCTTTTGTTTTACAGAAATAGAAACAGGAGACTGCTTTCGGCCGTAAAATACAGCAGGAATAAAGCCTTCTGCTCGGAGGTTTCTAAGGTTTTCGTTTGATTCTCTTTTCTTTGTTTCTAGCGTTACCATAGACCGTATATTACACGATATTTTTAAAAAATCAAATTCCTTCGTTTTTGGCTCTTATCCGAGAAAACTAAAGGTTTTTAGCTTCTCAGTGACAAGGTTTTTCATCTCGGCAACACTCTCTGCAAGGTATTTGTAGGGCGCCACCTCTCTTGGAGAGTCTGAAAGCCCTTTTTGAAGCCCCTCTTTAAAGGCGACACGAAGCTCTGTGTTTATATGCACAACAGAAACCCCTGCTTTTATCGCAGCCTGAACATCTTCTTTACTGTTCCCTGAAGCGCCGTGCAAAACAAGGGGCACTCCGGTCTTTTCTGCAATTTCTCTTACTCTCTCAATATCGAGACGAGGATCAGGAACTCCCTGAAGCATGCCGTGAATATTTCCAATAGCGGGTGCAAAGAGACTCACTCCTGTTTCTTTTACAAAGCGCTCTGCATCTTCTGCACTTGTAAGCTCGATTCCTTCTGGCACTCCATCAAGAATTTTTGAAGACTGTCCAATGTAGCCGAGCTCTGCCTCAACCAAGACTTCCCTTCCCGAGCTTCTTGTATACTCAACACACTCTTTTGTTTTTTGGATATTTTCTTCGAGAGTAAGCTTTGCTCCATCAAAAATGACAGCATCAAAGCCAGCGTCAATTGCTTCTTTTACTCTTTCTACTGAGTATGTGTGATCCGCATTTAAAAAGACTGGCAGCCCCTCTTTTTCTCTGGCAGCTTTTACCAGTGCTACGGCTTCTTCTATTCCAAAAAAGTCTCTTTCCCCTTCAGAGAGGCCGATAATAACCGGAAGCGAGAGTTCGCGGGCTGACTGAACGATTGCATGAAAAGCCTCAAGGTTTGAAATATTGAAATGCCCAACCGCCTTCCCCTCTGCTTTTGCTTCTAAAATATATTCTTTTAGTGTTTTCATGATTAAAAGTATATCACGGCTAAAAAGAAGGCATGTTTCGATTAAATATTTACAAAATTATAAAAGTGATGTATTATGAATTTGGTATGAACGTACAAAAAAACTCCTGGGAGGAAAGGCTCCGCCTTTGGCTTGAAAAAAGGCATCCTTTGCCCATTCTTGCGGTGCGGTGTGTAATCACACTGTTCACTTTTCTAAGTTTCGCCACACAGTGGGTGTGGTATAGTTTCAAAAGAGCATGCAGGCGGACCCCCTAGGTCTCCTGCTTTTTTTAATTCCCCTCACTTTTTTTTCTGATATAATTTGTCTACACAAATATATGTTTAATTTCACAAAAAATAAGTCCTACGACATGGTCGCTCTCGGTGACACTGTCGTTGATGCGTTTATCAAACTAAAAGAGGCTCATGTTACTTGCAAAATCGACAATACAGAGTGCGAGATTTGCATGAAGTTTGCGGATAAAATTCCCTACGAATCAGTCGAGGTAATAAACGGAGTAGGAAACAGTGCAAACGCTGCAGTGTCTGCTGCAAGACTTGGGCTCCACACTGCGCTCATCACCAACCTAGGCGACGACTCTTACGCAAAAGATGTTTTGGAGTATTTCAAAAAAGAAAAAGTAAGTACTGAGTTCGTAAAAGAGAACAAAGGCAAAAAAACGAATTATCACTATGTACTGTGGTATGGAGCAGAAAGAACGATTCTCATAAAACACGAAGACTACGAATATACATTTCCAAAGAATCTCAAAACAAATTGGCTCTACCTTAGCTCACTTGGAGAAAAGTCACTTCCTCTTCACAGCGAAATCGCAAACTACCTTTCAGAAAACACAGAGACAAAACTTGTTTTTCAGCCCGGAACCTACCAAATCCGTTTTGGAAAAGAAGCACTCCAGGAAATTTATAAAAGGACAGAAATCTTTTTCTGTAACAAAGAAGAGGCTGCAAAAATTCTTGGTGTAGCAGATACCAATATACCTTCCCTCATGAAACAAATCGCAGAGCTTGGCCCAAAAATTGTCGTACTCACAGACGGACCAAACGGAGCTTACGCACTGCGAGATGGAAAAACTTTCTTTGCTCCTCCCTATCCTGATCCCAAACCCCCGTTTGAGAGAACGGGAGCAGGAGATGCTTACGCCTCTACTTTTGCTTCCGCAATTGCAAAAGGAAAAAGCACAGAAGAAGCGCTTCTTTGGGCAGGCGTAAACTCTATGTCAGTTGTTCAAGATGTTGGCGCGCAAAAAGGACTCCTCTCAGAAGAAAAGATTCAGGAGTGGTTACAAAAAGCACCCGAGAGTTATAAAGTAAAAGAAATATAGTATGGCAGAAAATGAACCAAACCCTATTAATTGGGAGAGTGCCGAAGTAAAAGCAGCGAGAATCGAGGCTTTGGAAAGTCTTGAAAAGGCTCTTGCTTCTGTAGAAATTGATGAGATGCGCCGAAAATTATTTGAAGACCTAAACTCTCTTATAGAAAGAGATAGCGCGTTGCATGTTATGGTTGTCCTAGATGAAATGGAGAAACTAAATGACAAAATTGAAACATTGAAAAAAGAACAAAAAGACTTGGAAACTCAAAGAGATGCTCTACAGAAGGAAACTGAAAGTGATGAAGAAAAAGGTGAAATAGTTCATGACTTAAATTCTTTAATTACAGACAAAGTAAGAAAATTAAGAGAGGTAGAAGAAAGTTTGATAGGACGAATAAAAGTGATTGAAGCTATTTTTTTGAGTAAAGAAAAAAGTAGTAGTGATATATTCCCTCCACAATCTCCTTATAATCTTTTAAAAAAAAGTTACGGAATAGAATAACCTACTTCCTCCCTAAAACCTTAGTGATTGCTCTAAGAATCGCTTTTTCTCCCAAATTGTAATACTCAATTAGTTCTTCTGGCGTACCAGATTGACCAAAAAGATTAGAAACTCCTACAAATTCAATAGGCATAGGGTGGTTTTCTGCCAAACACTCAGCGATTGCACTCCCAAGCCCTCCCGCTTTTTGGTGCTCCTCAACAGTTACCACAGCACCCGCCCGCTTTGCTTCTTCTACAACAGTTTTTATATCAAGAGGTTTTATAGTGTGCACATTTATGACCGACACCTGTCTTCCATTTTGTCTCAAATTTTCTGCAACAAGGAGCGCTTTTGAAACAAGTGCTCCTGTCGCAAAGATTGCCACTTCAGGTTTTTCAGCTGTAAACAAAACTTCTGCTTTACCAATTTTAAAATGTGAATCCTCTGTTGTAATTACTGGAGTTTTTTCTCGAGCAAGGCGGATATAAACTGGCGACGAAACTTCTGAAGAAAGCGCAGCAAGAGTTGCCTTTTTTGCTTCAATCGCATCACATGGAGAAATGACTATCATATTTGGAAGAACGCGCATGAGTGCAATATCTTCGAGAGCTTGGTGCGTACCACCGTCTGGTCCTACAGAAACTCCGGCGTGGCTTCCTGCAATAACAACTTTCCTATCGTTGTAACAAATTGTGGTGCGAATCTGTTCCCAGTTTCTACCTGGAGAAAACATTGCATACGAAGAGATAACAGGAAGCTTTCCCATTGCTGACATGCCACTTGCAACCGAAGCAAGGTTTTGTTCTGCGACACCCATTTCAACAAAACGCTCCGGAAACTTTTTCTTAAAAAGGTGCATCTGCGTTGATTCAGTGAGGTCGGCGCATAGTGCAACAATTGAAGCGTCTTTTTCTCCTGCAATAACTAAACCTTCTCCAAGTCCTTTTCGAATTGGCACTTGCTCACACTCTGGTGAAAAAAGTTTTTTGTTTAAATGATTTTGGAGCATTATAAAATATAACTAATTACCTGTTTCTCCTTTTTTCTGTAGTCCCCTTTTTCCAAGTGAATACTTTCCTCCTCCAGTAAAAATAAGCACAACCCCGAGAACAAATAGTGCTCCAGGTATTAGAGCTCCTGCTCCTGGAGAAAGGTAGGTAGCTCCCGCCATAATAATTCCCGCTCCTACTGCCGCAAGCTCAGTATAGATCCCAAGAAGAACGCCAAGACCCGCAAGAACTTCTCCTACAGCAACTAGCCAAAAGATAGTTGAAGAGAGTCCTAAAACACTAAACTCCTCCACCATACTCGCAGGATCTATGAGTTTCATCACTCCTGCAAAAACAAACATTCCCCCGAGAACAATTCGGATTATAAGAAGAATAATATTTTTTGTTTTTTTTTGTTGCATATATTTTGTGATTAGTTTTTATTATTGTAACATGATCCTATTTTTTGGTTCGATATGCTTTTTTTATTTTTTCGTACACACCCGTGCCGTGTTTTTCAGTTTTTCCTTTAAAAGCAGACGCAGGGTACTTTTTTCCTGCTTTAATGAGTTTCACCTCCGCTGCTTTTTCTAAATCAAAAGAGAGTCTATTTGCGAGTTCACTGCAGTATATGATTATGTCCCCCACTTCATCTCTTACAGCTTCGTATTTTTCTTTGTTTGCTTTTATTTCTTCCGCGCTCCAGTTCTGCCACTGGAAATGCTCGAGGAGTTCCGCAGATTCTATCGAAATAGACTTCACTAAATCTGCAGGTGGGAGACAATCCCAATCTCTCGCCTTCATAAACTTTCTAATCTTTTCTTGAAACTTTTTCATCTACTCGTGCTCGCTTTTTATTTCTCCGCCCCAGTTTCTTAGTTCCTTTAGCGCAAGGAGTGCCTCTTCTTTTGTAGGCGCTTTGCCATGCCATTCGTATTTTCTTTCAAATGCTTTTACACCTTTTCCTGGAATTGTGTGCGCAATTATAACGGACGGCATTTCAAAGACACTCTGCGCTTCGCCAAGTGCTCGTACTATATCGCGAAAATCATGGCCGTTTATTTCTTCTACATGGAAATTAAACGCTTTTAGCTTATCTGCTAAAGGGTTAAGAGGCATTACATCTTCTGTAAAGCCATCTATTTGAATATTGTTTCTGTCAATAATCACAGTTAGGTTTTGGAGTTTCTCTTTTCCTGCAAGCATAAAAGCCTCCCAGTTTTGTCCCTCGTCGAGCTCACCGTCTCCTAGGAGACAATAAAACTGCTTAGAAGAGTTTTTTCCATTGTCGATTCTGTCAGCAAGCGCCATACCAACAGCTTGAGAAAGTCCGCTTCCGAGTGGCCCTGACGAAGTTTCGACAATAGGCAGAAACTCTCTGTGTGGGTGCCCTTGAAGCTTTGAACCGAATTTACGCAGAGTCTTAAGCTCAGAAAGCCTCAGTGCGCCTGTGTGTGCAAGCGTCGCATAGTAAACAGGACAAATATGTCCATTAGACAGGACTAGCCGGTCCCTATCTTCCTTGCTCGGATTTTTTGGATCAAAATTGAGCACATGAAAATACAGAGCAGTAAAAACATCTGTCATACCAAGAGGTCCTGCAGTGTGTCCACTTCCAGCTTCAGAAAGCATCTCAACAATAGACTCACGAATTGCGCGCGCTTTTTCTTCTAAAAATTTTACTTTTTCTTCACTTAGAGGAAGCATGCTTACATTATAGCAAACCCTCGATTTCTTTTACTGCTTCTATTGGATTTGTAGAGTTTAAAATAAACGAACCTGCGATGACGCGATCAGCTCCTGCATCAAAAACTTTGTCCGCAGTTTCAGGATTCATGCCACCATCTACAGAAATGACTAAGTCAGGAAATTCTGTTTTTAGTAATTTTATAAAATCAGGTACTTTCTCATCAAAAGGTTCCCCTTGGTAGCCAATACGTCGAATGCCCATAACTTGCACGAAGTCAGCAAAGGGTAATATATTTTTTATTTTTTCAATACTCTCTCCTGTCATGACAGCAATTCCCACTTCAACAATTCCTTCATTTTTAAATGTCTCAAGCTTCGAAATATCGCTCTCGGGAAACGACGCGAGGTGAAAGATAATCTTTGCTGCACCTGCTTTTACAAAATCCTCTGCTATCGAAAAAGGATTTTTTACCATAAGATCAATTTCAAAATCAAAATTCTCCCAATACGGCATCCCCTCTTCTCCTTCTATAATCTTTTCAAAATTTTTGTCTGCCTTTGCAAGTGGCCAAGAAGTTCGCCCAGCAAAAAAACCATCAGTGACATCTATCTGCACTTCTCTTGCAACACCCTTTAGTAGTTCAAGTTTTTCTTTGAGTTCATAAAAAGTGAGAGGAAGAACTGCGGGAATTACTTTTCTCATCCTAGATTGTCTATTTTTTTAATTCGGCGAACATGTCTTTCGTCTCCAGAGAATTTCGTTCCAAGCCACGCATTGATTGCAATCTTTGCATCCGTCGCATTTAAAAATCGAGCGCCAAGTGAAAGTATGTTTGCGTCATTGTGTTCTCTCGAGAGTTTGATTTCGTTTGGCACAATTCTTTTGTCTTTTGGCTCATATTGTCCATTGAACACAATTGCTCTCACACCTTTATAACGATTACAAACAATTGCTTCTCCTTGCCCGCTTCCACCAATTACAATTCCACGCCCTTCTGGATCTTTTGCTATTTCCTCTGCAACTTTTGAAACAAAATCAGGATAATCGTCGTTTGGGTCAAGTGCCATTGCACCTTTGTCTTCAACTTCATACCCAAGACTTTGAAGAAATGGTTTGATTTCTTCTTTTAGAGCAAATCCTGCATGGTCTGATGCAATATAAATTCTAGACATAGAATTAGCTTTTTGTAACCTCAAACTTTACACCATTTGAGCCTACACCAGTATTAATTTCGTATACCCCCGGTACCACTTTGCTATATTCTTTGCAATTAAAATTCTCAAGAGAACTGCATAATTTATCTTTAACTGTTATTCGTAACCAATTTGAAGATGAGTCTTTGCCACTTTCTATTTTTTCAAGAACAAAATACACTTTACCTGCTTTATCCTTTAATTGAACAACAGGAACTCCATCAAATTCAGTATTTGTAATGTTACTACCTCTTATCTCTACTACAGTACCGACAGGACCAGAAGTTGGGTAGATTGATTCAATATATGTATCATGAGAGTTGTGATGCACAACACTATCAAACAATCTCTCAACTTCAACATTATCACTCTCGGTATATATTGTAATTCTTTGTGGATCATTTCCCACTGTATATCCTGACCAACATCTTTTTGCAGTAGCAATCGAGGAACAAGAATGTTCTTTAAAAGAGGTGATAATTTTTATAACAGCATCATCATTCTCTGAAGAAGAAAGGATAGTTTCAGAAAAATCTTTTTTAGAAACATTATCAAGTGATTCCACCAGCTTCCAATCAGAAGGATAAGAGATTGTAGTGTATCCCCCCACATACTCTTTTGTAATCCATTCTATATTTTTCTCCTCATTAGATTGGTTAAAATAAAAAAAGTAAGCGCATATCAATAGTACAATTATTAGAATTGACCCCAAATAAAGATTTTTCTTTTTCATAACTCTTTTAAAAAATTAAGTATAAGTAGGCGTAGCAGGAGCAGGAGAAACCTCTACCGCAGGAGGAACAGGATTTTCTGGAGATTTCATACTGCTTTTTGCTGCCTTTAGCGCATGCAGAACAAGCGAGTGAGTGTAGCCGATTTCATTGTCATACCACGCACACACTTTTCCTAGATTACTGTCTACAACTCGAGTGAGTGACAAATCAGCTATTGACGCATATACAGAACCAACAATATCAGAAGAAACAAGAGGTTCGTTTGTTACTGTAAAGACATCCTGCCACCTTTCGCTTTGAGATGCTTTTTGCAAAATACCGTTTATCTCCTCGGTGCTTGTAGGGCGTTTGAAAAGCATAGTAATGTCTGAAATTGACCCTGCAATCACAGGAACTCGCATTGAAATTCCATCGAACTTTCCTTTGAGTCGAGGCATTGCTTTTGTGACAGCGATTGCAGCTCCGGTAGAAGTAGGGACAATGTTTTGTGCTGCTGCCCTTCCTTCCTTCCAATCTTTTTTACTTGGCGAATCTACAAGCGACTGCGAAGCTGTGTAGCCGTGAACTGTCGACAAAATTGCTTTCTCTACACCAATTGCCTCGTCCAAAATCGCAATAACTGGACTCGATGCATTTGTTGTACAGCTAGCGTTTGATGTAATAGGTGAAGAACCAAATTCGTTTTCATTGAGCCCCATGAGGATTGTTGGAGTAACTACGCCTCCTTCTTCATCTTTTGCAGGCGCAGAAATCACAACATGTTTTGCACCAGCATCGAGGTGTGCTTTTGCTTTTTCGTAACTTGTAAAAAGCCCAGTTGATTCAATTACAATATCAATTTGAAGAGACGCCCACGGAAGACTCTTGGGGTCCTTCTCGCTAAAGTATAGAATTTCTTTTCCTCCAATTGTCAGAGATTTTTTGTCTGGTGCAGTCGAAACAGCGTATCCACTCTTTCCGTACGCACTGTCGTACTTCATAAGGTACGCAATATTTTCAATATCTGCCAAATCGTTTACAGCAACAACTTCCATTTCTTTAAAACCTTGAGCGATTTTATAAAACGCTCGCCCGATTCGCCCTGCTCCGTTTATTGCAACTCTAATTTTTTGACTTCTGTCCATTTGAGAATAATTCTATCATATTTCCCAAAAAAACTTTACAACTTTAGTGCTTCTGTTAGAGTGTTGGCAGTAGCCCTTTCAAATTCCTGAAACGGCGAACTCATTCCAAAACCTACTCCAATGATTCAACGCGCGTTACTATCCGTCTCCGACAAATCCGGCATCGTCGATTTTGCCCGAAGTCTGCATGAAATGAAAGTTGAGTTGCTGTCCACCGGCGGCACAGCCAAGACCCTCCGCGAAGCGGGACTGCCAGTTATCGAAGTCAGCGACTACACCGGCTTTCCTGAGTGCCTCGACGGCCGGGTGAAGACGCTTCATCCGAAAATCCACGGCGGATTCCTCTACATCCGCGGGAATGCCGAGCACGAAGCCCAGGCCGCAAAGCATGGGATCGGCCCCATCGACCTGCTGGTGGTCAATCTTTACCCGTTCGAGCAGACCGTGGCCCGCGAAGGCGTGTCGTTCGAAGATGCCATCGAAAACATCGACATCGGCGGCCCGGCGATGCTCCGCGCTGCGGCGAAGAACCACGAATCCGTGACCATCGTCACTGATCCCGCCGACTACGAGACGGTGATCGAGGAAATGACCACCAACGGCGGCGATACCACGCTTTCCACCCGGCGCCGGCTGGCCGTGAAGGTGTATCGCCGCACGTCGGAATACGACGCTGCGATAAGCGACTACTTGGAGGCGACTTTCAAAGATTAAACTGCCCTCCTCCTGCAACAACCATAAGTTGTTGCTTTTTTTATTCCCAAAACTAAGAAATAGCTGCAACAATCGCCTCTTTTGCGACCGCAGGGTTTATTGACCCTTTTCCTGCTTTCATAATTTGTCCAACTAGAAACATAAGAGCTGCTTCTTTTCCTCCTTTGTAGTCTTCTACCACACTTGGGTTTGCGACTAGAACTTCGTCTATTATCTTTTTGAGCGCTTCGGGATCATTTTTTAAAATCCATCCTTTTTCTTCTGCAATTTTTTCTGGGTCTTCACCTCCTTCAGTAAAAAGAATTGCAAGAATATCCTTGGCTCCCCTGCTCGAAATCTTTCCAGAAGAGAGTAGGTTTATGAGTTCTCCAAATGAGCTTGGGAAAACTCCTCCTGTATCTGTTTTACCCGCATTTTTCATGAGTCCTAGAAGATCCGACACAATATAGTTTGCCGCAAGAGTCACACAGCTCTTATCGTTGCAAAAGTTTTCTATTGCTCTCTCAAAAAACACGCCGAGAGCACTGTTTTGAACAAATACTTCTATATCATCATTTTTTAGTCCGTATGTGTTTACATACCTCTGTCTCTTTTCTTCTGGGAGCTCGGGCATTTCTTTGCGAAGTGTTTCCTCTTTTAGTTCTGGAATTTCAGAGAGATAGAACTTTGGAATGTCTGGCTCTGGAAAGTATCTGTAGTCATGGGCATCTTCTTTTGATCTTTGGCTAAAAGTTTTTCCTGTTGATTCGTCAAAACCTCTTGTTTCTTGAACAATCTTTTCGCCGCTTTCTAAAACTTTTCGATGTCTTTCTATTTCAAACTCGATTGCTCTTTGTACTGATTTAAAGGAGTTAAGGTTTTTTACTTCTACTTTTGTTCCGAACTTTGTAGGGTCGCTACTTATTGAAATATTTGCCTCAACACGCATTTGTCCCTTTTCCATGTTTGCTTCACTTGCACCAAGATAGCGAAGAATGAGCTGAAGCTCTCGTGCAAAATCTCCTGCTGTTTTTGCGTCGTGTATTACAGGCTCTGTTACAAGTTCCATAAGTGGAAGCGATGAACGATTGAAATCCACGAGCGAGTAATCTCCCGTGTCGTGGCTACTTTTTGCCGTGTCTTCCTCTAAGTGAATTCGAGTGAGCTCTACCCCTTTTATATTTCCTCCTGAAACAAGAGGGTATTTGTACTGACTAATTTGATACCCTTTTGGAATGTCGGGATAAAAGTAGTTTTTTCTATCAAACTCTGTAAAGTCAGCGAGCTTTCCACCAACCGCAAGGCCTACCATGAGAACTTTTTTTATAGCTTCAAAGTTTGGGTAAGGAAGGGTTCCCGGGTGACCCATACACACCGGACAGACATTTACATTAGGTTTTTCTTCGTCAGGGTCGTTCTTGCACCCACAAAACATCTTGCTTACCGTCTGAAGCTCTGCGTGGATTTCGAGACCAATGGTTGCAGTGTATTTGTTTTCCATAGGGAGTATGATAGCATCAATTTGAAACCTGTTCCAATCATATGGCACATTTTGACCCAGACCGCATACCAGAAGGAGCGGACATTCATGACCGTTCGGCTTTGCCCACACTCGGATTCCTTTCAAAAATTTCAGATTGGCTGAAAAGACGGAAAGGACTCGTTCGATGTGAGTTATGCGGTGAGTATTGGCTGCGCGATACTGCCAATAACAACTGTCCTAACTGCTGCGTCGGAGATTAACCTCTGATTGCAGCTTTTTTTATTTCCCCTCTTCTTCTCGAAGAAGCTTCACAAGCGAATCTTTAAAATTCTTTACTGATTCATCATCAAGAACAGAGATTGTCATCACCTCTTTCTTTGTAGCCTTTAGTTCTTTTATTTTTGCCTTTAGAGTCTTTTCGTCACAAACATCTGTCTTAGTAAGCAGAATTATCTGTCTTTTTTTAAGTAGAGTTTCATCAAACTTTTCTAGTTCGCCTGCAACAGTTTCGTACACTTCTCGTACATTTTCATTTTCCGCAGATACGAGATGTAAAATTATTTCTGTTCGCTTTATATGCTTCAAGAATTTGTGTCCAAGTCCTTTTCCCTCACTTGCCCCTTCTATAAGTCCAGGAATATCCGCGAGCACAAACTCGTAGAGTGCTCCGAGGTGTGGCTCAAGAGTTGTAAATTGATAGCTACCAATTTTTGAATTTGCATTTGTGAGAGCGTTCAAAAGAGAGCTCTTTCCTGCGTTTGGCAAACCCACAAGTCCAACTTGCGCAAACATCTGTAGCTCCACCTGAAACCATGCACTTTCTCCCTCCTGTCCTTTTGTGGATTCTTCTGGAGTTTGGTTTGTTGAACTCTTGAAGTACTCATTGCCAAGTCCACCTCTTCCTCCTTTTAATATAAGCTCTTCTTGTCCGATCTTTTCTAGAGAAAACTTCTCTCCCGTCTCCTGGTTCTTTAAAATACTTCCGACAGGAAAATCAATATAGAGGTTTTCTCCATTCTTTCCGTGACAGCTGTTTTTAAAACCATCTTCCCCTTTTTCTGCTTCAAACTTTTTTACATGTTTGTAGTTAGACAAAAGACTAATATCGGATACGGCGCGAATAAACACATCTCCTCCTCGTCCACCGTTTCCGCCTGACGGACCAGAATACTCTTTTCCTTTTTCATGTCGGAAGCGCACAACCCCATCTCCTCCACTTCCTGCTTTTATATAAATTTTAATTTCGTCAATTAATGCCATATGTTTTATTTATTACTTTCAACTTTTTACTTTCTTCTTTCTACTACCTCCCCTACTCTCTGAGTGCGATTTTTGCGAGAGCTAGCGCTGACTCTTTATCTGTCGTAAATGCTGCAAAACGCTTGAGGTGACAAAACTTTGCCCCAGAAACTCCTGTCAGCTTTTGAAACTCCTCTCCTTCTTTTCCTGCCCAGTTTTCTGGAAGGTCTTTTCTATTTTCAAAAGTACCATCTCCTTTTTTTATCGCTCGCAGGCTCCAACTATTTTCTGCTTTATTGTAAGGAGAGACAATAAAAACAACATCCTTATATTCCTGAACGACTCCCGAGAGACCAGAAAAATGATCTTCAAAAACAAGGAGCGCTTTGTTCTCTGCATTTTCATACACTTCTTTCACTTTTCTCTTAGTGTCTACTAACGCTCTTGCCCCCGCTATTTCTCGAGAAAGAACTAGTTTCGCCATTTTCACTGCTTCAAAAAATGCAGCGTCCATATCATAGCTTCCTTCGAGATGTGTAGGTTCAAAAGATGAAACAATATTGTAGACAGCATATTGCGACACACCTTCGAAAAGTGGCTTAGATATTGCAACCCCATTGTCCCCCGCATCAATCGGTAAAACAAGTTTTTGTTCAATATATTTTGCCTCTTCCTCTCCACCTGCTATTTGTGTTCCGTAGTGCTTCCACATAAGCCCGAATCCGGCATAAGGTATTTTATTTTCTCTATACATAATTTCCTGATGGTGATCAAATCGACAAGCCTCAGGATCATATATTCGCCCGACATCTACTGCAATGTCTGCTGTTTTAATCTTCTCCATGTCCCTTGTTCGAATGACAGATATATCTCCAAAAAGAATTTCAAATGCTGCAATTGAAAAAACATCATCTGCATGGAAAGGTCCATCGTGTGTTGCGACTACTTTCATTTTAGAGACCAAGATTAAGACTGTTCACTTGCTCGAGACCTGAAAGAAAACTTGGTATAGCAAACGCAAGACCTATGACAGGAAGCACAACCAGCGCGATTGTAATCCAAAAAGTGAGTGCAAAGTACCTTTTGAGCTTTTTAATATCAGCACTCAGTAAGTCAATTTTTGTTTCGAGATTTTTAATTTGTTCTTCCATTTTTTTAGTCTAGTTTTAATAATCGTCCTTCTTTTTTTACTTTAGCAAACATTTTTACAAAAAACCAAAGCATTACTACCAAATAAATGAGTGCTACACCGAGTCCGTTTGCCATATATTTCCATGCCACATCTCCTGTTGCAAATGTAAACCTAATCCCTTCAAAGACATATGTTGAAGGAATAAAATATGAAATCCACGAAAACGCAGGGGGGATTGCTGAAACTGGGTAAAACACGGCTGAGAAAGGCTGAACTAGAAAGACAAGGCCGAAAGCCAGCACCTGTGCAGATGTTCCGAATCGGAGGATTATCGCCATGTTAAAGATAGCAAGACTAAAACCAAAAATAAGTAGAATGAGTATAAAAGGCAAAAGAGCGAATCCTAGCGAAAATATATTGAAGTGATAAAGGAGAATCGCAAGGAGTGCCATTACTCCTAGAACTGCAGTCGTTCGGATAACACCAAGAAGAACAGTTGAAAAAAGGAACTCGCTAACACGCAGTGGCGTGACGAACAGATTAAGGAAGTTCCTTTCCCAAACATCCTCGAGGAAAGTAATCGCGACCGCATTTTGCATTCGTTGCATCAGCTCCCACAAAATAATTGATCCAAGGAGAATACTCACAATGTTTACATTGTCGAGGCTTATTTTTCCAAGGTAAACTGAAAGGAAACCCCACATAAGAATCGACACGACAGGCCAAAAGAAAATATCCATGAGTCTCGGAAGACTTCGTTTGTAAAGATATAGGTGTCTGATTGTAAGCGCATTAATGCGGTGTAGTTTCATATTTTTACTCTTCTCTTGCAATTGCAAGGAACACTTCATTTAAGTCTTTGTGTCCAAACTTCTGGACAAGAGCTGCTGGAGTTCCCTCTTCTCGGATTTTTCCTTTGTTTATAAAAATAACTGTGTCACAAATCTCTTCTATCTCCTGCATATTGTGTGATGTATAAAGAATCGATACCCCTCTTTCCTGCTGAATTTTCTTTAACATTTTTCGTGTCTTGTCTGCTATATCTGGATCAAGGGACGCAGTTGCCTCGTCCAAAAGAAGAAGTTCTGGATCGTTTAAAAATGCTTTTGTTAGATTCACACGAGTAAGTTGTCCAGTAGAGAGTGCAGGAGTTTTTTTTGAAAGCAGGTGCTCCACCTCGAAATACTTTGCGGTCTCTTTTATTTTTTGTACCGGATTTTTTACTCCATAAAGACGAGCAAAAGTAAGGAGGTTTTCCATGACAGTAAGACTCATCGGAAGAGAGACGTACGGGGAAGAAAAGTTTGTCTTCGCCAAAATCTCTCCTCTATGCTCGATAAAATCTTTGCCGAAAATCTCTATACTTCCTTTTGTAGGCGTAATAAGTCCAAGAAGCATTTGAATTGTTGTAGTCTTTCCAGCACCATTTGGACCAAGAAGCGCAGTGATCTTCCCTTTTTGCACCCGCAGCGAAAGGTTGTCAACAGCGCGAAAAGTACCAAACTCTTTGATTAGATTTTTTGTCTCAATAATATACATTACGCTCTATAGTCTCGCACAATGAGCGTTTTGTAAATATCCAGAAGAGCAAATAGAAAACTAAGTGTAATTGGCCCCAAAATAAAGCCTACTGCCCCGAAAAAGCTAATTCCTCCAAGAGCAGACAAAAGGATAAGGAGCGGGTGAATTTGAACACCTTTTCCGATAAGTTTTGGACCGAGCAAATTATCAATAAACCCTACCGCAAGTGCTCCCCAAATCAAAAGACCTAGTGCTCCAAAACTGTTTCCTGAAAAGAAAAGGTAAAGAATAGCAGGAACAATAACTATTGAAGTTCCAAGTCCTGGAATAAGCGCTGCCACCATCGCGACACCTCCCCATAGAACCGGTGACGGAAGTCCAAAAAATGAAAAACCAGCTATTGAAAGTGCTCCTTGAATGATTGCAACAAATATTGAACCCTTCACAATAGAATGAACAGCACTCTGAAGCTTCTGCATTATTAGTTCGTCTCTATCGTCTTTCATTGGACTAAGTGCAACAATACTCTTTCGAAGTTTTTCTCCATCTCGAATAAGATAGAAGAAAGAGATGAGAAAAAGAAATATTCCTACCGCAAGCTTTGCGAGTCCAGAGAAAATATCTCCAAAATGCCCCCGAAGCCATGTCAAAACCTGAATAATGTAGTTTTCGGTGTCTGCAACATCAAAGACAGGTGTATTTACAGAGACTGGTGAAAAGTTATGAACAAGTCTATTGGCCACTTCAGTTAGTTTTGGTATTAGATCACCTTCTCCAAGAGTGGTGACTGAGGTTGTATAGAGGTTTCTTACTTCATCGGAAAGTTGAATTCCAAAAAGGGATAGCGGGACAACTACAACTGCAATAACAATCACTACGGTTATAAGCGCAGAAAGAGACTCACTATTCGGCATGTGTCTTAAGATTTTTTTGTATAAAGGAGAGAAAATCACTGCAAATACAACCGCAATAAAAAGCGTATATAGATAGGGAGACAAAATTTTAAAAACCAAAAACAGCGACCCTATGAGTAGAAAGAAGAAAAGATAGTTTTCGAGTTTCCTTTCGTGCATGTATTAATTATACTTTTTTTTAAAAAAATCCACAAAGGGGAAAAACCTTAACTCTGAGGAAGTCCGGATGTGCCCACAGGACTCGGAACTTCTTTGGATTTAAAGAAATCTTCTACACCGTCATACGTTGCTTTCGCCATGTCTTTTATAAAAAAATTCCTTTTTCTTTTATTCTGAACCTGGTTTTCATAAATGTACGCATACTCAATCAGCATACTAGGTGCACTTGAGGTATTACTTGCACCAATCGCTATAAGCTCCTCATCTTCTACAATTCCAGCATCTTCGATTGGCAAATTACTTACTTTAGATTGTTTCTTGAGCCTTCCAAAAACATACTCCGCAATATGCTTTGTTGTTTCGCTATTTCCATACTTACTTTCTGGAACATAAATAGCAAACCCTGAGTAAAGTTTCTCCTTCCCCACTCGTCCTCCATAGTCATTGAAATGAACATGGAGAACAATGTCTATACTGTTTTCATTGGCCCATTTTGTAATTGCATAGAGGCGTTCGGCAACTCCTGGAGGTGCAGTGTTATGAGGTACGCCTGCCTTTTTTTCTCCCACTTTTTTTACACTTCCTTTGTTCTTTTGAAAATCTTTTCTCGATGCATTTATCCATGCTGGGATTTTGCTTAAGTTTCCATCAAAATAGCTCGAGAAAACAGGGTCCCAATTTTCTTTGTCTCTTGTAATATATACTTTGTAGTGAGTATTTTTTTCTAATAACTTTTTTATTTCATTACCCAGATCAACATTTAGATCACGTTCCCAAAGGTTATTAAAGCCCGTTCCTCCAAAGCTCGGCTCGTGACCAGGAACAATAAGAATTTTTACTTCCTTTCCTTTTTCTTCATAATTTTTTTGTATTTGACTTATGGTTTTAAAATCAGGCTTCAAAACAATTGGAGAAACTGAAACCGAGGTGTTTTTTGCGGATACCCCTAAGATAACTCTTGGAGTATCATTTTTTGCATGAGAAGCAACACAAAAAAAGCTTAGAAATGCATAAAGAACACCCAAAGATATTTTATTCAGTTTTTTGGAAGGCGCTTCCACTCAGACATTATACTTCGAGAAAAGTAAAATTTACAGAGGAAAATTTACTTACCGTGGCACTTTTTATACTTCTTGCCACTTCCACAATAGCAAGGATCGTTTCTTCCAGGTACATTTTCTGCTGTAACAGGAGAAGATGTACTTTGTTTTTCTTCTCCTTCAACTTCTGCAAAAGTTTCTTTGCCGTCGTCTAGTGCTTCTTCTTTGATTTGTCCGCCAATTTCTGGAATTGCTTTAAAGATGGTATCTTCAATTCCTGCTTCCATGTCTTTATAGAGTCGAAGTCCTTCTTTTTTATACTCTACAAGTGGGTCCCTCTGACCGTAGGCTCTTAGGTTTACACTTCCCCTTAGGTAATCCATCATTTCGAGGTGGTCCATCCAGAAAAGGTCGATTGTTTGAAGGTACATACCTCGAAGCGAATCACCAAAAACTCCTTCTCCGAATTGCTCAATTTTCTTTTGGAGGATTTTCTCTAACTCCTCGTCTCCTGCAACAATTTCTTTCATAAACTGAATCATTTCCTCTCCAGTTGAAAAGAGTGCTCTCCTTCTTTTTTCATAAACTGCCTTTCTTTGAATATTGAGAACATTGTCGTACTCAAGTACATGCTTTCGGGAATCAAAATGAAATCCTTCGATTCGAGTTTGTGCGTTTTCAATTGACCTTGATACAAGTTTCATTCCTGTAATTGGCTCATCTTCCGGTGTTTCAAGTTTTTCGAGCATCTTCTTCATCATCTCACCCGCAAACACTCGCAGGAGATCATCATCAAAAGAAACAAAGAATTGTGTTTCTCCAGGGTCTCCCTGTCTTCCCGATCTTCCCCTTAGCTGGTTATCAATTCGTCTTGCTTCATGCCGCTCTGTTCCAAGAACAAAGAGCCCTCCGAGTGCTCGAACTTCTTCGGCTTTTTCTTCAGAGAAAGGAACTCCTCCAAGTTTAATGTCTACTCCTCGTCCGGCCATGTTGGTTGCAATAGTTACAGCACCCCTCTTTCCTGCGTCTGCAATAATCTCTCCTTCCTTTTCGTGATTCTTTGCATTTAGAATCTGGTGAGGAACCCCTTCTCTTTTTAGATACGCAGAAAGAAGTTCGTTCTTTTCAATAGAAACAGTACCAATTAAAACAGGCTGCCCCTTGCTATGGAGTTCTTTTACTTTTCTCGCAACCGCCATAAACTTTCCTTTTTCGGTCTTGAAAACTAAATCATTTTCATCAATTCTTTGCACTGGTCTATGTGTTGGAACAATAACAGTGTCTAGCCCATACACTTTAAAAAACTCTTCCTTACTCGTCTCAGCAGTTCCTGTCATACCTGAGAGCTTTCCATACATTCGGAAATAGTTCTGGTATGTCACAGACGCATAGGTTCGTGATTCTTCTTTTATATTAACGCCCTCCTTCGCTTCAATTGCCTGATGAAGTCCTTCTGACCATCTGCGTCCCGGTTGCATTCGTCCCGTAAACTCATCTACTATTACAATTTCTCCGTCTTTTACCACATATTCTTTGTCGCGATTAAAAAGTGCTTTCGCTTTTACCGCTGTCTCCAAGTGGTGAACAAATTTTACACCTCCTTCTGCGTATAAATTTTGGATATTAAGTGCCTTTTCAGCTTTTTCAATTCCTGCTTCTGTGAGTGCAATAGATCGAAACTTCTCATCTACTGTAAAGTCTGTCTCCTTTTCAAAAGTTCCCGCAATTTTTGCAAAAGTCTCATAAAGCTTTTCAGATTTGTTTGCAGGCGCTGAAATAATAAGAGGCGTTCTCGCTTCATCAATTAAAATCGAGTCTACTTCATCAACGATAGCAAAGAAAAATTCTCTTTGTACTACCTGATCCTTTCGGTATGAAATATTGTCGCGGAGATAGTCAAAACCGAATTCACTGTTTGTTCCGTAGGTTATGTCTGCCGCATATGCTTCCTTTTTAGTAACGGGTCTTAGGAATTCATGTACAACTTTGTACGATGCTACTTCATCTTTTTCGGTATCTAACTCTTTATGATTCGGATCATATATATATGCACTATCGCTGTTTAGTACTCCAGTTGAAAGTCCTAAAAATGCAAAAAGCTCTCCCATCCAGACTGCGTCTCTCCTTGAAAGATAATCGTTTACCGTCACAAGATGCACTCCTTTTTCAGCAAGCGCGTTTAGATAGAGTGGAAGTGTTGCAACAAGTGTCTTTCCCTCCCCAGTTCGCATTTCTGTAATTTTACCAAAGTGAAGCGCAGCACCTCCAAGAAGCTGTTCATCAAAGTGTCTCATTCCAAGGCACCTTTTAGACGCTTCTCTAGTTAGAGCAAAGGCTTCAGGGAGAAGAGAATCTAGACTCTCACCTTTTTTTACCCTTTCTTTAAGTTCGTTTGTTTTGGTTGGGAAATCACTGTCTAGAAGCTTTGTATACTCCTCCTCAAAAGAGACAACCTTTTTAAGGAGAGGTGCGTAAGAATTAAGTGCTTTTGTTGACGAATTTCCAAATATACTTTCTAAGATTTTCATATTTTTGTGTCTAGGGATTCTACCATAAAAAATACAAACAAAAAACCTCCGGCATGCCGGAGGTTTTTTGAAAAAACTAAGCTCGTTTCTTTGTAGTTTTTTTCTTAGCTACTTTCTTTGTAGCTTTTTTTGTAGCTTTCTTAGCTGCTTTCTTTTTTGCTGCCATGTTTTTGTGTTTCGCTATTTCTTTTTTCTTTGGAGTGGAAAGAAAGAGCGAAAAAAAAATTTTTAATAAGTTGTCTCCCTAAAATAATTTCGACCGAAAATATTTTTTGAAGATACAACATAAATTATCTCGCATTAAAAAATTTTTACAAGAATTTTTTTCAAAAAAGTGTGGATAACTTTTTTAAAAAATATTTTTAGAAAACTTTTTTGAAAAAAATTTAAAATAAAATGCCAGTAAACTTTTTACTGGCATTTTATTTTTAAGAAAATAATTTTTGCTTTTTTAATTTTTATTTTGCACGTTTGTAAGAAGGACAACTTCTTCTTCAATCACTACTCCTGTCTTTTCCAAAACAATATCTTTTACTTTTTCTTTGAAACTCACAATTTCATCAGAAGAAGCGCCACCATAATTTACAAGAACAAGTGTTTGATTTTTAAAGAGACCAACGGCACCTTCTTTGTAATCCCGGAGGCCACATACTTTGTCGAGAAGGAATGCTGTTGAAATCTTAAACACACCCCCTGGCATTTCATAGACAGGTAAATCGGGAAAATTCTTTTTGAGTTCATCCGCTTTTTCTTTTGAAACGAGAGCGTTTTTAAAAAAAGACCCTGCTGTCCCGTAGATGTTTAAGTCAGGAAACTTTTTTGCTCGAATTGAAAGAACAGCACTCCTCACTTCTTCGCTTGTTTCGGGAGCTTTTTTTTGCTCTGCAAAAAAAAGCTCCAAATCTTTATACGCAATTTTAAACTTCTTTTCTTTTGAAAGTACAAACTCAATTGACAGTACTATGTATTTACCAGGTTTCTTTTTAAAAACACTTTCTCTATAACCAAAAAAACACTCCTTGTTTGTGAGTATTTTTTCTACGGAGTCCTCCGTATCAAACACTTTCACATTTTTTACTACTTCTCTTACTTCCGCTCCATACGCACCTATGTTTTGTATAACTGAAGCTCCAACAGTTCCAGGTATACCAGATAAGTTTTCAATACCAAAATAATTCTTTTTTGTAGTCATTTTCACAAAGTCGTCCCAACTTTCTCCCGCTGCAACTTGCATGGTAACAATGTCAAAGTCTTCTGTTTCTTCTATTCCTTTATTTTTTATTTTTATAACAACACCGAAGTAACCTTCATCTGGCACCAAAGTGTTTGATCCGCCACCGAGTACAAAAAAAGGGAGGTTTTTTTGCTTTGCAAAAGAGAGACCCAAACGTACATCCTCCGTACTTTCTGCATCAAGAAAGTACATAGCAGGACCACCTACTTTCATTGTGGTATGTACAGAAAGCAAAACCCCTTCTTTAGGGGTTTTGCTTGTTATATTTTTGTCAGGATTTTGTTCCATACCTTCATGGCCGACGGATGCGAGCTCCAACAAATACCACTTTGTGAGTGCGACCGTCAGCCATGAAGACAAAGAAGCTGTTACCTATTATAGCACAGAGGACTATATAAAAAACACAAAACCCGCACGGGGCGGGTTTTGCGAGTGGTATTTGTTTTAAAGCAGCATCATTAGAAAATTCCGCTACTCACAGAGCTATACTATCAGATTATTAAGAAATGTCAAATTATTAATCCTATTTTAAGGTCACTCCCCTCTTTGCAAACTCTGCAACAAGAAATGGTGGCACTTCTCCCTTAGAAACAGAAAAAGGATTTATTACTTGTTTTGCCTCCGTAACCTTACCCGTAAGAAGAAGCGAGAATGTGTAGAGAACTGCCACTTCCCGAAGTTCGGGAGTTTTTTCGTACTGCTGACTCAATATTTCTTTTGCTTTAACAGCATCGTTTTGGTTAAGGTAAAAAATTGCATTTTGGAGAGAAAACTGTGGTTTGTTTGGAGAAACCTCTGCTATCTTTGAGAGCAAGTCGGAAGAAACTCTCACGAAATCTTGTCTCTTCTCCCCTGTTGTCATGAGAGTGATTTGATTTGTAAATGTCACAAAAGCAAGAAGACTTCTCGCATCCTTTGGGTGCTCAATAATTTGTTTCTTATACTCATCGACCACCGCTTCAGTAAAGTAAGCCTTCACGTCATACGGAACAGACGGCATTAAAGCGAGCTGGTTTGCGAAGCTTAGGAAATACTCCCGCCCTTCACTTCTTCCTATTGGAAAACCATTTATCGAATTAAGGAAGTCCGACTTTACAACAGATACATCATTAGTTCTTTTTGTATTTGTGTAAGCACCTATGAGACGAACATTTTGTACGATTCCAGGAATATTTATTAAATACACAATTACAATTCCACCAAGTAACACTCCCCCAATACCAAGAGGCGGAAGAGTGTTTTTTGGATGAACTTTTTGTAACGCTTTTTCTACAAAATTTTCCTTTTCTGTAAAAGAGTTAATAATTCCAATAAATGCAAAAAACAAAAGGTAACTTGCAATGTTATCGAAGATAAACAAGTTCTGAAATGCATAAGCTAAGATAAGTCCAAACACCAAAGCAGCAAATACCCTGTCCTCCACGTATTTCTTTCTAATCAAAACATACAAGATAAATATATAGAGAGAAAGGTAAAGTGAAAGAGAAAGAAGTCCACCTGCAACAAGCCAGTCAAGGAAAACGTTGTGTGACCTATCAAACCAAGGCTCGTGTCTCCATAATTCATTTCTATAATAGTGTGAAAAAACATAATTAAAACCTTCTTGCCCAAAACCTAGAAGCGCCGTCTTTGGACTTGAGAAAGAAGCCTCGATTGCCATTGGCCAGATAATTGCACGTGCCTGTGTTTGTGTTTCTGAAAGAGAAATTACTGCAAAACGACCCAGGACAGGATGAGTTTTTACATACTCTGTATTTTTAAAAGCAAAGAAAAGCGAAACAACAAGTATCACTCCTCCAAGAATAATATAAGAAACCCTTTTAATGTTTTTATCGGTTTTATTAAAGAGAACAAAAACAGATCCTGCAATAAGTCCCCCAATAAGTCCAATTACCGCTCCACGAGTTTGAGTATAAAATGTTACGAAAGCAAAGAGAAAAAGAAGTGCGGTATAAAGTATAGGCACAAAAACACGACTAAAGGTTTTATTTTTCCAAAGGAAGAGCATTAGAGCTGACACTAGGGAAAAACAGAAAGCAACAATAGCAACCGTACTGAACTCAAAGGAACTATTACTCCTTTTTATTCCAATGAAAACATATAGATACTGTACTAAAAAAAGTAAACTTCCAAAAAGAAACACTTTTGCAACTGCTTGTTCTTCTGTTTTTTTTCTCCAGAAGATCAGCAGTGTAACAAAAAAAGCAAAAAGCATTACTCCCCCTAGGTACGCAGGGTTTCCGAGTGTTGAGTCAATTCGAGCATGAGCAGGAGTAGCTAATCCACCTACAAATTGAACAATTCCGTATAAAGCAATCGCAAGTCCTGTCGAAAGAAAAGAGACAAAAAAGTTATTTTGTTTTTCTTCTGTCCGAAGAACAAATGAAGCAAGAAAATAAAAAAGAACGACATGAGCAATTCCTACAAACCCCTCCATTCTTTCAAAATTGCTCCAAAACGCTTTAGTAACATCTACTGCAAAAATATCAGCAACAAAAACCGCTCCAAGAAACCCAAGTATTGAATAGAAAAGAAAACCTCTTTTAGGGCGGGCAGTTTTGTCTGATAGGCAAAGTAATAGATATAAGATACCTCCCAATCCTACAAGGATCCGAAAGGCAAAGTTTTTACCTGTAATAAAAGGAAAGAACATGCTGTTTGGAATCAGTATAAGCACGACTGGAACAAGATAAACCAAAAGGCTAATAGTTTTCTGAAGAATATTGTTTTTCATATTATTTCATATTAACACACCCCTTACACTCAATCTATATAAATAAGAGTGCTAAAATATAGCCTATACTATAATATATGTATATGCGAATAAAAAAATGGATCCTGACGTTCTTTCAAGAACCATACTGGTGCCTTATCTTTGCTGGTATCGTAGGGCTTTTGTGCATAAAAATCCTCCCTCCTGTGCCTGTGATATCAGATTTTAAAGATTACGACGATATTGCCCTCCACATCGTGAGCACAGGAGAATTTCGTACAATCTCAAATGAGGAGATTATCTATCCCCCACTTTACCCTTACTTTCTCTCTGCCATATACATTGGGCTTGGTTATAACTATAATTTTGTATATTTTATTCAATTTCTTCTTTTGGGCGGTATTGCGGGAACCTTTTTTGTTATCGCAAAAAAATATTTCTCTTTTTCAACACTTCTCGCATCAACCCTTGCTCTCGCAATTTTACTTTGGCCATACACTCTTCTCTATTCTTTTGTCCTAAGCAACGAAATACTCTTTATGTTCTTTCTTTCGCTCTCTGCATTTTATTTTTTAAAATTCATCTCTGAAAAGAAAAAAACTGATGTGTTGCTAAGTGGCACCCTAGTTGCCTTCGCAGTCCTTACACGTCCAGTAGCACTTCTTCTGCCTCTTTGGGTATTTATCGGACTTTATATATTTAAAAAAATTAAAGTTATAGAATTAGAAAAAGAACACTTTAGAAAAGGTGTCTTTATCTTTCTTCTTTTTGTAGCACTACTTCTTCCTTGGACATTGTATGTCAAAGAAAAATTTAACCGATTTATCCCAGTTGCATCTAATCTTTCCGCAGTTTTCAGCAAGGCAAATAAAACTTTCGAATACGACCCGACACTGGCGAGCAAAAATACAACATCAGCTTTATTAAAAGCTAAAATTAAAAACCTTTATCTCTTTTGGAATCCAGGGGCAAGTGGATACCATGTTGAGATACTTAAAAATAAAATTCCTCATGCTTCTTTTTTGCTTTGGTGTTATAGGATAGTTTTTGTTACATTTGTTGTACTAGGACTTTTTTCTCTTAAATTTATAAAAAAGAAAAAAGAAGTAGCTGTGCTATTTTCTATTATTTTGTATTTCTGGGCGCTTCACAGTGTTCTTTTTCCATTTCCACGATACACCTTGCCAATTATGCCGTTTGTGATTATGCTAGCCTTTTACACATTGCTACAATTCAAAAGAAATGCCTAAAAAAATATTACTCTCGATTCCAGCTAAGAACGAAGAATCCACTTTAGAAAAAGTGATTGAAGATGCGACTTCCGAACTCAAAAAGTGTAACTTTGAGGAAATTCTAGTTCTTGTTGTAGATGATGGGTCAACCGATAACACAAAACAAATAGCAGAAAAATCAGGCGCGTATGTTATTCATCATAAAAAAAGCAAGGGTCTTGGCGTTGCTTTCTCGAGAGCGATTGAATACGCACTCGAGAAAGATGCAGATATTGTTCTTACCATCGATGCAGACAATCAATTTAGAGCAGAAGATATACCAAATATACTCTCCCCTCTCCTTAGTAAAAAAGCTGATTTCGTAACAGGATCTCGTTTTCTAAAAGATTCAAAAGTATCTGGAATCCCGTTTGCAAAAAGAATCGGCAATAGGCTCATGTCCGAACTTATTAGCTCGATTCTTAAAGAAGAATTTAAAGATGTGTCCTGTGGTTTTAGAGCCTATAATAAGGAGGCGCTTCACCATCTAAACCTATTTGGGAAGTTTACTTATACTCAAGAAGTTTTTATCAATCTTGCAGCAAAAGATTTTCGAATCTACGAAGTGCCTATTACAGTAGAGTATTTTAAAGAAAGAACATCGCGTATTGCATCAAGCCTTCTGCGCTACGGACTTCAAACTTCTCGAATTATTTTCAGCTCAGTAATACACTATGCGCCGATGCGCCTTTTTGGAGGATTTGCGATTATTACTTTTCTCCTTGGATTCCCCCCCGTTCTTATACTTGGTATCCGCTATGTACTTACAGACATGATTACTCCCTTTAAAGGAATTGCAATTTCAGGAATAGTTTTGCTTGTCGTTTCTTTCGCTTCATTTACTTCTGGTTTAGTACTTCAAATTCTAAGTCGACTACAATTAAGTATTGAAAAGAATATATATTATGCTCGCAAAAATTCTCGAAAATAAATACATAAAAAAGATTCACGATCTTCTTCGCTACGGACTAGTCGCAGCAATCAGTTACCCTGTTATATACGGAGGAACTTTCGTACTGGTTACATTAGGTCTGACTGAAAACACAGCATATCTTATTACCCTTTCTTTTGTATATATAGGAGTATATTTTGCGTATACTAATTTTGTTTTCCGAAAAAATACCTCGAAGAAAACAATTGTTCGTTTCCTTGTCTCACTTTTACTTATTTGGGTTATTAACAACACATCATTTGCAGTTTTTCATAATCTCCTCCACTTGCATTACCTCATCGCAATCACACTCAATATCATCATATTTGGAGGAATAAAGTTTCTCATTCAAAAAATGTATGTTTTCAAAGACTAAAGAAAAAGAAAAATTAATTCTCACTTTTGACCTAGAGATATGGCATGAGTCAAAATGGATGGAACCTTTTATTTCTGAAGATTTAAAAAAAGACACTCTTACCGAATCCGTCCTTCCTCTTTTGCACATTCTAAAGGAAACAAATTCGCACGCGACCTTTTTTACTACAAATGCTGTTCTCGACAATTACCCTGAAATAATTAAAAAGATTTTTTCAGAAGATCATGAAGTAGGATCTCATAGCACAACTCATATTCGTCTAGACGAGCAGCAAGCTGAAGTATTTGAGGGAAACCTCCAGCTTCAAAAAGAAAAGATAGAAAAACTCATTGGTAAAAATGTTTCAGGATTTCGAGCACCTCACTTTTCTCTTAATCAGAAAACTAAATGGCTTATCCCTCTTTTAACACGCCTAGGTTTTCTTTACGACTCAAGTATTTTCCCTATAAAGACTCCTGAGTATGGCATTTCAAAAGCTCCTACTTTTCCTTATAAAATTAGTAGCGAGACGCTTCTCGAGGAAAAAGGAAGTTCTTTTTTGGAGTTTCCCCAATCAACAGTTAAAATTTTTGGTCTACAAATCCCAGTTGCAGGCGGTGTTTATTTTAGAATTCTACCTCTTTTTATTTTTAAATTTCTTTTAAACATGGCGATAAAGCAAGGAAACACTCCTATGGTATACTTTCACCCACATGAGCTTTACTCGGAAACACCTCGCATCAAGGGTCCTATACTTAAAACCTTTATCAAATATTTCGGAACAAAAAGATCCTTGCTAAAGTTCAATAAACTAATAAAAAATTACACTTGTATTTCGGTAGAAGAGTACATATCAAAAGTAAAAAATGTTTGAAAAAATTATAAAAAAAGCAGAAGCGTATCTTCAAACAGATGTGCGGTACATCCTCTCTGGAGGTTTCTGGCTAACTATGGGTCAAGTAATCTCGTCAGGAAGTTCTTTTCTTCTTTCAATCGCATTTGCCAACCTTCTTTCAAAAGAAGTATACGGAGAGTATAAGTATATAATCTCGCTTTTTGGGCTCCTTGGCGCTCTCTCACTTTCTGGGCTTGGAACTTCTATTACCGGATCGAGCGCTCGAGGATACGACGGCGTACTGCGAAAATCTTTTTTCCTTTGTCTCCGTTGGGGATTTTTAATTACAGGAGTTTCAACTCTAGCTTCCCTCTATTACTTTTTAAATCAAAACTTCACTCTTGGTTACTCACTTCTTGTGGTGGGAGTTATTAGTCCTTTTCTTTATAGCTCACTTCTCTATAAATCTTTTCTAAATGGAAAAAAAGAATTTCGAGCACTTACTCTCTATGGAATTATTTACAATGTAGTTCCAGTTCTTTGTATCATTGGAACTATTTTGCTAACCGAAAAAACAGTTTTTATCGTAACTGCCTACCTACTATCAAATACTATAATTTCACTTATTTTGTACAAACACGTTATTAAGAAGTATGCCCCGAACAATAAAATCGATGAGAAAAGTATTTCCTTTGGAAAACATCTGAGTCTCGTCAATACCTTAGACACTATTGCAACCTATATCGATAAAGTACTTCTTTTCCATTTTGATGGGGGAATTAATCTTGCTATTTATTCCTTTGCTGTCGCAGTACCCGAGCAAATACGAAGCTTACTCAAAATGATTCCAACCTTAGCAATTCCAAAGCTTTCAGAAAAAACTCACGAACAGATCCAAAAAACAATTTACAAAAAGATTTTCAAAGTGATGCTAATCACGATTCCTATTGCGGTTCTCTACTACTTCATTGCTCCTTATATATACAAAATCGTATTCCCTGAGTACATAGACTCAATTATTTATTCGCAAGTGTTCATGCTAATTATCTTAGTAGAAGGAGGTCTGCCGGGGGCAGTATTTAAAGCGCAAATGGCAGTAAAAGAGTCTTACCTCTTAAATATTTTAGGAAACACTGCTCGCATTGCACTCATTATTCCTCTTGTGTGGAGTTACGGAATTTGGGGACTCATTGTAGCGCGAATCTTAGGACGCTACCTTACTTTTGCCATTTCCCTTGCTCTTTTGGGAAAAATGAAGGAAAACTAAAGAGTACCTTATAACGGAGCAGTTTTTCCTCCTTTTGCCACCCCTCCTTTTGCTAAATTGACACTTTTAACCTTTAAATGAAAAGGGTTGGCGGATATTTCATGCCTTAAATCAATAATTCTTTTTTTATAATCTTTTAGTAGTTGAGGCACATCTCCATTTTCGTCCACAGAAAAATCTACTATTCTTCCAATAGTGATATGAAGTATTTTAATTTCTTTCGGCCCCACTTTTTTTTCAGTAAACTCATGATCAACTTTACCTCTCGCCTCATTAATTTCCTCAGGGATTTTAGTTGAAACAAGTATGAGATTTCCTTTTGTGTCCAAGAGAAGATATTTAAATTCAATTTCTTTATCTTTTAATGTCTCTGCCATGTCAGATAGCGCCCCTTCAGAAACCAGACTTACATAAGCGGTCTCTGCTTCGTCTGTATCTTCAGCTTCTCCTTGAAGAAGCGACGAATGTAACTGGAAATCTCTCTGTGCAAGAAAAAATTTTATCCCGAGATCTTTTTCTATATCTTTTATTTTAGAAGTGAGTCTTTTTTGAACCTCTCCTTCTGAAGCCTCATCAAACTTTAGCCATACATTTAAACGTCTATCAAACTCCGCTCCAAATTCTCTAAATTGAGGAAGTCCTTCTTTAGACAAAACTCCTTCAAGCATTCTTTTACCGTCTGAGTTGATACCAGCATATATCCTTCCCACTTCCCTATCTTGTCCCAGTTTTTCTCCGTTTTCCATATCATTATATTAATACACTATGCCTCGGAAACATAATGGCTAAAAACCACCCTTTCTGCTACAATAATCTCGCAATGAAAGCAATTATATTAGCAGGAGGACAAGCAACAAGGCTTAGACCAATTACCGAGGACTTACCGAAGTGTATGCTAAAAGTAGGCGAGCTCACTATAATTGAGTTTCAAATAAACACTCTAAAAGATGCAGGGGTTCTGAATATAATTATTGTAACTGGGTTTAAGGCAAAGCTACTGGAAAATTTTATTCTTGAAACATACAAAGACACTGCACTCCACTTCACTTTTGTTTTTAATTCAGAGTACGAAAGCACCCGTGCTGCTTACGGTCTTTGGACTGCAAGGGAGTATTTAAACGAAGAAACAATTTACCTCAATTCTGACCTTTACTGTGAAAAAAAAATATTTGAAGAAGTAATCAATCATGAAAAAGATTCTGTAACTGCAATTCAAAACACTCCCTGGGACGAAGAGGAAGTAAATGTTGTTATTGATTCAAATTCAAAAGTAGAAAAAATCGGAAAGCTAATTCCTGAACACGAGAGCTCGGGAGAATTTATTGGCGCAACAAAACTGAGTAAAGAATTTTTAGAAAGCCTTATTTCGGTTCTCGACGATATGGTTGGGCGAGGTGACAAACAAAAATTTGCTGTTGATGCCATTCAAAGCGTTATCGACGGAGGAAAATATTCTTTGTTTGCCCACAATGTGACAAGGTACAAAGCCATAGAAATTGACTCAATAGAAGATTACGAAAACGGAAAAAAGCTATGGGAAAAATAAAAGTATTTTTTGGAAAAGCGTTCACTTTTTTTGATATTGCTTTTACTCCACTAATTTTTTTACTTTCTAAACTAACACCAAGAGACCCTTACACATGGGTTTTTATTGGCTGGCACAGAAGTAGCAAAATAGAAATCTTTGCGGACAATACCAAGTACCTTTTTCTTTACACCCATAAGAATCTAAAAAGGGTAAAACCCGTGTGGCTCGCTAAAGACAGGACACTTGCCGCGCTCCTAAGGGAAAGAGGCTACAACTCTTATTATGAACATAGTCTAAAGGGAATTTATTATGCACTAAGAGCAAAATACACTTTTCTCGACGCATTTCTTCAAAGGCAAAACTATAGACTTACAGGGAGAGGAAAAATTATGCAGCTCCTCCACGGGAAAGGTATGAAGAAAAAAGGATACGACGAAGTTCAGCTTCGCCCCCAGGATTATATTTTCGCCCCGTCACAATTTGTCATTGGGCTCCTTCCCTCTTCTTTTACAATAAAAAGTAAAATCTTGGTGACTGGATATTCCCGAAGTGATGAGATTTACGCGGATATAGAAGGCTCAGATATTTCTGTGTGCACTGAAACTTTGCAGTCATTAAAAGAGAAAAAGGAACAAGAAGTAAAAACTCTGTGGTATGCCCCGACTTTTAGAAGAGGACAAAAAGTATTTGATATAGAAAAAGTACTTGAAGTATCAAAGCTTTCTGCGTGGCTCAAAGAGAAAAACCTTCACCTTTACATTTCTCTTCATCCAAAATACAGAGACCAGGCTCGAAGTGCTTCGTATGAAAACATTAGCTTCTTTGAAGACTCCGATGTTTACCCGCTTATGAAGTATTTTGATATACAAATTACAGACTACTCATCCTCTTTTACAGATTATATTCTCCTGGACAGACCAATTATATTTTACCCCTACGACATAGAGGACTATACAAAAAACGAAGGATTTAGCTTTGACTACGATTCCCACACACCAGGGCCAAAGGCATACGACCCAAAAGGCCTACGAGACCAAATCGAAAATGTCCTCACAGAAGATAAGCATACAGAAGCTCGGAAGGAAATCCGGGACCTTTACCATGATTTTAAAGACGCTCATTCATCAAGGAGGATTATCGACGCAATTGAAAAAGAAGAAGGTCTAACTCTTTCTTAAGATATCTTTTGATTATTCCAAACCACTAAAAGCAGTTTTCCAAACTCATCACTATATCTTTTTACCGAGTACTTATCTGCAGTAGAAACTGCATTTTCTTTCATTACCGGAAGCTCAGAACTACTTAGTGAAAGTGCCTTTTTCATTGCGCTTCGAAAACTCTCTGGAGTTGCGTCAGAAAAAAATCCATTATATCCATCTTTTAAGTACTCAATGACTCCCGCAACTCGAGTTGAAATAACAGGAAGACCAAAAGCGAGAGCTTCCATAGCAGCAATGCAAAAGCCCTCGTGCCTTGAAGTTAAAAGAAAGTAATCAGAAATTGCATAGTACTTATGCACATATTTATTCTCACCAAGTACCAACACTTTATTCGTGAGGCCAAGTGACTCCACCTGGTCTTCGACTTTTTTTCTTAAACTACCATCACCTAGTATAACTAGGACGGAATCATTTCTTTCTTTTAATAGAAGATTAAAAGCGTTCACCATAAGTTCATGATTTTTTTGTGTAGTGATTCTTGCCACACTCAAAAAAACTTTATCGGTTGGATTAATTCCAATTTCCTTTCTAATTTGTTCTCTTTGATTAAACAACTCTTTTTTTGAATTTTGAATTCCCTCTATATCTACACCATTGTAGATTACCTTCATTTTCCTAGGGTCTATTTTTTCATTTGAAGTTATAAAACTTGAAACCTCCTTTGAGTCAGCGATAATTGCATTTGAAAAAGTAGAGAGAAATCTGTCTAGAATTCTAAACGACCACTTTCGCGGTGTTCCAGTGTTGTGTTCTGCAGATATAAGCTTGTATCCAAAAAAAGGTTTTAAAATTCTAAAAATATTATTACTAAAAAAAAGACTAGTTTTTATAATATCAGGTTTCAATTTACGGAGCTCTTGGATAATTGCTACCCATCCTTTTAGGTCAAGAAATCCCTTAAAATCAAACTTTGTTACAGAAACTCCTTCTGGAACAAGGTTATAAAAATCCCCTTTTCCTCTAAACTGCATCAAAGTAAAAAGACTAGGAGAAAAGACACTTTTATCAAGCCCTCTTAGTTGATCTAAAGTAAGTCTTTGAACACCTCCGATAATCAAATCATTCTCAACAATCAGAAGTTTTATTGGCTTTTTTTGCACAAGTGAAATTATTGAAGTTCCAATTTTCCTTTAGAACTAAGAACTTTTACCTGCTTCATAAAAAGCTTTGGTGTCCACCACTCGGGGTTATTGCGATACCATTCTATTACCATATCGAGACCCTCCTCAAATGATACCTTTGGCTTCCACCCTATTGCTTTTCGAATTTTATTTGTGTCGCTTATGTGTTTTTCAACTTGTCCGAGTCTATCCCCTACTTTTTTTATGTATTTCGCTGGAGAAGCAATGTTCATTTTTTTACATAATAGGCTCGCAATTTCATTTACAGATACAGTTCTTTCACTTCCAATATTGAATACTTCTCCGTCTACAATTTTTGATGGTGCCTGAAGAAGCATATCAATCGCATTAGCTGCATCACTTGTATGAGTAAAATCTCGATAACTTTCTCCTCCTCCATGAATTGTCATAGGCTCTCCTTGAAGAAGACTTGTAATAAAACGAGGGATTACTTTTTCAGGATGTTGATTTGGACCAAAAAGATTAAAAGGTCTCACAATAACAGCAGGAATAGAATAAGTTGCGATATATGAGTAAACTAGTCTGTCCGCCCCTGCTTTTGCAGCAGCATAAGGACTACGCGGGTTTAGTGGGTGCTCTTCAGACATTCCGGGAGTTTCAGCAGTACCGTACACTTCACTTGTTGATATATGAATAAAACGCTTTATTTTGTCTTTATTTTTAAGGAGCGATTGAAGGAGTACTTCCGTTCCAAGCATATCAGTTTCAATAAAACGAATATCGTCTGCAATTGAGCGAGCCACATGTGTTTCTGCAGCAAAATGCACTACATAGTCACAAAGAGAAAATATCTCCTCCATCATTTTTATATTAGTAATATTTTCATACCAGAAAGTAAACCGACTACTCTCTCTTATGCTTATATCAATGTTTCGGAGGTCTCCTGCATAAGTAAGAGTGTCAACAACATGAAAATGGGTTTTAGGATATTTATTCCAGAGATATCTAAGTACATTACTACCTATAAATCCCGCTCCACCTGTAATTAAAATCGACTTTGGGTTAAAAGATTTTCCGTCGGCTTTTCCTGTTTTTTTCATAAATATAAGTTATTTACTTTGGGATTATTATATACCCCGCCTATAGTGAAAGCAATTTAGCGTGATATATTGACATATAATACTTTTTATTTCTATATTTTTGCCGCAGCCTTTGCTTTAAATTCAGGAAAGGTTGTATCCCTTCCTACAAAATACCTCGGGATTTCAAAATTATTTTGTAAATTATTATACACTCCGCTTTTTACTGTAACCGCTGCACTGTATCCTACTTCTTTTGCCTTTTCGACGCACATTTGGTTAAACCTTCCCTTTGGGTATGCAAGGAGAGTTCCTGGCTTCCCTGTAATTTTTTCTATAAATTCCTTTGATTCCTCTAGCTCATAGTGAAGATCTTCTTTAGAAAGAACACTCAAATCAGGATGCGAAACTGTGTGGGGCATAAGCTCTATTGTTTCTCTTTCTTCCTTCGCAATATGCAAAATTTGCTCCATATCCATAACAGAAAGTGTCACACCATCACTAGTTGTCATCTCACTTCCAATTTTTCCTGTTGGAATAAAAAAAGTCGCTTTCATGCCATACTTGCGAAGTAACGGTAAAACAGTTGTAAAGTTATCGGTATAACCATCATCAAAAGTAAGCACGATTTCGTTTTCACTTTTTTTTGCTAGTAGATCAGAAATTGCTTCACTTAAAAATACAGTCTTTAATCCTTTTTGCTTTATATACTTCAGTTGACGCTCGAATTTTTGAGGAGAAACAGTAAAAAAAGCATTACTCTCTCCCACTGAGTGGTACATCAAAATACTCACACCCTCCTTCGATGGAAATAGAAGACGAAAAGAAAAATAGCAATACTTTAAAAACTTCTTTAACATACAATTTTTTGGACTAGGAGTGACAAACTGTGATCCCTAACAACAATTTCTCGGAGTCTCTTACCAATCTGTTTTTTTTCCGCTTCTCCCAGAGAACTTAGGTAACTAATTTTTTCTTTTAAGTCTGTAGTGTCGTTCTCTTTTACCAAAAGGCGGTCTCTTAAATCTGTGGGAAAAATTTCTTCGAAAGACTTGTTTTGCACAAGAACCAGACCTTCGGTGGCCATCATTTCAAGTATCACTTTATCAAAGGATCCACTTGGAGTCATATTTATTAGGATTTCATGTGAATTAAATATATCTTTTGTCTGACAATTAGGAACACTCCCTTTAAATACCACTTTTCCTATCTTTTCAAAAGACGAGCTGTCTTTCCTGATTTTGTTGTAATAAGAAACTTCTGAACTTTTATTTACCTTATCACCAAAAAGATTGAGTGTGTATTCTGGAGGTAGTGCACATACAGCTTCCAAAATATTCTCAACTTTTTTTATTGATGAAATCCTGCCAAGGTAAAGAAGAGAGTGCGGTGTGCGCTTAATTTCTTCTCTGCAAAAGAAGTTTGTATCTATTCCAGCAGGCATAAGCTCTGTTTTTTTAAAAGAAGCAGTAAAAGAAAACGCTGAGGTACAATACACTTTGTCTGCCAAAAAAACTGCGACTCTGGTTTTAAACGAACCATGCGGATGATTTCTCCAAAGTAAAATCTTCTTTCCTAAAACCTTCCACAAAAGACCTGCGAGAAGGACATACTCTTCGTTCATATGCACAAAGACTGTGTCGTACTCTTTGCGAAGTGTCCAAATATATTTAAAAAGATTTTGTATGTATTTTATCTTTGAGACGCCCCTCTCCTTCCCAAGAGAATAAATAGGCGCCCCCCCTGTTTCCACTTCACCTTTTTCCAAACAAATGACCGAAAGTTTCTCTACTTTCTTTTGAAACTCTTCTATCCACCTTACAAAAAAGCCGAGTACATCATCATTTTTATCTACTTTTTGTGTAAGAATTAGAAGTTTCATTTTTAAAGTCCGTATACACCTTTTAGTAGTTCACTGTCTTTTCCGCTAGATTTTAATAGCTCAACATTTTTTTCCTCCATGGCTCGAAGCATTTGAAGACCTTTTAAATCCTCTACTTTATTTTCGTAAAACTCACGAAGTGCTGCGAAATCCTTTATGAAGCACTCTCCCCCTGCCCCTCTTCCTGATTTGTGTAGTGCATTTGCGTAAGTAGGCCCATTGTCAGGGTCTGCTCCTATTGCTTCTTTAATTTTCTCATAGTCTACCCCTTCTGCCTGGCTTAGATCATAAAAAATATTTGCCATAAGCACTCTCGCATACCCAATACAATTGCGGGCATATTTTATAAGTTCCGCTTCAGTGGAATCGCACACAAGCGAGAACTGCGATTTAGGTAGAACACTAAGAACTTCTTCAGAGACTCTTGTATAGGCATCCGTTTTTTGAGGAATACCAATTATATTCCTCGTAGGGTGTGACGCATCATACTTTGCTGTTGCTACAGACAGAAATTCGGGATTATGAACAACAAAGATTTCAGAAAAATCGGCGGCAATCTCTTTTGTTTTTCCTGGAAGTAGTGTTGATTTTATAACCGCAACCTTGCCTTTTCCCACCAAAGCAAGAGCGCTGCGAACAATACTATCGCTAAAACCTTCTTTTGTTGTAGGAGTTGGCACTGCTACAAAAACAATATCACACGAAGAAATTTTTTCTTTGTTTTGAATATAAGGCTCTTCGAGAGAGTAGCGTACGACTTCAAAGCCCCGCTCTTCAAAGTCGTCCGCGTAGTTTTTTCCTATCCATCCTTGCCCAATAAAACCGATTTTTTTATTTTGCATACTATCTTTTTTTTACACTCTTTTGGCAAATATAACAAACATTTTGCCTTTCAATAAGTCCATCTATCATCTTTGTGGTAGAAATTTCAGGAGTATATTTTGGCTCAATAACCTTCCCTCCCCATGTCTTCATAAGTTCAATTACTTTTTTTCGTTTCTCTGCTTGCACTCCTGTTTTCCAATCGTCCCCATGAACAAAATAATCCGGGCGAAGTTTCAAAAGGTTCTTTGTAAAATCTAAGGTTGTCTGTTTCATTACTTTCTCTACCCCTTTTATTTGCTCGATCACTTTTTTTCTCATTTGGTAGCTATGAACAGGAATTCTCTTATAACTCGCGATTGCCTCGTCAGTAAGGAGCCCTACAACAACATCTCCTAGTTTCTTTCCTTTTAGGATAATATTCACGTGCCCATGGTGGATTATATCTACCGCCATAGGGACATATACTACTTTTTTCTTTTTATTTTCTTTTTTCATTACGCGTATCTTTTTTCTGAAAGCTGTTTATAAAGACTGTCCCATTCTTTACTATACTCTTCAAACTCTTGCTCTTCCTTCTCACTCCATACATGCTCTGCATTTTGTTTTGCTTTTACAGTCTTCCCTTTTACAACAAGAAATTCTTTTTCCGAAAGAAGTGGCGAGAGCCCAAACTCATTTGCAATCTTTTTATAATATTCATAATTTTGATCAGCGTGGCGCAAAATAAATACAAACCTCTTATCTTCTGGCAATTCTTCCATTTGCTTCCAAATCTCCTTGTTTACCATACTCCCCCACCATGCGATTTTCCCTATCCGGGTAAGTCCTGACCATGTTGAATAAAAGTCTCCGTTTGGTACAAGACGACCAAAAAGGTAAAGCCAATACCACTTTTGAGGAAAAGTCGGTTGAAAACCGAGAGCTAAATCATTTCGTCCTCGAACATATTTGTGCTCAAAAAAGCCTTTATTGTAGATTGACTGCACAGTAAACCGAGGCTCATTGATTGCAAAAATTATCTTTTCTGGAGAAAGTATATTATAAAGCTCGAGTATGCCATGTGAGAAAAAAGGGCTTATAACGAGCGACACATCAGCTTTCTTCCAATCTTCCACGATCCCTTTTTTAATTATGCGAATTATACCCGCGGTATCAATAGGAAGCTTGTTATAGCAAATATACCTATAAAAACACTCAGGCTCAAAGTTTCTTTCTGTAATTCCTGTAGCGTTTTTGTGAGCATTGAAAACATCTCCTAGCCACCTAGTTCCTGATCGAGCAGAAAGTGTGCATAAAATAAGCTTCTTTCCTTTCTTTTTCCCTTCTTCAAATAAAGCGTCAATAGTATCAAAATCCTCATCCGACATACCCCCTCGGTCCCAAGAAATAAGCAGTTTTCCTATCTTCATGTTCTTTTGATTACCTGACTAATTTGACCATTATACACCAAATTTTGCGTCTCAAAAGGAGACTATTTCTTCTCCAAAATGAAAAAATGGTGGAATTTATTGAGGGGTGGATTGAACTCTCGGAGAATTTTAAAATGTTCCTTAAGTGAATTTCTTACTTTCTTTTTAGAAGTAGTAAAATAGTCGATCTCAAAATAATGCTGACCTGAATCTTCAAATCCACCAAACCGAACCGGAAACCGAAGAGACAAATCGATATACTTTCTTTTAAGAAGTGTTTGAATAAAAGGAAACTTTAGCACAATATTAAGACCTGTGTGTTTTTCAGGAAGAGAGATTACAACGTATTTTCTTGAAATTCTATGAAAATCACCGAGCACCTTTTCGAAATCACCATATGGAATATGCTCAAGTATTTGACACGCAACGATACAGTCAAAAGAGTCTTTTTCAAAAGGAAGTGACCTCACGTCTGAAACAACGTCAGGTAAAACATTTTTATCAAAATCACATGTTGTTACTTTGTAGCCAAGCGCAGTAAGTTCTCGAGAGAGAATTTTGCTCCCCGGACCAATTTCAAGAACTGTTTCTACTTCTGGAAGCGAAATAACCGAGTCAATTTGAAAAAAGTAAGAAATAAATCTTTCAAAGGTGTTGTACCTCTTCTTTTTGTAGTGTCCTTCTTTTACTTGTACTTTATTTTTTTCTTCCAACATAAAAATATCCAATAGGAAGCGGATAATTTGTTTTTATTTTCTTTGGTATTAGCATATCAAAAAAGAGTGCGAAAGTATTTACAACTAGACGAATAGGCCAAAACAAAAGAAGCGTGTGAAGGGAGTATGCAAAAACAGAAAATCTTTCACCGATTCTTTCCCCCAAAACAATCTCAAAACTTTGTTTTTCAAAAAGACTCTCTATCCCCTCCTTAGTATGCCTTTGGTAATCGTGTGGCTCTGGCATTTCATTGACTGCAAAGGGATTAGACACAAGAAGGTGTCCATCTTTTTGTAAGACACGAGCCACTTCCTTAAGCACAAAGCCTGGATCTTCTGCTATATAAAGATTATGAAAAAGAAAAACCGTATCGAAGGATTCGTTTTCATAAGGAAACACTTTGTTAAAATCAAGAAAAACATCTTTGTCATCTGATCCAAAATCTGTCTTTATATATGTGATGTCCTCTGGAAGAAAACCGATATAAGATGGGGCTTTTCCTGCACCTATGTCGAGAACTTTCCCTTTTATATACTTGCCGTGTTTTAAAAGACGAAACTGAAACAAGATTCGGTAAAGCGTCTTCCCTTTGATTGTCTGCCGGAGGAAACTAAATAAATTTTTCATGTGCAATCTTTATCCAATTATCTTTGTACGCTTGGAGCGTTTCCTCTTCAGAAAGAAGTTTCTTGCTTAAATCTTTATTTGCTTCACAAATTTTTTTTCGAAACTCATTGTCTTCTATAATTCGTATCATCTCAGCTAGCAACTCTTTTTCGTCTCCAATTTTTATTACAACAGCATTTTCATTATGAATAAGTAACTCATTTGCCGCACCAACATTCGTCATGATAACAGGAAGGCCCGAAAGCGCTGCTTCTATGGGTGCAAGTCCATACCCCTCACTATATGAAGTTAGAAGAAAACAATCTCCCTTTTCAAAAAAGCTCAAAGTATCATCTATGTTTCCCAAAAAATGCACCGAGTCTGATATTTGTAGTTCCGCAGTCTTTTCTTTTAAAGAAGCTTCCTCAGGTCCTGAACCTCCAATGAGAAGCTGACAATTTTGAAATACTTTTTTCAGCCGGTGAAATGCTCTGAGCTGCATTTCAATATTTTTTACTTTTACCAACCGGCTTAAAGTTATAAAAGTAAAACTGGTTCTATTTACATCTCTTTCCTTGTACTGAAATTTTGTACAATCTGTAAAAATAGGTACCACTGATATTTTACTTCCTTCAAGTTTAAAAGAAGATACTAAAAAGTTTTTGAGTCGAAAACTGACCGTGCGTAGTCCAGTTGCTTTTTTTAAGACAAAGCCAGCAAGAAGCTTTCTTATTCCAGTATATTTTTCAAAACCATGAACTTGAATTTCAAGTGGTGTTTTAGTGATAATACTTAAAAAAACTGCCACACTTCCTACAAAATACGTATCTCTTGTTGAGATTAAACTGTAGCCCACCCTTTTCATAAGAGCGAAACCCATGAAAAAGAACTTTAAAAGACTTACTATCTTTGATCTGGAACTAAAACTTATTACTCGTACATTTTCCGATATGTAGGTCTCTCCTTTTTTTACTCCAGGAACAAGAATATCAATTTTTTCTACAAGATTTCCATATGAAATAAATCTCTTCTGCACCGCAGATCCTGCTACCAAAATATTCTTGTCGAGTCCAAAAAAGAGGATTTTCATATAAGGCCAATTAACTTATTTACTGTATTATCAAAACTGTATTTTTTCGCTTCTTCCCTAGCAGCAAGACTAACCCTCTTTACCCCCTCTGGATTTTTATAGACTTCAATTATCTTTTTTTTAAGAGCGTCTGTATCTCCAGGAGAAAAAAGAAATCCTGTAACTCCGTCGCAAATAATTTCCTCAAGGCTTCCTGTCCTCGTCGCCACAACTACAGCCCTAAGAGCCATTGCCTCTACGGCTTGAAAAGAAAAACTTTCAAATCCGGAATTTAAAACAAAAACACTCGACTTTTTTATGAGCCCGAAAAGCTCTTCTCGGGGAAGAGATTTTTGAGTTTTTATACATTGGGAAAGACCAGTTTCTTTGATTGCATTTAAAATGTTCTGCTCCTCGGGCCCGCTTCCCACTATACAAAGCGTCGCCTCAGGAATAACCTCCTTTATATCCTTAAAAGCGTATACAAGCTCTTTAAACCCCTTCCAAGGCACCATTCTCCCTGCTGTTAGTATGGCAAATCCGTCTTTTTGTGCCTCTAACGCTACACCCTCTTTATATACAAATTTTTCAATTCCATTGTAAACTACCCGAAGTTTAGAATCCAAAACCCCCCACTTTAAAACCACACTCTTGAAGTACTCACTCGGCACAATGACTGTGTCTGCATGTGTAGCTACAAACTTTTGAATGGAACGCAAAAAACCAAGAACTCCTTTAGTTTTTTTATCTTGAAACTCATCTATACTTTCTTTTACCTCAAACCTCTGTACACCTTGCTCCCATGCGTAGTCCCCAGGAACCCGAAGTATCATTTTTTTTCGAAGTATTTTTGAAACAATCAGAGCTGGCAGACCAACACTTACTGTATCTTGCACAAAAAAAGTATTAGCTTTTCGTCCGTGCCAAAAAAGCTTTGCTCCATATACAAAGTGACGCACTATTTTTGGAAAAGACAGAACCTCTCCAAATGATTCAACTATTACATTTACACCTCGCTCAGGTAGCGCGTCTGCTAAGAGTTTTGCATATGTAGCCGGTCCACCAATTTGTGGAGGAAAAATTCCAGTTGCAATGAGTACAGTTTTTGCCATTTTAAACTACAAGAAGCTTGTAAAGAGATTCGATTTTACCAGCGCCGAGCGTAAGGATTATATCCCCTTCTCCCGCAAATCTTGTTATATAATCCACTGCGCTTTGTGGAGAGTCTTCATATGTAACAGCTTCGCTTCCAGCTTTTTCTACCACCATTTGACTGGTAATACTACCATCAAAAACTTCTCTTGCGGGGTAAATAGGCAAAATCACTGTTTTCTCTGCGCCCGCAAAGCTTTCTGCAAATTCAGAGAGAAGGAGTTTTGTGCGACTGTAGAGGTGAGGCTCAAAAATAACAAAAACTTTTTTTCCTCCCACAGCTTCTATTGCCGCTTCTATTGTTGCTTTGATTTCTGTCGGATGGTGTGCGTAATCACTCACAACTTTCGAGCCCTCAGGAGTATTTCCTTTATATTCAAATCGTCGCCATGTTCCTGTAAATCCAAAAAGGCTTTTCTTTGCATCCTCTGCAGAAATTCCCAATATCTCTGCGACAGCAAGAGCTGCTGCAGCATTTTTTCTATTATGCACCCCAAACACTTGAAGTGCTAAGTGTGGGTCAAAATATTTTTTATAATCCACAACTTTTGCTTTTACTCCTTCGAGCGCTTCTTTAACCCCTTTTCCGTCTGGATCACAAACAATATATCCATCTTCGGGAACTGACATTAGAAATTCTCCAAAAGTTTTTACAATATTTTCATAACTGCCATAAAAATCTAAGTGGTCATTATCAATATTTGTCACCACTGCAATTTTAGGCGAAATCTGCAAAAAAGATTTTTCGTACTCGCACGCCTCCACCAAAAAATATTTTCCACTTCCCCCCACATAATTGCTTTTATACTTCGAAAGGAGAGAACCCACAACAACAGTGGGCTCGAATTTTCCTTCTATCATTATTTCTGCAGTCATTGCAGTTGTTGTTGTCTTGCCGTGAGTTCCCGAAACTGCAATTGTAAATTTTTCTCTTGAAATAAGTCCAAGAACTTCTGGATACGAAAGCGTGTTTGGAAACTTTTGTTTTACGCTCTCAAGAAAGTCGGACGCAAAATCACGAATCGCAACGGTATACACAACTAAATCTGTGTCCCCTGGAATATGCTCTAGGTTTTGTCCCTCATATACCTCTATTCCAATTTTTTGAAGTTCTTCTGTAATAAAAGAAGAACTTGAATCAGACCCCCTCACCTCAGCCCCCGCTTCTTTAAACATTCGTGCGAGTGCTGATACGCCAATACCCCCTATCCCAAGGAGAAAGACTTTTTTTATCTTTGACAAATCCGAAATCATGAGGCTATTTTAGCATTTTACGCCTTTTCCTTTTATTGACTAAAGGTAAAGAACGTGACTTTATTTTATTAAAAACAAGACGACATCTTTACCCAATTTTGTTGATCGTTAACTTCTAATAGGACATCGAAATTCTGCTTACTTATAAAATTACAAATCTTAACTTAACTATATAAATATATAAGATAATAATTGACATAGTATTAACAATGTGATATGGTTCTGAACGGCAATTCCGCCTCTTTAAAAATGAATAATCTGGAAAACTTCCTCCGGGCCGCCGGAGATCTGAACCAAAACAACCCTCTTGCAAGCAGTGCTCGCGCACAGACCTGGACTCAACTCTTCCTGCCAGCAGCTAAGATCCTGGAAGGAGAAAATCCCAGCCGGGTAGGTGCAGTCTTACAAGCAAGTTTTTTTAACTACGAAGATGGTCTGAAGTCTGTCGTTCACGTGTCTTTAGGAAGGCCCAGCTTGAAAAACTTTGCGTTCGCCAGCGAAAAAGCATGGCGACTCTGCACAAACCAAACTCACCGCTTTGCTTCACAAAGCGCTAATCCTTTAAGGCCCACCTATGATGATCTGAGCTTTGACGACCTAAAGGCGGTGAAATTTGCTGGTGCAGTCAGGTTTGATTTACCGAAGGATGAGACGGTCATCTTATCAGTCTCGGGACTTCCTCCTCAAGTTGATGAAGTTTGTGCCTTCCTGTTCGGGAAACTTTTTTTTCCAGAGTTTGGTCCTCGTCCTAGATCGGACTACTGGGGAGAAATGCTCTTCCGTGGTGCATCTAGCTTGTTCAACAGATTTTACGCTTCTCATCTTGATTGGTTTGACCCCAATCATACATGGAGTGCGTAACCCGTCTTTCAAAAGGCGGTTTTTTTATTTCCTAATTTTATCTACAATTTACTGACTATAAGTTATCCTCTCGTCGCTGGACTCGTCGCGAAGTCGTTTAGCGTTTAGGATTTCTTCAAGAAGAGTTTTGAGCTTCCTTTCCGCAAAAAGGTCGTCAGAGGGTGCACTCTCGAGGTACTCACTAAGTCGAGTTTGAAAAAGTTTCTTTGTGTCCTCAAGGTACTTTGATAGGAGAAGGTGCCTATCATCGGCTTTTCCAAAATCGAGGTGAACTCCTAGCTCTGGCGCATCTCGAAAAATAAAATAAGAAGCAGCAACACTATACTCTTTTACTTTTGTTTTCATATTTTTTATTAAAAATTATAATCAACATCAATACTTATAAAACCATTTTTTCCAATTATAACATGATCAAGGAGGTCAATTCCCATAATCTTACCGCACTCAATGATCTGCTTTGTTATTTCAACATCTGCTTTACTTGGCTTCAAAACTCCGGAAGGGTGATTGTGCGCCAAGATAACAGCAACTGCTCCACACTCAAGCGCTGGACGAAAAACTTCCCTTGGGTGAACTATATTTGAATCCACTGTACCAATAGAAATCACTTCATCGCGTACTACCATGTGATGATTGTTGAGATAAATTCCCCTAAGATGTTCCTTTGACAGACTTCTCATGTCAGAGAGGTACTCGTAGACATCATCTGCGGTTCGAATCGTTTCTCCTCTTCCCTTTTCTTTAAAAAAGCGTCGCCCTAGCTCTCCTGCAGCAACTACTTGCAGAGCTTTTACTATTGGAATTTTTAGCTCCGCGGAAAGCGCATTTGCATCCTTATGATTCACAAGAGCCTTTTGGCCATAGTTTCTAATAATCCTACCTGCCATTTCTAAAACTCCTTCCTTTTTTGTTCCGCTTGAAAGTACAATAGCAAGAAGCTCTTCGGTAGAGAGTACATCAGCGCCATGTGCGAGAAGTTTTTCTCGTGGTTTTTCATCCTCGGGTAAATCTCGAATTTTGAGAATATACCTACGAGGAGACTGTCTCAAGCGGAGACTAATCTCTGGCGTATCGTCAGTAATAAAATCATGATTTTTGATTAAATACTTTGCCGGCATGTTTTTATTATACCACTTTCTTTTTACTAGTTTTCAAAAATCTTCGGATGCAAAGTACAAAAGTAAGCAGATAAATGCCAAATAGATAAGTAGGAAATATTTTTAATAGTAGTGAAGGGTTTGAAAAGGAAGAAAAAAAGGCGAGCCCTGTTGCAACGGATCCTACTCCCCACGCAATAATTGACTCAGATCTTGGGTTTATAAAAACATTGTGTAGGGTCGGAATTGAAACAAATAAATCTGCCAGCACAGAAAAGACTGTCGTTATAAACGCATCCTTAGAAACAAGGAATACTACGAGACACAAAATTCCGAGCGCAAGATAGATGTAGTCAAAGAAAAGTATTGTCCGATTTTTGCGAGAAAGTGAAAGGAAAAAGACTATGAGGCACGACACGCACGAACCTATAACAATCGACATAAGAAAATCAAAACCGCTTTCAAGTACCTGTGCAATCAAACTCGCAGACATAATAAGAAACCATCCAAGCCACGAGAGAGGTCGTGGACTAAGAGTACCCTTCAAAATACCCACTGAATAAGGCACCGCAACACTCGCAAGAATGATACCAGAGAGAATTGAAAGCGTATTTTCCATTATTTCTTAGCCTCTCCAACAATTTTTAAAAACTGATCATTTCTATCGTACTCGTTTTTAAAGAGTCCAAACGAAGCAAACACAGGAGAAAAAAGAAAATTATCTCCTTCTTTTGTTAAAGACAAAACCTTTTGAACACCTTCTTCTAAATCTTTGACCTCTGTAAATTTATGAAGTAGTGGCTTTAACTTTTCGGTTCCAGTTCCCGGAAGAAGAACAATTTCTTTACACCTTTCATTTGCTACATTTGCGAATTCTTCCAAAGACACATTTTTGTCCGCACCGCCACAGAGAAGTACAATTCCTCCACTAAGCGCACGAAGCGCTGCAATCCCCGCCTCTGGTGTTGTTGCATTGTTGTCGTTCCAGATTTTGACACCATTTTCTTCTTTTACAAACTCAAGTCTTCCTTGAACCGCTTCAAAACTTTCTACTCCTTCTTTTATTTTTTCTTCGCTCGCTCCGAGCGCTCGACATGCCTCTAGAGCGCAAGCTATGTTTAGCAAATTGTGTTCTCCTGGAATTTTTATTTTCCAATCCTGTGGAACATTGTTTGGATTTCCTATTTTTATTCTCCCAACTGGTTTGCAATTTCTGCCTTCTACTTCTTTTTGCATTCCGTCTCCTAGAACCAAAGTACCATCTGGTTTTTGATATTTGAAAATATTTGCTTTGTCATCAAAATATTTTTCCATATCTCCTCCATAGTAGTTCATATGGTCGGACATAAAAGTTGTAAAGACTGCAATGTCCGGAGAAATTTTACCTTCTCCAAAACCTTGGAGTTGCCAACTATCGAGTTCCAAAACAACAATATCTCCTGCTTCAACTTCCTTAAGAAGCGGAAGAGTTGCCATGTCACGAATATTTCCTCCTACAAACACGTTTCCTTTTCCCGCTTCAAGTCTTAGTATATGCGCAATAAGGTGTGTTGTTGTTGATTTTCCTCGTGTTCCAGTAACACCAACAGTCCGAACGCCCGGAGGCAAAAGTTTTACAAAAAGTGACGAATCCATTTCAATAGGAATCCCTTTTTCTCTAGCGTGCAAGATAAACTCTGAATCAAGAGGAACTCCAGCACCTTTCAAAATAAAATCTTTGTCTTCAAAGTCTGTCACGGTGTGCCCGCCGAGGTGAAGTGTAAGGTTTTGAAAACCAGCAAGCTTTTCAACTGAAGTTCGAAGCTCCTCTTCTGTTTTTTTATCTGTGACAGTAAGCTCCTCTACTCCGCTTTGGAGCATAAACAGAGCGTCTCCTAGTCCTCTACCAAGAAGCCCGAGCCCGAGCTGTGTCACCTTTTTCCCTTTAAAAAAGTCTTTGTAGTTCATATATTTGATTATACCTGTCCTGTCGTACTTTGGGTATGATAAAGTTCAAAGAATTTTGATTCCTTATCTTTAGATAATTCTTTGAAAGACCCTTCTTCTACTATTTTACCCTGCTCGAAGACGATTATTCGGTCAGTATTTTTAAGAGTTGAAATTCTATGAGCAATGCTAATAACTGTTTTATCTCCGAGCTGTTCTTCAAAAGACTTGAGTATAGCTGTTTCCGTCTTACTGTCGAGCGAACTAGTTGATTCATCAAAAATAAGAATTTCTGGATCTTTATAAATTGCACGTGCAATACCGATTCTTTGACGCTCACCACCTGAGAGTCTATACCCTTTTTCACCAATAAGAGTATCCTCTCCTTCGGGTAATTTTGAAATCAGGTCAGAAAGAGCAGCAACATGAACAGCTTTATTGAACAAATCTTGATCAAAAGTTCGCATAAGGGTGATATTTTCTTTAAGTGAAAGATTAAACATTTCTGAATCTTGAAGCACTAAAGCCATGTGCTTTGTCACATCATCATGGTCAATAGTATTAAAATCTCTTCTTCCTACACTGTATGTGCCCTTTTGAAAATCATAAAGACCAATGAGAATCTTTGCAAAAGTGGACTTACCACTTCCTGATCGTCCAACGACACCAATCTTTTCATGCTTATGTATGGAAAGATTTATATTATGAAGAGATCCCTCCGCTTCTTTATTACTATCCTCTTTATAAGAAAATGAGGCATCGCTAATTTTAATACTCTCCCAGTCAGATGGAAATTTTTCATTACCCCGATTAGATAATTCATTACTCCAAAAAATAGGCATCATTCGTGCAATACTCACTTTAGCGTTCATTAAATCATCAACCACTCCAGTTGCTTCACCCATTGATCCGTTTAATTTTTGGAAATACGTATAAACAATAAAAAAAGATCCCAAACTCATCGTACCGATAACAAAATTATGCCCTGCAATAAGTAAGTTGGTACCAACCGCAAGAGCATTAACAATTTGGAATGATTGCCATTTCAGATTCGATAGATTTATCCTCCTTATAGAAAAATCTCTTGAGGATTCTTCTTGTACAGTAATCCCTTGCTTAAAATCATTCTTTACTCCTAATGTTTTAATAGTAAGCACATTAGAAAGACCCTCATAATATGTACCCGAAGCTTTTTCAAGAGCTTTATTTGCTTCGATTGCAAGTTCAATCTGGCGTTTATAAAAATAAATTTGAACACCTAAAAAAAGGGCTATGTATAGAATGCCAAAAATAAAAAAATTAGTGCCGAAAAAGAAAAAGGAGCTGAGTACGCCTACAACTGTGACAATCTGCCCATAGAGCCCATTACCTGTACCACTTAGTATACCTTGAAGACTTTTGAGAGTATCACTGCCCGCTTGAATTTTTTGGATCTTATTACCTGTATTTTCACTGTCATGCCACTTCAGTGAAAAATCAATTAAACGTTGGAAACCTTTTACTCGGGTTGTGTACGTTACCTCTGATTGAATATTTGCTAAATTTCTTTTTGCGGCAAGTCTGATTTGAGAAACTACTCCCCATGTAATAGAAAGTGTTGCAACATAAACATAAAAGACCTTAAGTGAATCTCCGGGTTTGTATGAAGTAAAAAAATCAACTATCTTTCCTACTAAAAACGCCGGAACAAGATCATAAAAAAGTACAATAATAATAACTATTGTCCAAAAAACATATCGCTTTCTCTTTTCTTCGAGTAGAAAAAAGAAAGCTTTAAGCATCTTGCCCCAACCAAATTCCTTATCTTCTGGTTGTGGTACCCTACCCCTACCCATAGTGTTAGATTTCATTTTAAATTTTATAGATTCTTAAAGATAGTATGCATTTCTTCTGAAATCAAGCTCCAGCTGTATTTTTGTCTTACCATCTCGAGGGCATTTCTTTTTATTTTTGTTACCAAATCCTCGTCTTTCATTAGTCTTTGAACTGCCTCAGCTACTGTCTCTGGGTGTTTAGGAGACGCAAAAAGACCAGTTTCGCCATCCTTTAAGAAGTCACCAATTCCCCCTACTTCGCTGGCAATACAAGGAAGACCTGTCGCCATAGCCTCTATATACGAATTTCCAAACCCTTCCGAGTGTGGTGTTCGAATAAATACATCAGAAGCTTTAAGTAGTAGCGGTAAATCTTTGTGTGAAATAAAACCAAGAAACCGGACCCTCTCTTCGAGTCCCAGAAGGAGCGCCTGCTCTTTTAAGTTTTGAAAAAGTGGACCGTTTCCTGCAATATAAAAAACAACTTCTTTTGGTAAAAGCGGAAGGGCTGATATAACATTTGCAATATTGTTTTTCTCTACAAGGCGAGATGTAGTAATAAGAGAAATCTCCCCCTCCTTTTTTCCTATCCTTTTTTTCTCTGCATTTATCTCATCTTCAGTATATGCGCGGGTAAAAAAATCAACATCCACGCCATTTGGAACAACAATCACAGGACACTTCGCATTCATTTCGTGCGCAAAGCGAGCAAGGTAGTTTGAGATAGTTTGGATAGTGTCCGCATATGTAAAAATATGATTGTAAATTCCACCAGAGAGTGCTGCTCTTTTTTTGATATAAGAAATCGGGTCCCCTTCTTGCAGGGTAAGCAAAAACTTTTTTCGCGGAAGGAGCATCTTCAAAAAAAGAGCAGCAAATGCTTGGTAAGACGCAAGTAAGCTCCAAAAAATATCGTACCTCTTCTTTCGCATAAGGAGGAGTGCTTTTATGCTTGCCGTTATTGGCATGAGGTATTTATTTAAATTTATGACCGGAGGAATATTTTCGGCAGAAATATTTTGAAACCACGGCAAAGTGAATCCAACCCGATAGACATTTACTTTTCCAATTCTTTCAAAGCGAGGAAGCGCTGCATCAAGGCGAAGTGTCACCATGTCAAATTCAATTTCATCCCCTAGCCTATCTGTAATCTCTTTTACGGCAACCTCCGCACCCCCCACAAAACGCGGGTAGTAGACTAGAGAAAATATGAGGACTCTTTTCTTTTGCTTTTCCATTAGTCTTCTATTATCTCATATTCCTCCGCGCTTGAAAGCTGTCTATTTTTAGCAAATACATCGTCAAAATAAACCACCCCGAGAATGCCACAAAGTATGACAAACCCTGCTGCTGCATAAAACCACATACTACTTAATATCAAGAATACGCCTCAAAACTTCCTCTGGAACTTCTTTGTGCGGTGCACTTTTCTCCCCCTCTACCACCTTTTTCTCTTCTACTATCTTTTCTTCTGGCGCTTCAACCTTCTCCTTTATGTGCACTTTCTCTTCATATGAAATTTTTACTTCCTCTTTTGCTGGCTCAATTTTTGGAGTTTCTCCCTCTCTTTTTTCCTCATCTTTCAGAGGGGTACCCGTAATCATTGCAAGAGCTTCTCTAAGACCTGAGAGATGTTCTTCTGTCGGAGCTTTTTTGTCTTTTGTGTCTTGTAGTTTTCCTGTTTGTCTAAGATAACTAAGGGACACAGCTCTTCGTAGAGCTTTCTCTCTTTCATTTGCTGCTTCCTTTTTACCGAGGGGCGCTTGTGTTTGCTGTAGCGCATTTGAAACACTGTGGGTCGTTACTTTGGAATGTGCAACAATTTTTGTTGGGTTTGGGTAGTTCCCTTCTCTATGTACTTCACCTTGGTGTACTCTGGGCGCAGAAAACTCCCTTCCTCCTCCACTATTTTGTTTCGGAGGAGTATGATTTCTGTCACCCGAAAGAACAGCTTGAAGCGCGAGGTCAATTGGACTTTTTTTACTATCTCTCTTTGTTTCTGCTACGGAAAATGATTGTTCCTCATGCCACCTCCTAATCGCATCCTCAACTTCCGCACGAGGGCGTGCAAATGTGTCTCGAGAATACTGCACCACATCTTCGTGGAAAATTTTTGGTGGAAGAGGCACAGGTGGAAGCGTTGTTGCGGAAAAAGGCCTCGAGCTCACTCCGTCAATCATGAGCTTGAGATATACCTGTGCAAAACCAAGATTTACCAAGTCCTCTGCTGTGAAGTTCGGCGCAAATTCTTTTTCGAGAACCTCTGCATCATAAGCCCCTACTCGAAAAGTAATCATAGTCCCCACGTTTCCAAAAACCGCAGCACGCACTTCTTCTGTCATTTGCTCAATATACTGGTGCGCAACAGTAAGATTTAATTTGTACTTTCGGGCTTCGGAGAGAATATCCGCAAAGCTCTCGTTCGCAAAGTTTTGAAACTCGTCCACAAAAAGATAGAAGTTCGGCAAAAGTTTTAGCTCCTCATCTCTCTTATCCGCACGACTCATCGCTGCAAGGTATATTTTTGTAATAAGCATTCCTCCAAGAAGGTTTGCATTTGCCTCACCTACCCTTCCTTTTGAGAGGTTAATGATAAGAATTTTCCCCTCGTCCATTATCTTTCGGATATCAAAAGTAGACTTTGGCTGACCTATAATATTTCGAATAAGAGGGTTTGAAATAAATTGTCCAATCTTGTTTTGAATCGCAGCACCCGCTTCTTGCATGTAGTTCTTGCCATATTTTGCAAACTCGTCTAGCCAAAAACTTTTTACAGCAGGGTCTGTCACATACTCAATCACTTTGTTGCGGTACGCTTCGTCCGCAAGCATTCTGTTTACCCCAATAATTGTTGACTCTGGGTACTCGAGAAGAGCAAGAAGAATGTTGTTTAGAATATATTCCATTCGAGCACTCCACGCATCCACCCAGATTTTCTTGAAAGCAGCCATAAGTCCGTTTGCAACAAGGTGCCTTTTATCTGCTCCTACATCCTCAAGCACATTAAAAGAAATCGGATAATCCAAATCAAAGGGAGCAAAGTAGAGAACATCCTTTACTCTTTCTTCAGGAATATAATCAAGAAGGAGGTCCGCAGTCTTTCCGTGGGGATCAATAAATGCAAGTCCATGACCATTTTGAATATCCTGAACTGCAAGATTCTCAAGAAGGGTAGATTTTCCCATTCCTGTTTTTCCAATTATGTACACATGCCTGCTTCTGTCTTTTGTTTTTATACCAAAACGAAGACACTTATTTCGAGCGTCAGTTTCCGCAAAATATATTACTTTTTCCGGATCCTCATGTACTGCCATTTCATATAAGTATAAAGTAAAAAGACTAAAGTATAAAGGAGAGGAAATAAAAAAGTAGGGATGTTTCCCTACTATATTAAGCCCTGGACTTAAGTCGAAAATGTCTCCTCGCGTCTTCTGTTGCCTTCTGCTGTTCAAGCCAATCAGCAACTGCAAAGGATGGAGGATTATTCGCACCGAATATAAATTCAACAAATTGAGCATGTTCCATCATTCGCGCAGAAAGGGCAAATTCCATCATTTGAATTATTGCCAAATCAGCATTTTCGTGAGAAGTAACAATGTTATTACACATTGCTCCAGTATGAGTAAGGCAAGTGTGCGCTGCCATTACCATAATACCCACAATTCTTCCTTTTTCTCTTGCAGTTATGATCCTAGAGCGCTGCAAGATATCCGTTATGCTCAGGACATTATGTTCCCTCACCTGGCTATGGAGAAGCCGGAGCAAGTGATTGATTGTAGCTACGTCAGCAGGAGTTACCTCTTCCAAAAAACCGATCAAAAAAGAGCTCATAAGAGCCTAATAATACATACCACTTTTTGAATGTCAAAATAAAAAACCTCGGGTGGTACCAGAGGTTAACGACGACCAATCCATTTTAATCTTTTCCAACTAGAAAAGTTAAACTGAAATAGGCTATCTAAATCCCATAAATCAGCTCGGCCGAGCGGAAAATTTTTATCAAAGATTTCACGATCGAAGCCAAGAATAAATCGTCTTCCTTCGTGCACAATTGGTTCGTGGTATACCAAAAATAAGGGTTGTCCCTGTATTTTGGTTATCTCTGGCTGTAAGCCAATCCCCCATGCATAGCTGAGGGGAAAAGTGACCGAAAATGGGGAGTCTGCGACCCTAACCTCAACTGGTTCACAAGACTCAAGCTCAGCATGAGAAATATTCGGTCTCCTTCCCACAAACCAACCTTGCTCATTCAACATTTTGAATCCGTCTGGAAGTGACATTAAGAAGCGCTGCAGTATCATAAAGAAGAGTTGTTCTAGAATTTCATAATACCTTTTTTAAAAAATAAAGTAAATAAAAAACCTCGGGTGGTACCAGAGGTCAGAAACGGTCAGAAATCGTTATAAGGAGAAAACGATCTAAACCGTGAAAATGAAAGATGATGTTTGCGTCTGCAAGGTGTTCGCGTCTTTCGGAGAACGCGATCGTTGTTAATACAACTACTTTCTCCTGAACAAATTTAGCCCAATCGACTCCATCGATCACCACCCTCTTCCACCCAATCACGTGGAGCACTTCAATAATCGATGTCATCACTTCACAGAGATTGCCTATTACATAGACACCCATCTCAATGAGCGACGCACTTTCTTGAACATCGACATCTAGGACTTTTTTTGTTCGGGTTCTATTGATAGCACGAACACCTCTCTTTCCACACGCGGCGCAGAACACCAGTGGTATGTTTACCACGCTGTAATGTCCTTTTTTCATCTAAAAAGATAATACTACTTTTTCAAAAACTTCCTACCCCTCTTTTAGAGCTCCTGTTGTATAAGTGTTTCCCGCATCCCAGAGGAGCCAGCAATTTAGCCCTACATCATAAGTTGACTGTATTTGAGCTCTCACCATTTGAGCAGTATAAGTCGCTCCTAAATTAAAGTCTTGTATCCACGAGCAGAGTTTCTTTGGCTCTATTGAAGCCTCTGTCGCTTTTTGTACAGCACCTGCCATAGCGATTTTGACAACTTCTCCTGGGTGGTCTGCAGGATTTTTAAAACCATTCCAGGTTGCTGGGTAGTGTGACGGATACACCATTGGGTATACATAGTCAAAATTCTGAAGTGCCACCTCTAATTTCTGACCAATATTTAAATCATCATCATTTGTAGTTGTCATACCAAATAGGTCTGCCGATATAACTGGTTTCCCTTCCTCGATATTACTTCGAAGGTAGGAAAAGAAGTTTCCGAGGTTTTCTACTTTTGTCGATGACGCTGCGCTCTGCGAGAACCAAATATTTTTCATATCCCCATCAGACGGGTATCGAACATAGTCAAAATTAATTTCATCAAATCCATCTTCGTATGCTTTGTGTGCTAGTTCTACAATGTGTTCCCAATATGGTTTTGACCCTACATCAACAAACGATAGTCCTTTTCTATCTTTCCAAACTGTTCCGTCTTTCTTTTTTACCGCAAGATCAGGGTGAGCTTTGGTGTAAGTCGGATCTTGAAAAACAGTAACTCTCCCAATAACATAAATTCCTTTTTCATGAAGAGTTTTTACAATTTCCTTCATGTCTTTTACAAAACAATTCGAACTATTTTCAAAATCAGGAAGCTCGGTGTCATAGGAAATCATGCCCGAAAAATCCTTGATATCGATTACTATCGAATTGAGTTCAGTAGTGTCTATTGTAGAAATTAGCTTTGCACGCCATGAAGGGGTTCCTGCAACACACGCAGTCATGTAAAGTGCACGCATACTTTCTGGACGCTCTACATGAGAAGCCACTTCTTTCTGGGGCACTTCAACTTTACTTTCTGAAACAGTTGCCACCGCCCCCTCACCAGAGACACTAACACCTAAAACCTGAGGCAAAACAAAGTACCCGAGTAACACAAACAGAGAAGCAAAACCGAGAATTGCAAGAAAAACTTTTCCTTTTCCTGCATCTACGCTCATATACTCCGCTCTTCTTGTATAATGACGGTTTCAGAATATGGCTTCTTCTCAATAAAAACAGAAGAGTGCACTTCCCTGCTTTGCTTGAGTGAATGAATTTTTCGAATTGTTTTGAGTGCAAAAGCAATAATAACCACACCCCCCGCAATATACACTGCGTTTTTTATCGATCGAGTAAAGCCAGAAAAAGGCATGAGAACAAGTAGAATACCTATTGAAAGAAGAAATATTTGTTTTCGCATTTCACTATTATAGTAAATAGAATTTTGAGGAGCAAGGGACTTAGTCCACGAGGACAACGAACTCCCCTTTCTGTTTTTCTGTATTCTCAGAGAGTGTCTGCAAAAGCTCAGTCGCTCGGCCGGAGAGGAACTCTTCAAATTTCTTTGTAAGCTCCCTTCCAAGAGTGATGTTTTTTTGCGGTGTAAATTTCTGTAACGACTCAAGTGTTTTCATAATCCTGTGTGGTGACTCATAAAAAATATACGGTCTTTTAGCTTCGGCTATTTCTTTAAACAAAGTTTCTCTTCCTTTTTTGTGTGGCAAAAATCCAAGGAACACAAATTCACCCCCTGTAATTCCACTTCCTGCAAAAGCTGCGGTGAGCGCGCTCGCTCCAGGAATCACAACCACCTCTACTTCAGGAATTTCCTCTCTCACTTTTTTAACAAGAAGGCTTCCCGGGTCAGAAATCGCAGGAGTTCCGGCGTCAGTAATAAGTGCTAAATTTTTCCCTTCCTTTAGCAAATCAATAATCTCATCTGTGCGCGACAATTTACTCTGCGCATGAAAGCTTTTGAGAGGTTTTTTGATTTCGTATTTTGAAAGAAGTTTTCCACTCTCGCGAGTATCTTCACAGAGAACCATGTCTACTTCTTTTAACACACGAAGAGCGCGTAGTGTAATATCCTCCAAGTTTCCTATTGGTGTTGCAACAATATAAAGCGACATCTTACTTTATAATTTTAAATGGAATCTTTTGCACAATATCTTCTCCTTTATAAACAAGAAAATTATAATTACCAGGAGTAATCTCAAACGGTGCTTTAAGAGCAACACCTTGTGGCGCAGAAATCTGTCTAGGAGCAGACGCTGGGATTGTGACAACAATTTGTGAACCGTTACTTTCTTTACTTTGTAGTGCAATAAAACCTTTTCCGCGGTTTGTTTCGGCATCTTCAATCCAAACACCTCCCTGCTGTAAGACAGTATCAAGGTTTCCTCCTTTTATAACCACTTTGCTTCCAACACTTCCAGAAGTGGGAGTAATAGAGTAATTAGCTTCAGATTCATTTTCCTTACTTTCGTATGAAGGATTATTTGACTCGACACTATACTTTTCATTACTGTATGTTTTTGAATCTCCACTTTCGTAATCTTGTATTTGGGAAGACTCAGACGGAATCTGCATCTTCTCTTCCCTCACCCATACAAAAATAGTAGTCAAAATGAGCGCAATACCAACTGAGAGAATTATATTTTTTTTATGCATATCTTTAATCAATTTGTAATTCAAAACTTTGAAAAATCTCGTCGAGCACTTTAAACTCATCTGCAAAAAATGCCTCAAGGTTTTTTGGTTGGCTTCCTGTAAGCGCTCCAAAGCGAGCATCTTTTGGTCCGTAGATACGCTCCACTACCCTAAAGCACACTTGGCCTTTTTCTAGAGTGTACATTTTGATTTTATTTCTCGAAGAAGTGTCGCTTGTCTCGGCCCACGCAGGACTTTCGTAAAGCCATGTTAACCCTTTGTGCGAGACTTCTGTTCCTGTTCTTTCTGGACAAAGTCCTTGACTTACAGAAAACTCAACACTCTTGTACGCCCAAATATCATAGCTCGAGTTAAGTGGAGTGTGAACAGAAATAATATTAAATACCCCTTCAGGACAATTTTGGTCAGTATAACAATCCGACACTGCACCACTTCCTGGGTACTTAAAGCTTAGCCCCAGCTCATCATCACTAAAAGTGTTCCAATCCGCACTTGCGCTAGGATTTTCTGTTGGTTCATCCTTGGTGTCCGGCACAACAGGTTCGTCTTTTATAATTTCCTGAAGTGGTTTGTTTTTTATTTCAATATCGGGAAACACATGCTCTTCGTCGCTTTGAAGCGGAGTTACAACTATCGGTGTAAAAAGAGAATTCTTGACAGCAAAAATCACTCCACCAATCAGAAGTAAGGCAAAGAAAACTCCGAGAGCGATTTTTATGAGTGCTGTATCAGTAACTCGCATCTAGTCTCGTCTATTAAGTCCAAAGAATGCGTTGATAAAAGAAAGAACAAGAGAGAAAAGAAGCGCACTCCAAAATCCGCTTACAGAAAACCCTGGCACAACCTCTGCTGCAAGAAGGACGAGTAACGCGTTTATTACAAGAGAGAAAAGTCCGAGTGTGACGACTGTAATAGGTAGCGTAAAGAGAGTAATCACAGGCTTTATAAAAAGGTTTATAAATCCTAAAACAAGCGCTCCAAGGAGTGCTCCCAAAATACCAATATGCGCCCCTGGGACAAGTTTGGCTGCAAGAAAAACTGCAAGTGCTGAAACTAAAAAGTGTATTATTTTGTTTGACATAACAAGGATATTATATCACAAATACTTCCAAAGAATTGAAAAGAAAATGTGCCGTACTTTGTGCGCGTACTTGGACTCGAACCAAGGACCTTTCGAGTATCAGTCGAATGCTCTAGCCAGCTGAGCTATACGCGCACAAAATAAACCACGATTTTTCTTTTCAAATTTTCTGTCGAAGTCACAAGTATTTTCTGATGAAAAATCTTGCGACCCCGCCTCGCGCCGTCGCGCTCCGGCCTTGCGATTGGGACCCACCCCAATCTCACTCTAGCCAGCTGAGCTATACGCGCATGGGAAACATACTACCAGAAAACCAAAAAAACTCAATAAAAAACGTCCGTCTTATCGACGGGCGTCAGCAACTGGCGGACCATATGGGCGTTCTCTTTCCCTTTTTGCGTAACGACTGTAGCCACTTCCCATAATTAGGACAATTGCTACAACAAAAAGAGACAGCAGTATTACTGCCCAATTAAAAAAATTAGGCGACCGTTTCATACTACTCCAAGCGTAGCACAGAAATAAAAAAAGCGAAGTCCGAAGACTTCACTTCAATAAAGTGATCACGCCCCAGAGGATCGCTCCACAAACCACTAGGCAAAGTGCCCTGTCCAGCAGCGTGTCTCCGCTGAGAAGATGAAGGAGTGCGCGCGCACTCCAATTGGAGAGGTTTTTCATAGCCACAGACAATAATGCCATAAAAAAATATTTTGGCAAGGTAAAAGTTAACTTAAACTGTGGACACGCGAAAAGCCGCTCGGCTGTGCCGAGCGGCTTTTCTTTTAGCATTCTCTGTTATGTTCCGTTTGCTTAAGGATCTTTCTCCTCTGTCATTTGGTTTACCTTCAAAAAGGCCTCTTAAATTTCCGTAAGAGAACGGCGTTCTTTTATAAAAAAGACGATCGACTCGATCAGATTTCTGCTTTGAGTAGAAATCATTTTTTCACTTGAATTAATCCACGAGCAGCTTCCGCTACCCGTGCCTTGTTACGACTTACTCCCTGTTACCAAACTTACCGTAGGCCTGCACATGGCAGGACTTCGGGTACTCCTGGCTCCCTTGAGTTGACGGGCGGTGAGTACAAGACTTGAGAAC
>CAYUPH010000003.1:0-134842 GCA_964446625.1 uncultured Candidatus Saccharibacteria bacterium
GTGACCCTACGGGGAATCGAACCCCGATTACTGCCTTGAGAAGGCAATGTCCTAACCGTTAGACGATAGGGCCATGTGTTTTGTTTTAAGTGCCGTTCGATTTTAAGATATCTCCTCTTACAGAGGCAGTACACCTTTTGGATATATTTCTTCGCAAAGCTTGAAATCTATCTCAAAAGGTCTTGCGCTCGGGCCCCTTATCCCGAGCTCACCCCTCAACTGCCAGAGAAGGGAAGACTCGAATCGTTAGACGATAGGGCCGTACAGTTTCTAAATTTAGCAGAAAATTGATTTTTAGGCAAAAAAATTCCGCCCCTTACGAAGCGGCGAGACGGACTGCGAACCTTCGAAGATATCGATCTGCTACGTGAGCAATTAGGTTCAGGGTGAGAGATTCATTGATTCCACGGTGATAGTGGTCGACTATTTTCTCTGCTATACACTCCGGAATTCCACATTCACACAAGGTATCCAAGACGCTCTGTTCTACTGAATCATTCGAAAAAAGAGGGGTGGTCATACTGCATAAATTTTACAATAAAAAAATCCCGGAGGCTATGAGCCTGCCGGGAATAGATTGAGGACCATCTGAATGTATTTCTCCCCACTATGAGGAGGGGAGGCTGCGGCGGTCGGATGCGGGCCGTTTTTTTGAGCAAACTCATCAGGCGGAAGACCTTTATCGAATTGGTCATCGTCTCTTTCGTTTGCTAAGATGCCTGTAACAGCACACAAACTCCACCTAGATAATTTTCCAAGGGAGCGTCTCATACCGGGAATTTATAATACAACAGAAAATAAATTACGCAAGCCCTAGCGGTGTTTTAGCTTCACGAGGTGAGCGTGGAAGTGAGCAGGAATACTTGTCTTTGCCATACCGGTCAAAATGTAGTCAAAAGACCGGACAAACTTGTTTTCGGTTTTAAGGCGCATAAACTCCTCTTGCTCCTCTCTAGAAAGCTCTGATTCTGTCACATGTCTTTTTGGAAAAATGATAAGGCTTTCCGAAGCAACGGCATCATAGGGAAAATGATTTTCGACAATAACAAAATGCTTAAATCTTTTTACTACCTGCTGGATTTTTTTGTCGCATAGAAAACAGGGAACATTTGGGTTCTGCTCGCGGTATTTTTTGTATGCGTTTTCTGTAAGTTTAGTACGCAGGCTTTGCATATTGTTTAGAACAAAGATTCTACAACTTCTTTTACATCTGCGCCTTCTGCGGTACCTTTTGATTCTTTTATAACTGCGCCCATTAGGATTCCAATTTTAGCTTTGTCAGTAATTTGAAGCTCGGCTTTTTTTGCTTCTGCAATTTTGCGAATGTCGTCTTTGCTCATGCTTGCAGGGAGGAGGGTCTCGATGACAGTAAGCTCGGCTTTTTCGCTCTCTGCAAGGTCACTTCGCCCACCTTTTTCGAATTGTTCAATCGAGTCTTTGCGCTGTTTTGCAAGTTTCTTTACAACTGCAAGAGCTTCCTCGTCTGTTAGAGTGTCCTGTGGTGTGCGTCCCTTAGCTACGAGCTCGTTTGTAAAAGCCGAAAGGATTCCTCGGTAGACAGAGAGTCCAACCGTGTCCTTTGCAATCATTGATTCTTTAATCTTTGCTCGAATTTGTTCTTGCATATACTTTTTTATTACTGCCTAATTGGGGTTTATTTTAGCATATGAGAGACTTTTGTTATAATCTCTGGAACACATGACTAAAGTAAGGTTTCTCCAGTTAAATATCCAGAAGAAAAAGCATCTTGAGAAGGTGTTTCAGTTCATAAAAGAGGGGGATTTTGACCTGCTTCTCCTCCAAGAAATTTATGAAGAAGATGCAAAAGAGTGGGCAGAAAAACTTGGGTACCATACGTACGTGGCAAAATATACACACCAAGACAAAGATACTGTTGTGATTTTTTCGAAGCTTCCTTTTGTAGACAAAGAGGAATACTACCTCATGGCAAGAGAAATGGAGTACAGTAGCGGACCTGGCTACGAGTTTTCGCTTCTTCGCGCAAATATTGAAGTAGATGGAAAGGAGGTGGTTCTCCTCTCGGCACATTTACCGGTGCATTACCCGGGAGACGAAGTATCGGAGTACCAAATGGTGTGTTACAAAAAGTTGAAGCCCCTCCTTGATTCTTTTCCAGAATTTCTCTTTACTGGTGACTTTAATACTCCACGAGGAACTTTCATCTTTGATGATATGACTACATATATGACCGATAATATTCCAAAGGAAGTAACAACAACGCTTGATCCTGAGCTTCATAAAGTGGGGAAGTTGTTCGAGTATGTGGTTGACGCTGTTTTTACAAAAGGAGGCTATGTGGTTCAGGATGTAAAACTTTTTGAGGGTCTAAGTGATCACAAAGGAATTACTGGAGTGCTTACTGTCTAAAAGAGGGTATAATATCTCTATGCAAACAACAACAATAATTCTAATTGTTCTCGCCGCTCTGCTTTTAAACGCAGGGATTGTCTTTTTTCTTGTACGAAAAAACAAAGATGAAAAAAAAGAGGATTCAGGTGGACTGTCGCTTATACTTTCTCAACTGAACGAATTGTCACGAGTAGTTGATTCAAAAATTACAGAAAATGCTCGTGATGTGCAGGATTCGCTTCGTTTCCAAAGTACACAGTCAATTCGAATTATTCAAGAAGTAACAGAAAAGCTCGCAAAACTCGACGAAACCAACAGACAGGTTGTGTCTGTTGCGGGGGAGCTTCAGAGTCTTCAAGATATTCTAAAAAATCCAAAGCAAAGAGGAATCCTCGGTGAGTATTATCTTGAAACACTTCTTAAAAACGTTCTGCCTCCAGGCTCGTACGAAATGCAGTACAAACTTGGAAAAGACGAAGAGGGAAGAGACCTTATACCGGACGCAGTCGTGTTTGTAAAAGACAAGATTATCCCCGTTGACTCAAAGTTTAGTCTCGAGAATTACAACAAAATTGTCGAAGAGAAAAATCCTGCGGAAAAAGAAAGGCTTGAAAAAGTTTTTGTAAACGATTTGAAAAACAGAATTGTCGAGACATCAAAATATATTCAGCCGAGCTCTGGAACAATGGATTTTGCTTTTATGTTCATTCCACACGAAGCGATTTATTATGACCTACTCGTGAACACTATTGGTGCCCTTAAAGAAGAAACAGAAAACCTCATTCAGCGCGCTGCGTCAAAGTACAAAGTGATTATTGTGTCTCCAACGTCTTTCCTTGCATATCTCCAGACAGTGCTTCAGGGGCTAAAGGCAATGCAGATAGAGGAGGAGGCAAAGGATATTGTAAAAAGGGTAGGAGAACTAACACTACACCTCAAAAAGTACGCAGAGGTTCACGACAAGCTCGGTAGGTCTATTGCAACGGTAGTAAACCAGTACACTGACTCGTCAAAGGAGTTTAAGAAAATAGACAAGGATATAATGCGAATTACAGAGGGGGGCGAAAAGATTGGCTACGAGCCTATAAAGCTGGATAAGCCAGAGGAGTAGAATAGGTGAAAAAAGGTGATTTTAGTCCTCCTTTCTACTTTTTCCTTTCTACCTTCTACTACCCGCCCCCAGGGTTGCATTTTTTGGGGAAATTAGATAATATATAGCCCATGCCTAAAACAGCAACAAAAACACAAAAAACAGACGAATTTGCAGTCATTGCAACCGGAGGAAAGCAGTACAAGGTTTCTGTTGGTGAATCTGTAAAAATAGAGAAAATTAAGGGTGACCTAAAGGAAGGGGACAAGGTAGTTTTTGACAAAGTTCTCCTTGTTGATGATGGGTCAAATACTACTATTGGAGAACCTTATATTTCTGGAGCTCTTGTAGAGGCAACAATCGCTAAAATCGGAAAAGGAAAGAAGGTGGTTGGAATGCGATACAAGCAAAAGTCTCGTTCTGGAGGTACAAAATTTGGCCACAGACAGCCTTTCTTTGAAGTCACAATCAACTCAATCAAATAATACTCAAAAAACCGCCCCTCTGGCGGTTTTTTGTTTTATGTGGTATGGTGCAGAGGCATGAGAAATATACTAATACTTTCTGGTGCAGTGTTCCTGTGTTGGGAAGGGTGCGAGCTCCTAAAAAAGTTTATCAACTTTTGGTTCGCACAGCAGTAAATCACAGCCCATCTAGCGCTTCGCTAGTGGGCTTTTTTATTCTGTAAGGCAAATCGAAGGGTCTCTTTGTCAGCATATTCGAGCTCAGAGCCAGTCGAGAGTCCACGCCCGAGCTCAGAGATAGTAAGCCCAAAGTCTCTTAAAATTGTCTCAAGGTAAGCCACTGTGCTTTCACCGTCATGGTTTGTACTAAAGGCAAGAATAACTTCGCGAAGGGATTCAGTTTCTTTCATAGAGACGACGAGTTTTAGTAGCTCGCTTTGGCGAATCTTTTTTGCTGGTTCTTTTTCGAGAACGGGAACAATTCCTCCGAGAATAAAATACTTGCCTTTATAAGCTCCGCTTTTTTCAATAGAAATCATGTCGCTGTCTTTTGCGACAATCATAAGTTGTCCGGTTTGCCTTGAAGAGTCTCTGCAAATGCTACATGCTTTTTCACCTGCCTTTGGTTCAAAAAATCTTTTGCATTTTTCACAAAGGAAGACTGCTTTTTGTGCATCCCGAAGGAGGGAAGAGAGTTCGTTTGCATACGAGGTTCCGCGCCCGACAACATAGTACGCAAAACGCCGCGCTTGCCGGGGTCCAATGCCGGGAAGCTGTCTAAATGCCTCAACTAATTTCTCAAAACTGTCCATCTGTGGAAAACGCTAAAAGACCTCGTCTTTTATAAAATCTGAAATGTTGCTCTTTTCGAGGTTGAGGAATGTTGTTCTTTCTCCGTCAAAGAAGAGTTCAATAGAACCAACAGGTCCGTTTCGGTGTTTGTCTATGTGTATTTGAGCAATGTTTTGTCTTTCGGTGTTTTCTCGGTATTTGTCTTCTCTGTGGATGAACATAACAACATCGGCGTCCTGCTCGATAGAACCAGAGTCTCGAAGGTCTGAAAGTTTTGGTCGTCCGTCTCCTCCTCTTTTTTCTACGTCTCGAGATAGCTGTGAAAGAGCGAGAACAGGAACTTTGAGCTCACGAGCGAGTTGCTTAAGAGACCTTGAAATTTCTGTTACTTGCTGTACGACGTTGTCATTGTGTTTGCTTGAAGTTGGGGTCATGAGTTGTAGGTAGTCGACGATAATTAGCCCAAGACCTTTTTCTCTTTTTAGTCTTCGCGCAACTGCACGCATTTTTAGAATATTGTTTCCGGCCTGGTCGTCAATAAAAATTGGAGCAGCAGAAAGTTTGTCGAGGGCGTTTCGAAGGTTTGCAAAATCTTCGTCGCGCGACAGCTTTCCTGTACGAAGTTTCCATGAATTGACGCGCGACTCAGCTGCAAGCATACGATCAACGAGCTGTCCTGAACTCATTTCAAGAGAAAAGATTCCAACTGGCACACCGTGCTGTGTTGCTGCTTGGCGAGCAATATCGAGTGCGAGCGCTGTCTTACCCATTGAAGGTCTTGCGGCAAGAATAATGAGGTCAGAAGGCTGAAGTCCAGAGAGCATGCTGTCGAGATCTTTAAAGCCCGTTGGAATTCCTCGAAGCTCGCTTCCTGATTTGTGTAGAGCATCGATTCGGTCCCATGCTTCACCAAGAGTGTCTTTGATTGAGATAAATTTTTGCGTTGTACTGCTGTTAGAGATCTCGTAAATACTCTTTTCGGCGATGTCCATGATCTCGTCTATTGCATTTTCTTCATCGTAGCCGAGTTCGTTTATGTGCTCTGAGACTTCGATGAGTCTTCGAAGCATTGCTTTCTTTTGAACGATTTCTGCGTAGTGGCGAGAGTTTCCTGCAGAAGGGACCGAGTGAATCATTTCAGCTAAGTAACTTCGTCCACCAATGTTTTCAAGCTTTCCTTTTTCTTCGAGTTTGTTTGATACAGAAAGGAGGTCAATCGGTTCTGATTTTTCGGTCAGTTCAATCATCGTTTTATAAATAAAACGATGTTTATCTGCATAAAAAGAGTCAGGAGTAATAATGTCCACAATGTCGTGGATTGCTTCGGGCCTGATCATAATGCTCCCTAAAAGTGCCTGCTCGCTGTCGAGACTTTGTGGAGGAACTTTCAAAATTTTGCCACCTTGCTTTGCCATGTCTCTATTTTACATCTTCCGCATGGCTTTCGCGAATAGACAAAAGAGGATTTTGTGTGGGCAGTTTGGGGAAAACTTTCGGGGGTTTGAAATAAGGCATTTTTCCTATATAATTTCCACTTATGAAAGCAGTAATACTCGCAGCAGGCAAGGGGACGAGGATGGGAGACCTCTCAAAAGAGACTCCTAAACCTATGCTCAAAGTCCTCGGAAAGACTCTAATTGAACATAAACTTCTTTCGCTTCCTGAAAGTGTCACAGAGGTGGTTATTGTTGTCGGGTACCTCAAAGACAAAATTGTTGACGTGCTCGGAAGTGAATATGCGGGCAAAAAAATCGTATATGTTGTCCAGGAAGAATTAAATGGTACTGCAGGAGCTTTGTTTTGTGCGAGAGACATTTTGCAAGGAGAAGAAAAATTTCTTGTACTAATGGGTGACGATATTTATTCAAAGGAAGACATGGAGGAGTGTATAAAGCACGACTATGCAATTTTGATTCGAGAGACTGATAATTTGCAGGGAAGAGCAAAAGTTGTTTTTGACGGCGAGGGGCATATAAAAGATATTCTCGAGAAATATCCCGATCCGGTTTCTGGTTTTGTTTGTACAGGCATGTACACAATCACTCCAAAGATTTTTGAATATACACAAGTTGGAATTCCTGGTGGCGAGCTTGGTCTTCCACAAACAATTCTTTCTATGAAAGATGAAGTCAAAATAAAAGCAGTTCAGTCACGTTTTTGGCTAAACATTACGTCACCAGAAGATTTAATTATTGCTGAAACTTTTCTAAAGATTGATTAGTTTTTGACTACCGTCCTTTTGGTCAAGAACACTAAAACCTTCATTTTTGATTTGTTCTCGAAGTGAGTCTGCAAGAGCATAGTCTTTGTTTGCTTTTGCAGCGCTCCTTTTGTTTAAAAGCTCTTTTACTTTTTCAGGAACATTTAATTCTTCAGAGAGTCCGAGTGACAGGACGCTATCAAGACGAAGAAGGGTTGCTTTTTTCTCTCCAGGACTTAGGTCGCTACGGAGTAAATCAAATATAAGCGCCACAGCTTTTGGTGTGTCTAAGTCATCATTTAGAAACTCCTTACATTTTTCAATATAGTTTTCCGAAGCTTCACCTTCCTCGTTCGTGCTTTGTACGAAGTCTTTTATTTTTTTGTGTGCAACACCCGCAGCCTCAAGCGCTTCAAAAGAAAAATCAATACGAGTTGAATACTTTGCGGTAAGGAGCCAGTAACGATACGCAAGAGGGGAGATCCCTTTTTCTTTGATGCTACCTAGAGTTACGAAATTTCCCTCGCTTTTTGCCATTTTTCCATTTTGGATTGTGAGGTGGTTATTGTGCATCCAAAAGTGTGCGATGGGGCTACTATCTCCTGTGTACGCTTCTGCCTGCGCGATTTCGTTGTTGTGGTGCACTGCAATGTGGTCAATTCCACCTGTGTGAATATCAAATTTGTTTCCAAGGTGCCCGATACTAATTGCAGAACACTCAATGTGCCAGCCCGGAAACCCTTTTCCAAAAGGTGCGTCAAATCCGACGTCACCGTCTTTAGAAAATTTCCAAAGAGCAAAGTCTTTTGGGTCTTTCTTTTCAGATTCGACGCCAACGCGCGAATGTTCTTCTGAGGCGGAAAATCCAAGTCTTCCGTAGTCTGGAAGTTTTGCTGTATCAAAATAAATTCCATCGCTTATTTTGTATGTAAAACCTTTTTCATTAAGCGCCACAATCATTTTTATTTGCTCTGCAATCTCACTTGTTGCAGAGATGAGTTCAGAAGGAAGTGCAATATTTAAATCACCTAAATCTTTTAGAAAAAGGTCTGTATATTTTTTTGCTATGGTAGCAAGGGACCCCAGTGTCATAGGAAGGCCTTCTCGTTTAACTGCTTTTACCATCTTGTCGTCGCCCTGGTCCGCATCGTCAGAGAGGTGACCGATGTCAGTTACATTCATAACCTGTTTTACTTTAAGACCGTTGAATTCCAAAGTCTTTCGTAGAATATCAGTAAAGACATAGGCTCTCAGGTTCCCAATATGAGCAAGGTTATAAACTGTTGGTCCACAAGAATACATCCGTACTTCTCCCGGAGTAAGGGGTTTAAAAGGTTCCTTCTTTTTTGTGAGAGTGTTATATAAGAAAATCTCCATCTGCTATAGCCATTTCTTGTAGCTGAAGTATCCAATAAAGGACGCCACCAGAGCAAGCATCATGAGAATAATAATCCAAAAGTCCCCTTTAAGTCCAATTATCGGCATTGTTTCAGTTCGCATAGCAAAAAGGGCGGCAATGAGGGTGAGAGGAAAAGTACAAAACGCCATCATTGTAAGGCTTTTTATTGCTTCATTTTGCTTAGAAGAAAGGAGGGAGTCGTTTGTGAGACGGAGTTCATCAAGGAGTTCTTTGTTTGCCTGCATACGCCTTTCAACACGCTGATATTCTGCGGACATGTCGTGAATAAGTCTTTCGTACTTTTCTCCAAGAAAATCTTTAAACGCGCTGTGAAGAGTTACAATTGCTTCGCGGTGAGGAAGAATAGCGTTTCGGAAACGCAAAATGTCTCGGTGAATTCGAGAAAGCTCTTGTACCATTTTTCTCTCTTCTCCTTTGAAAATAGAAGTCTCGGCTTTGTGGAGTGCGCTACGAATTGTGTCGACATCGCGAAGGAGTGAGTGGTAAAGATGTTTTGTGAGTCTGTGAAATAGAAAACCTCCGTTGTTCTCTTCGCTATCCATTTCGCCGAGCGTGTCACGAAAATTATCAATTTGTTTTACTTTGTCGTAGTGGACGGTTATAAGAAAATGTTCACCAACAATAAAATCAATTTCTTGTCTGTGATCTGCTGTTTTGTTTTGTGAAAGGATAGGGAAGTGAAGGACTAGGTAGACACAGTTTGGATACACAGACACCGTCTGCTTTGGGGTGGGAGAGAGTAAGTCTTCTGCTGCTTCTTCGGGAATTTTGTATTCTTCCATGAGAAGTCTAATCTCCCTTTCGTCAGGAGTTCCGACATCTATCCATGTAAGATTTCCAATGTTGTGTGTTTTTACCATTTAGATAAGTATAACAGATTTTTAATGAACAAAACTTCGGGGCTGTTTAAAAGTTTTGTTTGCTTTTTATTTGTTTTTTGAAATAATTAAATTATGAAAAATTTTTGGAAAAAAGTAGGACTTCTTTCGGTTGGTTCATTTATCGTTGCGCTCTCTTTTTTTGCAGGGCTCTATGTTGATGCATCAAACCGATCAGGAACTGAAGGACAAATTACTATTTATGACAAAGACGGTAATCCACAGACGGTTACTGTAGACTTTTCGCTTCTTTATAAGACTCTTGATGTAATCGGACGAAAATATGTTGACCGAGGAAACGCGTCAACAACAGCGGACACAATTGTCTACGGTGCAGTGAAAGGGCTTGTTGATTCGCTCGGCGATCCATACAGCATGTTCTTTACTCCTGAAGAAAATGAAGCGTTTGAAGAGGAACTTTCTGGTTCTCTTGAAGGAGTAGGAATGTCAGTGGGTATTAAAGAAGACGGATTTTATGTCATTTCTCCAATCAAAAACTCTCCTGCGGAAAGAGCTGGAGTAAAAGCTGGCTACAAGATTCTAAAGGTAGCTGGTCAATCTGTTGCTGATATGAGTCTTGATGAAGCAGTGAAGCTTATTCGAGGAAAGAAAGGAACGGCAGTTGATGTAGTTTTTGAAACAGAAGAAGGAAAAGAAATCAAAATCACTCTCGTGAGGGATGTAATTATTGTGCCTTCTGTTGAAACTAAATACGAAGGTAAGGATACTTTCTATGTAAAGATCAATGAGTTCAATGCAAACGCGTCTTCACAGTTTCGAACAGCGATGAAAGACCTCTATGCTTCAAAGAGACAAAAACTTATTATTGACCTTCGAAATAATCCTGGGGGATATCTCGACAGTGCTGTTGATATTGCAAGTTGGTTTCTTCCTTCTGGGAAAGTGATTGTAACAGAAGATTATGGTCACGGGTCTAATCCACGAATTCACAGAAGCAGGGGATACAATATTTTTGATAACCTTCAAGTCGTAGTTCTTGTAAACGAAGGTTCTGCATCTGCTTCAGAAATTCTTGCAGGAGCTTTAGCGGATTACAATGTTGCTGCGCTTGTTGGAACTAAGACTTTTGGAAAGGGGTCTGTTCAAGAAGTTGTCTACCTGGATGAAGGATCAGCGCTAAAGATTACAGTTGCAAAATGGCTAACACCAAAAGGAAAGTCTCTATCTAAAAACGGTATTAATCCAGAATTTGAAGTAAAAGCAGAAGAAAGTCCGGACGACGCCAGTAAAGACGATAAAGTCTACCAAAAGGCACTTGAGGTCCTTAAAAGCAAGTAAGAAGGAAGAAAAAACAAAAGCCCCGCCGCTAGGCGGGGCTTTTTAAAAACTCGACAAACTGCTGTTTTGGTATATAATCGGGAGCACAGTTAATAATTCAAAAAAATGAAAGTACTACTACTAAAAGATATTGCCAAAGTTGGTAAAAAATACGATTTAAAAGATGTAGCGGATGGATACGCTCTTAACTTCCTAATTCCTCAGGGACACGCAAAAACTGCAACAAAAGAAGTTGAAAAGGAGGCTGAGAAACTAAAAGCAGAACTTGCAGCAGAAAAGAAAGTTCACGAGGATCTTCTTGCAAAGAACCTGCATGAAGTAGACGGAAAAACTATTTCTCTTAAACTAAAAGCAAACGACAAAGGACACCTCTTTAGCGCAGTTCACAAGGAAAACCTTGTATCTGAAATCAAGGCGCAAACTGGTGCGGACATCCTTCCTGATTTTATTGACCTCGGAGGACATGTAAAAGAAGTGGGAAGCTACAAAGTAAAAGTATCTGCAGGAGGAAAGGAAGCGACTCTTACTCTAGAAATCAGTGCGAGATAATTGAATTAAAAGAAAGCACAAAAAAACCGCCCGAAGGGCGGTTTTTTTGAGGCTTTAGTCTACGTGAGCAATCTTTAGAGTTTTGAAAGTTCCGTCGAAGTTCTTCTTTCTCTTTGATCCAAAAGAGACAACTCCAGCTTTCTTTGCGAAGATAGTGTGATCCTTTCCTAGGTCTGTATTTCGTCCTGAAAGAATCTTTGTTCCTCGCTGTCTAACGATGATGTCGCCGACTTTTGCCTTTTCTCCGTCGTGGAGCTTAATACCGAGGTACTTTGGCTTTGAGTCGGTCAGGTTTTTGGCCGTTCCGGCGGCTTTTTTGGTTGCCATATTTCTTTTACTTTAAACCGGTTTTGCCGGCGTTTCCATTGGGTTTATAATTTAAATATGGGCTTAAATATAGAACATTTTAAACAAGAAATCAAGCATTTCGTTTCCGTCACCAAAAAAGAGCTTTTTAGCGTGTTTATAATACTCTTTGTGGGGATTTCTTGCTTTTGCCTAGGCAGGCTTTCGGCAGAGGAGATAAAAGGGGAGAGGGGAGATGTAAAAATCGAAAGTTCTGGCCTTCTAGGGGCTTCTGCTGCAGGAATTCCAAAGGAAAAAGAGCCACCTGCAAAGGTAGTTGAAGAGACTTCGGACAAGTCTACAGGAGAAGAGGTTGTAGCATCAAAGTCAGGAAAAAAGTACCACTACCCATGGTGTGCTGGAGCCAAACAAATAGCAGAGAAAAATAAAATCACTTTTAAAAACATCGGGGAGGCTCGCAGTGCAGGTTACCTCCCGGCAAGTAACTGTAAAGGATTAAAGTAGAAGGTAAAAGGTAGAAGGTAAAAGGAAAAAGTAGAAAGTTTAAAGTAGAAAATAAAAAAAGCCAGATGAACTCTGGCTTATGAGTTTTGAGGTTGAGGTGGTTCCTCCGACTGACGCTCACCTCGTAGAAGAGCATTTCGTAACTGCCGCTCAGTGGCAACCGAACCCACAATATCATCCAAAGTCCTTTCAAAGGTTTGACCAGTGCGTTCGGCTTCACTTTGTATGTGAGCGATGAGTTCGTGAAGTCGCTTCCTTTGTTCGGGTGTAAAGTTATTCATTGTATCTGTTTGTAGTATACAAGAGTAAAAATATTTTACACTGTGATTCCTTTCTTCCTTCTACTTTTTCCTTTCTACTTTAGGCTTTCTCCCTTATACTTAACAGGTATGGTAATTGTTGATGTTGAAACGACAGGAACAGACCCACGAGTACACTCGCTTCTTTCTATTGGAGCGGTTGATTTTGAAACTGGCGAAGAATTTTTTGAAGAGTGCAGAGCTTTTCAGGGTGCAAAGGTGGAGGCAGAAGCAACTGCTGTAAATGGTATCAGCGAAAAAGAAGCTTTTAGCGAAGTAAAACAAAGCGACAAAGAGCTCGTAGAACATTTCTTTCTATGGCTTTCTAAGTCAGAAGATCACACAATTGCAGGGCAAAACCCTCATTTTGATACTTCTTTTATAATTGCGGCGGCAGAAAGGTACCATCTTAATTACTCAATTCCAAAGAGAGTTGTTGATTTGCACTCAGTCACGTGGGCGCACATGATCCTAAAGGGAGGGAAGCCCCCTATTGCCTCAAAACGCTCAGATTTAAACTCTGACAAAATTATGGAGTATGTAGGCATTCCTGCAGAAGCACACCCGCATATCGCAATAGGTGGCGCTAAAATCGAAGCGGAAGCGTTCTCTAGACTTCTTCGAGAAAAACCTTTTTATGAAGATCAGTATTCTCAATTTCCAATCCCATGGATGAAATAAATTCTGTCCCAAAAGAAGGTCAACCAGTTTCTATAGACCCAAAAGAGGTTCATGGAGGAAGGTTTTTTGGACGGGGCAAAATGTACTGGAAAAGGCTCGGCCCTGGCATAATTACGGGGGCAGCGGACGATGATCCATCCGGCATAGCAACTTACTCTCAGGCAGGAGCAGGGTTTGGTTTCCAGATGCTTTGGCTTTCTGTTTATACTTTTCCACTTATGGCAGTTGTTCAAGAGATGTGCTCACGAATTGCTCTTGCTACCGGACGAGGTCTTGCTGCGAATATGAGACTCTTTCTTCCAAAGTATGTTCTCTATGGGACGGCGCTCATGCTTTTTGCTGCAAATACTTTTAACATTGGAGCCGACCTAGGTGCTATGGCGGAGGCTCTTACACTAATCTTTCCCGGGATTCCGAGCTTTTTATATCTTATAGTTATTGCAGGTGTATGTCTTTGTTTTGAAATCTTTGCCAATTACGCCTCTATTGCAAAATATTTAAAGTGGCTGACTTTTGCTCTCCTTGCTTACATAGTAACTGGACTTATTATCAAATTTTCACTTCCTGATCTGCTGCGTTTTAGCCTCGTACCACATATTAGTTTTACAAAGGACTTTTTCTTCATGATTACTGCTGTCCTTGGAACAACAATCTCTCCGTATCTTTTCTTTTGGCAGACGTCTCAGGAAGTAGAGGAGGAAAACGAGAAGAAAAACCGTAACGAAAAGGTGGATAGTGTCGAAAATCTAAAGATGATTCGCTATGATGTATGGTTCGGTATGTTTTTCTCGAACCTCGTCATGTTCTTTATTATCGCGGTCTGCGGGGACACTCTCTTTAAAGCGGGGATTACATCGATTGCAACAGCAGGGGAGGCAGCAGAAGCTCTTCGGCCTATTTCTGGAAATCTTGCCTCGCTTATCTTCACCTTAGGGATTGTAGGGACAGGGTTTTTAGCAATTCCTGTTTTGGCTGGTTCAAGTGCTTATGCCCTTTCAGAAAGTTTTGGGTGGAAGGAGGGGCTCTATAAGAAATTTCGCCAAGCAAAGCTATTTTACCTCACAATCATTGCTTCAGTGGTCCTTGGGCTTATACAGAACTTCTTCCATATCGGTGCTATGAAAACCCTTGTATACTCTGCGCTCCTCAATGGACTTATTGCACCGTTTATTCTCGTGTCAATCGTTGTTCTTGCCCGGAAAAAGGAGGTTATGGGCCAGTTTGTGAACTCAAAAGGGCAGTCTTTTGTTGCTATTTTGACTACGGTCATTATGTTTTTGGTGGCAGGAGCGACAATCTTCACACTTCTCTAATTTTCGATAAAAAATAGTACAATAAGAGCTAAACCATGTCAAACAAAAAGAGAGAAAATATCCTTATTTAGAGCCCTTTTTTAAAACAAGGAGGGTGTTTTTTCTGCGTTTTTTAATTGACTTTTGGTCAAAAAGATGCTAGTATTATGCCTAGCCAGATTAGTTCTGGTTTTTTGTTTGAAGGGGGAGGGCAGAGCCCAAAACCTTCATGCAGACCGTAGGAAAACCCGGAAGGGTAGGGATGTGTTAAGGAAATTACGGATTAAAAAATAGGAAAAGGCTTATTATAGAAATCATAGCAGGCGTTGGTCTCCTTGGGTCATCAATCACTTTCTCAGGAACACCAGCATCATCTGTCTCTACAGCAACTCCTGTAGTTATAGAACATAATATTGAAGCACCTTCAAAAATTGTAGAAAAAACCGCCGAAGAGATGGTAAAAGAGAGATTTAAAAATAATCCTCTTATGCAGAAAATCTCATGGTGTGAATCTAAGTTTAGACAGTTTAATGCGGATGGTACTATCCATCGAGGAGAAATCAATCCAAATGACGTGGGACTATTTCAGATCAATACCTACTATCACCTAGAAACTGCCAAGAAAATGAATATCGACATTTTTACTCCAGAGGGTAACCTCGACTATGCCGAATATCTTTTCGAGAAGGAAGGATCACGACCATGGAACTCATCTAAAGGTTGTTGGGGACGAGAGATTGCACAGAAGTAATTCTCGCTCCTAATGTCAAAAGCCGCTCCCTTGGGAGCGGCTTTTGCTTTTCTAACAAATCAAGCAAGGAGCTTTCTTTAGAGGAAGCTTCGAATAGGGTAGGCGAGAAACTCAAGGAACTTGTCTTTCAAGGGTCTCTTTTTGAAACTCGAAAGGGAAAGAAGGTTACTTTTTTCTAGGTCGCTTACAAACTGATTTTTCATTTGCATATTAAAGAGGGGATTCCGAGAGACAATGTTTCCTTCAAAATTGTACCGGAGGCTCAGGTTGTCGAGATTCATGCTTCCTAAGGTAGACCATGCGCTATCTATTACAACTGTTTTAGCATGAATCATTTTTTCGTAAAGATAAATCTCCGTACCTCTCTTTAAAAAAGATTCAAAGAAAGTTCGTGCACCTGCGTCCACAAAAGGTGTATCGCTCTTTCGAGGTAGAAGGATTTTAATATTTACACCCCTGCGTAGCGCACTAAAGAGAGCTCTTTGGAGTCTCCGGTTCGGAAGAAAATAAGGAGTAGTGATACAAATTTGATTTTGCGCTTTCTGAACTTGGCGCAGAAGCTCATAGTAAATAAAACGCTTGCGTGGGAGTGGTGCATTTGTCATATAGTCAAAGTCTGCAAGGGGAGTGGAGGCGTCTTTCTTTCCCCTATAGTATGAAATTCGTTTATAGTCCTTGTTCCAGGTAGCAAAGAAGGTTTTTTTCATCTGATGGATTATATGTGGTGCACACAGAGAGACTGTCGTTTCTCTCCAGTGTTCCATTTGGTCGGCAAGGCAAATGCTTCCTATAAAAACTTTTGTGTCATCAACAATCAAAATTTTTCGGTGATTCCTGAAATACCAAAAAGTTTCCTGTGCTGGCTCCCAAGGCAAAAGGGGATTAAAGAATTTGAGTAGTACCCCGGCAGCGCGAAGTCTCTCAGGATCTTTTGATCTTGAAAAATTGTAGCTTCCCACGTCGTCACAAATTACTTTGACTTCGAGGCCTTCACGAGCCTTTTGAATTAGGAGATCAATAAATCTTTTTCCGATTTGGTCCGAGGCTAAAATATATTCTTCTAGGAAAATACTTTTGGTAGCAGAACTAATAGAAGAGAGCATGGCTTCCCATGCTTCTACAGAGTTTGTATAAAGCCTCCAGTTTGTGTTGTCTGTATCCACTGGAAGCCCTTCTTTTGGTTCAGCTCTTTCCATATGGGTATTATATACCTTTTCCAAAGAGTATGCTTTGACCCATTAAATCTCCATTAGTTATTTTTGTAAAATTCCCCTGCCAAAACAAAATAGGGAAAGGGAATTGGAGTTTTATTTTATTTTTGTTTTTAAATTATTTTTTGTGCACGTTGAAAGTTTTATTTAAAACTCTGTGAGAAAGGTAAAGGGAAGAAGAGGTTTTGTCTTTGTAGAAGAAGGAGGCTTCCTCTATAGGAGTGTGTCGCACAATATATCTTTTTATCAATAATATACCTAGGCAAAGAGGCTCTTTTCAAACAAACCACTTCCCTCGCGCCAAAATTTTTTTTGGGCTGGAGTTTAAGGATTGAGAAAATATTTTTATTTTTTTCTCTTCTCCCCTTTGATCTACAAATAATTTTTTTTCTAAATTTCTACAAATATTAAAAAACCGGATTTTTGCATTTTTCCGGTTTTTCTCTTTTTTAGTGTTTTTGCTTCTTTTTGGCTATTTGCTTATGTTTAGACTGTGAATGAATTCTTTTGCTTTACCAAAGGCTAGGACTAGGAACTTCCAGCTTACTTTGAGTGCATCGACGAGAAGTTCGTAAAGATACTTTAGTATCTGCCAGATATCTTTTACAACTTCGCTGTTTATAATGTCTCTGAGTGTGATATTAAAAACAAATTTTAAAATAACAAGCGCAAGGACAATAAGAATTATTTTTTTTATAAATCCTCGGCTGTAGTTATGTGCTGTATCCATGATGTATAAATTATATTATATAGATCCTAAATATACCATCGGATCAAGATATGCTTTTGGATCAGCAATCGGTATTGTTACTCCTTGACAGTTTTTTGTTTTCTCATTTGGAATCACCATAACCCTGGTTCCTTCGGTTGCAAGGACTGTGAGGTGTAGATGTGGACCAGTGACGTAGCCAGTTCGTCCAGAGAGAGCGATTTCTTGACCAATTTTTACACTGTCGCCGGGACTTACTTCTATTGAAGAAAGGTGTCCGTAGAGTGTTGAAAGTCCGTTAGAGTGCTTTATAAGGACCCATTTTCCATACGAGTAACAACCGCTTTTGAGGTCTGTGTTTCCTGTTGCCCATACAGTTCCGCTTTCGGATGCAAATACTTTTGTTCCATCTGTGGCTCTTAGGTCAATACCATTGTGTGAGCCTGATGTATACAATCTTTGAGCAGCAACTGTTGAACCGAAGTATTGGGTAATATAAACGTTTTGAAGTGGCCATGCGAGTACACCTTTTTTTGCAGTCGGAAGTTTGTTTGGATCAATTGCAATTTTTAGTTCAGATTCGTATTGAAAGAGTTCTTTTTCAAATTGCTCTTTTTGTTTTTTCTTTTCGGCAACTGTTTGTTGATAGAGCGCTTCTTGGCTTTTTGTCTGCGACAGAAGAACATTTTTTTGCTTTGCAGTTTCTAGAACAGATTGCTTCTTCCCTGTTAATTCTTTTTTAAATGTAGATAGTTCTTCTTTTTTTTCTACCTCTTCACCTTGTTTTGTTGAGAGTTCTTCCTGGAGGTTTTGAAGTTCGTGAAGCCGCGAGCGAAGGGTTGTACCAAGCCTTGTTACAGACTCAATGTATGCAGAAAAAGTGCCTAAATCTTTGTAAACAAGAAGATTTTCAATAGCACTTTGTTCATCTGTCATTTGAATGTTTCGAAGAGTGCTTTTCAAATAACTTTCTGTGTTAGTTATGTCGCTTTCTTTTTGGTTTATTTCACTGCCTAAATTTTGGATAGTGAGATTAGCTTTTTCAATATTCTTTTCGGTAAGTGCAATATCTGTCTCGAGCTTTTTCTTTGCGAGGTTTAGTTCGTTGATTGCATTTTGAAGAGTTTTTTTATTGCTTCCTACAACGAGGAGTTCGCTTTCTAGTTTTTTAATTTCCGCTTCTAGGTTTTTGATTTGATCATTTTTACTGTCAATTTTGTCTTGAAGCTCGCTTACAGACGCAGCTTCGAGGACCGCATTTTTTCCAGAATAAAAAAGGCATCCAGCAAAGATTGCAAAAAGCAGAGAAAGACAAAGTATTTTTTTATTTTTCTGCAGCATGTCGGATTCTGTTTAAGGTTTCCGTCTTGCCGATTGTACTGCTTATCTGAAATGGATCAGGGGACTTTTCAAGTCCAGAAAGAGCATAGCGAATCGCCCAAAGGACAATCCCCCTTCCCTTTTCTGTTGCAAAATCCCATAGCGCGTTTTTAATATTTTCGGATGTAAATTCTTCTTCGGGAATTTCGGAAAGTAAATTTTCGCTTTGCTTTAAAAGTCCGCGCAATTCTTCGTTAGACACCTCTTTTCCTTTTCGTAGTTTTTCTGGACAAAGAAGCTCACTAATACTTTGGACCGCAGGAGCGCTATAAAAGAAATCAAAATCTCCTGCTTCAAACAAAGTTTTTACATCTCCCCACTTTGAAATTCGTTCAAAAATAATTGGAATTAGTTTTTCTGTGATCTTGTTTTCTTTGTATTTTTCTGGAATTGCTGAAAGGACGCCATCTTTTTTCTCCTCTTCAGGGAGAAGCTTCAAATGTTCTTTGTTTATATAATCAAGTTTGTCTCCAGTAAAAACAGCAGGAAATTGCTGAACACGCTCCAGTGAAAACTTTTGGATAAGTTCTTCTTTTGTAAAGATTTCTTGCTCTCCTCCTGGATTCCAACCAAGGAGAGAAATCGCATTGAGGAGTGCATCCGGAAGATAACCTTTATCGAGGTATTCACGGACAGGAACCGCACCATTTCTCTTGCCTAGTTTCTTTTTGTTCTCTCCGAGAATTGTTGGAAAGTGTCCGTAAAATGGAATCGGCGCACCGAGGGCTTCCAAAATAATCATTTGGCGGGGCGTTGAAGTGACATGGTCTTCACCTCGAAGCACATGAGTAATTCCCATAAGGTAGTCATCAACAACGACAGTAAAGTGGTAAAGCGGATCTGTAATTGACCGTGCAATTATAAAATCAATGTTTCCTTTGTCGTCTTTAAAGGAGTCAGAAGAAATTTTAATTTCACCTTTTACAAGGTCCTTCCATACAATATCTTTTGCGGTATTTCTAATACGAATTACTTTACCAGTTCCCGATTGGTTTTCTTCTGCTTCGTAGGCTTTATCTTCTTTGATAAGTCTGCGAAGTTCTTTTTCATAAATGTCTTTCCTTTGCGATTGGTAGTAGGGACCTTCGTCAAAATCGAGACCGAGGACCTTTAGAACCTCCATCTGTTTTTTATCGGCTCCTTCTTTGTTTCGGGCTGTGTCAGTGTCCTCAAATCGAAGCACAATTTCACCCTCCTTTTGCCTTGCAAATAGGTAGTTAAATACAAACGTTCGTACATTACCAAAATGCCACTCTCCAGTAGGTGACGGCGGAAAACGGACTTTTATCTTTTTTGCCTCCATATATAAAGGTGATTATAGCAAAAAAAAAGGAAAAAATCAGCCCAAAAAAGAGCTTTATTTTTCGTGAGTAAGTGCAATATCAACTAGCATTTCAGCAATTTTTCGTGCTGCGTCAGGCTTTGCAAAGGAGAGTGCACCCTCTCTCATTCGAGTAGCACGGTCCGGATTGTCTAGGATGTTGTTTATTTCTGTAAGGAGAATTTCAGGTGTCATATTGTTTTCCTCAATAACTATAGCTCCACCACTTCGCGCATAGTTATAAGAGTTTTTTCGCTGGTGGTCTCCATTTGAATCTGTAATTGGAATGAGGATTGATGGAATACCCCACATAGCGATTTCAAAAATTGTTGAACCTCCTCTTGAAACAATAAGGTTGGTCACAGATGCCGACATGCGAAGTGCAAGTGGATTCAAGTAGTCATAAAGGTGATAGCGGGACTTGTGTTCGTGTCCTTCAAGAGAAATTTTTGTCATTCCCTCGATTTCAGGGAAATTTACTTTTCCAGTTTGATGAATGATCTGGTAACGGTCAAGAAGAAAAGGGAGTGCATCCACAATGCAGTTATTTATTTTTTGAGCTCCAAGGGAACCACCCATAACAAGGATAATGGGCACACCTTTTTCGAGTCCTAGGTATTCGTGTGCCCCATCGCTTTTTGGATCCATGATTTCTTTTCGAAGTGGATTTCCGGTCCATGCAACTTTGTCCTTATCAAAATATTCTGCTGCTTCAGCAAAGGCAATAGCTACCCTGTTTGCAAACTTTCCTGCTTTTAGATTTGCTCTCCCTGGAACACTGTCGCTCTCATGGATGACGATTGGAATACCAAGAATTTTTCCTGCAAAGACAACTGGAATACTCATAAAACCTCCTTTGCTAAAAATGATGTCTGGAAAGATTGAGAATACTTTAAAAAAACTTTCTATGAAGCCAAGTGCGGTAAGCAGTAGGTCAGGAATGTTTTGAAGAAAATTATAATTGCGTCGCATTTTTCCTGCGTGGATTTTGTGGAACTCAATCTCATTATCAAAAAGCATTCCTGCATTGTAGGGACTCGGCGCTAGGTAGTGTATTTTTGCTTGAAGAAGTTTTCGGTCACGAATAACATCTCTAATCGCTTCAGTTACTGCGATGAGTGGATAAAAATGTCCTCCTGAACCTCCTCCTGCAAGTATTATTTTCATAAATTATGTGCGTTTAATATGTCTTGAGATACTAAGTATGATTCCAACTTCGGCAAGCGTGATAAAGAGTGCTGTTCCTCCGTGACTAATGAAAAGAAGCGGAGTTCCAGAGAGCGGAAAGATACCGAGCATCGCAGCAATGTTTACAAACGATTCTGCGATTATAAGTATAACAATTCCAAGTGTAAGTAGTCTACCAAAGTCATCCGAGGCGCCTACTGCAATCTTGAGTCCTCTTACAGCAAAAAAGACAAAAAGGAGAATAATAAGTACACTCCCTAAGAGTCCGAACTCTTCGCTTGCAACAGCAAAAATTGAGTCTCCAATTGGTTCAGGAAGGAAGCTAAACTTTTGGGTGCTTTGACCAAAGCCTTTTCCAAAAATTCCTCCAGAGCCGATTGCAATAAGTGACTGTTGGATTTGGTAACCAGAAGAAAGTGAATTAGCGGAAGGATGAATAAATGTTTTTATTCGCTCTCTTACATACGGGCGCATTGCAATAATACCCCCTATCCCAACGAGCCCCACAAGACCAATAATGAGAAGATCCTTTTTACTTGCTCCTGCTGCAAAATACATCGAGAGGCCTGCGAGGACAGTAATCATAAGTGTGTCATTGTCTGGTTGAAGAAGAAGAAGGACGGCAGCGATTCCTGTAATTACTCCAAAAGGAATGAGTCCGTATGCAAAATGATTTAATCTACTTTTGTGTTTTGAAAGCCAAAGAGCGAGGTACATGACATAACCAATCTTTAGTGCTTCTGAAGGTTGGAAGTTAAAGCCAGCAATTTGTATCCACCTTTTTGCACCCCCGTGCTCCCATCCAATTCCTGGAACAAAAACGAGCGCAGTCAAAATAAGTGAAAAAATAAAAATCACAAGAGACCATTTTTTCCAGAACTTATGCGGAATAGTCATTGCGACAAATAGTGCAACGAATCCAAGGCAAAGACCAAAGAAAAATTGGTTCGAAGCAATTGCGGTAAACTTTGCTTCTGATCGTGCAAGAATCCCAAGAGAAGCAGAAGAGAAAATAAAAAAACCTGCAATAGCAAGGATAACAATACTAAAGAAGAATGGTTTATCGATTTTCTTTTTCATTATCTAAGAAGAAGAGCTAGTGACATACCAATAATTCCCATGATAAAGGAAATAATCCAATATCGCATAGTAACCTTTGGACCACTCCAGCCGAGTGCTTCAAAGTGATGGTGAAGAGGAGCAACAAGAAAAACTTTTTTACCGCGAATTTTTTTTGAGAAGATCTGAATAAGATCAGAGAGAGTTGTAAGAACAAGTGGCAGAGCAATTATTGGAAGCGCTAAAAGTCCATGTCCCTCCCCTAGCCTGTCCGTCATAAAAGCGACAACTGTAAGAGTGATTGTGAGTGCCATTGTTCCTGTTTCTGACATATAGAAACGAGCTGGTGGAATGTTGAACCAAAGAAATGCGAGGATCCCTCCTGCAACGGCAGCAGAAAAAGCTGCGAGGTCGATTTGGTGTTGAAAGAATGCGATTCCAGAGTACGAGGCAAATGCAATTGCGAAAACGCCACCAGCAAGACCGTCGATTCCATCAATCACTCCTCCAGAATACATAAAAAGCATCACAAGCATAACGAGGACAATCACCCATGGACCTAGAAAGAGTTCGTGTCCGTCAAAAAGTGCAATTGAAGTAATGTCTAGCCTGCTGTAAAACCAGAAACCAACAAAGAGTCCAATGAGTGCAACAGCGGTTAGTCTTTTTCGAAGCGAAAGTCCTCCGGCTTTGTAACTTCCGTTTCCTTTGATTTCAAGAACATCATCAATGAGTCCTATAAATGCGCCAAGGAGAAGTGTTGCAAAAGGAATCCATGTTTGATTTCGAGAAACAAAACCGAGGTCATCAAAACCAAAAGCAAAAAGAATAACTGTTGTGAGAATTACTGAAAGCCATACAACACTCCCACCAAGCCGTGGTGTCCCTACTTCTTTTTCTTTGTGGAGTTCATTAAAAATCGGAGTGTCCTTTCCATCAATACCAACCTTACCAGACTTTTTCTTCCACATTTTATGTTTGTAGAGGAAATCTGTAATAAAAGGTGTGAGGAATAGTCCTCCAAAGAATGAAAGTGCAACTGCTACAAATACTTTTATGATACTGTCTGTCATATATTATTCTTTATTTTCTTCATTTGCTTCTGCAGTAGCTTCTTCGTCTGCTCCTTTTTCAAACTCCTCAATTTTCTTTCGAAGAGAATCGAACTCGGGCATGTCTTCTAATTTTGAAACACCAAGGTGCGACAAAAGATCAAAAGTGCCTTTGTAAAGATAAGTTCTTTTGTCATTTGGGTCCGGTACACGCTCGACGAGTCCACGCATTTCAAGGTGACGCAAGATAAACTGACTGTTCACTCCTCGGATATAGTCAATATAAGAACGCTTAAGTGGTCCCGCATAGAGAATGATGGCAAGAGTCTCAAGAGACGCTTTTGAAAGTTCTTTTGATAGCTCGTCTCTGCGCATTTCCTCTATGAATTTGCTAGCCTCTGGCGAGGTTCCTAGACAGTATTCTCCATCTTTTGAGAGAAGTACAATACCGCCAGTAAGCCTCGCTTCTAGGGCCTTTAAACCCTCTAAAACAGCCTCTTTTGGAGCGCTAAGTGTATTTGAAAGCTCACCTACTGACATAGGCTCATTTTTCCAAAAAAGGACCGCTTCAAGACTACTTGCAATATCGTTCATGTGGTTTTATTTTACTTGATTTTAAGCTCTTATCCAAACTGTTTATCCATAGTGCGGGAGGCCTACTTCTTTGCTTTCAATATGTATATCTTCAAAGTGAGCGTGTTGCGATACGTCTACTATCCCCTGCTTTACAAGTTCAAGCATGGCAAGGAAGCCTACAATCACTTCAACTTTCTGTTCTTTGCTAACGGGCTTTCCGCCTGTAAATTCTCGAAAACTCATTTTTATTGCCCCCTTTACTTTCTCTGCTAGTTTTTCAATCATTTCTTCAATCGTAATCACTTTTTTAATTACAGCGGTCTGAATTTTTTCTTTTTTTGGAATCGAGTTAAGTAGTGTATGTAGAAGAAGACTTAGGGATACTTTTTCTATTGACTTATGTGGCGCAAAAACAACTTCGCCCTTTGTTTTAAACTCAGCAAAGAAGATTGGGTTTTTCCCAAACCTCTCTTTTATAATTTCTCCGAGCTCTTTTGCCTTTTTGAGGAGCTCTAGTCTTTTTTCTAGCTGGTCTATACTCTGTTCTTCCTCTTCTGAAAGCGAAAGGTTTGGTAGTAGAGAACGAGATTTTATAAGAAGAAGAGTTGAGGCAATAACAATAAAATCAGTTTTCTCTTCAACTGCGTCCCCGGGAATAGTTTCTGCATAAGCAATAAACTCGTCTGTAATTTTTGAGAGCGAAAACTCATTGATAAGAAGCTTTCTCTTTTCAATAAGTGAGAGTAGTAAATCGAGCGGTCCTTCGAATTGTTCTGTTTTAATACGAAAGTCGTCCATTTGGACATTATATCATGGAGAGGATTGTGGCTTGAAAAAAGCTGAGTTTAATATATTCTAGCGACAGGGCTATGAAAAAAACACCTTCTTTTTACGGCTATAGATTGAAGCTGCTTTTGTGGTATGAACAAGCTTTATATGCTTTACTTACTGCTCTGATGGTTCCAGCTTCACTTTTAGTAGCATTCTTTCCTGTGCCAACGGAGCTGTTTGAAAAATACAAAGTGACCGCGGGCAGTTCAATTCTTTTTATGCTCGCATTCTCTCTATTGTGTTTTTCTTTGGAATGCCAAGCACACGAAGATTATCGCCGACGGCACGAAGATGAGTGAGTCGGTTTTTTTAATTCTCTCCCCCTCCCATTTCTACGAACCTTTCGTCGATTCGTTCCATGTCTCGTGGGAACATTGAAGCTTCTCTAATATTTTTTAGTCCAAGGAGCTGCATAGTAATTCGTTCCGCACCGAATGCGAATCCACCTTCAGGAGGAGCTCCGTATTTGAAGGCATCAAGAAACATTTTGATTTTCTTTGGATCCATTTTCCATTCTTCAACATGAGCAAGAAGTTGCTTGTAGTCGTTGATTCGGCGTCCTCCTGAAAGCCATTCTACTCCTCTGCAAAGTAGGTCCATACCTTCGTTTACTTCTGGATTTTCTTGATTTGGGAAAACATAAAATGGTTTCTTTTTTGTCGGGTATCCATACACAAAGACAAAGTCTGATCCTGTTTCATTTTTGATAGCTTCACAAAGGTTTCTTTCGTCTTCTGGGTTTAGGTCTTTTTCTCCACGGACATCTCTGCCAAAAGTAGTAAAGATTTTTTCTTGCGCTTCTTTGAGGCTAAGGGTCGGGGTTTCTGCAATCATTTCAGGGAGCGTCGCACCAAGGACTCGTAGCTCCTCGCCACATTTTTCTGCAACATTTTTTAAAATTCTTTTTACTGTTCCTTCTGCCATGTCCCGCACATCCCTCCAGCTTTCAATGAATCCCATTTCTGCATCAAGAGAAAGGACTTCTGTGAGGTGACGAGTTGTCTGTGAAGGTTCTGCTCGAAAGATTTTGTTTACGGAGAAAACTCGCTCGAAGGCTGTCATGACAATTTGTTTGTAAAGCTGTGGGCTCTGTGAAAGGAAGGCTTTGTGGTCAAAGTAGTCAATTTGAAAAACTTCGCTTCCTCCCTCTGCAACCGCTGGGGTAATTGAGGGTGCATAAAACTCAAAGAAATTATTTTCTTTCATGTATTCTCTAAAAGAGTCAACGATTACATTTTGAACCTTAAAGATTGATTGGTACTTTGCGTGCCTTAGAGTAAGTGCTCGGTGATCAAGTTGCACCGGAAGCTCTGGCTCTAGGTTGTCTCCTCCCATATCAAATGGAAGCGACTCGGCTTCTGCAAGAATGTTTATCCCAAGGATTTCGAGTTCGACGGAACCATTCATTTTGCCTGCTACTTTGTTTTTTTCTGGGCGCTCGTTTACTTTTCCTGTAACCTCTACAACCCATTCTTGTCTTACTTTCTCTGCATTTTCTTTTGCGCTAGAGCCAGGAAGAACAACTCCTTGTACTTTTCCTGTCATGTCACGTATGTCGAGAAATATCAGTTTTCCTTGGTCCCTTCGTACATGCACCCAGCCTTTTACGGTTACTTCCTCCCCTACTTTTGATCCTATGTCTTTGATTAGTGTTCTCATTTTTTAAAAAATAAATAATAAAGAAAAATCGCCCCTGAAAAACTAACATTGTTAGTTTTTCAGGGGCGATTACGAGTATCGCGGTGCCACCCTGATTTGTAACTCATTTGTAGGGTTCTACTGTGAAGGATTCCTTCAGTTCTTCCCTGTCCTCGCCGGTGTCTACTCGGGTCGTAGGACTTAATTACTATTGTACACATTTTGTGCCTTTTGTCATGGGGAGCAAAATGGTGTAGGATTTTTAGTGGCTTGGTTCCATAAAGTGCAAGCGCGAAGGAGTGGTGCCCGTTGGCTGCACTATGGTGCTGAATTCTCTTATCCAGGTTTTTTCATGCCTTGAAAGGAGGCTTACCGCGGACATGAAAGCATTCTCTGGATATGTGCGAAGATGCAGAACACTGCGCGGCGGGAAAAGCGCAGGAGCCCTTGAAGCATCAGCCCATTAAAAAAAGAGGGATAAAAGAGAAAATAAAACCCTCACTATAACACTTGATGTTACCTTAAGGCGCGTCATCCTCCGGATGACGCGCCTTTGACCTTTTACAATTTTAATAAAAGTTATACCATAAATTTGTTTGGAGCTCTTTCTTTGCCTTTTCAGATGTCAAAGTTAGTCAGGGTGTGGGTCGTCTGTCTAGGTGAAGTTTCGGTGTGTGTTTGGTAGGTTTAAAAGCACACTGAATTGAGCTTCAAGAGCTGGTTTCTGCGGCAGCGGAAACCAGCTTCTCTCTTTTTTATACAAAGTATCTAGGAATAGTCTGTTAGAATTATTGTAGCAAGGCATATTTCATAACTATACGAGAAAGTCAGGAAAGACTGTGGGTACGAGTTGTGCTCACATTTCTCGTTCTTGCTCATGGGCGCCTAGGTTTTACCTGGGCGCCCTAGCTTCATTTAGGCTATTGACACTTTTATATTTTTAATTTAGTATTCCGAACGGATTCAAAGTGCTTAGAGATGACTGCGCAAAAACACAGAAAATAGACGTGTAGTCAGGCTTCCCCATCCTCGCTGATGTTGGGAGTTAGACTCTCTTGAGTATTTTGACCAAACCGCCGCGCGTTCCTACCGGGACGCGCGGCAATTCCTTTCTTAGAGCCTTACCTTCCGAAGTCTTTTCCTTGCTTCCTCGTAGTCTGGAAGTATACTCCGAACCTCATTCCAAAAAAGCTTTCCATGATTCATTTGTCTGAGGTGGCACAGTTCGTGAACCACAATGTAGTCAAAAAGGTCCTCTGGGAGTGCGTGCATTTTAATATTAAAATTTAAATTCCCACTTACGGAACAACTTCCCCACCTCGAAGACATTTTTTTAATACTTATCTTTTTGTAGATAAACCCATACTTCGTAGCATAGGCTTCTACTTTTTTGGTGACTATTTCGAGAACCTCTTTTCGTAGTTTCTGAAGTTCCTTCTTCCCTATCTTTTGTTTCTCTTCTTTTGGTGACTTTTCAATTTGCTCTTTTATCCACGGAGCTTTCTCTTTGAGAAATTTTTCAATAAGAAAAAGTGGTACATACCGAGGTGCACCGACTTTTACCTTTCCTCCTGGAGCGACTGTGACCCGTATACTTCGAGCCCCGCGTCTTTTCACAAGTGTGTATTCGAAACTCTCCTCTCCTTTTCCGAGCCTTTTTAACTCCATTTATTTCTTTTTCCAACGGGGAGCGAAACGAATCATAAAGGTAAAGAATTTTGCTTTTAGTACAGACATGCCGTCACGACGCATTTGTTCGTAGCACACCTTTTGAAAACCTTTTAGGTCACCCTCATAACATAGCTTTCCGTTTTTGTAGCAGAGACTACAATAGTCCGCGGATTCGCGTACTCCAGGGTCCTTCTCAAATGGCATCAGACAGCTTTTACAATTATTGTCGCATTTCATATATTTATTTTTCTCCTTTAATGATAATTCTTTTTTCAAATCCACCACGCTCTTCCCTCTTTTGTTTTTGTACAGCATCTGTACTTTCAAAAGAAGAGAGTTTTTTAAGCGCGTCCACGACTTCTTGTATATCAGCGAGCTCTTCCGGAACTGGATTTTCTTTAAACTCCAAAATCTCTTCCTCAAGCTTTTTTATGAGCTCTACTTTGTACTCTTCGTCGTTTGCGGCTCTCGCCTCGTAGGGCACGCCTTTTGCGTCCAGGATTTCAGGAATTTTGTCTCGTACTAGTTTGTTGTACTGCATACCCTTAATTATACATAAGTTCTACTCTTCCCTCCCTTCTCGTATTTTGTTTGAAAAGTCAGGGTCGTCTGCATAAAGAAGCGCTTCCCTGTTTATTTTGTACTTCTCGCGAAGCGCTTCTAAACTCTCACCGTTTCCAATAAGTCCAAGATTATACGCGAGTTCATCAGAATACGCAGGCATCAGGACCTTGAAACTAAACGGCACTTTGCCAGGAACAAGCTCGTTTACATGCGAGACAATGTTCGTTGTGCAGGTGTTTGTAATAGTGTTATAGAACTCTGGGTCCCTCTGAAGTTTGTTCGCTCGTGTAAGCATGGAGACAAAAAGCTCGCGAGCTTTCTCTTTGCCAACATTTGTTTTGTAGAGGTACACGTCGTCTCCTCTGTAGTTTGAGCGAAGCTTAATTACATCTCGCTCGTCTGCGATTACATAGACAAGTTCATACTGCCGCAGGAGTCCCTTTACTACTCCAAAAGACTCCCCTTTTTCTTTTCGAATTTCTGCAGAAACCGCAACATGATTCCCGTTTTCAAAACCAAAAGAAATGAGCGTGTGCGCTGCGCCTGCTCCGTGACCCTTGAAAGGTTCTACCATAAACCATACAGAATCAATTTTAGACAGATCAAATTCTTTGTCATAGTAGCTCACATCATAGTCAGTTGTTGTTCTGTAGTTTATGTTTCGGATATTTTTTACAAGTACCTTGTCCCCTTCTTCAAAGATTGCTGTCGCTAAAACCGCCTGGTCGGGAGACCAGTCTCTTTCCATACTCGGGTGAATGAAAACTGCTAGAATCGCATAGACGACAAGGTAAAGTACAATCGGTGCAAGGAGTATGTAGGCAAGTATTTTAAAAGTTTTTTTAAGTATGGGTTTCATTTTTGTTTACTTCAAATCACTTAAATCTTTTTCTTTTGAAACTTTAAAGTTCTTAAATCCGATTGCCTTAAAGTGTTTATATGCCGACGCGATTTTTTGCTTCTCAGAAGGCCGCAGGTTTTCTAAGTCTTCAACAAATTTAGTCTCCCGTACCAGATAAAGTATGTCTCCTTCCTCTTCTTTTACAACTATTGCCCAGTCAGGATTGTATCCACCAAGCGGGGTATCTATTTTAAACCAACCAGGAAGCTTTGCGAACACTTTTACTCTAGTGCTATTTTGAAGATTTTGTGCAAATTCTTTTTCTTTTTCACTATCGAATGCTACATGAGAATAAATAGACTTTTCAGTTTCTATTGTTTTATTTTCGTATGATTCAAATTCTTGCTCAAGGAGTTTCATTTCCCAATACTTTCCTGTTGGTACATACTGAAGCCCTTCATTTACAATGAAATCATGTTTACAACCTTCTATTATCACTATTGTACTTCGGATATACTCTTCTGGATTTTTTAAAAGAAGATCAAGATTTGATACACCAGAAAGTATTGAAAATACTGTTTGTTTTGTAAGACTTGTTTCTTGTGCAATTCTTTCAACCACGTTCCCAATGGAAGCTTTCCTATCTATAACCTCCCCGACACTTTGGTTTTGGTATACGGTTCGTATAGTACCGTTTTTATCCATTTCAAGTTGTACTTTATTTACCACAACAGTAGGTTTTGTGCTTGTGATAGTTTCGTTTATTTGAGAAATAATATTTTCTATCAACTTTCCTGAGTTAAGTAAAATATTATAGGTAGTCCTTTGCTTGATCTGGTTCCAGAGCGTTTCAAAATCTGGGTGCATTTTTGTGAATTGTACAGTTACTAGCTTGTTTGCGTTTCCTGGTTTTGTCATAGTGTAGCCAGCTTCTGTATACTCTTGCTGAAGCGTAGAAGCAAATGACTCATAGCTTTCATTTGCAATCACTGTAAGGATGTTGATGTTTGATTCGTACACACGATTCCCTTCAGTATCTACTGGAAGCCGAAGCCCTCGACCAATTTTTTGACGCTTTGTAAAGTCATCATTTGTTTGGATAAGGGTGCAAATTTGGAATATGTTTGGATTATCCCAGCCTTCTTTGAGCGCTGAGTGCGAGAAAATAAATGCAAGTGGTTCCTCAAAAGAAAGTAGTTTTTCTTTATCTTTCATAATAAGGTCGTATGTAAGTTTTTCGCGCTTTGGTTCCGAGCTTACATCTGTAGTTTTTCTCCCTTCATGTTGTCGATCTTGAGAAAAATATCCATCATGCACACGAGTAATATCTACATTTTTAAATCGTTCATATCGAGTCTTCAAGCTTGCAAATTCTTCTTCAAAAATCTTTTTTATAATCGGATCTTCTCCCCGATAGTTTTTCACTTCATCAATGAAAAAAAGTGATAGTACTTTTATACGATCTCCGAACTGTTCTTGTTTTCGCATATGCGCTTTGATCGCCTCTCGTATTTGCGTACGAAAGAGTTCATCTCTATTTTCAGTATCATCAGCAGTTGAATAAGCTTTTCCATTAGAAAGCTCTACACCATCATGTTCACTTATTTCAGTCACCAAGAGATTAGCATATTTTTGATTCTTTTTTGATTTGTCAAAAAGGTCATCACCGCTTTTTATTTTTACTTCTCTGTGTTCATATTCTCCACTAGTGTTTTTCACCTCAAGTAGTACTTGTGCTGTGGGGTTTTCTCCTTTTTTGAAATTAATTTTCTTTACAGTAAAGACAAAATCGCTAGCACTTTGTACAGTCGCACCCCAGACTTCTACTTTTTTTACTAAACCTTTTGCATAGGCATCCACAGGTGTAAGGCGGTATACGAGATTGTGCACTTCCTTATGTGTGGCACTATAGCGAAGCCGCACAAGGGGCTCTAAGAGCTTGAGTGCTTCTTTTGTTGCAGGACCTTCCATGTTTTGTGGCTCGTCCATGATCACGACCGGTTTAGTCTGTGCAATCATCTTTATATATGATTCTTCACCGTAAGTGTCATCACGATCTGTCTGACGGAGAATAGCTGTTTCTGTAGTAAATGATTGTGTCGTCATGATCATGATTTGTATTTCTGGCGACTGTATGAAGTCTCGCACCAGGCGAAGTTTTGCGGAATCATAGGCAAAATATCCAAATGGCACATTGTCATAAATCTCACGAAAATGTTCTTTTGTCTGCTCTATTGTCTTTAGCACACCCTCACGAATGGCCACGCTGGGAACAAGTATGATGAATTTTTTAAGTCCGTATTTCTGATTGAGTTCAAATATTGTGCGGAGATATACATATGTTTTTCCGGTCCCTGTTTCCATCTCTACAGTGAAATCTTTTAGGTTCTGTTGTTCTAAAAGTAGGTATCCACCATCTTCGAGCACCATAGATTCGCCACTCTGCGTAATGAGTCTTGAAACACTGCTTTCAATATTGTTTTGTTTTTGTATTTCTTGTAGATTCTCAATAATTCTGCTTTCATCAATATAAAGCTCGTTTGCTATGATTTGGCTTGGATTTTGAAGTTCAAATTCTATTTTATCTTTTTCAGTATTTTTTCCAGTATCAAAAAGATTAACAATCGCATTGATTGCGTCGAGTTGATAGTCTAGATTTTTTGAGAATTTAAATTTCATTATTTTATTGAAATAATAATATTATTAATTTCATGTTCAAGTACTTTGATTATCTTTTCAATCAACTCGGTGTACAGGAAAGTTTTCTCCCTTGTTTGTTGTTCTCTTTGTTTTATCCCCGCTCCAGTTCTTGAAAAATTAAAATCAAATTCGTGCGCAATATTATTTCGGCTTCTAAATAGTGACCTGATTAGGTCCTTTTCTTCCTTAAATAATTCCTCGGGTAAACCAAATGCCTTTAGTATTTCTATAAGTTCTCCATAGTTTTGAAGACTGTGGTCTGTAAGAAGAGAGACTATCTTTTGACTTAACATATCATCTGATTTACCACTCATTAATATTTCAGACATGATTTTTAGATCAATACTATCGGTTGTATTACCAGATAATATCTCCTGTGTTTTTCCAATAAAATATTTATGAGATTTCTTGTTATTTTTTCTAACTAATTCAAGCCCATCTTCTACGATCTGTTTCATAAAAGAGTCTAAACCTGCACATCCTAAAACAATAATAGCTCGTAATAAATCTTGTTGTTGATCTGTTGCTGGACCCCTTTTGATTTTAAGATCGTCATAGATATCAAAAAGAGAATCAATTGAATTATGAGTAGCGTCTTTTATCTTCCTACACCTGTCTAATACTTTTACCTTTTTTTCTTTACTCGCCATAGATTAAACGACCTTCAAATTAATATTCCTTTCAATATTAACTTTTGTTGTATCATCGAGAGCATTATCAAAACATACAAAAATATCACCTGCCGTTAATTTTAGCTCTTCTACATCTTCTTTTGTAACCTTGTTTGAAAAACTAACAACGAGCTTTCTCTCACCTTCTGTGACAACCCAAGGCTTCAAACTACTCTTTTCCTGTTCGACTTTTGCATTTAGACCAAAACCTTCTTTTTCGAGGATTTCATACACAACAAACTTTTCATCGTAACTATCCACAAGCGGTTTCTCAATGAATAATTTTGATTGCTTTTTTAGCTCCTCAATATCATCTTCACTTGTGAGATCATTCCATTTTCGATAGTTTGAAGATGAAAGCTGAAAAGATTTAAATCCTGTATCACCTTTTCCTATTTTTTCCCCAGCACGACGAATTCTTTCACGCGAAATTTCAGCAATATTTTTGTATCCTGCTTTGTAAGATTCACTTTTTTCGTCAGTTTCCTCCGGAAGTTGAACACAAATCCATTTTCTATTTCCCCCATCTTCTGCGTTCAAATCCATCACCGCGTGAGCTGTTGTTCCAGAACCAGCAAAAAAATCTAGCACAATATCATCAGTATCATTATCTACTAGAGAGAAGAGGTATTTCAAAAGACGTACATTTTTTGGACTTTCAAAAATAGTGTTTTGGAATAAATCATTGAGCTCTGTTGTACCCTCATTATTTATGCCCACTAGTTCACGCGGAATTACAGAAGAAGGAGCTCCTGTACCATCACCAAGATATTTTTTAATATAGATATTCCAATTTGCTTGGTCACCTTTTTCATTAACTAGTGGTCCCGTTTTTGTTTGCTTAAAAACAACCATATTTTTTGCCAATGCTTCTTGAAAAGTAGGCTCTATAAATCTAAACAAATATCCTTCTTTTGGTTTTACCTTTTCTCCATCTGGACATTCAATAAAATATTTTTGATTTGTTCCCCAAGAAGAATTTTTCCATGCAAAATCTTTTTCTCGATAAATACCTACCGCGTCCTCTTTATTGTACTGTTTTTTCGCTTCCTCAGAGAGAGGTGCGTAGAAAGTTTCCGTCTCTAGTATATTTTTTGCATAACATATTACATATTGATGAGATTGGTTTACAAAATTACTTCTAATACCACCCCCTGTACTTGAGTGCCAAATAAGATTTGAGATAAAATTCTCCTCACCAAAAATTTCATCCATTATCAATCGTAAATTCGCAACTTCATTATCATCAATAGATACAAAAATAACTCCGTCATCTTTTAGAAGATTTCTTGCGAGAAAAAGTCGTGGGTACATCATTGTGAGCCAGTCACTGTGATATCGTCCATTTTTTTCGGTATTCGCGGTCATTTTGATACCACCTTTTGTTTGCCCTGTTTGTTCATAGTAGTCAGCAACATCTTGAGAAAAGTTATCTTTATATACAAAATCCTTACCTGTGTTATAAGGTGGATCAATATAAATCATTTTGATCTTTTCTCGATAATGTTTTTGGAGAAGCTTTAAAACTTCCAGGTTATCACCTTCTATAAAAAGATTTTCTGTTTCGTTCCAGTTTTTTGATTCTTCAGGTTGCGGGATAAGGGTACCTGTAGAGGGTACACGAATTGCTTTAAATGAATTATTTCGTCCTGCCCAGCTGAGTCCGTATTTCTCAATATTCTCGTCCAGTTTGTTGTTGCCAAGTAAGGATTTTAGCTTTTCGATATCAAATTTGTCTTCTGAGAAGCATTCTGGGAAAATGTCCTTTAAAATCATAATCTTTTTGTCCAGGGGGTTGTTTGTTGTTGTGTTTACTTTTTCCATAATAAAAGTGTAGCATAGTTTTATAAATAATATTAAGGGGGTCCGAAACGGAGAGGTGTGAGTTAATAAACAGTTAATCTGGGTGTGTTACAGTGCGAAATGGTATCCGAACACGACTCAATATGTGCCGGAGCGCTCATTACTTCTCATCACATGAAACTACTTACTGCTCTAGCCTCATTGGCCCTTGCCTGCATTTTCGTGAGTTTGCATGCAAGTGCGGAGACTCCCACCTTCTTCCCTTTTCCTCCCAAAATGACAACCTATCTTTCCGACCTGTCGGTTATATCAAATCCAGGTTGGTTCGCTATTACCCTCCTCTCTATTGCACTGCTCGCTGTTGTGGGTAGAAGGCTTGCAGAAAGGCGGAAACAGGCGAAAAGGAAAAAGGGTAAATCATGGGTGAGGTTGGCTACTCCGATTGAGGAGCCTGGGTCTCATTGATTTGTCGAGCCGGTTTGCTACGCAAACCGGTTTTTTTATTATCTCCGAGGAAACTCTTTCTAAGAAGGGTGCTCTAAATCAAATATAGACGAAATAAGAAAAATATGTTACAGTATCCCTTGGTATCCGAGCCGCTTGTTTCAAACTACTAACCTCACAAGCGTATCGGAGCGCTTGTTTTTTGATATCATGAAAAAGATTAGCTCTCTTCTGGCAGCCTGTGCTGTATGGATTCTTGCCTTTTTTGGTGCCGCTGCTTCGGCTGCGACTGTGACAGGCCTTTTCCTTGCCCCTAGTCCTGCTGGGAGCTATGTTACCCAAAATCAAACTTGGGTTCATTTGGAAGGTGTCAATGGAAACACCTTCTATACTTCCAGCACTTACTACCCTGGTGACCACACTTTCTGGATGCAAATGCTCCAGGGTCAGTCCTTTTACTGGGATGTGGAGATTCGGGCTCCATATGATACCCACCTCACAATAGGATCCTTTGTCGGCACTAGATTCCCGTTTCAAGAAAAATTCGATATGGGGGTCAGTGTGACCGGAAATGGTCGTGGGTCAAATACCTCAACCAGCTTTACTAATGTGCTGGAAGCTAACTACTTCGGGGAGAACATCGTCAACTTTGCGGCTGACATTTTTCTTTTCGAAGAAACGTGGGATGTTAAGGAGGGTCTAAATTTTTCAACCGACCGGGCCTTGTTCGCTTCGGTTCGGTATAACTCCCATATCCCTCTCACCATAGCTGTGCCGATCCCTGAGCCGGGACCAACGGTTTTTGTGATAATCGCAGTGATTGTCATAGGGGTTGTAGTTTTCAGAAAAAGGCCAACTTCATGACGAAATTCTCGATCCGGTTTGCGTAGCAAACCGGTTTTTTTAATTACTTACTTACAATATAAAGAATATAAAGGAGGAGTCCCCACCAAGATGTAAAAGAAACGAGAAAAGAAATAGTAATTTGTACTTGGAGTTTAGTCGGAAGAAGCTCACTCTCTCTTCCCTCTTTTTCTCTACCAAGGAGAAAAGGACTCACAACAAATGAAAGAAACAGTCCGTTCAAAATCATAACGCCAAGAACTCCTAGGATGTGACCAAACTCTGTGTTAGTAAGAGTGTTTGTTTTGAAAAGTAAAAGTGAACCTCCTAGAACTAAAACAGTACCAAGCCAAATAAGAGGCTTTGTTACTTTGTGCGTACGAATTGTCGCTTCGGTCCAATATGAAGATTTGCGTCCAAGGAATCCGTGTATATCAATAACAGTAACTGCTCCAAGTCCGACTACAAATCCTGCGATTGTGACGAATAGTGGAAGCATACTTTATTCTTGTCTAAGAGCTTTTAGCATGTAACCCTTACCTGACTTTTCTGCAAGATGACTTATTCTACCAGAGCGCATTGCGTCAGAAAGCACCCTTTCAAATCTTTGGGTGTTGCCAAAGTATATTGCAAACGCATCTTCAATAGTTGGACCCCAACATACAGCATCTCCCGCCCTTCTGTTTGGATTATTTCTCCATCCAGCCTCAACTGCTTCTACTAGAAAATCAATAGGATCAATTTTCTCATCTCCTTCTACTTGTAGCCCCATCTGCTGCAGGAGCAAGCCACCTAGTTGAGCTTTATCTACTTTCTCTTTTTTATGAGACTCTCTCTTCGGTGTTCCACCGGGTAGCTCAGCAAAGCTTCTAAATTCTTTTTCTCCTTCCATGTTATTTACAAGAAAAATGCTAATACGAACGCACCTGCCCAGCTAATGCTTGATACTGCGCCAGAGATAAAGAGCGGAATTTTTTCTTTTGTAGTGAGGTCTTTAAACGCTTTTTGTGTCGACACTCCAAGGAATCGCCCGATGAAAAATCCGTTTACAGTAAGTGCAAGCACAAACGCCATCTTTCCCAAAAAGGCTGGACTGTCGTGGAGTAAATATCCACGCTTATCCCAAAAGACCAAAACCCCTGAAACGATAGTTAGAATAAGTCCCGTCCACACAAACCTGTGTGCCTTTCTAATTTTGCTTTCCTCTACCCTCTCCACCTTTCCTCTAAACCAATTAAATCCCGCATGGTCTGCATAAAGAATAGAGATAAAAGAAACAACTACTCCAGCGATATGAAAGAAAAAGAAAATGTCTTCCATAGTACTTACTTTGCAAGCACGCCAACTTTTAGAGAAGCAAGAATTTGCTCAGGTTTTTGCTGTCCTCCGTGCTGATCTTCGAAAAGAGAAGTTCCGTCTTTTCCGCAGATTCTTAGGATCTTGCTTGCTCCTCCTGGATGTCGGTCAATATAGTTTGTAAGGTCGTACACTGATCCGTTTATTGTCGTGTAGCAACTAGTTCGGTCGCTGTGTGTTGCAAGGTCTGCAAGTGTGAAAGTTTTTTGAGTTGAATTTTCTCCGGCCACCACACTTCCTCCTGTGCTTGTCTTTGTAGGAGTTGTCTCAGTTTTTTTTGTTTCTGTTACTGGTTTTACTTCCTCTTTAGGAGCGCTTGTATTTTCCTCCTCTGTTGGCACCACCTCTTCTGCAGTGTAGCTTCCACCTTCTGGAGCTTTGTCTCGCATGTTATACGCAAGTGCACCACCTCCGATTAAAACTAAAATAACGATCCAAACAATTGTTTTGTTCATATGTTTTTTATCTGCTAATTTAATAATTAATTTAAAACTCCTATCGCTCTCTTTGCCTCCGCAAGCTTCTCGTTTGCAATATCTGTCGCTTTTCTTTTTCCTTCCTCCAAGATTTCTTTGAGACTATTTTCGTCCCTTGCAATCTCTTCTCTTCTTTGCCGGAGTGGTGCGATAAATGCTTTTATATCTGAAATAAGGGCGTCTTTGAGTGCTTTGTACTTCCCTTTGTTTTCTTCGTAGAGAGGTCTTAGCTCGTCGTCTTTTTTGAAAAGCTTATGAATTGCGTAAACATTTTGCGGAAAGCCCCCTTCTGAGTCTGTGACAATAGTGAGGACTTTCTTTTCGATTTCCTCGTCACTTGCAAAAAGCGGTATGTAGTTTCCATAGCTCTTGCTCATTTTTCTACCATCAGTACCTGGAACAATCGCAACATCTGGAACGATTTGCTCTGTGGGAAGCTTAAAAGTTTCTCCGAATTTAAAATTAAACTTGTCTGCTATGTCTCGAGCGTACTCAACATGCTGTTTCTGGTCCTGGCCAACTGGAACTGTATCTGGGCTGTAAAGCAAAATATCTGCCGCCATGAGGACGGGATAGTTAAATGTACCCATTGAAACCTCTGTTCCCTTCGCTTCAGCATCTTTGTATGCGTGTGCTCGCTCCAAAAAAGGGACAGTAACAAGAGTGTCGAAAATCCATGCAAGCTCTGTGTGCGCAGAAATGTCAGACTGCTTAAAGAGTGTTACTTTTTTTGGATCTAGTCCAATCGCAAGAAGATCGATGAGGAGATTTTTTGAAAGTGTCTGCATCTCCTCTTTGTTTTGTATAAAATTGAGAGCGTGGTAGTCGGCGATCATGGCGAAAACTTCGTTTTCGCTTGAATTCGCCATGTCTACCCATTGCTTAAGGGCACCAAAATAGTTCCCAATGTGTGGGCTACCTGTTGGTTTTATGCCGGAAAGGATTCGCTTTGCCATGAGTCAATTATATCAGAAAAGGGCACAGTCTACACCATGGCTTCAATACCTGGTTTTGGTGTGGCATGGAGCGCTTCGAGCTCAATATAGAAAGTAGAACCTTTTTCCTTTCCAGGAGATTCTGCCCAGATTTTGCCACGCTGAGCTTCGATAATCTTCTTGGCTACATAGAGACCGAGTCCGGTTCCCATAATATTTGCTTTTCCTGCTTCAGGAGCACGGATAAATTTCTCAAAAAGTCGAGGCATTACTTCTGCTGGAATTCCAATACCTGTGTCTTTAATTGAGATAAGAAGGTTATCTCGGTGGTTTCGCTCTATGTGAACATGAATACCTCCTTGCTTTGTATATTTTGTAGCGTTGTCGATTAGGTTTGAAATTACTTGTTTTATTTTTCCTTGATCTGCGTGAACCATGTACTCTTTTGTATTGTCAAAATCAAAAGAAAGTTTAAGGCTTGCCATTTCAACAGTTGGCATAAGTTCGTGGATTACGGATTCTGTAAGTTCTTTTAGGTTGAAATCAGAGAAATCGTACTTCATTCTACCTTGCTCAATTCGTGACACATCGAGGTAGTCTCCTACGAGAACGACGAGAGCTTGAGTTGATTTATACATTGTCTCTACCGCTTCCCTCACCTCAGGAGACAAATTTCCAAAGTCCCCTTCTAGAATAAGTGATGCGTAGCCTTTAACAGCAGTAAGGGGTCCTCGAAGCTGGTGGCTTGCAAGAGAAATGAATTCTGATTTTTGTTGGTCGAGCTCGCGCAGTCTTGCGTTTGTTTTCTCGAGGTTGGTAGTTAAATCCTGCAATTGCTCTCGTGTTTTAATCTCCTTTGCAACACTTTTAATGAGAAAGTACCCAAAAGAGATTGATAGTAAAAGATTAAAAGTGTTTAATATTTGGCTTGCTGTATCTTGGATAAAAAAGAATTGAAATGCCACGATTAAGGAAAGTGTGATAACAAGAACTTGTGCTCCAAATAATTTTATATTAAATATTTTGTATCTTACAATCAAAAAAGCTATAACACCTATGAAAATTAAAATACCAAAAAGCCCGTATTGCTCATATGTATAATTGCCTGTTAAGTCAGAAATAAATCCAACTATATAAAAGGATCCAATAAAACTAACAAGGCCAAGAGAAAGTACTTTTGTTTGAAACTTCTCCTTTGCTTCTGCTTTTCTATAATGAAAAACTAGGAAACCGGCTGTTAAAACCATTAAAATTATTTTAAGTACGGAAACATAGTCAGCATATAAGTTTTTTTCAACAGCAATACACTCTTCAATGTTATAGGCAGTTATATTGAATTGTGAGTTGGCAAGCAGAAAAACTGGTGCGTATATAATTACTAAAAAAGCTTTGTAACGTTTCTCTAGGTCTTTATTTGTTGAGAAGACATATACAAAATAAAAGACAAGAAGAAAAATAAGAACACTTACAGTTTCAATAGGAGCCCAAGCTGCCATTAGCTTGCTTCCACTTATATATTGAAACCAGATATTTAAATCAAGGAAAGACCAGATTGAGAAAGCGAGTGAAAGACTGAAAATGATTTTTGCGAGAAGAGATTTGCGGTCCTTTAAAAAAATAAAAAAACCTAAAAGCAAGGTAAACACAGCTGTGCCAATATGCGAGTATAATAAAATTTCTTTCAAACCTCCAACATATTCTGCGCAATACTTTATGTTTTCTGCTAAGTTGTATTCAAGCATACTACAATTATATTACAACATTTAGCTTTTCAATATGTCTACCTGTCTTCTCATTATCATACGAAAGCCAATGCATATGTTTTTCAACTTCAAGGGGTAAGAGTGGGACGATTAGAGGCTTAACACCAAAAAATTTTTCTATAGCTAGTATGCTCGGAAGAACTTTAGCGTTGATAAACTCTCCTTCTTCTCGGTCTTCTAGTAAGTAGTTCTCAAATAATATTCCGTGGTATATAAATAGTGAAAGGAAATAAAAATAGTAATACCCTCCTTTTAGTCTTGTTAAGTTAAACCAACTTGTGATGTCTTTTATCTCCATTTTGGAATAGAGACCCTCTTCTTTCAGGAGATTTAGATGGAATTCTCTCAACGGCTCACCCCAAAGTGTATTAATCTCTGAAAATAGACTTCCTTCATACTCATTAAAATCAACAATTCTTTGAGAGTGAGTTTCGTATACTCCATTCTTGTTTCTTTTATAAAGATAAAGTTTACAAAGATGATATTTGTCTGGGTTTCGTGAGACAAATTTATCATCATACTCTAAAAAGCAGGGTTTTAGGTCAATACTTGTGGCTAAGTCAATAAAGTATTTACATTCAGTATTAGGAGTGGGAATACATCTACTAAAAAAACCATATTTCTGATCTATTTCAAGAAAAGTGGGAAAATCGTTACCAAAAAAGTCAATAATTTTTTTTCTTAGAATTGGGTCGTTTTTCCTTTTCTCCAATTCTTTTTGTGCTTCTTCAATCGTTATGTATATGTCCTCTACTTTCATTTTGTTATTCAGTACACTGATCTTTTATGTTTATTATACTTCCATAACTATCTTTATTTTTGCATGTGATAATTACACAATTTCCTTCCCCTATTAAACCATCACAGGTGAGAGGGGGGCAGTTATTATCTTCACAGAGTGGTGGTTTAGCAGCTGTTCTAAGTATGACTTTATAAAAAGTAAATTCATTGTCACAGTCTTCTTCCTCGCAGACTGCTTTAAAGCAACTTTCTTCTTGCGGATTACATTCAATACTAGAAAATAAGTAATAGTCTTTTTTTATCATAAATGTGTAGTATGAAAGACCGCACACACAAATCGTTACAATAACAGTGATAAATATAAGAAAATTTGATTGTTTTTCTATCATTTCTAGCTTAAAAATGTGGTTCCTATAATCATAATAATAATAGCAAATGCTTTTTTCGCAATAGCTCCTTTTGAAATATCTTCTTCAGTAATCTTTGGAAACAGAATGGTAATGAGAATACCTAGTAGGAAAACAAAAACAGGCTGGGCTCCATTTATCACAACATTTGCCAAGGCTAGTGTTGTAAGGAGTGAGGCGTATACAGCAAACGCATTTCCGGTGGCGGTTAAAAGCTCACTTCCAATGTTCAGAGCAAGAATACTTTTGCCACTTTCTTTTATTGATGACAAGAAGTCTTTTCGATAGTTTGATTTAAAAACAAAAAGACAAAGGCCAAATAAGAGAATGCCAAAATGTTCCCAAAAGATTGAGCTCCAAAATGTTCCTTCCTGTAAGGTTCCGTATTTGAAGAGGCTGCTGTATCCTGCAAAGAGAAATGAAGAAATAAGAGCAAAAAATATTGCTTTCTTTTTGAAACGAATTTTTCCTTCTAGATTCTTTTCAGTAGAAAGAATGAGGGCTCCAAAAACAATTAAGAATGAAGCAATGGTCTGATTTTTGGTTAGTGATTCTCCAAGAAGAAAGAAACCTTGTATATAAGCAAAGACTGAAATCATTTGAAAGAAAGGCATAATAACTGATGTCTCATCTTCATTTAAGGCAAAGATGTAAAAGAAAATTGCTAGTGCATTTAGTAGACCAGAGAGTATAAGTATTAGTTTTTCAGTATTACTTATACTTAAAATTACTTCAGAATTTAAATAAAAAACTACAGGAATAACTATGATAGAAAAAAGAGTGGAATACAGCATAATGGATCCCACTCCCTTGCCAGAGTGTTTGAAATATTTATCAATAAGATACTTGTCAGCGTGATTGACGATACTCCAAAGTAGTGGGGCTGAAACTGCAAAAATTAACCAAGTCATTTATTTTGTTTATAAGTTTAAGTGTAACATCTTTTGGATTAAAACAACTAGGGTTTACTTTCTAACGCAAGACTTATAAGTTCATCTACAAGATCTTCTGAATTAATACCACATTGTTGCCATAGTTTTGGGAACATACTAGAGGGAGTAAATCCCGGAATAGTATTAATTTCATTTATATAAATCTTGTTGTCTGATGTTAAAAAGAAATCCACACGAGCGAAATCTCTGCACTCAAGTACCTCAAATGTCTTTATAGCCAACTCTTTGATTCTTTGCTCAATTGTTTTATTAATTGGTGCTGGGATTAGTAACTCACTTCCCTTTTTATCAATATATTTTGCATCATAAGAGTAAAAATCATGGCGAGATATGATTTCGCCACAGATTGATGCTTTAGGGTTCTTGGTTCCAATAATCGCGCACTCAATTTCTCGTCCAGGAACATACTTTTCTATTAGTATTTTTTTATCAAACGAGAAAGCATGTGAGAGAGAAGTTTTTAAATCTGCCTCACAAGCTACTTTTGTTATACCCACTGACGATCCTAAATTTGCAGGTTTTACAAAAAAAGGAACACCTAGTTTCTTTTTTATATCTTTAAAATTGATTAACCCTAAAGCCTCTTTCCTAAAAACTATAAAATCCGCGATGGGTAACTGACAATCCCGGAGAAGTCTTTTCATTATATCCTTATCCATACCAACAGCTGAACCGATCACATCTGCTCCTACATGAGGAATATTAATTGTTTTGAAGAAACCCTGGATAGTCCCATCCTCTCCGTTTGGTCCATGAAGAATAGGAAAGGCAATGTCTGGTTTTTGCTTTTCTATTATACTTATTATTCCAGATAATTTCGATTTATTCCTTCTTGTTATGACAACAGATTCAAGAAGATGAAATTCTTCTTTTGAAAAGAGTGCCCACTCACCATTTTTACTAATTCCAATAAGTGTAACTTTATATTTTTTAGTGTTAAGAGAATTAACTACAAATTTCGCCGATTTTACAGATACTTCGTGTTCTGCGGACTTGCCCCCGAACAATATTAGTACATGGATTTTGCTTTTTTTCTTCATATACAGAGTTAAGTATAACAATTACTGATTTTATTGCTAAACAAAAAGAAGAGCTTTTACAGCCCTTCTTTTTGGAGTTCTTCCACGATTTTCTTTTCCTGCTTTGAGAGTTTTGTAGGGATTTTGATTTTGACTCGTATGAAGAGGTCCCCTCGTCTTCCACCTGTTGGTACTCCCTTTCCTTTTACGCGAAGCACTTCTCCGAAAGATACTCCGTTTGGAATTACGATAGTGAGCGGACCATCGAGTGTTTCAATTTGGTATTCAGCTCCTAGAATTGCATCTGTTAGTTTGACATCGAGATCCATCACGAGGTTTGAGCCCTCTTTGTGGAAGACTTTGTCTTTTTGAACATGAATTTTTACATAAAGGTCACCAGGCGCTCCGGCTGTAATGGCTTCTCCTTTGCCAGTAAAGCGAATCATTTCTCCGTTTTCAATTCCAGCTGGAACGTCAATTCGAATATCCTCCGCGGCTTCATGAACACCTTTTCCTTTACATTCTTTGCACTTTTCTTTTGGTACTGCTCCTACTCCGTGGCAGTCTGTACAAGTTCGAGTGGCAGCAATTTGACCAAAGATTGAGCGCTTCATTTCACGGATTGTTCCTTTGCCACCACAAGTTGCACATGAGACCATGTCTGACCCAGGTTCGGCCCGGTTTCCTTTACACCTTTCGCACACGACATTTTTATTGAGAAGAACATGCTTTTCAACACCAAAAACAGACTCTTTGAATGTGACTTCAATATCAATAGAAATGTCCCTACCCTTTTTTTGACTTTGTCTCCTACCACCTCCTCCAAAGAAGTCTCCAAATATGTCTCCTAGGTCTTCAAAGTTGAATTCGAAACCGCCTCCTGCGCCTTGGCGAAAGCCTCCGAAGTCGAATCCTTCAAAACCTCCGAATCCACCAGCGCCAGCTCCTCCACCTGCACCAGAAAAACCGTGTCCGTATGTGTCATACTGACTTCTTTTTGCAGAGTCCGAGAGTACGCTGTACGCCTCGCTTGCTTCTTTAAACTTCTCTTCGTTTCCCTTTCCTTTGTCTGGGTGATATTGGTGTGCCAACTTCCTGAACGCTTTTTTGATATCGTCCGCAGAAGCACTTTTTGAAACTCCGAGAATTTCGTAATAATCTTTTTTCATTTTGTTAGTAATTTAAAATTTGAAATCAAAGTCAAATAGTTCTAAGGAAAAGGATTCTCCGCCGCTGCCAAGGGCAGCGGCGGTTCCTCCCTCCTTTTTCATGGGAGTTTATTTATTTTCTCCCTCTTCTTTTACTTCAGCGTCTCGAGCTGCGCCTTCTTCTGGCTTTGCTTCACCTGAAGTGTTTCCTCCGGCAGCCTCCTTTTCAGCCGCAGCTTTTTGGAGAATTTCTCCAATCTTAGATACTTCCATTTCAAGCTCAGTGCTCGCTTTCTTTATTACCTCAAGATCGCTTCCTTCCTTCGCTTTCTTTGCCACGTCTATCTTGTCCTGAATGGCTTTTTTTGTTTCCTCTGGCACTTTGTCTCCGTGATCACGAAGAGATTTCTCTGCAAAGTAGATTCCTTGCTCTGCTGTGTTTCGAGTTTCAACTTCTTGCTTCTTTTTCTCGTCGGCAGAAGCGTTCATCTCCGCATCTTTTTTCATCTTTTCGATTTCAGCGTCTGTGAGCCCTGAACTTGCTTCAATTCGGATTGATTGCTCTTTGTTTGTGGCCTTGTCCTTTGCTTTTACATTTAGGATTCCGTTCGCATCAACATCGAATGTAACTTCGATTTGTGGAATTCCTCGTGGCGCTGGTGCAATACCGTCGAGGACGAATCGCCCAAGGCTTTTGTTGTCAGATGCCATTGATCGCTCACCTTGTACAATATGGATTTCTACCGAAGGCTGGTTGTCGCTTGCTGTTGAAAATGTTTGAGACCTACTTGTTGGAATTGTAGTGTTCTTCTCAATAAGCTTTGTTGCAACACCTCCCATAGTTTCGATTCCAAGAGAAAGTGGGATTACATCAAGAAGAAGGACATCCTTCACATCTCCCGCAAGGATTCCTCCTTGGATAGCAGCCCCGAGCGCTACTACTTCGTCTGGGTTTACTCCCATATGAGGCTCCTTTCCAAAGTAGTCCTTCACTGCCTTTTGAAGTGCGGGCATTCGTGTCTGACCTCCTACAAGAATCACTTCGTTTATGTCTCCTACTTTAAATGGAGATGCTTCAAGAGCTCGCTTTGTGATTGCCATAGCTTTGTCGATAAACTCTGCTGTAAGCTCTTCAAGCTTTGCTCGTGTAAGTGTAATGAGAAGGTGACGAGGTCCAGATGCGTCAGAAGTAATGAATGGAATATTTACCTCAGTTTGCACAGAAGTTGAAAGCTCAATCTTTGCTTTCTCTGCAGCTTCATCAAGTCGCTGAAGAGCTAGTGCATCGCTTCTAAGGTCAATTCCTGATTCTTTTTTGAACTCGTCAGCTAGGAAGTTTATGATTTTTTGATCAATATCCTTTCCTCCAAGGTGAGCGTCTCCGTCAGTTGATTTTACTTCAACAACGTCGTCCCCTACTTCAAGGATAGAAATATCGAATGTTCCTCCTCCGAAGTCGAAGACTGCGATTTTCTCGTCTTTCTTTTTGTTGAATCCGTATGCAAGAGCTGCTGCTGTCGGTTCGTTAATGATTCGCTTTACATCAAGGCCTGCAATTTTTCCTGCGTCTTTTGTTGCCTGTCTTTGTGCGTCGTTAAAGTATGCAGGTACTGTGATAACTGCTTCTGTTACAGGTTCTCCAAGACGAGCTTCCGCATCTGCTTTTAGTTTCTGGAGGATCATAGCAGAAATCTCTTCTGGTCTGTTCCACTTTCCGCCCATTTTTACTTCAATACCTCCAGTGCTTCCCTTTTGCATTTCGTAAGGCACTGACACCTTATCTTTTTGTACTGCGCTTTCGTCAAAGTTATGCCCGATAAAACGCTTGATTTGATAAACAGTGTTCTTTGGGTTTGTTACTCCCTGTCTCTTAGCGAGGAGTCCTACAATTTTTTCTCCTGTTTTGCTTTCAGCAACAATAGAAGGTGTTGTTCGAGCTCCTTCTGCGTTCTCGAGGATAGTTGGGTCCCCTGCTTTCATTACAGCAACAGCAGAGTTTGTTGTTCCAAGATCGATTCCAATTATTTTAGACATAGATTAAATAATTACAAATTACTAATTAGCAATTACGAATGAAGTTTATTCGTAATTTAGAATTGGTAATTATTTTGTCGGTGCCCTCGGTTTAGAACCACTAACGTAAATATTTGTACTATATGGAGAAACGATATTTTGCTTCGCTACTTTTGCTTTTTTGTAGACCGGACAAATTTGCTGTTTAGGTGTGTCTAGAAGGAGGACACTTGGAGCAGACTCTTCGATTTTACCAAGTTCAGTAACACTTATAACCTCAGCTTTTTGTTTTCCGAATTCATTTGAGACAGCAAAAACTACTCGGTAGACAATACCGTCTCGGGCAATCACTTTTTCGAAAATGTGTTTTCGTGAGGTTGTAAGCATTGCTTTTAGGTCAACAAATTATATCAAAAATTTACACCTGTAAATAATTGACAAAATATATATTCTATTGTTTTATTCAAACACTTTAACTGTCGCCGGGCGGATTTCTTTTCCGTGCATTGTGTAGCCTTTTTGGATTACCTCTGCAACTGTTCCTTTTTTGCTTTCGTCGGCAGTCTCCACAGTTCCAATTGGACTGTGTTTTGTAATGTTTACTGTTTCTCCTACGGGGTTTTCTTGTTTTACACCGAAGTTTTCAAGAACTCGCTGGATTTGATTATAGATGTACTCAACACCACCTCTCCATGAGCTGTCTACTTTTTCCCACGCTTCTTTGTTTGCCATTGCCATGTCAAAAGCGTCGAGTGCGGGCAAAAGCTCGAGCACAAAGTTCTCGTTTGCATACTTTGTTAGTTCGCTTCTTGTCTTCTCCTCCTCCCTCTTTGCGTTTGCGTAATCAGCCTTTGCTCTCTGCCAGCCGTTTAGGTTTTCTTTTGCTTCAGCTTCTAGTTCTTTTACCCGTTTCTTTAGCTTCTTAACAGTCTCAGCAAGGTTATCATCTGAGTATTCCAAAGAGTCGTCCCCTTCGCTCACTTCTCCGCTTTCGTCCGGAGAGAAAACAATATCGTCATCTTTTTGTGTGTCATCCATAGTGGAGATATTTTAAGTAAAAAAAAGTATAAAATCAAGGTAATAAAAAAAGTGAACCCAGGGCAGGGTTCACTAAATTTTATTTTACATCACATTTCTTATTCAAAGTTGAGCCTATTGTCTTTGAAAGTCGCCAGCTTGCGTCCATTTCCAGTCTGGACGACAAACCCAGTTCCAGTCCATAAAAGAATGGAGTCCTCAATGACTTCTGAGCGCCAGCCCATCTCCTCGAGCGCTTTTTTTAGTCTTCTTCGCTCTTTTCCTTCTACTCCGCAGTAGTGTGAAAAGAGCGAAATCCAGATGCAGAAGCCAAAAGCTACGGCCCCAACTACCCCTAATACAATGTATGTGTACATACCCGCACATAATACAACAAAAAACTAAGTTGTAAACAAAACAAAACTCCCTTTCGGGAGTTTTGTGAAGTGCTATCGTTTTGACCACTGTGGAGCTTTTCGAGCTTTTTTGAGACCGAATTTTCGTCTTTCTTTTGCTCGTCCATCTCGTCTTAGAAGTTTCTCTTTTTTAAGAGGTGTTCTCTCTGTTTGGTCTGACTCTACAATTGCTCGAGCGATTCCAAGAGCGATTGCGTCCGCTTGTGAAGAGATTCCTCCTCCAGCAATCTTGACTGTTATTTTGTATTTCTTTCCGACGATATCAAGTGGTTTTGTTACCTTTGCCTGAAGTTCTTTTGTTGGAAAATAGTCCTCAAGAGTTCTGTCGTTTATAGCAAATCCACCCTTTGAATCTGGAGTGATTCGTACTCTTGCAATTGAAGTCTTTCGTCGTCCTACACTTTCAAAATATGATTTCTCTTTCATGTTAGTTTGTGATTTTGAGGTTAAGGATCATTTTGCTTCGAAGCTTGTTCTTTGGAAGCATACCCCACACTGCTTTTTTGATAATTTCACTGTGTCCCTTCTTTTCTGCTGTTCGGATAAGAGTCTCTTTCTTTAGTCCTCCTGGGTATCCAGAGTATCTTGAGTGTGTTTTTGTCTTAAGCTTCTGCTCTGTTACTGCAATTTTAGATGCGTTGATGATTTCAACTTTCTCTCCTAAAACTTTGTTTGTAGCGAATTCAGTCGAATTTTTTCCTCGCAAAATAGCAGCTGCTTTTGAAGCGATTCGTCCGATTTTCTGATTTGTTGCGTCGATTGTAATCATGGTTTTAGTTTACAAATTCAATGAGAGCCATTTTGCTCGCATCTCCCTTTCGTCGAGGAAGCTTGATAATTCGTGTGTATCCACCTTTTCGGTCCTTAAACTTTGGTGCGATTTCAGAAACTAGCTTTTTGTTTGCTACACCTCGTCCAATCTTTGACTCTACTTCTCTTACGCTCGCAAGAGTTTGAAGTTTTGCCTTTGTGATGAGCTTTTCTACAACTGGCCTAAGAGCCTTTGCTTTTGCTTCGGTTGTCTGGATTTTCTCTTTTGTAATCAAAGCAACAGCAAGAGCTTTGTAGAGAGCTTTTCTTTTGTTTGACTTAAGTCCGAATTTTTTTGTGCTTTTACTGTGTCTCATTTTATTACTTTAATTCCATATCATGATCCTTGAGGATTGATTTGATTTCCTGAATTCCTTTTGTTCCAAGTCCATCAATCTCAAGAAGATCTTTCTCTTTCTTTCGAGCAAGTCCGCCAAGTGTTCGGATGTTTGCGCTAAGAAGAGCGTTTACTGTTCGCTGAGAAACTCCAATAGACTCAATTCGAGTTTTTAGAACTTCCTCAACTTCTTCTCTGTTTTTTAGAGGCTCCTCTTTCTTTACTTCCTTTTTCTCTTCTTTTTCTTCTACCTCATCCTCTTCTTTGAAACCTACGATAGCTTTAAGCTGATCGATCATGATTTTGATTGATTTTTCAAGAGCTTCTCTAGGGGTGATGCTTCCGTCTGTTTCGATAGAAAGAGTAAGTTTGTTGAAGTCTGTTCGTCCTCCTACTCGCATGTTCTCTACTTCGTATCCTACTCGCTTGATTGGGCTAAAGAGAGCGTCGAGAGCAATGCTTCCGATTTCAACTCGTTCTTTTTGGAGAACTTCTTTTGGAAGATATCCAAGTCCTTTTTCGATTTGGAGTTCCATATCGATTTCTCCGTTTTTGTCTGTAATTTCTGCAATGTATGCGTCCGGAGTCATGATTTCAACCTGTCCAGGAAGTTTAAAGTCTTTACCTGTAATAACTTTTGGTCCTTTGATAGAAAGAGAGATTGTTTGAGGTTCGTCTGTTGCTATGTTGAATCGAACCTTTTTGAGGTTAAGAATCATTGTAACAACATCTTCTTTGACGCCTTCCATACTAGAAAACTCATGGCTCACTCCTTTTACTTTGATAGAAGTGATAGCTGCTCCTTCGATTGAAGAAAGGATTATTCTTCGAAGTGAGTTACCGAGAGTGTGTCCGTATCCAGGATAAAGACCACTAATCTCGTAAGAACCAAAGACTCCTTCTTCTTTGATTACCTTAGGTTTTGAGGGCACTAAAATTTTTGTTTCCGCCATAGTTTTTTATATATAAATATAACCGACAAATTATAACCTAATAATTAAAATTTGGCAAATTATCGTTTGTAATACTCGAAAATTGCGCTAATGTCGAACATGAGTTCACGTGGATCAGTCTTCGGTGCTCCGACCACCTTCACTTCCTTTGTCTTCTTGTCTAGATCAAGCCAGTTTGGTGCTGTAACATCCTTTATCTTTTCATCGATATTTGCAAAAAGCTTTCCTGTAAGGCTTCCCCCACGAGGTTTGAAGACGTCACCTACTCGAAGTTTGTATGATGGAATTGTTGTCTTTGTGCCGTTTACAACAATGTGTCCGTGAGAAACAACTTGTCTAGCATGGCGTCTTGTTGCTGCAAATCCTGCTCGCATTACTGCGTTGTCTAGTCGTGATTCAAGAACTTCAAAAAGCTTGTCGTTTTGGTTTGTAGACTTACTCTCAAGGATACCTTTTACATAGTTCTTAAACTGTCTTTCTGAAACTCCATATGTAAGACGAGCCTTTTGCTTCTCGTTCATTTGTGTACCGAATGCGCTTTTTGCTTTTCCAAAAGACTTTTGTCGTCTTTCTTTTGATTTCTCGAATTTAGCAGTTTGAGTTTTCTCAAAAATTGGTGCGCCGAGTCGTCGAGCTATTTTGTATTTTGGTCCTGTCTTCATATCTTAAGGTTAAAAACTAAAAAGTAACTTTATACTCGTCTTGGTTTAGGAGGACGAGGTCCGTTGTGTGGAACTGGAGTTGCGTCTTTGATAGAGCTGATTTCAAAGTTTCCTTTAGAAATAAAACCTCTAATAGCTGATTCTCGCCCTGAACCTACTCCTTTTACAATAACTGCAATTTGTTTGATTCCTACTGTTTGTGCTTTTCCTCCAATAAGCTCTCCTACTTTAGCGGCAGCAAAAGGTGTTCCCTTCTTTGCTCCTTTAAATCCAATGCTTCCGCTTGATGACCAAGCAAGAGCGTTTCCTTTTGTATCTGTAAGAAGAACTTTTGTGTTGTTGTATGTTGATTCAATATTAAGAACCGCTGAGTCTACTCGTTTTTTAGAAAGCGCTGATACCTGGGCCTTTTCATTTCCCTTTGCATCGCCTGCTCCACCTGTTGCTACTCTTTTCTTTCCCATGATATATAAAAATTACTTATTATTTCTTATCAGCTTTCTTTCGACCGCTACCCATAGTTTTCTTTACTCCCTTAAGTGTTCGAGAGTTTGTTTTTGTTCGCTGTCCTCTGGCAGGAAGTCGTTTTGCGTGCCTTGTTCCTCGGTACGCTTTAATATCTTTTAGTCGTTTGATGTTTCCTGAAACTTCTCGTTTTAGGTCTCCTTCGAGTTTGTATTCTTCTACGTGCTTTCGGATCTCATTTTCTGAGTCTGTTGAAAGATCTTTTGCAAGCGCACCAAAGTCAATCTTTGAATCTTTTAAAATCTTTTGAGCTCTTGATCGGCCGATTCCGTAAATAGCGGTAAGGGCAATTTCGAGTCTTTTATCGTCTGGTATGGTGATTCCTAGTATTCTCATTTTTAGATTTATCCCTGTCTCTGATTATGTCGCTTATCACCTTTGCAGATAACACGAACAAGGCCGTTTCGTCGAACGGTCTTACATTTCGGACATATCTTTTTAACAGATGCTTTTACTTTCATAAGTAACCTTGATAATATAATACAATCTCCTTTTTTAGTCAAAGGATATTTTTCCACTATACAACAAAACCCAAATTTTTACAACCTTCTTATGATCCTCGCCTTTCCTCCATATGGATCAAGCTCCATTTCTACTTTGTCCCCTACGAGAACTCGGATTCGGTGAAGCCGCATCTTGCCTGCAAGGTATGAGAGAAGGTTCCGTCCGTCTTCTAGGTCAACACGAAAAAGAGTGTTCGGCAAAGCCTCTGTGACCACTCCTTGTACTTTTTCTAGATTTTGGTTTCCGCTCATTAGTTAGGATCAATTGTAACAGTCTCTTTGGGCGCCGTCAATTAAATCTCTACATTAATGTCCTCTGGGTCTTTTGGAAGTTTTGTTCTCCAGAATGGTCGAAGGATAATTTGGCCTTTTCCAATAGATTTTTCTGCTCCCATGATTGCAAACGCTTCAGTCTTTGTCTTTCCTGCAAGTTTTTGGAGGAGTTTCGGTATATCTACTTTGTACTCGAGGACAGTTGTCCCATCAACAGTTGCAGCGATTCCATTTGTAGTTTCGTTTATCTTAACCGTTGCCTTTTCTAAGTCTAGAGTAAAAACTTCGCTCGTATCCACTGTTTGTCCATCGAGTTTTCCAAGAGCTACTCCAAGGCTTTTTGTCTCAAGAGCGGTTCCCTTTATTTTACCCACTCTTTTTACTGTCACTTTCCCCTCGCCTGCGTCCGCTGTGCTTCCTTCAAATGAAATGCTAAGAGCACCCTTAGGGAATACAAAACCTTCAGGAATCTGTGCTCCAAGCTTCATTTCAGCCTCTGCTTTTATTTGTTCTTCAAGAGTAGTGTTTGCTTTATCCAAATCTTCTTTTGCTGGAACCTTTACTTTGCCTTCTTCTCCTCCTGTCATAGGTGTTTTTGATCTCGCGTAAATAGTGTCGAATTTAGCCGTTCCTTTAAAACCAGGAATAGTAAAGTCGTTTAGTCCTATGTTGTATGCTTTTCCAGGCTTTTCTGCTGTCACATCCGCCTCGACTGTTCCGGCTGCGGTTCCCTTCTTGCCGGGTACTGTTACCTCCTTGCTAAGTTTGTAAATAAGACCTCCTGGAGTTTGAAAACGGGTGCCTGCAATCAGTTTTTGAGCTGTAGTGCCACTGTTGTTGTAAATAATTATTTTTCCGGTTGCCTTTTCTGAAACTTCTTTTTCTGCGGTTGCTGGAACTTCGATTTCTTTTTCATCTGAAATCTCGATTGTTGAATAAAGGAGTCCATCACCTGTCTTTCTGCCTTCTATAGTCCCGCCGGTTCCAAAAGTCATCTGTTTTGGTGCGATTGTAATGCGAGCCTCGGTAACAAAATAGAGCACTAGGAATGCAAGAACTGCTGCACTCATGATTGCACCAAGCCAAAGGAAAATTTTTGAACCTCCGCTTACTTTTGGGTATTCAGGATAGTAAATAACATTTGAAACTTCCTCTCTCGTTTTTTCTTCCTTTTTTTCCTCACGCTTTTCTTCCCTTTTTCTCTCTGCAGGAATAGGAATATTTCGAATAGATCTTTTTTCAGGAGGTATGATGTCTTGAAATGTTTTTTTCATAGAGTAATTTTACATTCTTTTGTTTTAATTGACTAGAGGAAAATTTCCACAATCACTTCAGAGTGTTTTAAGAAAAAGAGAGATTGCACCAAGAATAGGATGTGGTTCTTTTGAACTTGAAACCACAATATAGTTTTTTACATCCTCAGTTGTAAAGTAACTTACTGAAAATGTGTCCGATGAAAAAGATTTGTTCGCAAATGTTTTCTTTGAAATCCATGTTTCAAGTATCTTTGATTCCGCATCTTTTCCTGCGATAATCACCTCTTTTGGCAAAAGGAACGTTTCTCCAAGGCGCCAAAATGCGTCAGTTAAAGCCACATCCCATTCGCTTTCTGCTTGTGACAAAATCTGAGTTAGTTCGGTTTCTGCAGATGCTTCGAGAGTACCTTCTTCATGTAGGGATAAAAGTGAGAGTACGGTCTCCTTTTCTTTTTGGAGCGCTGAAGCAATAACTCGAACCGGAAAATGCTTACCAAAAGGAATAGAAACACTGCCTTTTGGCACTCCTCCGCGGACAAGCAGAAATTCTGAAACTTCGTGCTCTGGCATACAAAGCACGAAATCTTTTTTGTGTAGAAGGTTTACTACAATTGGAAAGAATGCCATTGGAATAGTGTGAAAATTTACCAGGAGGTTAGGAAAAGCGAGGTTTATAACCTCTTTAATTTTTACAGCAACATCTTCGTTCATTGTACTGATGAAGCTTGTGACAGTAATACTGCTTGTTTTCTTTCCAATCGAATTTTCTATTTCGTAGCCATTTGCTTTAACGGAAACAATTGCTTCTTCTATGTGAAGTAGGTTTGGTTCCTTTTCCTTAAGATGCTCCGAAGCGGTTTCTCGAATGAGTTCATTTGTAATAATGAAAGGTTTGTCTTCGGTTTTTGTTGAAGTGACGATTTTTGAAATGTTCCACGGAGAACCTAGAAAGACATACGCGGTTTTAATATCACCAAACTTAACACCCTTTGCTTTTACTTCTTCAATTCCCTCTTTTTGAAGTTTTTCGTTTTCCCTTTTTAGAGACGCAAGCGAAAAACTTAGGACACTCCCCTCGGTTTTAGCCTCAGAGAGAACCGCGCTTTGGTGTGCGTATACAATTTCTGGTTTCTTGTTTGGTTTTAAACGCACAATACCAGTGATCGCCTTTCCGCTTTCAAGTGCAAAGACAAGAGCAGTCTCCTCTTTTCCATTTTTTGTGGAATGTAAAAAATCGAACATACGAAAATTATATCATACGAAAGCAGTGACTTTCTTCTTTATTCGAGAACAGCTTTGATTCGTCTTACTCCAACTGAGACAGCTTCTTCTTTTTGGATTTTGAATGTTCCTTTAAGTTCGCTTGTGTTCTTTACATGTGGTCCACCACAAAACTCTTTTGAGTATGCGTCCGCAATAGTGTTTCCAATATAATAGACTGTCACTGTGTCAGGATATTTTTCTCCAAAAAAGTGAATTGCACCAGTTTTAAGAGCTTCTTCTTTTGGAAGGCTTACTACCTCAACAGGAAGAGCAAGTTTAATTTTTTCATTCACGATTTCCTCCACGCGCTTCTTTTCCTCATCTGTCATTTTGCGGTCAAAAGAAAAGTCGAAGCGAAGACGCTCGGGAGTAATGTTTGATCCTTTTTGTCCAACAGTTTTTCCAAGAACATCTCGGAGAGCCTGCTGAAGGAGGTGTGTAGCGGTGTGATACTGAAGCGATTTTTCACTTGTGTCTCCAAGGCCTCCCTTGAATTTTTGTTCTGCGCCTGCGCGGGAAAGGTCTTGGTGATTCTTTAAATCAGCTTTAAATTTTTCTAAATCAATTGTTACACCTCTTTCTTCTGCGAGTTCCTCTGTAAGTTCAACGGGAAAACCAAAAGTTGTAAAAAGAATAAATGGATCAGTTCCTTTTTCGAACTCTTTTAGTCCAAGAGTTAGAGTCTTTCTAAACTTTTCTTCCTCTTTATTTATCTCGTCTTTGATAAATTCTTTTTTATCATAAGTTTCTGGATACGCATCTTTGTAAAGTTCAAGAAGCGGAAGAACTAGCTCGCCAATTCCTGCACCTTGAATCCCGAGCTTGTCCCAAAATCGTACAGCTCGTCGGAGGAGTCTTCTGACAAAGTAGCCCTGTTCTGTGTTAGATGGAGTGACTCCGTCACCAATAAGGAAAACACTAGAGCGGATGTGGTCAGCAACAACTCGAAAGGCATATGTATACGCTTCGTCTTTGTAGTTTTTACCCGAAAGGGACTCCAGAGTTTTTACGATTCCTCCTAGAGTATCAATCTCAAACACATCATTTGTGTTCATTGTTGTAGCAACGATTCTCTCCAGTCCTCCACCGAAATCCACATTTTTTTGAGGCAGCTTCTCAAATCCGCCAGTTACTTTTTTGAATTCCATGAAAACCGAGTTTCCAATTTCTATAAAACGTCCACAATCACAGTTGGGGTGACATTTCTCGCCGTATTTTGTGTCATGCTCTACAAAATCAAACTCATAGAAAATCTCAGAATCTGGTCCTCCTGGTTCCCCCTCCGGCATTTTCTCGGGTACCCCGCTTCTGCTCCACCAGTTTTTCTTTACATCATATGCAAAAATCCTTTCTCCCGGATTCATTCCTCTTTTTCCTGCCTCTTCCTCGTTTATAAGGTCAGCAGACAAAGCTTCAATTCCTTTTGATGCAAAAAGATTTTTCCAAAGTTCTACCGCTTCTGTGTCTGCAGAAATTCCAGCTTTTTCATCTCCTCGAAATACAGTGACAAAAAGTTTTTTTGCCTCAAGCTGGACAACATCTGTAAGAAACTCAAAAACCCAAGGGATTTGCTCAGCTTTGAAATAATCGCCAAGGGACCAGTTTCCAAGCATTTCAAAAAAAGTTGTGTGACGGTTGTCCCCTACATCTTCAATGTCCTGTGATCTAAAAGACTTTTGAGAGTTTACAAGCCTTGTTCCCTCCGGGTGTTTTGCTCCAAGTAGGTATGGAATAAGCGGTTGCATACCTGAACCAGTAAAAAGTGTTGTTGGGTCGTTTTCGGGCACGAGTCGAGAGCTAGGAATTACTTTGTGTCCTTTTCCTGCAAAAAACTCTAGGTATTTCTGTCTAACTTCGTTGGTCGTCATGTAAAAAACAGTATAGCGTAACTGCTTCTTTTAATAAAGTTTAGAGCACTACCCCTTCACTTCGGAGGATTGCTTCTTTACTTTTGCCTTGGAGGCCGTTATACTCCCCCACTTTTCCGTCGGAACGAATGACACGGTGGCATGGAACGGCTTTATCGGTATTTCCTGACATAATGCTTGCCACAGCGCGGTAAGCGCGAGGACTTCCTGCTTTTTCTGCAACCTCTTTGTATGACAAAACTTTTCCCTTAGGAATTTTTTTTACTACACTTAGAACTTTTTGTTTAAAACTTTTTTCCACTATTATTTCTTTCCGTGTTTTTTAACGTGGTCCCTAAAAGATTCTCCGGCAAAAGTTCTATAAGCACAAAACTCACAAGATTCGCCTTCTTTTGGAATTTCTGTTCCGTCTAAGCACTTTTTGATTTCAACTAGTTTTTTTTCAATCCAGTCGCATTTACCTTTGTGAGAAATGAGTGTTACCTCAAACTCTAGTTTGCCGTCGAACGCTTCCTTGTCTGTTTGGCCATTTACATAGACAAAGTATCCTGTATCAGAAACTTTAAAACCTTTTTTGCGAAGGAGCCACTGATACACCTCCATTTGTCTCTTGTATTGTTCCTGCCACTTCGTGTCTCCAAGGGATTCCATTTTCCCATCCTTTGCAGTTGCTTTGTAGTCAACGACAATGAGCTCGTCTTTTTTGTTTACCCACACATCATCAATTGCTCCCGAGATAAGGAGACCTGTTTCTTCATCTTTATGCTGTATTCCGACAAAGTTTTCTCGCCATTCGTCTACATCTGCATGTGAAAAAGGAACAGCATCGACACCGTACTCTTTCATGAGAGGATGAGCTGTTTGTTTCGCCCTGTGTGTATCGAATTCTTTTTTTAGGAGCGCGTCTACAGCAATGTTTAGTGTAAATGCAGGTCCCCTAGGTCTTGAAACACCAAGTTTGTTGTCGAGATAGAAACACCTAGGACACTCCATAAAGAGATCAATTTTTGAACGCGAAAGTTTCCAGTTTGGTCCTCCATAATTCCAAGCAGAATTTCTGATCTTTGGTTTTGATTCGTATGCCATGGTTCAATTATATGCCAAAACGCATGGACACAAAAGCACGCGTTGCTACTCCATTACTCCTCCTCCAATGCACTTCTCGCCTGAGTACACAACAATAGATTGTCCAGGAGCTGTAATTTGCGCTTCGTCAAAGAAAGCAAAGGTTTTACTACCTTCCTCTTCAATTTTTACCTTTAAAAGCTCGCCGTGGTAGCGGATCTGAGCTTCATACGTTCTGTCACGCTCCGGTAGGCCTGAAATCCAGTTTGTGCCCTGCAGAGCAATTTTGCTTTTTGAAAATTCTTTTTTATCCTTTTCTTCGCTTACTGTAATTGTGTTTTTGTCTGTGTTTTTTGCAACGACATACAGTCTTTTTTCGTCTGTTCCTTTTGCTGTAATAACAAAACCGTGGCGTTCCCCTAGTGTAAAGAAGACGCTTCCTGGATGCTTTCCAATGACCTCACCTTTTTCGTTTAAAACGTCGCCTTCTTTTTCCTCAATATAATTTTTTAAGAAATCCTTGAAATCTACTTTTCCAACAAAGCAAAGCCCCTGGCTGTCAGGACGCGCAAATGTAGGTATCTTGCCTTTCTTTGCAAGACTTCGCACTCGTCTCTTCTGAAGAGAGCCTACGGGAAAAATGATTTTAGAAAGTTCTTTTTGTGTAAGTGTCCAAAGAAAATAACTTTGTTCCTTTGCACTGTCTTTTGCTTTGTGTAGTTCATAGAGGTTTGTCACTGGATTTTGTGAGACTCGCGCGTAATGTCCGGTTGCTACAAAATCTGCCCCGAGCTCCAGTGCTTTTTGAAGAAAAGCTTTGAATTTTACTTCTTTGTTGCAGAGTACGTCAGGATTAGGAGTTCTTCCTGCTTTGTATTCGTCTATCATGTAACTAATCACACCATTTTTGTATTCAGAAGAAAGATCAAGGGTCAAAAACGGAATTTTCAGGTGTGCTGCAACTCGCATTGCATCACGACGATCAGTTTTCCAAGTGCATGTTTTATCGAACTCGCTTTGCCAGATTTTTATGAATACTCCTACCACATTGTAGCCAGCCTCCTTCAGAAGGTATGCAGAAACAGACGAATCTACTCCGCCGGAGAGACCGGCAAATACTGTTTTGTTTTGACTTTTATTCCTCATAAATAGCGCCAATATAGAACAGAAACAAGCTTAAAGCAAAATTATTTTAAATACTTCTGCTTGTTTTGTTTGTGTCCTTCAAATGTTTTTGCGTAGTAAGCAGTTCCTTCTTTGTCTGTGAGAAAGTACAAGTAGTCACTTTTTGTTGGATGAAGCGCTGCGTCCAGAGCCACAAGCCCAGGGTTACCGATAGCGGTTGGAGGCAAACCCTTTCTTGTGTATGAGTTGTAAGGTGAAGAGACTTTTAGGTCGTCTAGGGTAAGAGAAAGCGAATCTTTGCTGAGTACATACGCAAGCGTAGAATCGGCTTGAAGTGGCATACCAATTCGAAGACGATTGCCAAAAATTCCAGAAACTATTTTCATATCCTCGGGTTTTCGCACTTCTTTTTCGAGGATAGATGCAAGGATAATAAGATCTTTGTATTCTTTGCTTCCCTTTTCATAAGGAATCAGGTCTTTTGTTTTAGCCTCAAAGGTCTCACTCATTTTTGTGGTGACCTCCTCTTCGGTTGCTGTTGGGAGAAAGAAGTAGGTGTCAGGAAAAAGATAACCTTCATTTTCTTTATTTTCAGTAATGAATTTTTCTGTGTTAAAGTGTGGAAACGTGTTTTGTGCCCTTTCTGCAATCTGACGAAGGTTCCAGCCTTCAGGAACTGTTATTTTAACTGCTTTCACGTCAAAGTCTCCTCCTAATACTCTTTTTGCAACTGTAAAAACACTTTGCTTTTCCTCGAAAAAGTAAGGTCCAGCCACAGCTTTTTTTTCTCCACCAAATGCAACTACAGCAGAAACGAAAAGTGATGAGGAGAAAATTACTTTCTCTTCTTTAAGTTTGAGTGCAAATGATCTTATTGTTTCCCCATTCTCCAGCTCCACGATTTTTCCCTCTGGAAATTTGCTTCCAGTTGTTCCGAAAATAAAAAACAAAAAAGCCAGGAGAGCACCGAGAGCGATGCTTTTTATAAAATGAGTTTTCTTTGGTTCGTTTTTATTTATCTGTGAAAGGAAAATCTCGTCGTTCATATTTTACACAGGAAGGTTAGGTGGAGCTTCAGACTTCTTGGCGTCAATTCTTCGAAGGCCAGGAGTTTTCGCAGCTTCACCAGGAAAGTGAAAGATTGTCGCAATACTCTCCGAACTCATCGTAAAGTAGTGGCTCTTGTGTGGAGCATGGAAAGCAGATCTGTGCTGGTACGCTTCAAAAATATGGTGTTTTCTGTGTGCAGCTTTTTTACCAAACATGTCTTGCCACGGATAGTCGAATACAGTTATATGCTCAGAGCTTACTCCAAAACTGTTTAGGTTCGCTGTGTTGTACTGTCTAAAAGAACCAATAAGACCAGGGATGTTAATAGGGTTAAACTTTTCTTTTGGTGCTAGGTAAATGACACGGATAAGAGTATCGAACGCGAGTTTTGAAATATTTTTCTCGATAGCCTCTATTGCATCTTTTTGTCCACGCGAAAGAGATACTCCTGTGATTTTAATTTCCCCTGCTGCTTGCACGTCTGCTTGTTTTATTTTCTTTATCTCTTCGTTTGCTCCGTGTGACCAGTCAACTTTATCAAACCATGTTCCTGGTTTCTTGATTTCTTTTTTGTGACTTCGAACTATAACTTGAAGCCAAATTCTGTCGCCTTGTTTTACTGTTGAAAGATACTCGAAAAATGGTGTCATCGGATCAATCTTGTATTCTTCTTTTGGATCGTCTCCTAGTTTGTAGTCGTTGTAACTCTTAATTGGGTAGTAGTCAGGTTTGTTTAGCTTGAACTCGACACCAAAAAGATCAATCTTTCGAAGGTCGAAATCAATATTTTTTGAGTAGTCGTCTACCTCTCTTACTTCAATGTCTGGATATTGCGCATAGAGGTATGACACAACAACTGGTTTCCAAAAATCCCATGTCCAAAGGTAGAATTTTATTTCCCCTCCGTCTGATACTAGTTCAAGAGAAAACCAAGGTCTTGTTTTTCCTTTAAACCATCTATCTATCCAAGTCGTTTCTCCTGATGTTTGGTAAAGAGAGGTGAGAAAAAGCTCCATGGCAAGAGGTGACTTTGCCACTTCTTGAGGAATGATAAGTTCAAGTAAAATTGCCGAGTGTGCTTTCTCGTGAATAAATTTGTTTCGGTTATACGTGACAAAAGCCTCAAAAAAAGCGAACCCGAGAAAAACAGGTGCAAGAATAATAAAGAAAAAATAGCCGTAGCCGAGTGCTGTCACAAGTAAATTTCCAAAGATTGACCAATCTAAAGATTGCATAGAATATATAATATCAAAAAAAGAGACAAACAAAAAATCCGCCGAAGCGGATTTTTTGTTTTATGAGAGTGAGTATCTTCCTTGTTTGTCTTTTTTGAAGTGTTTTGCGTTCTGGAGGTTAACGAGGATTGTGTTTTCTTTGACGTACCTTTCTTTCAGAACTTTGTCGATAATCTCGTCTTTTGTCAGAGGACCATTTTTCTCAAGGATTTTTGCGATAACATCTCGCACTACTCCGTTGAGGTATCCCCATTCTGAGAGAGCGTAGAGTCCTCGTCCAACAAGAACAAATCGAGAGTCCTTGATAAGTTCGTTGTGAGTTGTTGCAACGTGTGCTTTCTTTTTGAAGAGCTTTTCGATTGATTTTGCTACCTCTTTAAAGTGAATTGGTGAACCATGCTTTCGGATTGCAAGGTATGCGTAGTCTCGAATACCTTTTACAGAAATGTTTTTTGAGTGTGATACTCCCCATTCTCCTAGCGGGTTTCGGTTAATCTTCTTAGAAATTGAAAGCCATCGCTTTAGAACTTCTTCGTTTTTGTATTCTTCACTAAGGTTTTCAAGGTGTGAAAGAAACTCGGAAATAATTTCTGATTCAGGAAGAATTTCTTCGTCTGCGAGGTTCTTGTATAGTTTATGAAGCGCTTCTTCTACTTTCTTTGCAAGAGCTTCGTCTACATGCCATCTGTGCTTGAAGTGCTCGTCTTCTTTTAGTTTTTTAAATAGGTTTCCTAGGACAAGTAGAAAGTTGATTTCGTTTTGTAGGAGTTTGTCTTTTTTTGTAATATGGTTTAGAAAATCTTCTTCAGAAACGAAACCTCCGAGAGCTACAAAAAGTTTTTTTAGTTCTTCAAAAACAGCGTTTGATTCTTTGTATGCGCTTGATTTTCGAATGTTAGAAAGAGACGCATTTTCAATCTGTCGAACTCGCTCTCTTGTAATACCGTATTTGTCTCCAATAGCCTCAAGAGTCATTTTTTCTGGAGTTTTGAGCCCATATCGTGCAATAAGCACCTGCTGACCTCTCTCTGGAAGGACTCCGACAAGTTTCTTTACGACTGCTTTTGGTTTGAAGTTAAATTGTGATGCCATTTGGGCGTTTGTCTCTTTTATTTACTAATTATTTTTACCATTATACCTTATAAAAGTCAAATTTTGGGGTTTTTAGGGCTTTACAACAATGTTCACGATTCGGTCTTTGACAACAATGACTTTTATTACCTCTTTTCCCCCTAAATAACTCTGAACTTTAGGGTCCTGAAGAACGATTTTTTTGACTTCTTCTTCGCCTCTCCCCGATTCAATCTCAACCGTACACTTCATTTTACCATTAATTTGAATAGGAATCATTAAGCTCGCGTCCATTGTGTACTCTTCTTTGTATTTTGGGTATTTACTTTCGAAAATAGAACCCTTTTCCCCCAAGCTTTGCCAGATTTCCTCTGCAATATGTGGAGCAAATGGAGAAAGAATTTTAGTAAACATAACGAGACTCTCTCTTGTAATTTGTTTTGCTTCGTAAACAGTATTTACAAAAATCATCATGGCAGAAATAGCAGTGTTAAAAGAAATACTTTCAGTATCTTCCTGAACTTTTTTGATTGTCTTATGGAGCGCGTTTCTTACTTCTTTTGGTTCAGTTTCGGAAATGATACTAAGGAGTCCGTGTACTCTTTCAATAAATCGTCTCGCACCGACAATTCCCTGATCGTTCCACGCAACTTGAGCTCCATGTGGACCTAGAAACATCATGTACACACGAACAGTATCCGCTCCAAAGCGTGCAACAAGTTCATCGGGGTTTACTACGTTTCCCCTACTCTTGCTCATTTTCTCTCCATCGGGGCCAAGTATGATTCCATGAGGAACTCGTTTTTTGTAAGGCTCTTTTACAGCGACAAGTTTTCGGTCGTACAAAAAGAGATTCCAAAAACGAGAGTACAGAAGATGAAGCGTAGTATGTTCCATTCCACCAAAATACATATCAACAGGACTCCAATATTTTTGATTTTTGAGTGAAGAAAATTTCTTCTTGTTTTTTGCGTCCATGTACCTGAGCCAATACCAAGAGCTTCCTGCCCACTGTGGCATTGTATTTGTTTCCCTTCGCGCTTTTCCAGGTAGAAAAAGTTTATGGATGTCTTTTGCAGTGTTTAGAATCTGATTTTCTGGAAGTGCTTCGAGTAGTTTTTCTTTTCCAAGGTATCCCCATGAGCAACCGATAATCTTTGTCCTATCCATAAAGTTTTCAAGTTCAAAGACATCACAGTTTGCATCTGTAAAGTAGTACATTTCTGAGACAGGAACCTTCCATATCTTTTCTAGTTTCTCTAGTTTTTCTTCTTTTGAAAATGAATCCTCAAAAGTTAAAACTTTATCGATTTTTAGTTTAGACTTCTTTAGCATTGGACCAGAATACCTGATTGATCCAGAAGAGATTACAGCAATGCGTGCATTTTTTATTTTTTTTACTTCTTCAACAAACTTTTCAAATAGCTTGTGTCCACTTTTTGCAACACTCTCGCCGTAAACAAGAGACTCTTTATGCAATTTGAGTAACTCTTCTTTTGTTAAATCTCCCCCACGAACATGTCTTGGTTTTCGGGTAAAGTAATTCAAGACACCCTGCTTTGAATCTTCTAAGTCTTTTGACCAACCACATTCGACGCGCGCCTTAAGTCCAGCGGTATATGTATCCCCAATAACCCCATCGTAGTCAAAAACAAGATACTTTGTTTTCTTTTCGTTTTCTTTGCATTTCGGACACTCAGTTTTTACCCAGCTTTCAATTGCTGCAAGTGGGGACTCGCCAGTTCCTGTGGGTTCGTATTTTTTTACTTCGGGAAGTTTTACCGGAAGATCCTTTTCGGGTACGGGAACAACTCCGCACTTTTCACAGTGAATAAGTGGAATGGGCTCTCCCCAGTATCGCTGTCTCGAAAACACCCAGTCGCGGAGTTTGTATTTAGTAACAATTTTACCCCCCACGAATTCTGTAATTTCTTTTTTTGCAACATCAGATTGATGACCAGAAAAAGCTCTCGAGTTTTTAAGTTCGCCATACCCTGTAAATGGTTTTTCCTCGCCTAAGTATCTATCAATAAGTGTTTGAACTTCTGCACCTTTGTAGAAATTTCTCATTTCATCTTTTGGAATCCAAACAATATCATGCTTGTCTGATTCTTCTTGGGAAAGTTCATTTCTAGTTTCATCAATAAGTCGAAATACAAGACCTGTAACATCTGCGACTCTATTTACGTCTTTGTGAGTTGCAAAATATTCTGCACACACTTCATCACCTAAAGTTTGTATAAACTCTAGATTTGTATAACCAGTCTCTTCCGCAACCTCACGTCTTGCACCCTCTACAACATCCTCTCCATCTTCAACACCACCAATGACGAGTGTTTGCCAATTATATTTTTTCCATTTAATACCAATAATTTTATCTCCTTGGGGATTTTCAATGAGAGCATGAATAGTTTTTCGTCGTATTGTTTGCTTTCCTATTTGTGGTGGATTAGTCCAATCTGTAAAATGAGGGACGATAACCTCTCGTATCGGCAAGTTATATTTCTTTGCAAATTCAAAATCTCTTTCATCGTGGGCAGGAACAGCCATCACAGCTCCCGTCCCATAGTGTCCAAGCACATAGTCGGCTACCCAAACAGGTACTTCTTCTCCATTTGCTGGATTGATAGCTTTTATACCCTTTATCTCGATTCCTGTTTTTTCCTTTTTATCATTTGTTCTTTCTTCCTCAGACTTGTTTTTACAATCTTTGATATAGTTCTCTAGCTCTGCTTTGTTTTGTATTTCATTTTTAAATTTTAAGTCCTCGTTCATAAATCTCTCTGCTATTTCTGGCGCAAGCACAACATAAGTAACACCAAAAAGCGTATCCGCTCTTGTTGTAAATACTTCAATTTCTCCAATTTCATTCTTAATTCCTAAATCATAAATCTTAAATCTGATTTCAGAACCTTCACTTCTTCCTATCCAGTTTTCTTGTTGGAGTTTTACAGCACTTGGCCATTCGGATAAATCTTTAAGTCCCTCAAGAAGTTTTTCTGCATAGTCTGTAATTTTAAGATACCACTGCCGAAGATTTTTCTTTTCTACTTCGGCGCCACATCTTTCGCATTTACCATCGACGACTTCTTCGTTTGCGAGACCAGTTTTGTCCTTTGGACACCAGTTTATTTCTCCTTCCTTTTCATATGCAAGACCCGCTTTCCAAAACTCAAGAAAAATCTTTTGAGTCCACTTGTAATACTCGGGGTCCGTTGTGTTAATTTCCCTAGACCAATCGTAGCCCGTTCCCCAAGAGATAAGTTGTTTTTTTGCATTAGCAATATTTTTCTTTGTTGAAACAGAAGGGTGAATTTTGTTTTTGATTGCATAGTTTTCAGCAGGAAGACCAAAAGCGTCCCATCCGATTGGGTACATTGCGTTCATGCCTTGCAGTTTGTAGAATTTTGAAACCACGTCTCCTGCGACAAATGGTCTCATGTGACCCATATGAAGTCCTGCTCCTGAAGGATACGGAAACTCAACAAGAATCATTTTTTTCTTTCCTTTTGCTTTTTCACTTGCAAAAAAAGTCTTTTTGTCTTGCCAGAACTTCTGCCACTTCTTCTCTATTTTCTTTGGGTCGTATTTCATGTGTAAAACTATACCATTTTTTAAACTTTTTTGAAGGAAAGGGTGAAATGGGTAAAAATAAACAAAAAGCCGCGCTTCGCGCGGCTGGAATGCGAACTAAGAGTTACACCTTGAACTCAATCACATCTCCGTCTTTGACGATATATTCTTTTCCTTCTGTTCGTAGGTAGCCTTTTTCTCTGCACACGGCGTATGAACCAGCTTCAACAAACTTCTCATACGCAACAATGTCGGCTCTAATAAACCTATCTTTAAAATCGTTATGAATCGCTGCTCCGGCAACAGGTGCAGTTGAATTTTTTTGTATAGTCCACGCCCGCGTCTCGGCTTCTCCAGTCGTAAAAAAAGTTTCAAGTCCAAGCAGGTCGTAGGCTTTTTTAATAAGTTCATTTATTCCGTCGTCTTTTGCACCAAGCTCGCTTCGAAAGGCGCTCTTTTCCTCCGCGGACAGGTCTTTTAACTCGTCTTCGATTCCAGCGTCCACAATTGTATATGTTGCTCCTTTTGCTTTAAAAAATTCAAGAAGTTTCTGCCATCTTTCATCATTTTCTTCGTCGAGGTTTTTTGCACCCGCCTTTTTATTGAGTACATACATAAAAGGCTTTAGTGTAAGGAGAGCCAGGCTTTTGATTACTGCTTTATCTTCCTCTGAAAGGTCCGCTTCACCTGCAAGTTTTTCCGCTTCAAGCGACGCTTTTATCTTTTCTAAAATCTCTTTTTCTTTTATTGCCACTTTGTCTCCCCTTTTTACATCCTTTTCAACATTTCCAAGTCGTTTTGTTACACTCTGAATGTCTGCGAGGATAAGCTCGAGGTTTATTACTTCAATATCTGCTAGAGGGTTGATTCGTCCGTCAACATGAATAATATTTCCGTCTTCGAAAATTCGCACAACTTCAGCGATAGCGTTTACTTCACGAATGTGTGAAAGAAATTGGTTCCCAAGCCCTTCTCCTTCACTCGCGCCTTTTACAAGGCCGGCAATGTCCACAAACTCTACAATCGCGGGCACAGTCTTCTTTGTATTTGAAAGTTTTGAAAGTGTATAAAGCCTCTCGTCAGGAACTGCAACGACGCCCACAGACGGGTCGATAGTTGCAAATGGGTAGTTAGCGGCAAGAACACCCTTTTTTGTAAGGGCGTTAAAAAGCGTAGATTTTCCCACATTTGGTAGACCAACAATTCCAATACTTAGATTCATTTTTTTGTTTGAAGTTAAAAAAGCCTAAGGAGTAAAAAGACTTTTCTCAATCATACCCAAAAACAGCAAAAAAACAAAAACAACTGCAAAAACTCCCTTTCTTGCTCCTCAAAAAACCCACACCAAAAACTTCAAGGGCGGTCCTTGTAACAAACGAGCCTTATGCCACAACAAACTCAAGGACCGCCCTTGAAAGTTTCTGTGGTTTACTTTTGTTTACTGGTTTAGAGCCTTAAGTTCGTTCTCATATCTTTTCATCACTTCCATAACCGCGTCCATCTGGCTCTTTCCCTTTTTCATTTCTTCCTGAGACTCTTCAGCGATTTTTTTAAATAGGTCGGGGTTTTTCTCTATCATTGCAAAGATTTTCTCCTGTTGTTCCGCAGGAATATCTTTCATTTTGCTTTGTAAAAGTTTCTTCATTAAAAAGTTTCCAAACATATATTTTTGATTAATTGTATAGGCTTCGCATTATATCAAACACCCTTTTTTCTCGCCAGATGTTTTTGATTTTGGTTCTTTTTGGTAAAATAAACACATGATAAAAAGAATTCTTGTTTTCGTTGCAATCATATTTGTAAGTCTCGGCGTATACAGCATGAGTATTACTATGCAAACTGGTAGCACAGAAGCTCTCCTCCGAGATGCGTTTACAAACCTTTTGGAGAGTGAGTTCTATGTTGCTCTTGCAAGTCCAGAAAGCGCGTTTGTAAAAATTCCCGAAGGTTCACGAAAGGAGCAAATTCTTGCCTACCTCGACAAACGATTTGTGTGGGATGAAAAAGACGAAGAAGCTTTTCTTGCCTTTGATGAAATCCGCAAGACAAAACATGAAGGAACTTATTTTCCAGACACTTACCTAATGCCTCAGGACGCAACAGGAAGCGAAGTTAGAAAAATAATGGAAGAGCGTTTTGATACAAAGCTTGAAGCGCTCCGTCAGGAAGCAAAAAAGAAAAATATCAATTTTGATACGGCGGTAAACATTGCTTCTATTATTCAGCGAGAGGCTGCCGGCAAAAGCGATCGAAACATTGTTTCAGGAATTATTTGGAACAGAATTTTTGCAGGTATGAAATTGCAGATGGACGCAACCCTTCAGTACGCAAAAGGTACCGAAGATAACGGATGGTGGCCAAAAGTTGTTCCTGCCGACAAAAAAATTGAGTCTCCGTACAATACTTATAAATACGCAGGACTTCCACCAAGCCCGATTGCAAACCCAGGACTTGCTTCTATAAAAGCTGCGCTAAACCCGACAAAAACGTCTTGCCTGTTTTATTTTCACAAAGACGGCGTGATTTATTGTTCTAAAAACTACGAGGAGCACAAAAGAAAAATTGATTTATATTTGAAATAAAAAAAAGCCTACAAAGTAGGCTACTCTCTCGAAAAATGGATAAGGCTTCTAATGAAACAGCCCCGCATAGATCTAACAGCATCGGTAACTGCGAATTCTGCAAAGAACTCAACAGTTATTTCGTCATATGGTGATTTCACCATTATGAACTCAATCCCATCTTCCGTGATGTTTGGAATTATGGGTATCTGTGTCTTTCTCTTATTTTTCCTTCCTTTTACCCACTTCACCCACCCTTTAACTTTTACATAAACTATCTTCGGCGTATCGCTTTGATGGCGGATTGTGATTTTTTTTAATCTTGTGTTAGGTGGGACCTCAGGATAGCCACCAGTGGGTATTGGAAATTTTTCATGAACAATTCTTTCTTCACCCTTATTTCTACGGTTTAAAAAAACAAATTCAATTTTCATAGTTTTATGGGTAATGCCACTTTCAATCCTACCTTAGAAGTAAAATTTGTAAATTAACCTCTCTCTTCTTTTTACTTTCCCGCCTCTGTGTTAGAATTTGCGCATTATTTTATTTGCCAAACACATGAGCGATATCAAAAACAAAGAATTAAAAGCTGAAGGAAAAAAGAAAATCGAATGGGCACGAAAGGACATGCCGGTTCTTTGTGAAATTGCAGACGATTTTAAAAAAAGAAAGCCTCTTAAGGGACTACGAATTGCCGCGTGCCTACACGTTACTGCAGAGACTGCAAACCTATGTCGAACCCTTAAGGATGGAGGCGCGGAAGTTTTTCTTTGTGCATCAAACCCGCTTTCTACACAGGATGATGTCGCCGCTTCCCTTTCAGAAGATTTTGGAATTCATACTTTTGCAATTAAGGGCGAAGATTCAAAAACATATTTTAACCATATAAATTCTGTTCTGGATGCAGGTCCGCAGATTGTGATGGACGACGGTGCGGACCTTGTTTCCGAGCTTCATAAAGCAAGGCAAAATCAAATCCCAGAACTTATTGGAAGCACAGAAGAAACAACAACAGGTGTAATTCGACTACAGGCACTTGCAAAAGAAAAGAAACTCCAGGTTCCTGTGATTGCAGTCAATGAAAGCAAGACAAAGCATATGTTTGATAACCGGTACGGTACTGGACAAAGCACACTCGACGGAATTATACGAGCAACAAACAAACTCCTTGCGGGAAATGTTTTTGTTGTCGCTGGCTACGGCTGGTGTGGTAAGGGTCTTGCAATGCGAGCGCGAGGAATGGGTGCCCGAGTTGTTGTTACAGAAATCGATAGTGTCAAAGCCCTCGAAGCAAACATGGACGGCTTTGAAGTTCTACCGATGTCAAAGGCGGCAAAAATTGCTGACTTTATTTGTACTGTAACTGGTAACAAACATGTACTGCGGGAAGAGCATTTTAAAACACTAAAGGACGGGTGTATTATTTCAAACTCAGGACACTTTGATATCGAGATTGATCTCGTAGCTCTAAAGAAAATGAGCAAAAAAGTGCAGAGCGCTCGACCTTACAACGAAGAATACGAACTAAAAGACGGACGAAAAGTATATGTGATTGCAGAGGGACGCCTTGTAAACCTTGGAAGCGCAGAAGGACACCCATCGAGCGTTATGGATATGAGTTTTGCAAACCAAGCTATGGCAGCAGAATTTTTGGTAAAGAACAAGGGAAAAATTGTAAAAGATGTTCATGTGCTTCCTGAAGAGTTAGACCACAAAATTGCAGGACTTAAACTAAAAGCGCTTCATATCTCGATAGATAAACTCACAGCCGATCAAAAGAAATACCTCAGTAGTTGGGAGGAAGGGACGAATTAGAAGAAGAATCAAGATTTAAGAATTACGAATTAGGAATGAAGAGTTGAGAATAAAAAAAGCCGAAGAGTGTAATTCTTAGGCTGTAGCGTTGAACTGAATTTGAAAAAGGAGCGTAAAGCTTTTCATGCCGAGACGGAACATTGTGCCGTTTTCCATGCTTGAGGCACCAGCTTCCATTGCTTCACCTAACGTCATTTTTTCCCCAAGCTCAATTGCTTTCTCCGTTGCACCTGGGCCGTTCAAGTGGAGGGTATTGGGAATAGGTGCATCAGACCGGCTGACTATTGCCGTGGTAATTTCACCCCACTGAATCCCGTCCGTTGCAAGGTTCAAAGTCGCACCAGCAAGGGATTTTGCGAAGGGAGCTACGGTCATTACCGACTGTTCGCCAGCGTCCAAGATGAGAACGAGGTAATGGTCCTTTTCTAATTTAACCCGGATGAATACGTTTGTTTTCATAGCTAAAACTACAATAGCAATTAAAAAAAATAAATCAAACAATAAAAAAACCAGAGGGGTTAGCTCTGGGTATCGACGGGTATCGCGGTTACTCCTAAATATCTGAGCTCTTCGACTAGGCACCTTGCTGTGTGAAGAGCTTTTAATTCGTTGAATGCACCTGTTCCGCGAGTGATTTCAGGCGGATTTTCTCCCAATTTTCTTTCACTTTTTAAGAGTGAGAACACTCCTGTTCGCATGATTTCGACGATCAGCATTGCGAGTCCAGTTGTGTCGATTTCTTCAGGATCATCAACCTGCAAACAGAGTTTCTCGTCTATATATAATTCAAAAAATGGCATACTTAATAAATAAAATCATACAGAATTCTAAGAAGCAAACATTTTCTTTTTCTGTTACTTTGCTAGACTATTAAAAATGAAAAAAAATAAACAAAGTAAAAGGGTTTTGGTGTCAGGTTCGGTTGTGTACGACACTATTTTTAGTTTGCATGGAAATATTCAAGACCAAATAGTTCTCGAAAATGGAAAGCTAGGTCATCAGAATCTTATGTTCACTGGAAAAGAAAAAAAAGTTTTCTTTGGTGGAACTGGAGGAAACATTGTCTACGGACTTTCTAAACTAGGTGTGCTTCCCTATCTTGTTTCTGCGGTGGGAAAAGATTTTGGAGAATACAAGGATTATTTGAAAGGTAAAGCGGAACTTAAAGTTTTGGAAGATAAAAGTGGATACACAAGTGTCTTCTATGCTATGACTGACGAAGCGGGAGAGCAAATTGGAGTTTTCCAAACTGGCGTGTATGCAAAGAGGGTTGAAAAGCTCGCGCTTTCTTCCCTACTTTCTGCGACAGAACTTTCTAAAGTTGAAGTGGGTATTTTTGCGGCAGGAACTGCGAAAAGCATTGCGTCCCAAATGACAGAACTTCGAAAAGTAAACAAGAACGCCATTATTATTTTTGATCCGGGACAAATGCTTGGAATTGATTTTACAAAAAGTCTTCTCGAGAAAGTGCTCAAAGTCGCGGACATAGTAATTGTAAATGATGTAGAACAGAAAATTCTTGAAACAAAGTTTGGTTTTGGTTTCGAAAAAGTATTTAAAAAAGGAGTAAAGAAAATTGTTGTGACTGAGGGTTCTCTTGGAAGCTCGCTTTACACACATGGAGAAGGAAAAATTGAAAAAGTTTTTGTAAAAGCAAAAACTGTAAAAGTGGTGGATCCGACAGGTGCGGGCGATGCTTTTCGTGCTGGGTTTATAGATGCTCTCCTAAAAGGTAAAACAGAAAAACAAATGCTTGAAGCGGGAAATGCTCTTGGAGCAAAGTGTGTGCAAAAGTTCGGAGGACAAGGATACTAGTTTTCTGTATACTTGGAAGTGGTATGACACTTGAAGAAATAATAGCTACCCCTCCCCTTCATGATTCTGTCCGACCTGATCCGGACCAAGGTATCCTAAAGCGAATGGCAGCTGAAGAAGGTGCTTGGTCTGACCTTGGGGATATTCTTGATGAATACCCAATTATCGGCTAATCCTCAGTAGAAAGTGAGGAAGATATGGCTGATGACTAACATCATCAGCTTTTTTTATTCTCTACATCATCCGCAAAAGCGCCTCGGCTGCTTCGATACCTTTGTTCATCATGCCAGTTGAGCGCACGAGAGCCTGCTCTAGTGTGTCTACAGTTAAAATCGCATTTGCAATCGGAGTTTCTTCGGAGAGCATAACATCCATAATTCCTCTTGTAGATTCGCCAGAGATAAAAACGTAGTGGTCGGTGTCACCCCGAATCACACACCCTACTGCAATGACGCCTAAAACTTTTTTTTCTTTAATTACTTTTTTTGCACAAAGGGGAATTTCGAATGCTCCTGGCGCTTCGACTATGAAAATATTTTTTTCTTGAATCCCTGCTTCCAAAAGGGTTTTGTACGCTCCGTCTCGAAGTGGGTAAGTAATGTCACTGTTATACGCGGAAACGACAATCGCAACTTTAGTAGTTTTTTTGATTTGTTTCCCCCCACCTGTTTTCTCTTGTTTGCGATTCATATTTTCTTTTTTAGATATTAAAACTTTACTCAAACTTCTCCCCTAGCCTTTCTGCATACCTCGCGATTATATCCGTTTCTATGTTTAAAATGTCGCCCACCTTCTTTTCGCCCAGAGTTGTATGCTCAAGTGTATACGGAATGAGGCTGACTTCAAAACGAGTTCCTTTTACTTTTGAAACAGTAAGCGATACGCCTGCGAGACAAATACTCCCTTTGTAGGCAATATACTTTGCTACACTACTATCTGTATTTAAAGTAAAAACAGTGCTCCCTTCCCCTTTTACTACTTTTTCAATAACTCCGATTCCATCAATGTGTCCGTACACAAAATGTCCAGAGATTTTGTCTCCTGCCTTTAAGCTTTCTTCAAAATTAACCTCGCTTCCTGCAACGAGTGCGCCGAGCGTTGTTTTACCGAGAGTTTCGTTCATGTATTCTACGGTAAACTTATCATCCTCAAGGTTTATTATAGTTGAGCAAACTCCTTCAATTGAAACACTCTCACCTTTCTCTAAATTTGCACCCTCTGGCAATGCAAAAGTCACCTTCTTATTTCCAAGCAGGTCTGTTGTTCCGAGTACTTTTGTTTTTGCACTTATGATTCCAGTAAACATGATTAGCAGACAATCGGTCCTTCGTTCCAGTTTTTGTCCGACTTGTCGAGCTCAATTCTAATCATTTCAATGTCGTTTGCAATAAGCTCCTTTAGTTTCTCTGTATCAGCAATTTCAAAATCATCACGAATCTTTTCACAGATTTTTACGCAGATTTCTTTGCCGTAGAGCTCCCCTTCAAAGTCCAGAACATGCACTTCGATTACCGATGGGTTGTTTTTTGAAATATAAAGAGCTGCTTTGTGGTGTTCTTCTCCAAGTAGTGCGTACCCTGCGTAGATTCCAGGTTCCCCTGGATTTTGAAGCACAATATTTGCTGTTGGAAAGCCGATCTTTGTTGCTTCGCCTTTTCCTTTTATTACCTCGCCTTTGTGGGTTGTCATATTATTTTTTTCGCTGTGAATTTTTTAATACTTCTATATCTTTTTGAAGAAGTGAGAGCATTTCTTCAATTCGACTAATTGTGTCACTTTTTTGTTTTGCATTTTCTTCATCGCTACCTTCCTCAATCTCCTCAACATCCTCTTGAATCTCATCAATGTCCTCCTGAATTTCGTCGACGTCCTCTTGAATCTCATCAATGTCTTCCTGGATTTCATCGACATTTTCTTCGATTTCTTCTACGTCTTCTTGGATTTCATCAATGTCTTCCTGAATTTCGTCGATATCTTTTCCTACCTCTTCGATTTCTTTTGTGTTTTGGTTTACTGAATACTGAATGAGTATAGAGAGGTAAATAGCCTCGAGGGAAACCAAGGTTGTAAGGAAAAGAAGTACTTGGTCTAAGTTAAACCCAAAAAGCGGAAGAACGAGACATAGTATAAAAAAAAGTGTATGAAGAATAAGTGAAGGTACTGAACCTACAGAGCGTGTCACTTTCTCCGCCAGTGTGTCTTCGGTTTTGAGTACTTTCTCTTTCATATGGCTATTCTAGCAAATAAACTTGAATTTAAAAACGATGACCTACTGTTTTTTGAGAATTTTCTGATTTCTGCTATAATCCTCGCGTGGAAGAAAACAATATTCCAAAGGAAAAAGAGGTAGAAAAGCCTATAAAAACAAAAGCAGAGCTTATCGCTTTTGCATACGACCTCGGTTTTGCAATCATTCTTCCGCTTGCACTTCTCGGCTTTGGAGGCAGATACCTCGACCGTTCACTCGGAACTTCACCCATTTTCCTTCTTGCAGGACTTCTACTCTCGTTGGTTTCAACTGGAATTATTATTGTTAAAAAAGTAAAAAAATTTAGCCTTTAGAATTTATGCATATATCAATCGCAGCAGAAACACTTTTTCATATCGGCGCTTTCCCTGTCACAAACAGCATGCTTATGGCATGGATTGTCGTTATCTTTCTTTCTGTAACAGTCTTTTTTGTTAGTCGAAATCCAAAGAAAGTTCCAGGACGGCTTCAAGCGCTTATGGAGCTTATTCTCGAGAAATTTGTTGATTTTATGCAAGTGTTTACTGGCGACAGAGCTCTTGTAAAAAAATATCTTCCAATTGTTGGAACAATCTTTTTCTTTGTTCTCTTTTCTAACTGGGCAGGAATTTTGCCTGGAGTTGGAACAATAGGTTTTTATGAAAAACATGAGGAGGAAGCGGTCAAAGAAGTTGTGGACATAGAAGGAGTAGAGGGAAACCCTGCTTCTCCTTCCGAAGTTCACGAAGCCGAAGCTCCTACTTCAGAGACTGCAGAGCATGAAAACGCTCCGCTTGTACCATTCTTTAGATCTGGATTTGCTGACCTCAACATGACGCTTGCGCTAGCGCTCATTGTTGTGATTTCAACACACATCATTGGGTTTGTTTCAATTGGAGTTTCGCACCACATAGGAAAATTCTTACAAAATCCATTCAAAAAACCTATCGGCGCTTTCATTGGTTTTCTAGAGCTTATTGGTGAAGTTTCAAGAGTTGTCTCATTTTCTTTTAGGCTTTTTGGAAACCTGTTTGCAGGAGAGGTTCTTCTCATGATTATTTCTTCTCTTGTTCCCTATTTTATTCCGATTCCGTTTCTAGGGCTTGAAGTATTCGTAGGTTTTGTGCAAGCACTCATCTTCTCTACCCTTGCAATGACTTTTATCGCAGCTTCAACGCAGCACCACGAGGAGCACTAAATAAAATTAAATTTAGGTAGAAAAGTAACCGGCCGGCGTTCCTCTAGAGGAACGCCGGCACAACCCACCACTGAAAAAACTTTCACTTTAATTTTTGCACGCTTTAATAAAACCGTGCAAGTGGAAAACGAAGTCAGCCCAGTCCCCCGTGTGGGGACTGGGCTGTGAGCTTTGTTGAATGGGGAATGGGAGCCGCCACCGTGTGTGGCGCTTAGAAGGGGTACGCTCGTCCATTGTATCCTCCTTCGAGGGACTGTGCTCCCAATTCAACCAACGAGCTCTAATTAGAGTAATAACATAGATGTATTTACATGTCAATACGTAAACGAAATGAGCCCCGGCCTCCTGCTTGCGCAAGTGACCGGAGCTCTCCAGAGAGTATTTCGGCGCTAAGTAGGCGTAAAAGCCGGCAGCAGCCCTCTCTGGATTCGGTGAACAAGTTATGGTGTAACCTCCAACCACACCTTAACCCATCCACCAAAGTGAGAGGACGGAGAACCAAACTTTCCTAAACCAACGGATTGTTAAGTGTTGATTTGCCTAGTTCTCCGCCCAAAAGAGCGAAAATTGTGAAGTGATATTACTCACATTTTCGCTCTTTGTCAATATAAAATAAATGAGGAAGGTCCCGCCGGCACAGAGTGCTAGCGGGACCTTTTGTTAGCCACCCTGCTCCGGCGAATCCGACCCTTCGACTCGGTTTGGAGCATGAATGGCTCTACCTTTTGGTGGTTGCATGGCAACCTCTTTCGGCTAACCACCAAATTGGGTGGCAGAGAAGCGCACGGCGCCTGATGAAACTCACCCGAGCCCAGCAGACAATTCCATTTTGCCCGCGCTTCTCCGCCAAATTTAAGGCCAAGGCGACGATTGATTTCCGAAAACCCGTCTAGTTGGGTTTATTTGCTGTTCGTCGCCTTGGCCAAAGCATGAAAACCGTTTATTAGCCTACTCCTTAAGTAAAAATAGTCAAATGAAGATGGCCCGGCTGCAGCTGCAGCCGGGCCCCGATTCGAGCGTGCAAAAGCCCCGTTAAGCACCTCGATGTTCCGAGCGGCCAAGCGAATGCACACAGGGCCCAGATACCCTGGTGCATTTCCGCTCGAAAGATTAAAAAGCCGCTAAAACTATACATTAAATATACTTAATGTCAAACAGTTTTCCCTTGCGAGAGCCTAAAATTTGGCTTATAATACGCGCAAATGACCGAAAGGTCTTATTTATTTGTTTATTAATAATTATAAAAAAACATGGAAGTAGAAAACCTTAAAGTATTTGCAGCAGCCCTTGCTATCGGTGTCGGAGCTCTCGGTCCCGCTATTGGAATCGGAAACCTTGCCGGAAAAGCTATGGAATCAATTGGACGAAATCCAGAAGCTGCTTCAAAAGTACAATCAGCGATGATTCTTGCTATCGCCTTTACAGAAGCGATTGCAGTTTACGCTCTTGTAGTTGCCCTTATTATCCTTTTTGCTTAGTTTCTTTCCATGGAGTCTCTCTTACACGCTCTTGGTATCGACTGGAAACTGCTAGTTGCACAGATTATAAACTTCGGTGTTCTAGCCTTTGTTCTTCATCGATTTGCATTCAAGCCTCTCATGAAAACTCTTGATGAGCGTATTTCTGGTGCAAAAGAAGCAGAAGAAAAGACTTCATCTATTGAAGAAAAACTAAATGAGATTAAAGCTCTCGAAGAAAAAGCACTTGCAGAGGCACGAGAAGTATCAAAAAAACTTATCGCTGATGCAGAAGCAAATGCCTCTGACCTTCAAAAGAGACTTGAGGATGAAGCAGGAAAAGCCGTATCCGACTTTAGAACTTCCGAAATGAAGAAGCTAGAGGAAGAGAAAAAGGCTTTTTTTGGTTCACTAAAAAAAGAAGTTCATGAACTTGTTGCCCTCTCTGTTGAAAAAGCAGTTGGAGAGTATGCAACTCCTGAACTCAAAGCAAAAATGACCTCTGAAGCTCTTACAGAGCTAGAGAAGTTTGCAAAACACAATGATTAGTTCAAAGACACTAGGTGAAGCGTTTGCAGAAAAGCTTGCGGAAGCAAGCGGAAAAGCAGAAGCAGACAAAGCGGTAAAAGAATTTGCTGCTTTTGTTGTTTCAGAAGGACGAACAGGAAGTGTTCCTCGAATTATCGCTGCCTTTACTAAAAAGTGGAATGAACTAAAAAACGAAGTAGATATAAAAGTGGAGTATGCTGGTGAAAAGCCTGATTTTCCTCATAAAATTCATGGCAAAAACACAAGTGTTTCGTACAAGCAAAACGATGCGCTTATCGGCGGAATGACAGCGTCTATTGGAGACTATCTTATCGATGCGTCAATTCAAGGACGAATAAATAAAATTAAAAATATTACCCGGTAGTTATTATTAGCTAAAAAGACAGGAATGAATAAAGATTCAATAATTGAAGAACTAAAAAGTGAAATCGGAAAACTGAAGGCTGATCCTTCGTTTTCACATTTCGGAGAGGTCGTAAAAATTGCGGACGGTGTAGCGTCTATCAAGGGACTCCGTGAAGTAAGATACTCTGAAATGATCGAGTTTGAAGACAAAAATGGTGCAAAAATCCCAGGGGTAGCCTTAAACCTTGAAGAAGACCTTGTGGGAGCGATTGTACTTGGAAACGACCTTGGTATTTCTGAGGGTGGAAAAGTAACAAACACGGGCAAAATCCTCTCGATTCCTGTCTCAGAGGATATTGTTGGACGAGTTGTGGACGGACTTGGAGCTCCAAAAGACGGTGGTGCTCCCCTTTCAAATACAAAACTCATGCCTCTTGAGAAAATCGCGCCGGGTGTGATTACTCGAGAATCTGTGAAGACTCCTCTTCACACAGGTATTACAGCAGTAGACGCCATGATTCCAATTGGACGAGGACAGCGTCAGCTTATTATTGGTGACAGACAAACTGGAAAGACTGCAATTGCAATCGATACAATCATTCACCAGAAGAACGAAAAGAACCGACCAATTTGTATTTATGTTGCCATCGGTCAAAAAGAATCTAAAGTTGCGCAAATTGTAGAGCGACTAAAGAGAGCTGGTGCAATGGAATACACAGTAGTTGTATCTGCGTCAGCATCTAACCCAGCATCTCTTCAATACCTAGCACCTTACACAGGATGTTCAATTGGAGAATTTTTTATGGAACAAGGGAAAGACGTTCTTGTTGTCTACGATGATCTTTCAAAACATGCGTGGGCATACAGACAGATTTCTCTCCTTCTCAAGCGTCCACCAGGACGAGAAGCTTACCCTGGAGATGTATTTTATCTTCACTCAAGACTTCTCGAGCGAGCAGGACGACTAAACAAAGAGTTTGGCGGAGGATCGATTACAGCGCTTCCTATTATTGAAACTCAGCTTGGAGATATCTCTGCATACATTCCAACAAACGTTATTTCTATTACTGACGGACAAATCTTCCTTGAGTCTGATCTTTTCTTTAAAGGTATTAGACCAGCGATTAACGTCGGACTTTCTGTGTCTCGAGTAGGATCAAGTGCTCAAACAAAAGCAATGAAAAAAGTTGCAGGAAAAATGCGACTAGACCTAGCGCAGTTTCGAAGTCTTGAAGCCTTTGCTCAGTTCGGATCTGACCTCGACGAAGGAACAAAGAGACAAATTGCACAAGGACGACGAATGACAGAGCTCCTAAAGCAACCACAGTTTGCGACAAAGCCTTTTTATGAAATGGCAATTGTAATCTTTGCAGTAGCAAACGGACTTTTTGACAGTATTGAAGTATCAAAAATCAGAGAAGCTGAAAAGGGGCTTGTTAAATTCCTAAAAGACGAACATCACACTCTTCTTAGTACAATTGCGGATAATGCTGAACTTTCAGATGACTCAGTTCAAAAACTAAAAGAGGTTATCGCTGATTACACTACAAACTACTTCAATAAGTAGTAAAAAGTAAACAAAAAAAATGGCAGGAGCGCGCGCAATCAAAACTCGCATAAAGTCTACAAAAAATATCCAGCAGATTACAAAAGCGATGGAAGCGGTTTCTGCTGTGAAGATGCGAAAGAGCGAGGCTGCTGCCCTTCATGGTAGACCATACGCGCTCTATGCGCTCCAAATTTTGCGAAAGATTGAAAGCGGAACAGAGGAATCCCTAAAAGCCCTCTCTCCTTTCTTTGAAAAAGTGGAAGGAGTAAATAAGGTGTGCTTTATTGTTGTTGCCTCAGACAAGGGTCTTGCAGGAAGCTTTAACAGCAATGTTCTAAAAAAAGCTCACGAAGTGATTTCAAAGGAAACTCTCCCTGTTTCTGTAGTCGCTGTTGGAAAAAAAGCACGAGACTACTTTGAAAGAAAAGGAATTCCACTTGAAGCTACATTTGAAGGAATTGGAGATTTTGCAACAATGGAAGAGTGTAGTCCTATTGCAGAGCTTGCGACTTCCCTTTTCCTTCAAAAAAAATATTCTAAAATAAATATTGTATACACAAACTTCGTCTCTGCTCTAAAACAAGAAGCAGTCCTTCGCCCCCTCCTTCCTCTTTCAAGAGAAACTCTTGAGGAAGTAACTGCAAATATTATTCCGGAAACAGGAAAATTTTCACACCTCCGAAACAATGTTTCAAACGATACTGAATACAAATTTGAACCAACACCCGCGACAATAATAAAGGAGCTTGTTCCTCTGCTTGTTGAAATCGAAATTTTTCATAGTATTCTGGAAGCGAACGCTTCAGAGCACTCGGCGCGAATGGTTGCCATGAAGAACGCATCAGACAACGCCAAGGATATTATCGGAAAGCTTACAATCAAATACAACAAAGAACGTCAGGCACAAATCACAAAAGAACTTATCGAAATCACGAGCGGAAAAGAAGCATTATCAAAAGAAGAATAAATATGGAAAATAAAAAAAAGTTAAATCGAATAGAAAAAATTTACATCGCTTTTTTTATTCTTTTGTTAGGGTTTGTTTTAATAACTAATCCAACATTGGAGGGGGTTGCACATGTAATTAGCGGAGCAGTGATTCTCTATTTAATTTACCTTTTTAACAAAAAATATTTTAAGTAATTAATAAATAAAATTAAAAGTAATATGAGCACAGCACACACAATGAACAAAGGAAAAGTAGCACAAGTTATCGGAGCGGTAGTCGATGTAGAGTTTAACGAAAAAACTCCTGCAATCTACAACGCGATTCATGCAAAGAAAGGTGAGGAAACTCTCGTTCTTGAAGTTGCTGGACACCTTGGAGGTGGACGAGTGCGCTGTGTTGCCATGGGTGCAACCGACGGTCTGAAACGAGGAGACGATGCAGTGGACACTGGTGCTCCTATTTCAGTTCCTGTTGGAAAAGAAATCCTCGGGCGAATGTTTAACCTTCTTGGAGAACCAATCGACGGAAAGCCCGCAGTAAAGACAGAAGAGTCCTGGCCAATTCACCGAGAGGCGCCAACTTTTGAAGAGCAATCAACAGAAGTAAAGATCTTTGAAACAGGTATTAAAGTAATTGACCTTATCTGTCCTTTCATTAAAGGAGGAAAGATTGGTCTTTTTGGAGGAGCGGGAGTAGGAAAAACAGTTCTTCTTCAGGAGCTTATTCGAAACATTGCAACTGTTCACAAAGGATACTCAGTATTTGCCGGAGTAGGTGAAAGAACTCGAGAAGGAAACGACCTTTACAAAGAAATGGAAGAATCAGGAGTACTAAACCAAACAGCACTTGTTTTCGGACAAATGAACGAGGTTCCTGGAGCTCGTCTTCGAGTTGCGCTTACTGGTCTTACAATGACAGAGTACTTTAGAGATACTGAAGGAAAAGACGTGCTTCTCTTTATCGACAACATTTTCCGGTTTACACAGGCGGGTTCTGAGGTGTCTGCCCTTCTTGGACGAATGCCATCTGCTGCAGGTTACCAACCAACTCTTGCAAACGAGATGGGTGCCCTACAAGAACGAATTACTTCTACTAAGAAAGGTTCTGTAACATCTGTACAGGCGGTATATGTACCAGCGGACGACGTGACTGACCCAGCCCCTGCAACTACTTTCGCCCACCTCGACTCAACTATCGTACTTTCTCGTCCCCTTTCTGAGCTCGGTATTTACCCAGCAGTAGACCCACTAGACTCAGTTTCAGGGGCGCTTGATCCAAACATTGTGGGAGAAGAGCACTACGCGGTAGCACAGGAAGTGCAACGAATCCTTCAGAGGTACAAAGACCTTCAAGATATTATTGCTATCCTTGGAGTTGAGGAACTTTCACCAGAGGACAAACTCCTTGTAGAGCGAGCTCGAAAGATTCAGAAATTCCTTTCACAGCCATTCTTCGTTGCGGAAGCCTTTACAGGACGACCGGGTAAATTCGTTACTCGAGAAGAAACAGTACGAAGCTTCAAAGAAATTATCGAAGGAAAGCATGATGACAAACCAGAATCAGCATTCTACCTTGTTGGGTCTATTGATGAAGTAAAGGGATAGTTATGGCAGAAAGATTTTCTGCAGATGAAGGCGGATGGAATGAAGTGCAGCAAAAAGCTTTAAAAGAACTTTATTCAGAGAGTGGAGCTGAGACGATAGATGAAAAAATTGCTGTTCATGAAGGAATTTACGGAAAATCAAATTTTTATGGAACCGCCATTGACCATGAGTCCGATCAGCCTGTTAGTCAGGAATTTGTAGGAAGATTGGTGGATATTACTGAGGAACAAAAATTAAAAATGCACGAGTATACTTATCTTGAAGGACTTGGTCTTATAAATATTGTCTAAAACAAATGTATCTAAAAATTCACACACTAGAAGGAACAAAATTTGAAGGAGAAGTAGATTCTGTTACTTTGCCTGCTTCTGACGGTGAAATTACTATTCTTCCAGGACACATTCCCCTCATTACAACCCTATCTATTGGCAATATAAAGACCGCTAAGGAAAGTTTTCCTATAACAGGTGGTGTTGCTGAGGTAGACGACAAGGGTGTCGTTGTTCTCGCAAGCTAATACATTAGTTTAAAGTGAGTGTAAACTCACTGTCCTTATCTTTTTCGAAAAGACCAGTCTCGGTTGCGTATGTTTTCACACTAACGGTCTTTGTGCTTGGTGTAAAAGTGTAAACGCGAAGTTTTCCCTCACCACCTCTTGTGCGTCCTTGGTAGTTTTGTACAATTTCAAACACATCTTCCCCGCAAGAGTTTTTAGATACTTGCCTCGCTTCTCCGTCAACGGTGTGAAAATGTCCGTTAAGTACAAAATCTACATTACAATGTGGATAAACTAACTTTTTAAATAGATTTTCTCCTGTATTTCCACCTTTTGTATAGTCGAGCTCCGTAGACCGACCAGAATCGTCGTCGCTTAGGTAAAGGTGTGTACTTAAAATAACCATTCTGTCTTTGTTTTGAGAGATAATCTTGCTTGCCCAGGCAATTACCTCATTATCCGCTTCTACTTCAAGGTTAAGGAAGAGTAGTTTTACTCCATTTGCTTCTACGAGAGAATAGTTGTTGCGGTTATCTCTAAAACTACCTCCAAAAGAAGAAAACCCTTTGAATTTCTTCTCTCCAAAATACTTTTGATACGTTTTGTACCTTGCTTCTAAATTACCATCTTCTTCCATATCATGGTTTCCCGGAAGCACTTCATACGGCACCTTGTCATCTAAAAGACTAAGGCAATTTGAAACATTCCCCCACTCTTTTAAGTCTTTACCTCCGTCTTCTACCAAGTCCCCCAATTGATTTACAAAGGCTATGTTTAGTTTCTCTTTGTTTTCAAGTACCCAGTTAGCTTGTCCGCAAGTTGTTTCAGGGAAAAATTTTGAATAAACCTGCGTGTCTGGAAGAATGACGACTGAAAAAGATTTTGTACTATCTACTGCCTCAAACTCTTGTCTGTTTAGGTTTTTACCAGGTTCTCCTGTATGTCTTTTTGGGCCAGCTAAACTTGATCTACCAGCAAAATAAACAATAAGGAAAAGAACAAGAGACGAGAAAGCGACGGTGGCAAGAATGTAAAGAACATACTTTTTAAAACTCATATTTATGGCTTTATTATACTTCCAACAAAATTTTTACCGTTTATAAAAGCGTCTGCTTCTTCAAGTTTGTTTCCGTTTATTATTGCAACCTGAAGTCCAAGTACTTCTGCTTCTTTGCTTGCAATTGGATCAAATGGGCTCGATAGTCCTGGATCCCATTTTTTTGGAATTAGCTTCCTGAACTCCTTCCAGTTTATTTCTTCGATTCTTTTTGCATCTTTAAATTCCCGCGGGTCTTTGTCGAAAATATAATCTATGTTTGTGAGGTTTATGAGTTTCTTTGCTTTAAAGCGCTTTGCAAGGCACACCGAAACAAAATCTGTTGACCATCCTGGTTTCCAGCCAGCACCAATTAAAATAGGTTTTGTAAAAGAAACTTTTTTGTCGAAAGGATCATGAATGATTACCTCCTCAACTTTCGGCAAGAAAATAGCCTTAACGAGCTGGGCATTAAGTCTTGTTGAGTGAATTCCAAGCCAATCGACATCTTGTGGTCTAAGCTTTGTTACTTCGAGGGCTGCGTGTTGGTATTTTCGGCAAATCTTTCCTCCTCCACAGACAATCACAAATCGCTTCCCTTTTTTTACGCCATTTAGGACAAAGTCTTTTAGGTGAGATAGAAAACTAGTATTGATTTCTTCTGGGAAAATCATTGATCCTCCAACCGATATAATCACTACTTCTTTGTTTTCTTTTTTTGTCATGTTAAGGAGTATTCTAACAGAACAAGCCTCTTTTTTCAAACTTGTTCTCCCCTACTATTTTCTCAGGACCACGAGCTTTCCGCTCTTTAGGGCAACAATCCGTGAGGCCTTTTTTGAGACCCTTCCACCAAGGTAAAAGTCTACTTTTTCTCCAAAGTAACTCCGAGCTTCTCCAATTGTTCGCGCGGGTTCAAGTCCTTCAGGGTTTGCGCTCGGTGCAATGAGTGGGCCTGTCTTCTTTAGAAGCCTTAGGAGTCCTTTTCTTTGCGGGATTCGGAAACCCAGAGTATTCTTTCCTCGATGCAGGTACCGAAACTTTTTTTGAACTCTTGGCATAAGCGGAAGAACAACAGTTGTTTTTTTTCGAAGAAAAATGCTTTTGTCTTTTGGTAATTCTGCACCGAAGGACACAATGTCCCCTACACTTGAAACCAGAACAAGAACTGGCTTCTCTGGGTTTCTTTTTTTTAAACCAAAAACCTCTTCTACTCCTTTTACACTTCCTGCGCTTGCAACAATACCGTATATAGTGTCTGTTGGTATGACAGCGACACCACCTGCCTTTAAAATCTCTTCAAGGTTATGCTTCACAGCTAATGCAAACTTTCTTTCGATTTAGCTCTTGCGCCGCGTTCATGCTGTGCTGGTAGTAAAGAGTTTTCACACCCTGTTTCCAAGCGTCAATATAAAGCGCGTTAATCTCCTTTGCAGTTGTTGTCTTTGGATTGATCATAAGGTTAAGTGACTGGCTTTGATCAATATAGAGCTGACGAGCTGCTGCTTGGTCAACCACTGCGTACTGGTCAATTTCGGCAAATGTTTTAAACACTTCTTTTTCTTCTGGAGTTAAAATATCGAGGTGTTGAACTGATCCGTTCATGTCACGAATTGACTGCCAAACTTCTTTTGTGTTTTGTCCTTTACTTTCGAGAAGTTTTTCAAGAAACGGATTCTTGATTGTTACTTTCATTTTCTCAATATCTTTTACATAACAGTTTGACCACACAGGCTCTACTCCTTGTGATACCTGCCCGAGAATGAAAGCTGACGAAGTGTTCGGAGCAACTGCCATAGTTGTTGTGTTTCGCATGCCGTAACCCTTTAGAATTTCTGGCTCTCCAAAAAGCTCAGCCATTTCCTTTGAAGCTTTGTAAGTCTTTTGCTGAATTTCCTTGAAAAGTTTTACATTGAGAATCATTGCTTCTTGGCTATCAAAAGAAAGCATTTTGCTCTGTAGGAGTGAGTGCCATCCTAGAACTCCAAGTCCAAGTGCTCGGTTTTCTTTTGCAAAACGATACGCCTTTTCCATAAAAAGGAATTCCTGTCTTTTATCTTTTGCTTCGTGGTCTCGCCTCCACTCTAGTTTTTCTATAAACTCTGTCATAACTGCGTCGAGGAAGTAAGTCAAAGTCTCTACTGCATCGGTGTCTTTCCATTCGTCGTAGAAAAGAGCGTTTATTGATGAAAGACAGCACACAAATGACCAATCTTCGTTTGAAGGAAGTGCAATTTCGCTACAAAGGTTACTTGCGTACACCTTAAGGTCTTTGTCTTTGTATACTTTTACAGTGTTGTTGTTTACATTGTCAGTAAACATGATGTATGGGTATCCAATTTCTGTTCGTCTTTTAATTATTTTTGCCCATATATTTCTTTTCTTCTCATCACCAGCAATCATTTCTTCCATCCACTTATTTGTCACTGTAACAGCATTGTTAAGTCCTTGGATTTTGTTTCCTTCTGTTCCAATATCCAAAAACTCTTCTATGTCTGGGTGTTCAACTGGCATATACGCTGCAAGGTGTCCGCGTCTTGTTGAACCTTGAGACACAACATCAGTCATAACATCAAAAAGTTGCATAAAGTGTACTGGGCCAGAAGAGTATCCGTTGTTGGTAATCTCTGCTCCACGAGGTCGAAGCGCTCCAAAGTACGCAGATGTTCCTCCTCCCATTTTACTCATCATTCCAACCTCTGCGTTTGTAAACAAAATATCTCCCATTGTGTCGCCGAGGTACGAGCCAAAGCAACTAATTGGAAGACCTTTTTTTACTCCAAAGTTTACCCAAACAGGTGTCGAGAGTGAGTAGTATCCTTTTTCCATGTAGCCATAGAACTTGTCGGCGTAGCCTTTGATTCCAAGAATTTTTTCGGCGTGATCAGCGATAAATCGAATCCTCTGTTCAGGAGTTGAACCATCGTTAATATAATCCTTTGCTAAAAATTTTCTGCTGTTTTCGTTGAGCCAGTGCATAATGATTTTCTAGTTGTTCTGTTAGTTTAATAATTTCCCTTCCCTATTCTCTTTAAAACAAATCGTCTCCAGTGATACTTTCAACTCTTTTGTTGTAATTGACAGATCGTTTTACAAAGAAGTCGAGGTGCTTTGTTGTCATGATTTCGTCGTTAAACCATTCAGTCTCCTCGAGAAGTTTCTCGTCAATTGTAAAGAGTTTCTTGAATCCAATTGCTGAAAGTGAGTTATTGAATCGGTTTTTGATGAACTCAAGAACTGTAGCTTTTGAAAGGAACGGAATCTCTCCTTTTTCAAAAATCCAATCTACAATTGCCTGCTCTGCTGCAAATGCCTCGTTGCATAAATCGTACACAGACTGCTCGTACTCTTCTGTAAACCACTCTGGGTGTTCTGTTTTAATAATTTTAAGAAGGTCGATACCAAAGAGTCCGTGAATTTGCTCTTCTTTTGAAGTCGCTTCAATAACATTCGACATTCCTCGGAAGAGTCCTTTGAACTTGTTGAAGGACATGATGATGAGGAATTGTGAAAACAGCGACACATGTTCAATAAACAAAGAAAAAAGAAGAAGTGTTCGAGAATAATCTTTGTGATGATCAGAATGTGCGTTTGCAATCGCCTTTTCAATATAGTTGATTCGGCTAATGATTGCAGGAACCTCTTTGATTTTTTCGAATTCAGCATTTAGTCCAAGGATTTCAAGAAGGTGCGCGTAGGCGTCTTGGTGACGCACTTCACTTTCTGCAAAAGTTGCTCCCACAGCACCAACTTCTGGCTTTGGAATTTTTTTGTAAATGTCTCCCCAAAAAGTTTTTACAGACACTTCTACTTGAGCAATTGCGAGCATTGCATTTTTGAGAGCGTTTTTCTCTGCTTCGCTTGTGTTGACGAGGTAATCGTGAATATCAGAAGTAAAATTAAACTCAGTGTGTAGCCAATATGAGTGACGAATTCCGTCTACATACTCCAGGAGCTCTGGGTACTCATAAGGCTTTAGTGCTAGTCGCTTCTTAAAGATGTCTCGCTTTCGAAGTTCTGCCTGTTTCTGTCTGTAGAGGATATACGCCTTTGCAGTCGCGTGTAGTCCTGAGTCCATGAGCGCAAATTCTACTTGATCCTGAACACCTTCAACTGTTGGTGTACTGTCTCCAAACTTTTCTTCAAGATTTTTGATGGCAAGGTCTGTAATTTCAGAAATTTTTTGCTTTGAAGCTTCTTCTCCAGTTGCAACGCACGCTTTTCTAATAGCTTCTTCGATTCGAACTCGGTCGAATTCGACAATCGAACCATTTCTTTTTATTACAAGTTGTATTGCCATAAATTGTTTGGATTATCTCTTATAATTTTTTCTTTAAGTTTCTAGCCAATATATTTTACATTAAAATGACTGAGTCTTAAAGAGTGGAAAACTATAAAATTCGCCATCAAGACACAGAGAATATCTTAATGCAATACCGAAGCTACTCCGGGTCAAAAATAGAAGGCGAAAATAGCTCTCCTGCAAGAAGTTTTGCAACTTTCCACCCACCATAAATTGATGGCATGAGTCCAACACCGTTACACCCAAGGTTATAAAAGAGATTATGATCTTCTTTTTCCGGACCAATGAGTCGAATACGGTTTTTTGTGTAGCCCATGAGTCCGTGCCAGCTAAAAGTGTGCTCTATTTTTTTGTTCGGGTGCAGTTTGTAGGTTTTTTTCACAAAGCTGTCTATCTCGCCAATGATTTCGTGTGTAAGGAGTGCTTTTTTGTCATACAAATGTTTCTGTTCAACAAAATTCCCGGGGCCTCCAACAGAAATAAGGTTGTGCTCCACTCCCTTTTCGTATTCATATTGCCTTCGAGTCAGATAAAAGTAGTTTAATTCGTCGCTCGCAAGCCCAGTATCTGGGTTTTGAATGTAACTTATCGCAATCGGCGGTTTATTCATCTTTTCAAGGTAAGCAGACATGTAGCCAATATATCCTTCGAGGTTCTCGTGGAATTTTCTGTTAATAGAAAGTCCGCCTTTTGCAAATATTTCAATATGCTCGAAGCCGTTCGTACAAAGAACAACATCGATTGCAGTGATTGTGTGGGTTATGGCGTCCAAAATCCCATAGTTTTCTTCCATTACTATTTTTTTAATCGGTGTTTTCTCAAAAAGTGTAAATCTCTCCGGATATTTTCGAGACAAATAGTCTGCAATTTCATTACAAATGAGCGCACTGTTCGCACACCCCTTCTGTGAAGACAAAAGCGCAACATAGCTGTCGTCAGTTGTTTCAAGACACTCCATAATTTTTTCGCGAGCTGTAAGTTCATAAAGTCCCGCGTACTTTTCAGGAATTTCGCGAAGGAATTTTGCATCGTCTGCAATTTGTAATCTTTCAAAGTTGATTTCACCTTCCTTTCGACAACGATTATTTTCAAGACACTCCAGAACATGCTGATACCCAGTAAGTCCTGTGTAGCCAGTAAAGCGAGCAACAGGAATATTTAGTCCAGCTTCTGTGTACATAAGGTCAAAAAGAGCCCATGTTTCCTCAATGGCTTTTTGACCTTCGGTTGCCATTTTTACTCCGAACATTTCAGCAATTTCGTAGAGTTGCTTTTCAAAATACGTCACCATGTGTCCCCCGTTGTGCCCTGAAGCCCCATGCGCAACACGGTCTGCGTCTACAAGAACAACATTTTTGTCTGTCTCTCGTAGTATAAAAAAGGCAGTTGAGATACCTGCAATACCAGCTCCCACGATGACAACATCAGTACTTACATCTTCTGTAAGTTTTTTTGCTTCTCTTTGAATGTTAAGCTGATGTATCCAAGGGGAACGATTTTCGTGCATATCATAAATTATATCATAAGAAATTTTGGCATTAAAAAAAGCAGCTGGTTAGGCTGCTGCGAGGAGCGGAGGTGGTTTGGAACCTCTGCTGTAGTCCATAAAGACCCGAATCCCTCTCTGCGCAAGTAGATGCAGGATACTCTCGGCGAGCTCAGGGACAGAAAATAGTGTAGACGGCCGATGAATAGTAACTGTCATCGATCCAGTTTTCCCTGTTTCGTAAACCGCATCTATCCACAGAAGCAGTTCGTCACACTTCCCCTTAACTACTTGCAGGGGCTCCAACGGGTTGCGAGAAGACCTGTTTCCTAAGCCGGTCTCATTTATAATGATTCCGGTTGCGCTCCTAAGGTCCCTTCTTGCGAAAACAACAGGAACATACAAATAGACTTGCTTTCCTGTGATTTGCTTATTCGGGAATTCTTCCGGCTCACAAAGACCCGAAAGTCTCACAAGGGTTTCGCGAGCTAAAAGCTCGATGGCTGTTGCTTGTTTCTTCATCTACCAAAATAATACAACATTTAGTATAAAAAGTAAACAAATAAAAAAACTCCTAGGAAACCCTAGGAGCCTAATTGTGTTATTTGCCCCAAAGCAGATTTGCTAGCTTCGGAGTAGGAACTAGAATGATATCCTCCTCTCCTTCCTGCCCTATCATTTGCATCTCCACGAAGCCCTCTAGGACCAGCCTCATGAAGCCGTGTGAAAGAGCAAGAAAGTCATCAATCCCCAATTCCACAAGCGGGATAGCTGCATGATGGTCAACTTCTTTTCCGAGCGCACCTTCCCTCCACTGGAGCTCCAGGTGTCTCAAGAAAGTTGTCACAAGAATCCCTACCCACCTTCCCTTGTCACAGGAGAAGTGAACTAGCTCTTCTGCTATGTAACATGCCTCCTCTGATAGTGTGGCGTGTGGACGAGGAATCTTGCGTCCAGCAAGTTTTTTGGGCTTGCAAGGCATTTTTGACAGCACTTGGCAAAAGCCGTCAGCAATTAAAGGATTTGCCATAAAGAACAGGCGCTATTTTACAATATTTTTGCGAGATTTCAATAAAAAATCCCCAGGCGTTGGGGAGTTATGTGAGAGCTGCTTGCTGAAGTAGAGTCCCCACAAGTTTGGCAGTGGGAAAGTAGAAGACTCTACCCTCAAGGAATGATAGTTCTACCCACCCTTCCCTTGTAAGTGTAATCAGTTGAAGTTCAACGATGACACCTTCGGCTTGACTTCGTGAATCTTTGAAGAGATGTTCTGCTGAAACTCCTACCCAGAACCCCTGAGCCCCGGAGTTGGATAGTAGTCGAACTACTGCTACAACTCCAGGTATTGCACAGGCAAGGATAGTTCTCTCCAAATCTTTGCCGAGGATGTCTTGAGGGGTGCAGGGCATTTCTTCTGCAACAGTGCAGAAGTCTCCGCCCAGATAGGAATGATTTGTCATAAAGAGCGTTTGAACTCTACAACACTTTTGAGAGGATTTCAATTACTCGTCTCTGTTTTCTCTTTCCTCCATTTCTCGGTAGCAAATTTCTTTATAGCCAGTGTTGCATATGTCGAGTATTTCGCTCTCAGAAAATCCGGAGATTTTATAAGCTGACTCATTATTTTCATCCATAAGTGCAACCGTGTATGTTCCATCTTCTTCCCTTTTTAAACCATAGAGGCTCACCCACCCAATACCAATTCCCTCTTTGATTTCAGGTACTGTTTTTAAATCTGGTGGAGTTTCATCAAAAGTGCCTCTAGGAAAAAAGTAAGTTTCTAGTAGTTCTTCTATTTTACTTCGGTGTTCAGGTTCTTTTTCGCTCATGTTTGTATAGTAGCATGAAAGTTTTAGCTAAAACAAAAGCCGCCTTGTGACGGGCTTTTGTTTTCTATAAAAGGAAACTGTGGTGAAAATTTAGGACAAATAAACTAATCGACACCTAAACTTTTTTTAACTCTCGCAATCTCTTCTGCGTTTGTTTCTCCTAATTCTTCTAGTCTCCTTCTATCTTTTTCTAAATCTTCTTCATCACCTGGTGAAAGTTCTTCTCCATAAACCCTTGGAGCATCGGTAGTAGCTATTCTTTTTATTAAAATCTCTACTTCGCCCCAAGACCTATCTGGCTTATTAAAATAAGCTGCTGGATTTTATTATAGAGTCTCCAGACAATGTCTACTATTAGGACTTCTTTGATCCAATGCAGAAATATATATTTCTTACGTTGTGTTGATGAATGGATACAAAAAATAGTATTGTCGAATTTTATATTTAGATATGGTTTAACTTAATATAATACGGTAAGTTAATGAATACAGTACCTGATATTAAGATTGCCATTTATCCAAGAGATTAATAGTTTGACTTACGGGCTGATTTTTTCTATTTGAAATTTTACCAACTTTCATTACAACTGGGATTTGAGCAAGCAAGCCAGCAAGAATACATGTACCAGTTGCTAGGTTTGGAATTGAATCAGCAGATACCTTATCCAAATAGGCAATTGTTTTTTCAACAGCCAATAAATCATTATTATTAATAAGTCTGTGTAGAAAATAATTATGAAGTTGTGAAATGATTGTCGGAGATATATCTGAAGGTCTTTGACTTGAAATAGTAAGGAATGTACCGAACTTTCTTCCTTCTTTAATAATCTCCTCAAATGTTTCCAATCTGTAATCTTTCCATTGCTCACTCTCACGTTGAGAACTACCAGATAGTATATTGTGAGCTTCATCAATAATTATATGTAGCGAATTTTCCTTATTATTACTAGATTTTTTAGTATCATAAAGCTCCTTACAAATAAGTAGAGGTAGCATTTTTCTAATATCCAAGTTTACATCCTTTAGGGATATAATAGTAAGATTTTTAACAAACCTTTCTCTTCCTTGCACTGAAATAACCTTTTCCAAATCAAGAACCCTTTTTTCCATTCGCTTGATTAATGGAGAAAGATGTTCACGGTTTGAAAAACCTCTAATCATTTCATCATAATATTTTATAATAATTCTGACTCCAATTTTCTTAATACCCGATAATAATGAAACATCAATAGTTTCAATTGAATTAATGGTGTCTTCGATTTTTACAGCAAATGTTGGCGAATCACTATAGATTTTATCTGATAGGCCAGACTTTAGGTAAAAACTAATATTCTCATTGCCACCAAATAAATTCCCTTTAAAATAATCTCCGGCTAATTTAAGGTCATTATTATCCAAAAAAGAAGCTAATTCATAAAGTAAATCTACAGTTAGTGACCTATCAATATTTTTTCCACTAATTGAAGTCGCAGCTTTTATTTTCTCTATAATCAACCCTTTAAATGATTCATCAGTATTTATTCTAGATTCTATGTAATAATCTTTTATTGCCCTATTTATAAATGGAATCTGAGTCTTTTCTGTAGCTTCAAGAAAGATTGACCAGAAACTTACATCTTTTAAGGTCTCCTTTTTTATAGGAAACCTATCATCTCCCTCATCTGTGCTAGTTGAAAGTTTATATACATTTTTATATTTTTTTTCAATTATCACATCATCGTCAGCATATTCGCCATTAAAATCAATCATAAAAAACTTTGCTTTTGACTTAAAACTGGCATTGTCTTTAAATTTCTTAAACAATTCTCTAAATAATTTTGCCAATGTGTATGATTTTCCACTTCCTGTGTTTCCAAAAATTCCGATATGACTAGCAAATAAACTATTAATACCTAAATCAATTCTCTGCCCATCATCGTAAGCTAATGTACCAACCTCGATTCTCTCATCTCCTTTTTGTATAAAATTGTGGATTTCTTCAAACTCCTCCTTGCGTAATAAAAAACACTTATTATCAATAAGGGGTAATTCCTTAATACCTCTGTAAAATGAACCGTCCTCAATAAAGCCGAGTATTTTGACGTTTAAAATTCTATTTATCTTTTCTTTATTACTCTTATAACTTGTTTTAAGATAGTCCCTATCTTCAGTGATTGACTCTCCTTCAATTTTTCCAACCATCTCTAAAAAACCTTTTTTTATTTTAATGTATCCACCCACAAAAATATTTTGGATTATGTCTCCTTTATATAAAACTGAAGAAGTATTTTTTCCCTTATCAACTTTAATTTTAATTGATTGCCCCTCAACAGCAAAAACTACCCCAATTCTAAATATTGAATTATCAACAATATGTGTTCCGGTATTATTTTCCAGTATTTTCATTTATGTCTATACAACTTCTTCAACAAGGTCATTTTGACCAATAATCGGACCAAAAATATCTTTATTTAATGTTTCAAAATTATATTTCCTTCCATCTTCTGGTACCACAATTTTAATATTTTTATTTTTTGCTTCGTTTTCCATTTTCTCAAAAATTACCGATTTGCTTCCATGTGCAAATATGTATATTTTTAATGTTGGATTTGATGCGGCCACCCGAGTGGTCATATCCCTAATATGTTCATCGGCTAATGAAGATCCAATAACAAACAATACACTATTTTCTTTTTCTAATTCATTTGAATATATCCTCAATAAGTCATAATAGTACTGTTGAAGAAGTGTGGTTTCATATTTAGCCTTCGTCGGATTCACGATAACAAGCTTCTTATAGTATTTATCGAATTCATCACCATCTATCTTGTCAGCAACATCTCTAACATTCTGTAGATTCTTGTCTAATGAGATTACAGCCTCATTTCCTATCTCATCAAACTTCCAAGTTAATGATCCGTGAATTTTAAGTATATTAAATACGGGTATTTCAGATGTGTTTTCATAATGAAGACTTTTCATAAAATATGATTTTTTAAAATTACCTAGATTGAATGTTGGATTAAATCTACCATTGAATCCATCATTGAATTCTATCCCTGTCCCTTCCAACGCCTTTTCAGAAAAAATATCTATATTTGTCGTAAATATATTTACTTGTTTAGTTAGAATAGAATTTTCTCTTTTTAGAACCAAATTATTTAATATTTTGTAAAAATTCGTATAATTAGACATAACATAGTCTTTGTCTACTTCTAAAACATCATCCAATACCTTAATATTTCCTAACATAACTTTATTAAAATACTCTTTTTTCTTACTCAAGATTTCTTCACTTGTTTTAGATGTATCAGATAAAAAGAGCTCGATATCATTAAGAGTATCAAGAAAAGGCTTTGAAAGACCCGCACCTATCAAAAAGTTAATATTTGCACTGTCAATTGTTTTCTTTATATCTCTGAGAAGCGGTGTGTAATTAGACATATGTTGATTATGCAATATTTTAAGTTTTTTTCAATCTTACCGTATTTACTGGCTTGCCAGTCCAAACTACTTTTATGCATAGTACGATTTTATTCAAAAGCATATTATTATATATGTACAATTGAATAAGTAAGTAGCCTAAACTAAAAATCATAAAACTTTTTGCATGGTGAAAATTAAGTCTTGAAGAGACTTAATTTTTTAGTTAAAACTTATAAAAACTAGATAATTCCAGACCCCTAGCGGAATTTCTCCCTCGACTCAAGACTCGTCAGCCACTCGTCTTGGTCTGGGCACCAGCTCACTTGTTTTTACTGCTGTAAAAACATAGTTCCGCTGTTCGAATCCGCACGCAAGCAAAGTAGTTTGCTTGCTTAGGGTCCACCGGAAAAACAAAAGCCGCCTTGTGGCGGACTTAAGTTTTTCTACGGTGGACCCTAGCGGATTCGAACCGCTGACCTCCTCAGTGCAAATGAGGCGCTCTACCAACTAAGCTAAGGGCCCTTGTATCCAATTGTAACATAACAGAGTCCTTAGTTTCCTTCATTTGCACAAATGAGTCGGCTAAAATCTTCTTTGCCAACTAAGCTAAGGGCCCGTTTTAATACAATTAAGATTCTATATGATTCCTCCTTTTTTCGCAAGAATCGGGGTTTTGCCCTCAGAGCCTTCCCTACTTATACACACTCGAGCCTTTGAATAGAGGGGTGCCTTGATATAATTAGTCTATTATTGGGTAATAAATTATAAACATGAAGAAATTTTTACTTTTGACTCTCCTACCTTCTATGGCATTCGCCCAGGATATGGCCGGAGAACCTGCTTCAGCGGGGCCAGTGACTTTTGCTGGTAGTTATACACTTTGGATTGCAATTATTATTGGATTCATTGCCGCGTTTGTGACATTTAGATACGCAATGCAAATGAAAGGATCGGCTGTCGGCGGTGTCCTTTCTCTTTTTGGATGGGGAATGTTTACTGTCGTTCTTGGATTTCTTTCAGTAGCTGTGGCGTGGGCGTCAGCACCAACACAAAAGATTGTTCACGATCTTTTGTTTATTGTTGGTTACCTTATGCTTCTTGCAGGAGCAGGACGAGTGCGAAAGTTTAGCGCTCAGTAGTTTTTCTAAACCTTAGCCCCGCCTCTTCTTTTGAGGCGGGGCTTTTGATATACTTTACTAAACTTCTATGAGTTTTTTTAAATTCTTTTCTTCGGCTAATCACCAAAAGAGACAACTTCAAACAAATGAAATTGATTCGCTCTTTTCGTATTTAAAAAGACTAATAAACAGAGAGGATCTTGCACAAGGAATTATTGAGCAATACCAAAAAGTAAAATTCCTCGACAAATCAGCGCAGCCACTCGCCTATACAAAAGCATATATTCTCTTTGAGGACTTCATTACTTCACACAAACCACTCGTCGTTAAACGAGAATTTACAAAAGATTCGCTCCGAGCCGATATTGCTGGCTCGCAGGATGTAAATCTGCTCCCTATAGAGCTTGCGCTTCTCTTTTTTGAAGAAAAGAAAAAGCTTTCTACTTTTTTTAGAGAAAACCTTCGGCCTCTTGAGAGGTATTTGATTAACACTTTTGGTACAGAGCGCCTCAAAGTGCTGACAGACAAAATCAACTCAATTGTGAGTATTAATCTCAAAGTGTCCGAAGGCGGACTCGACTTCTTTGAGCTTGAAAATTCGATCAAAAATGATCCGACAGTCACAACAGGAAGCATTGTGACCGATTTTAAAACAATTTATAACGCTTTTTATTTTGAAATCCGCGAATATCTGGGAGAAACGGTAGCACTAAACCTTTATAGTGGCGTGTACGCATCGATTAAAGACACTTACGGCTTTGACCTTCTGTCACGATTTCTTGAACTTATGCCTCTCGAAATTCAGGAGAAAGAGAAAATTTCACTCCTTTCGCGAAAACAATTGGAGGAAGCGGTATACAAGAGAACAGAAGAGCTTGCGTCCGAGAAGGGTCGCGTCGAGGAAAAGGTAAAAGAAAGAACATTTGAGCTAACTCTCGAAAAAGAAAAGCTCGATATTGTAACAGAAAACATGCTGGAAGGTTCAATACTTCTAAACGAAAGTTTTGATGTTATTTTCACAAACGAAAAAGCACGAAAGATTCTTGCTTTTACAAAAGAAACGAGCGAAAAGGCTCTCCTGTATTTTCAGCAAGCCACAAAAGTAGATGCAGTAGAGAAACTCAAGTCAGAAAATGAAAAAGAAAAGATTACTGAAGTAAACATTGCCGACAAAATCTACGAAATTACTTTTGGTACGATAAAAAATGGAAACAGAATAAAAAACTACCTTGTGTGGCTTCGAGACATTACACAGTTCAAACTCCTCGAAGTAGCAAAAAGCGAATTTGTGTCTGTGGCAGCGCACCAACTCCGTACTCCCCTTTCTGGAAACAAATGGATTCTCCACATGCTTGCAAAAGGAGAAATAGGAACGCTTACAGTTGAGCAAAAAAGCTTTATTATGAAAGCGTACGAAAGTAACGAGCGTATGATTACTCTAGTAAACGACCTTCTAAACGCTGAGCGGATTGATTCAAACGAAACTGAATACAAAATGGTTCCCGTACAGATTTTTGACCTTATTGAAAACATTCTCCTTGAACTTAAGCCGAAAATCGAAAAAGGAAACCTCAAGATCATAAAAGAAAAAGGTGGTGTTCCTCCTGTCTCAGCAGACGGAGAGAAAATGCGACTTGTTTTCCAGAATTTGCTTGAAAACGCAGTCAAATATACAATGAGTGGAGGTGCTATCTCCATTTCAGGCGAGGCTGAGGACGGCTTTGTAAAAGTGCGAATTGCTGACACAGGTATTGGTATACCAGTAGAGCAACAAGGCAACATTTTCAAGCGTTTCTACCGAGCAACAAATGCAGTAAAAATTCAAACAGATGGTTCTGGTCTCGGGCTCTTTCTCGTAAAAACAGTAGTAGAAAGACACGGCGGAGCTGTGTGGTTTGAAAGTACAGAAGGCAAAGGCACTGTTTTCTTTGTTAAGTTACCAATTTTACAAAAAAAGTAATATGAAAAAAATTCTCATAGTTGAAGATGATAACGCTCTCGGAACAGCTCTCGTCACAAAGCTTTCAAAAAGCGAATATGATGTAAAGCTTGTTGAAGACGGTCTCGAAGTAATTTCTACTGCACGAGGTTTTAAACCAGACCTCATTCTTCTTGATATTATTTTGCCACACAAAAATGGCTACGAAATTTTGGACGAAATGACAAAGGACGCTGAGCTAAATACAATTCCAGTTATCGTTATCTCAAATTCTGGACAACCAGTTGAAATTAGCCGAATTCTTGCTCTTGGTGTAAAAGACTACATTGTAAAAGCACAGTTTAATCCCGAAGAGCTCCTCGAAAAGGTACGAACACAGCTTGAGGAGGAAGTTCAAACAGAAATAAACACTGAGGGTCAAAACAGCTTCTCACCTTCCCTTTCTGGAAAGAGCGTTCTTTGGGTTGAGGACGACGAATTCCTAGGTGATATTGTTGAGAAGAAACTTTCAGGAGTGGACTGCAAACTGACACACGTTAAAAATGGAGAGGACGCTCTAAAATTCCTTGAGGCAAACAAAGCAGATATTGTCGTCCTTGATGTTATCCTTCCTATGCTCGACGGGTACGAAATCCTAAAGCGAATCAAAGAGAATCCAAACACAGCCAGTGTTCCTGTAATCCTCCTTTCAAACCTAGGGCAACCTGAAGATATTGAAAAAGGAAAAAAGCTTGGAGCTGAGCTCTTTCTCATAAAAGCAACATTTACTCTCGACGAAGTTTTGCTTCAGATAGCAAAAATCCTCGCGAAGTAAGTTTTAAATCTTAGCACCCTTTTCTTTAAGTGTTTGGGGGTTTTCCGGAAAGGTAGCAAACGAGATATCTACATCAAAACCAGTAAGATTACGCTGCTCTTTTGCTAATCGATTGAAAGCAATTATTGACCTATAGACATATCCCACACACCTATTTAGCATTTTCTCACTTAACTCATCATTTTCATAGGTTAGGTACCCTCCACTCATTCTTATTTTTCTCACACCAGTTTCCCATAAGAAACTTAGAAAGGTTAATATCTTTCTTGAGTCTTTATCTACTTTCTCAAGAAACATAAAATCTGTAATTCTTTGACTATGCGGAATAGCCCAGTCGATATCAGTAGGAAAAGAAAACATATCCGGCGATTCTTCATTTGATTCTGATACCTCAGACCCATTTCCAATTAGCGATTCAATCTGGTTTTTAACAGATGAAATTAGCGGGTATTCTTCCATTACTAACACTGTTGATTTTAGTCTTTCAGGTACCCCTGATTGATCAAAAACTTTTTTTATATGGGTATTAAAAGAATCTTCTCTTGCTTTATGAATTTCCGGGGAGAGAGTTGTGTATGTAGAATGAATATTTTTTCTTCTTTTTACTTCATCCTCGCCTTTTAGAAAAAAGGGATGGACAACCAAATCTAAAAATCCATTTGTGCGTACCATACTTTCCTGAAAAGAAGCTATATCTTTATTATCTGCTTCCCCTAGATTTCTTACTTCGAAGAAGTTTTCTCTTTTCTCAGGAGTTCTGATTCCTTCGCTCTCGGGATTCATACTATTTCTTCTCTAAAGCAAGACCAATAAGGTGGTCGAGAAGACCGCTGTAACTTGATCCTACTGCAACCATTTCTTTTGGAAGAAGTGACGTAGGTGTGAGTCCTGGTAGAGTATTGATTTCAAGACAAAAGACTCCTCTCTTTGGGTGAACCATAAAATCCACGCGACTGTAGTGCCGTGCACCGAGCGCTTTGTGTACTTCAACTGCGAGCCTTTCTATTTCTTCTGTCTCTTGTTTTGTAAATCTTCCAGGACAAAGCTCGTGTGCACCTTTTACATCGCTATACTTCGCTTCGAAGTCAAAAAAGGCTTGGTGGTCTTGAGGCAAAATTTCGACCGGTATGAGGGGGTAAAATTCTTTGCCTCTAAAGTGTTCAAGAACGCCACAAGTTGCTTCCTTGCCCTTTATAAACTCTTCTATGAGCACTTTGTCACCATGTTTAAATGCTTCTTCAAGTGCAGACTGCATTTCAGGAAGAGTTCTAACGAGGGAGACACCAACAGACGAACCAGCCATAGCAGGTTTTACAATAGACGGCTGTATAAAGGTGGTAAAGAGCTCTCGTGCAAGTTTAGAAACATCGGTGTCTTCTTTTTTTTCGATTTCTCTGCTGTGCGGAGTTGGTATGTTGTACTGAGTAAGAATTTTTTTTGTAAGAATTTTGTTCATGCCGAGCGCTGAAGCCAAAATCTTTGATCCAGTATATGGAATTCCGTGTGCTTCAAGAATCTTTTGGACAGTTCCATCTTCTCCATAGTTTCCGTGGAGTGCTATAAAACAAACATCAGCAATTCGGGCGATTTTTTCTGGTTTTACAAAAACACCGCCCACATGCCACTGCCCTTCTTTGTCTATAAGAACATCAATCGCTTCATATTTATTTTGGTCAAGGTTTGCAAGAACACCAGCACCTGTTTTAAGGGACACTTCGTATTCGCTTGATGGACCACCTCGCAGAACTGCAACTCTGATTTTGTTTCGCATAAAAACATTATAACTTAAAGTAAAGTAAATAAAAAAAGCTTCCGGGAAAGTATGTCTTCCAAGAAGCAAAACTTGCTAGCTCGCTCTTCCGCTTAGCTTGTCACACAGCCAATCAAGGATGGTAAAAAGTGTGATGGCTACAACGAAAAGAAATAGACGAGTCACTACAATCACATGCGCAGCAACCTGCACATGCCAAGGACTTTCTTGTTCTCTTCCCAAGTAGCCTAGGGTGGAGAATGCGGAGCCGTAAAATCGCTTAATGAGCTGCTCAATAATAGCGTCCTCGTTGGGTTTCATGCTTTTGCAAAATTAACACATAAAACAGGATTTGTAAATAAAAAATATATAAAAAACCTAAGACAAAATTTGCTTAGGTTCAGACTCTAATATTTCTGAGCGACGGCAACCTTGCTGCTTTAGCAGCTTCGTGGACTGTGTCCTCGGTGGCGCCAGCCATCTCAATAAAACGAGCTGTTTTTTTGTCGTCTTCAGCAAGCTGATGGAGGAGCGGAACTACAATTTGATCAACGTGAGTTACACCTCCACATGGTCGTGAAGGGCCAATGGTTTGAGAAAGAAAAGGACGCATCAAAAATATTATACCAGAAAATTTTTTCCGCGCTTCTTTTGGTGGAACGCGAGAGCAAAACGGTGCGCCTCACTATTGGCAAGAATAATAGAATTTTTATGCTTCTTTCCTAGGTCAGTTTTACCAAGTATTCCTTTTGCTTTATGTCTTTTATCTTTTACCACCGAAACAACTGGAATTCCAAGTCCTTTTTCGAGGAGTACACTGTACATTGCTTCAAGTTGAACTGAACCTCCGTCTACGACAATTAGGTCAGGAAGTCTCCACTCGTTATGTTCCAGTCTTCTTGTAAGCACTTCTTTTAGTGCAGCAGGGTCATTTTGGTTTTTAAGAGTTTTAATATTGAATTTTCGGTACTCACTTTTCTGTGCTTCGCCATTTAAAACAACTGTCATAACTCCGACAATATCCTTTCCTGCCATGTGCGCGATGTCGTAGCTTTCAATACGAAAACCCTTGTCACCAAAGTCTTGACTAGAAGAAGCAGGTTTTATGAGCGCAACATCGTTAATGTGCCTTAGTGCGAAAAGTCTGTCACGGTACATCTTGGCTTTTTCAAACTCTTGATTTTCTGCAGCCACTGCCATTTCTTTTTCAAAACTTTTTACAACAGAGCTAAAGTTTCCCGACAGAAACTCTTCGATATCTTTTATTCTTTTTGCATACTCTTTTTTTGAAATGGCACCCGCACAAACTCCAGGACAAAGACCAATTGTGTAGTTAAAACATGGAGAGGGTTTCTTCTTTGCTACTTCTTCTGGCAAAGGGCACTTTTCGTCTCTGTATGGCAAAATGCGGCGCATTATTTTTAGTGCTTCTCTTAGTTCTCCTCCGTTTGAAAACGGGCCAAACACTTTTTTGATTTTAAAGGGTAAACTTTCTGGATTATCTAGCTCTTTTTTTCGTATAACGCGAAGAACAGGAAAATCCTCTTTTGTGATAACTATACAATTAAAGCTTTTGTCGTCTTTTTCTTTTGTATTGAAGGCTGGCTTAAACTTTTTTATAAGGTCAGCCTCAAGAAGAAGCGCTTCGAGCACAGAGAGAGTCTCTCGAAACTCTATATTCTCTGCAGACTCCACCATCTTTGCAATAAGTGGGCTCCGCGCTGTTACTAAGTCAGGTGCAAAATAACTCCGAACCCTGCTCCGAAGGCTTGTTGCCTTTCCTATATACAGAATCTTCTTTCCTTTTCCAAGAAAAAAATACACTCCTGGAGTGTCCGGCAGTTTTGCAAGTTTTTTTTCTAGTTTAGACATAGGATATAATTATATATAGGATGAAGACATTAGTTTTGATTTACCCCTTAGCCTCCGTATGGATACGCGTTAAAGGGGTGCCGATTGTTTTCAGAATATTGGTGCTACTAAGCTAGTTACAACCTAGCTTTTTTATTTTCCTCTCAAAATCTTGCGAAGGTAAGTTCCTGTGTGACTCTTTTGGTTATTCGCCACCTCCTCTGGTGTCCCCTTTGCAACAATTTGACCTCCTGAGGCACCTCCTTCCGGACCAATATCAATAATGTAGTCACTACATTTAATTAAATCAAGATTGTGCTCAATAACAAGGACAGTGTTTCCGTGCGACACGAGCCTTTGGAGGATTTCAATAAGTTTTCGCACATCTTCATAGTGAAGACCTACTGTTGGTTCATCGAGAAGGTAAATAGTTTTTTGTGTATGTGTTCTGTAAAGCTCGCTTGAGATTTTTACCCTCTGCGCTTCCCCGCCCGAGAGTGTAGTTGCGCTTTGTCCAAGCTCTAGGTAGCCAAGTCCTACTTCATCTAGAGTTTTTAGCCTGTCATAAATAGATGGAATTTCCTCAAAGAATGCCAACCCCTCTTCCACTGTCATTTTTAGAATATCGTAAATACTTTTCTTCTTGTATTTAACTTCGAGAGTCTCTTTCATAAATCTCTTTCCTCCACAGATATCACAAGTCACATACACAGTTGGCAAAAAGTGCATTTCTACTTCAATAACTCCATTTCCTTCACAAGTTTCGCATCGTCCACCTTTTCTGTTAAAAGAAAATCTTCCTGGACCCCACCCGCGAACTCTTGCTTCGCTAGTTGCTGCAAATAGGTCACGAATGTGTCCCCATGCGCCAGTATATGTTGCAGGGTTACTTCGTGGAGTTCGTCCAATTGGAGATTGATCAATCAAAACTACTCGCGAAAGATACTCTGAACCAGTAAAACTTGTACAGTTATATGTTTCTGCGCGTCTGTACTTCTTTTCAAGACGAGCTAAGAGGTTTTTGTGTAGAATTTCATACACAAACGAACTTTTTCCTGATCCTGATACACCTGTCACAGACACAAATTTTCCAAGAGGAACTTCGACATTTAGATTTTTTATATTAAAGATTTTTCCACCCGCAACTTTTAGAGACCCTTTGTCCCCTTCGCGCCTTTTTGGGATTTCAATCTCTTCTTCTCCTCGCAGATATGCAAGTGTCTTTGATCCACTGTCGTTTTTCTTGGCTTTAAGCAGGTCATCTATAAAGCCTGATACAACAACTTCTCCTCCGTGAACTCCAGCCCCTTTTCCAATATCAATAATAAAATCAGAAGCGTACATAGTATCTTCGTCGTGCTCTACCACAATGATTGTATTTCCTAGGTCTCTAAGGTTTAAGAGTGTTTTTATAAGCCTGTCGTTGTCTCTTTGATGAAGTCCAATTGTTGGTTCATCGAGTACATACAAAGCTCCTACAAGACCGCTTCCAAGCTGGCTCGCAAGACGAATTCGCTGGGCTTCACCTCCTGAAAGAGTCGATGCCTTTCGGTCTAGTGACAAATAGTCAATTCCCACATCAACCATAAACTGAATTCGTGACAAAATCTCTTTTACCACAACTTTAGAAATTTCTTCTTCTTTTTTTGAAAGGTCTAGTGCATAGAAAAACTCCTCTGCGTCTTTAATAGACAGCGCGGTTGTCTCTACGATATTCTTCTTTGTTCCTGGCAAGAAAACTGCAAGCGCTTCCGGACGAAGTCTTGCTCCATGACAAACTTTACATTCTTCGTTCACAAAAAATTCTCTTGTACCAAGACCATTACACTCAGGACACGCGCCATATGGTGAGTTAAAAGAGAAAAGTCTTGGTTCAACCTCTGGAAAAGAAAATCCGTCGTAAGGACACATAAACTTAGAAGAGATAAGGTGAGTTTCTTCGTCTGTGACGATTTTAATAAGTCCGTCAGACTGTTCAAGAGCTTTTTCAATTGACTCACTTAGTCTTTCTGTAAACCCGGCACCACCGTCTTTGATTTCTGAAAGATAAAATTCATCAACAAGCACATCAATGTTGTGGTTTTTTGTTTTTGAAAGCTCGATTCTTTCTCGGAGTGAATACAGGTTTCCATCGACAAGAACTTTCTCATATCCTTTTCCGAGTAGGTCATAGAGGAGCTGATAGTACTCGCCTTTTCTACCAACGACAACTGGCGCAAAAAGTTTAAAAGTCTTTTCTGAAATAGAAACTCCGAGAACTTTTTTTGAAGATTTTGTAATATCAATAGCCGAAACAGTGTTTATAATAGTCTCAATAATTTCTTCTTTTGATAGCTTTTTGATTTCTCTATCACAAATGAGACAGTGTGGTTTTCCAATACGGGCAAAAAGGATTCGCAGGTAGTCGTAAATTTCTGTAATAGTTGCAACTGTAGAGCGAGGGTTGTTTGAACGAGACTTTTGATCAATAGAAATAGCTGGCGAAAGTCCTACAATTTCATCGACGTCTGGCTTTTGCATTTGTCGTAGGAACTGGCGCGCATAACTAGAGAGACTTTCTACATAGCGTCTCTGTCCTTCGGCAAAAATAGTATCAAAAGCAAGAGAGCTCTTTCCTGATCCAGAGAGCCCTGTAATTGCAATCATCTTTCCTCGAGGCATCTCAACGGTTATGTTTTTGAGATTATGTGTTCTAGCCCCTCGAACAATGATTTTTTCGGTCTCTTTTGGAAGTTTACAGATGTGTTTGTTGTTTGAATTTTCCTTCATAAGCAGTCTATTATGACATAGTTTATATAGTTTGACAAAACACGGTTTAGTTCTATAATCAAAGGCCTATGAATGATGTTCCTTCGAAGCCTTTGGACCGCCCTGTAGCTGGGGACTACCTCACCATCAATAGAAAGGAGGGGACAGAGGATCAGTTTATGTTGGAGTTCAACAGAGCTGGTGAGAAAGTTGGACGCACTATTTTAGTCATTGACTGCGAGAATTCAAGTGCAATTGTTGAAGTGCTGTCCATGTTTGGACTCCAAAAAGATTTTTCAATAAACTCCTATACGTGGAAGTTGAAGCAGCTCTAATCAAGCTGTTTTTTTATTTCCTAATTAAAATCACTCCATCCCATGCAGGAATAAGCACCGCTTTTTCTTTAAATTTTCGCTTTACAAAATCATTAAATTTTTGAGTATAGACAATAGACTCTCGGGTCTCATTTTTGTCTACCACTTTTCCCTTCCACAAACTATTGTCACAAATTATAACTCCACCCTCTTTTAAAAGAGTGAGGGACTTAAGTAGGTACTCTTTTTGATTTCTCTTGTCTGCATCTATAAAAATAGCATCGAAACGGATTTTTTTCTTTTGAAGACCCTCTAGCATTTTTACCCCTGGACCATGTAGTTGGATTATTCTCTCTGAGGCTTTAAGTTTTTTCCAAAGAGCAGTGCTCGGCGCCAAATTCCTTTTATCTGCTTCAATTGTGTATACTTTTCCATTTTGAGGAAGAGCTCTCGACAAAAATACGGTACTAAAACCTCTAAAAGTGCCGATTTCTAAAACTTTTTTTACCTTTAGTAGTGAAAGGAGAAACTGTAAAAAACTTCCTTCCGAGAAGGGGACTTGTATAAAGGAGTCGGGTAATTCAAAAGTCTCTTCGAGAACTTTCCGCTTTTCAACTTTTGAGAAGTTCTCTATATACGAAAATAGTTCGTCAGTTTCCTCTACCTTTTTACTTCTTTTTGCTCTTTGAGGTAGGTTTATCATCTCCTTTTCTTTTTATTCCAGGAACTCGTAGCCCTGTCTTGTCCATAAGCGCAATAAGCTCATCACGAATAATCGCTGCTGTTTCAAAATCGAGAGCTTTCACCGCTTCTTCCATTTCTTCTTTCTTTTGCTTCATAAATGACACTGGATCCTTTTCAAAAAGTACTTTTTCTATATTCATAACACTACTTACTGCTTTCTGGTGGTCAGTTGCAACCATGTCTGTAATGTCTTTAATTGCCTTTTTGATAGTTTTTGGAGTAATACCATGCTTTTTGTTGTACTCTTCTTGAAGTGTACGCCTTCTTTTTGTTTCTCCTATCGCTTTTTCAAGAGACTTTGTTGTGTGGTCTGCGTAGACAACTACCCTTCCCTCACTATTTCTCGCTGCTCGTCCGATAATCTGAATAAGCGAAGTTTCGGATCGAAGGAACCCTTCCTTATCTGCATCAAAAATACCAATGAGCGCTACCTCGGGCAGGTCGAGTCCTTCTCGCAGTAGATTTACTCCGATTAGTACATCAAACTTCCCTTTTCGAAAATCTGAAAGGATTGTAATTCGGTCAAATGTGTCTACGTCACTGTGGAGGTACTCTGCTTTTATGTTTTTCTCTTTTAGAAATTCAGAAAGGTCTTCGGCCATTTTCTTTGTAAGAGTTGTACCAATAACACGAAAACCTTTTGCAATAGTCTTTTGCGCATCAAGGATAAAATCCTGAATTTGTCCTTTGTAGTTTCCTTCTGCAACAACTCCTCTTATATCAATAAGTGGGTCGAGGAGCCCTGTTGGACGAACAACTTGCTCGACAATTGCTTTGCTTTTTTCTGCCTCGTATTTAGAAGGTGTAGCGCTCGTAAAAATCATTTGCCCCACTCTCTCTTCGAACTCCGGAAACTTTAGTGGTCTGTTGTCCGCAGCAGAGGGAAGCCTAAAACCGTGGTCGATTAGGTTCTTTTTTCGTGAAGCGTCTCCTGCATACATGGCTCCGATCTGAGGAATTGTGACATGCGACTCATCTATAACAGTTAGAAAATCTGCTTTACCGTCCTTTGTTCGGGGAAAGTACGACAAAAGACTGTCCGGCGCCTCACCAGGAGCTTTACCTGAAAAATGCCTTGAGTAGTTTTCGATACCGTTGCAGTAACCCACTTCTTTAATAAGAGCGATATCGTAATTTGTTCGGCGCTTTAGTCTCTCTGCCTCAAGAATCTTTCCTTCTTTTTCAAGTTCTTTTAATCTCTCCGCGAGCTCTAGTTTTATGCTTTCTACTGCGCGAAGAGCTGCGTCTTCGTCAGAAATAAAGTGTTTTGCAGGAAAGAGGAAAAAAGTATCTATCTCAGAAACAATTTCTCGTGTCACAGCATCGAGTGTCTGAATTCTTTCAATCGAATCCCCTTTAAAGTCAATTTTATAAAGAAGTCTTTCACTAATAGGCATTACTTCAATACTGTTTCCAAGCGCTCGAAATACTCCAGGCGAAAGATCTGCATTTGTTCGCTCGTAGTGAATTGAAATAAACTTTCGTGCGAGGTCATTTCGAGAAAGTTTCTGTCCTTTCGCTACTTTTATGTTTACTTTTTCGTATTCATCTGGGCTTCCAAGTCCATAGATACACGAAACAGACGCGACTATGATTACATCTTTTCGGGTAAGAAGAGCTTGGGTTGAGGCGTGGCGGAGGCGGTCAATTTCTTCGTTTATCTGGGCTTCTTTTTCAATATACGTATCGCTCGCGGAAATATAGGCCTCAGGCTGATAGTAGTCGTAATACGAAACAAAGTAATGCACCGCGTTTTCTGGGAAAAATTCTCTATACTCTGCTGCGAGCTGCGCTGCAAGAGTTTTGTTGTGAGCAATCACTAGAGTCGGTTTTCCAATATTTGCAATTATATTTGCTATTGTAAAAGTCTTTCCAGAGCCGGTTACACCAAGAAGAGTCTGGTTATCTAAACCTTGCTTCACTCCTTTTGTCAGAGCTTCTATTGCCTTTGGTTGATCTCCTGCTGGCTTGTAGCCTGTTTTTAGTTTGAAAATACTCATAAATGCAAATAATACCACAAAAAAAGCGCTCTGGAAACCAGAGCGCAAAGAAAGAACTATTTTGGGTTTTTATCCCTTCTCACTCTTTTACTATTTTGTGACGGAGAACCTTCGAGAATAATTGATACTGTGCCGACAGAGAGTTTTATCTTATCCATTCGAACTCCCGGGAACTCTTTTGCCACATACCCTAGCAAGGCATCGATAGTGAGAATCTTCTTTTCTCGAAGATCTACTGGGTATAAACTAACAGTTTTTTTCATGGTGGTAAGAAGCTTTTTCTCAGAGCTTCTCACTACTTCCAAATTTATAGAAACAGAGAAAAACACTGAGGAAAATTCCTTGTTTTCTTCTGCTTTTTGGTTGTACTGATTTTTAACATGTTTGTATAAAAAGTGCCTTACGGCACAAGATCGTAATAAAGCGTCGCTTCGTCTCCCTGAACTTCAACATAAACAGGTTCAGGTGGCATTTGTCCGAAAAGCCTATAGAATCTAATCTCAAGTTTTTCCAGACACATTCCAAGCGGGATTGTAGCTACAATGCCCTGATTTTCTAAATGAAAGAACATAACAAAAACGAGCCCCATCTTGAGGGCTCGTCTTGTTTGTTTAGAAAAAAAGTAAACAACTAAGAGGAAACCTCAAGAGATGTGAGGATTACCTTGACCTTAATTGTTGCTTTTCGTGTGTTCATGTTTAGTATTTTACAGAAGAAGAGTTACTTTGCAAGTCCTGTTAGCTTGAAACTACTTATAACAAACCCAACTTGTATAACCGACTGCAAATTTGTTGGAGTTCCAGTACCGCTCACAACAAACGCTTTGTCGCCTTTTACGAACACTTTTTGAACTACATAATTGTTTTCGTCTTTACCTTCGAACATAGCATACTCATTTCCACTTTCATCTTTTCCACTCTGAAAATCTGCGTCAGTAGAGGGGATTTTGTATTTATTTAGGTTTTGAAGAATGACAGATTTTGCTGTAACGCCTACTTTGACTGTTTCCACCTCAACACTCACCGCAGAAGGCAGAAGACCTGCTTCTATGTTTTCTTTTGCAGTAGCAGAATCTATTGCAGAAAAAACTGGTTCGCCAGGTTTTTTTGCAGTCACATAGTTCCACGAAGCTGGGAGTGTGATTTGGAAACCATTTTCTGTATCTGTGTAAACTTTTGAATTATTTAGATTTGTTGCAATTTGATTTGCATTATTTCTTACTTCCTTCAGTCCTAAAAATATTATTCCACTTAAAGTGACTAAAACGAGAAGTACGCCAAGAGTAAGGGAAAGCCAAAAAGAAATTTTTACTCTTTTTCGTGTTTTCTGCAGTATTTCCTCTGTTACATCCCCTACTCTATTTTTTAGACCTTTAAGTATTTGATACCCGAAACTAAAACTCATTACATTTACGACAATTTGGCTCACTAAGCCTACAATCAATATCGCAATGAAGAACAGTAATCCCTTTTCAGCAAATTGATCAAGGGTTCCTGATTTGAAAAGCTGAAACATTTTCGAAAAGCCGTATGTTTTATAAATAGGATAAAGTTCAATAACCCTAAGTACTGTAAGTGGGATATAAATTACAAATAATAGTACAACATATCCAAGAACTCGGAGCATGAGCTTTCCCACTACATCTTTTGTAATCAAGACACTTTTTGCAAGAGCAGAAAAGAAACTTATGTGCTCAGTAACCAAAAAGAGGGGTGCTAAAGCAAAACGAGCCATTGTCCAAACTCCAAGAAGAAAAAAACTTACTGCTAGAACAGTAAACACTATTAGAGGTGGTAGTGCCATACTAGAAGCAAAAGCAATAACCATAGCAATAGGTATCATTCCAATAAACAAAATTGCCATTGCAAAACTATTAATAAGCATATAGAAAACGATATTTCTAAGTCCAGTTAGATACGCTTCTTTTTTACTTGCGACTCCTGTCTCCTCAAGGTCTTTCAGGTATTTAAAACCTCCGAGGCTTGTTGCTACTGAGAAAAGGAAGAGTGGCAGGCCAACCACTATGCTTCCAATTATTCTAACAATATGAGGCAAATTGGCCTGTGCCACCAGGTTTACAATAGCTACACCCACAAGTGAGGGTAAAACAAAAAACAAAAGCGGCTTGAAGTGCTTCTTTGTAAGAGAAAGAAAACTGATAAAAAATTCTTTGAAAGAACTAAGTTTTCCTGTTCCTTCTGTTTTAGGCGCTGCCTCGATTTGAGTAGAATCCATATTATTAAACTAAGTTAGTATGGATTAAGTATACCACAGTAGGGTTTTAAATATTGTAGTCCTTAAGGAATTTTTCTTTAAAAGACTCGTAGGTTCCGCTTCGTATCGCTTCTCTTATGTTCTTAAAAAGACTCTCAATAAAATAAACATTGTGAAGAGATGCGAGGGTTTTTCCTAAAATCTCATCTACCCTAAAAAGATGCGAAATATAACTTTTTGTAAAATTTTTGCACGCATAGCACTCACACCCATCTTCAAGAGGAGAAAAATCATTTTTGTACTTGCTATTTGTTATATTGAACCTTCCTTCATGCGTAAGGATTCTGCCGTTTCGAGCATTTCGAGTTGGAAGCACACAATCGAACGTGTCGCACCCCGCCTCAACTCCCGCAAAAATATCGAGAGGCTCTCCAATTCCTAGGAGGTGCCTTGGTTTGTCCTCGGGCAAAATTTTGTTCACTTCGTAAACCGCTTCACCTATATCTTTTTTGCTGTATGATCCACCAATAGCATATCCATCAAAATCGAGTCCTGCTAGAAACGTAGCGCTCTCCTTTCGTAAATCTAAAAATTTTCCTCCTTGTACGACTGCGTAGAGTCCTTGAGTTTTTGAATTTTCTTTTGATCTATGGAAGTCTAGACATCTCTTTGCCCACGCATGAGTTCGTGCGAGAGCTATCTTTTGGTACGAAACAGGCGCATGAGGAGCTGTGGGTTCGTCGAGAACTACGATAATATCAGCACCTATGTTGTGCTGTATTTCTATGGATTTTTCTGGTGAAAAAAAATGCGTACTTCCGTCGATATGTGATTTAAAAGTAACTCCTTCGTCAGTTACCGTTGCGCTTCCCTCACTTTCAGTCTGCGCCTCAGCATCAGGGTTATCGTGATCAGTAAACTTTGTAACCCCTTTTCCATACGCAACCCCTAAAGAAAAAGCTTGAAAACCACCCGAGTCTGTCATTGTTGGTCCGTTCCAACCGGAAAATTTACTGAGTCCGCCAGCAGAAGCAAGAATCTCGCTTCCTGGACGCATTTCAAGGTGATATGTGTTCGACAAAAATAACTGCGAGCCGATTTCTTTTAGCATTTGTGGGGTGAGGGCTTTTACTGTTGCTTTTGTTCCAACCACAGCAAAAGATGGGGTTTCAACCTTTCCATGCGGTGTTTCTAGTTCTCCAAGGCGAGCAAGTGTGCCAGGAACTTTTTCTTTAATTGTAAAACGAAGCGGAGACAATGCTATTTTGTAGAGACGTCAACAACTTCAATATCAAAGATAAGAGTTGCTCCTCCTGGAATAACACCAGGCACTCCACGCTCACCATACCCCATTTCCGCAGGGATAGTCAGAGTGATTGAACTTCCCTTTTTAGCTCCAAGAAGACCTTTCTCCCAACCAGCAATTACTCGTCCTTCTCCTAGTGTTACTTCAAACGGCACTCCTCTGCTAAGAGAAGAGTCGAAAACTTTTCCGTCTTCTAATTTTCCTGTGTAGTGCACTGTAACAACATCTCCAATTCGTGCTGCTTGACCCTCACCTTCCTTTTTAACTTCAACTTTTAGTCCGTTTTCCATTATTTTTTTATTATTATTTATAATTTTTTCTTCCTTCTTAGGTGTACTTTCTTCTACCACTTTTACTTCTTCCCTGGGCATAGGCGCCTCAGTTTCAGAAGTAAACCAAAGTAACCCCACTAGAAGAATTACAATACCGATTACAATAAAAAGAAATTTTTTATCTTTCATAGACAGTATTATACATATTTTCGATTCTTTTTCCATTTAATAGAAATTTCATTTTTTTCTGATATGATAAGCGTTTATATGGATCACGGACACCTTACAGAAGGAGATATTGCAAAACTTGTTTGGAAAATCGCGCTACCTGCGTCGATTGGTTTTTTCTTTAACACAATGTTTAACGTTGTGGATGCATTTTATGGCGGAAAACTGGGTACAGACGCACTCGCAGCCATGTCAGCTTCGTTTCCAATATTCTTTTTGATCATCGCTGCTTCATCTGGTGTTGGTAGCGCAGCCTCTTCTCTAATTGGAAACGCTCTTGGTGCAAAGGACACAAAAAAGGCAAAAGAGTACTATCTTACTGCTATATTTATTGGAGTTGCTGTTTCAATTGTTTTAACTATTATTGGTCTTCTTGTTTCAGAGCCTCTTTTTGAGGAGCTTGGTCTTCAAGGTGCCTCTCTCCAATATGCACTTGATTATACAAACATGATTTTCTACGGAACTATCTTTTTTGTTCTTGCAAACATTTTAAACTCTTACCTTCTTGCAATTGGTGACACAAAAACTTTTAGCAAAAGTCTTATCTTTTCTTTTATTTTAAACGTTATTCTTGATCCTTGGTTCATGTATGGCGGTTTTGGTGTAAAACCAATGGGGCTAGCAGGGATTGCATTTGCAACAATTCTTGTACAACTCATTCAGTGTATCTATATTGGATTTAAGTCACGCAAATTACATTTGCTACGTGGGTTCAGAGAACTTAAATGTAGTAAAGAAACTGTAAAGGAAATCTTTGTCCAGGCAGTTCCATCAAGTGTCAACATGATGACTGTGGCGATTGGAAGTTTTATTTTGACTTACTTTATTGGCGTCTATGGAACTGATGCGGTTGCAGCATACGGAACGGCAGTACGAATTGAACAGATTATTCTTATTCCATCGATAGGACTCAACATTGCCGCTCTTGCGCTTGCTGGTCAAAGTAGCGGAGCTCGCAACTATGAGCGAATTCGAGAAATCATAAAAGCTACTACGCGGATTGCACTATACCTCTCTGGAGTCGCACTCATTGTTTTGCTTTTTGGAGGAAAACTTCTGATGAAGGTTTTTTCTAAGGACCCTACTGTAATTTCAATTGGTACTACATACCTTTATTTTGCTGCTTTTATTTTCCTTTCTTATATTTTAATTTTTGTAGGTAGTTCTATTCTCCAAGCAGTCAAAAGACCCTCGAAAGCACTAGCTATTTCAGTTGTAAGACAGATTATTGTGCCTGTTATTCTCTTTACAATCGTTACGAAGGTTTTCCATCTTGAAATAACAGCAATTTGGACACTGATTTTAATCACCAACTGGCTTGGAGCTTTTGTAACAAATAAAATTGTAGAGCGGGAACTAAAGGTTTTAGAAGCTAAGAAAGAAACTTTAGTACAGTCTGCTTAAAGCGGGGAGAAAATATTTCCGGTCCGTGCCCTCCTTTTTTCACAAATATACTTTTTATTTTTTCCCCTGCTACAAAATCTCGAACTGACTCGAGAGAAATCACATCATCATCTTCTGCGTGAATAATGAGCACCTTTTTAGTATCAATTTTTTCTAAGCCTGTCGCTGGGTTATAAAAGAAGCCTTCTTTAATTTTTTTCCAACCCCCTTTCACGATTCTGTACCCTTCTCCAAAAGCCTCGCTAACAAAGCGACTCAAAACCGGAATCGGCTCTACAGTGTCGTCCATTGTTCTCCAATCTACAACAGGCGAAAGAGCAAGGACTTTCTTTACTTCCTTTATTGTTGAACTAAAAAGAGCTGCTGGACCTCCAAAACTAACTCCGTAGACAAAAACTTGTGGAGAAGTAATTTTGAAAGTTTTTCCACCCCATAACTCTTTAAATTCGTTTTGAATTCCTTCTATGACATCTACCACATCAAAGCAAGGACACTTCTCAAAAAGTTTTCCCTCGCTTTCCCAAGTTCCGCGATACCTCGGGATAAAAATATAATAACCACGCAGAGTGAACTCACGGACGATCTTTTCATATTTTAATTTGTGTGGGTACCCAGGGAGTCCGCTTAAAATAAGCAGAACCTTCTTGGACTTAAGGTTTTTTGGTACTGCAAATTCTGTGACAATTCCCTTAAACTTTGTTCTGTAGAGGTACATACTACTTATTCATAGCCTCAACTACTCTTTGAATAGCAAGCATGTACGCCGCCTTTCGTACGGACACATTTTTTTCTTGCTTTAGAGCCCAGATTGAATCGAAAGCTTTTCCTATTTTCTCAGTAAGCTTTGCAAGCACATCATCTCGAGTCCACTTCTGCTTTTCCATATTTTGAAGCCATTCAAAGTATGACACGGTTACTCCTCCACTGTTTGAAAGAATGTCTGGAATAGAAATAATTCCTTTTCTTTCTAAAATAGCATCAGCTTCTGGGGTGACAGGACCGTTTGCCATTTCTATGATGCACTTTGCAGCGATTTTTTCTGCATTTGCTTCTGTAATCACATTTTCAAGTGCAGAAGGTACAAGAACATCTACTGGAAGAAGGAGTAAATCTTCGTTTGAAATAAAACTTGCCCCAGGAAAACTTGCAAGAGTTTTATTTTTTTCTTTATACTCAATAACTTCTTTTACACTGAGTCCTTCAGGATTATAAATTCCTCCTTTTGAGTCAGAGAGTGCCACTACTTTGTAACCACTTTTCTCTGCAAAAAGCGCAAAAAACTGTCCAACATTTCCAATTCCTTGAACTGCAATTTTTGTTCCTGTCGCTTCCATGCCAAGGGCTTTTGAGAGAGACTCAAGAACCTTAACTCCCCCGTATCCTGTTGCTTCTGCTCGCCCTTCTGATCCTCCACCTCCAATTGTTTTACCTGTAAAGACCGCCTCTACACGCTTTCCATTTACTTTTGCGTATTCGTCCACCATAATGTCCATAATCTCTGCTGTTGTGTACATGTCAGGAGCAGGAACATCTTTGTTTTCACCAATACAGTCTGCAATCGAGCGCACAAAAGAGCGAGAAAGATTTTCTATTTCAGTTTTTGAGAGAACTCTTGTATCGACAATTACTCCTCCCTTTCCTCCACCAAAAGGAATGTCGGCTACCGCGCATTTCCATGTCATCCAACTTGAAAGCGCCTTTACTTCACTTAAATTAACTTCAGGAGAAAAGCGAAGCCCTCCTTTGTATGGACCACGCGCATTGTTGTGCTGACTTCGAAAGCCAGTAAAACTTTTTATTTCACCACTGTCCATTTTGACTGGAAAATGCACTTCAATTACTCGCTCCGGCGTCGAGATTCGCTTCATCATCCCTGCAGAAAGTCCAAGGGCATCTGCGGCATCTGTTACTTGTTTAATCGAGTTTTGAAATGGGTCGTTCATAAAAATATGTTAGTTTGTATACACCTATTATACCGCATTTTAAAAATGCTTGGGAAATAAAAAAGGAAGCTATTTAGGCTTCCTTGGCGTGCATTAAAAGGATTTCCCCGTAGAAATCTCTCGTGGTGGAAATTCTTCCCCTCGACAAGATAGCAAACTGACCTGTTTCCATTGTCCATTTACCACCTACTTTCTTTAGGAAAACTTGGAAAGATTGACCTTCTCCGAGTAGAAGAACTCCTTTTATTAGCTTGTAGCCCGCGCCATTTAACAAGGCGCAAACTTCACGGGCAAGGGCTTCAAGTTTATATTTTACTTCTTCTCGAGACATTGTTTTGTCCCAAGAAGCAAAAATACAACCACACTCTCCTTTTACCTTAAATCCGATGAAAACTTTTTGAACAAGCTCGGAAATTTCTGACCTTACCTTTTTAAAAGACTTTCCTCGGATATGAACCCGAATTTCCATACTCGCAAAACTATACCTCAAAAATATTTTTTGGCAATAAAAAAAGAGAAGGAGGAGACCTTCTCTAAAATGGAAACGGCAAGGGCTCACGACCTTGAGCAATCAACCAGGCATTAAACCCGGCGTATGTAGTGAAATAACACCAGAAACTGTCGAATTCAAGTCTTACTCGGTGGGCCTCTCTGAGGTAGTTTTGAGTGAAAGTCTTTCCCTCCCAGAGGTGAAATTGACTGCGTATGATGTAGCCAACATCCTGGTTCCGACATCCGAGGCGAATTTGTCCGACCCACTTAAGACAACCATCCTGATTATGAATCCCGGGAAATGGGGTGCCTAGCGACTCAACAACGCCTGGCTCTAAGTCCGTTATTTGGTGCGCATCGCACCCATAAAAGGAGAATGAAAAGATCATAACTCTTTTACTCTACACCCGACACATACTTTTTTCAAAGTGGAATTACTTCACCACTTCGAGAAGCTCAGGTGTATTTCCACCCTCTGCAATATCAAAACGAATTCGCCCAAGCACTCTTCCATTTGCTGTTTTGGTGTCTACTCTCCAAAGCCCCGGCTTTGGCGTACTGTAAAATGAATATATTCGATATCCGTCTTCCCTACCACCAACAAGTGTCGTTTCTATTTTTGCCTTACTTACCCAACCTTCTTCAGCATCTTTGTACTGCCAATCGTGAATAATCTTTGTATTGAGATTTAAAGGCGAATAGACTGATGTAAATACATAAGGGTAGTCAGAACTACTCTCTGCGGTAAACACTTTCTTAAACGACAAAATGTCTTCTATGGTTCGCTTTTCTTCAAAACCAACATAGTTTCCTCCTTTTCTCTCAAAATGATGGTAAATACCCGAGTCTTTTACATAGAGTGGAAGCGGAGGAATAAACCCAAATAGATACATGATGTTTATAACAGCAAAAGCTCCCCAAATTGCGAGCGAGGCGTGGAGCTTCTCTTTTTGATCTGCGTGCTTTGCAACAGAAAAAAGTAATCTTCCAAAGAGTGTAATGATCACAATTGAGAGGATACCACTTAAAACAAATACTCCTCCTGAAATGCTTTTAAAAACAACCGGCAGAGCAAAAATGAGAAACGCAAATATGCTTATATAAAAGACGACGAGCTGAAAAATCCGTGCTTTGTACTTTGATTTAAGGAATTCGTTTGCAAGCATAAGGAAACAAAGAAGGAGAAGAAACGGAAAACTTGCTTCGAGCGAAGAACCTCTTCCGTAGAAAACCAGGAAACCACTAAAGAGTCCTCCTGCAGCAAATTGGAGTGCGAAAAAAGAAAAAAAGTGAAGTGCCTCTCTTTGTCTCATATACGGCTCTCTCTCGATGTAATTAAGAAGAAGAAGTGAAATAGCTGTGATAACAATATAAGAAACAAATACAAGATTTTCAGCAAGAAAATCAACTCTGCGAAGTGTTAGATTATCGATCAGAAAACCAAGAAGAAGCGCTACTCTTGAAAAGCTATTTTCGTATTTTAGGTAAAATGTTCGCAGTGCTCTAAGCATGGTTTTATTTTACCTCACAAACACCGTTCTTTTCTACAAGCCGAAGGTTGTACCAAAGAGAGAACCCAAGGAGGAGAACTGCTAAAATATCTACTTCAAGCCCTTTTAGAGGAAGTCTCGCGAGTAGTGCTCCTCCGCCTATTCCCGCAAAAACGAAGCCGAGCGCAATGTTACCACATGCAAAGCACCCTGCTCCGAATGCGCTTCCGAGGCCTCCTATAATTCCGGAGAGAGCGCTCCTTTTGCTTCCATAGTTTCTTCTATAAATATAAACACTTGTTGCAACAGATAGAGACAAAAGAATAGCAAGAACAAAGGAAAGAAAAACGGAAAAAGCCGGATATGAGACAGTAAAGGAAATGACGGATGTAAAAAGAAACTTTATTTTCTGCAAAAAGGTAAACCCCGGAAAACTAAAAAGAGTTCTAATCGTCTGCAGTGAGGGCACTAGAGCAAACAAAGAGTAAGAGAAAACAAAACACAAAACGACAATACTTTTGTACTGTCGTTTTGCAAAAATTGTTTTGAGGGAATTCCTCATTTGGAAAACTATTTAGAAAGGGCTTCTATAACAGCAGAAACATATTCGTAGTCCTGAGCACCATTTACTGGAATCTTATCCCCTTTTGCATTCACCACAATACTCCATGGTGTCCCATTTCCTCCTGTTTCAAAGGCGTTGTTGAGGTCAGTAGTCACCTTTGAAGCAAATTTTCCTGAAGACAGACATGCACTAAACACTTTTTCATCCACGCCAACTTTTTTTGCTATTTCTGGAAGTTTTGCTGGATCGAGTCCATTGTTCATTGGTGAAGTTGCAAAAACTTCATCAACAAAAGCAAAAAACTTTTCGTTTCCTCCTTGTTCATATACACACTCAGCTGCTTCTGCTTCTTTTGGAGCTCTTGAGTGAAGTTGCGCCAGTGGAAAATGTCGATACACAATCGCTGCTTTTCCTGATTTAACAAAGTTCTCCTTTACCTGTGCGAGCGCGTCGATATGGAATCTTTTGCAGAAAGGACACTCTAGGTCTGTATAGACAACAATCTTAACTGGTGCATTTGGGTTTCCTTGTATATGATCAGCTTTTACATCAACTGGTCGCATCTTATCCAGTTTTTCCTGTGACACTTCTTCTTCCTGTCCTGAAGGTGCTGCGGCAGGTTGTTTTGAGCCACTAAAGAAAATTGCAATCGCCACAAGGAGTCCTGCTGCAACAATTGCTAGAGGAATCGCGAGAGGACTTTGGTTTTTTTGTTCCATATCTTTCTCCATATTTGTTTAATGATATTTTGTAATTATACCAACAGTTGTACAAAATCAAAACGCCCCGCGAGGGGCGTTTTGATTTAATTAGCTGAACATTTTTTTGCCTCAGCGATTCTATCTTCGATTTTCTTTAGAATTTTATCAGCATTATTTCTGTTTGGATCCTCAGCTGGATTATGGGGCGTTCCATCTTCCAAGTCACTTGCTGTTCCGTTTGTCCAAACCAGACCATCATCGTTGGTAAGTTTAGCAGCACACATAGCCTGGTTAATTTTTCTCCACTGATTTCCAATATTATCAAAGTCAGCAAATGGAATAGGTGGGATTGGCCATACAACAGACAAACATTTGCTTCCTTTATCAATTGGCGGATCAAGCGCAAGAAAGTCTACACAGTATCCCTGCTTTTTCATTTCCTCAACCACAGTCTTAACAGTTGATCCTGCTGAAAAACCAATAACAAGAATACTTTGCTTATCTTTTCCTTTCTCTCTTATTTGCTTTTCAAGTTCTTTTTTTGCTTTTTCTATATCTCCCGGCCAATGGCGTTCGTCTGATAATGGTATTGCAGAATAATTGCCATTTGGGACATGTGAAAGCTCTTTAATCTTTTTCTCCATAGCATCATCCTTTTGAGAATACAAACCTCCTACAAAAATGATTTTTTTAGGTGGACAAATACATTTTTCATAAGGATTAGAGACAGTTTGTGCTTTTCTTGCAGTGGCAAGAAGATTGCTAATTGTAATATCCCTCAACTTTATCCCGTTTGAGGAAGCACGCAGAAAAACTAAAGCAAGTACTATTGTTACAATAAGAACTCCAACCAAAATCTTTTGTCTCATTTTCTTTTATCTAGAATAATATAAGATATAAACGACATATATAATGTTATATGAAGGAAAATACTCGTCAAGTGAATAAATGGGCATTTCTATGGGCTTTTCTGTTGCCTATTATCCTTGGAACTGGAATCTACTATTTCTTTTTTGAACGCCTCTATACCCCTATTTCTACCTATAACTGCGTTAGCTACGAACCATCGGCTCTTGCACGAATTGGTAGTATTGAAGACGGAAAATTTAATCTGGATGAAGTAAAAAAAGACCTCAAACTACTAAAAACAAAAACAGGGTGTATTCGACTATATAAATCTAGTGGAGACTACACAAAAATCTCGCTTCTTGCAGGAGAAGTAGGCCTCAGAATTTCCCAAGGCATTTGGATAGAGCCAGACCTAAAAGAAAATCAAAAAGAAATTGCCGCTCTTCTCTCCCTTTTAAAAACAAACAAGTCGATTGACCTAGTGATTGTAGGAAACGAGACTCAGCTTTTTAATATCATTCCTGAAAAGACTCTTATCGATTACATAAAACAAATTAGAGGAGAAACAAAGATTCCAATCACAACCGGAGAACCTGCCTATTTTTATATAGATAATCCCTCTTTTACAAAATATGTTGATTACATTGGGATTCAAACATTTCCTTACTGGCAAGGTGTGTCGATAGAAGACTCCATAAGCTTCCTACAAGAACTTGTACAAAATGTAAAAAAAGAGTTTCCGCGAAAAAAAATCTATATTTTAGAAACTGGGTGGCCAAACATGGGACAAGTTAGAAACGACTCAAAAACAAGCCTTATGACACAAAGAAAATATTTTGACGAGGTTTCAAAATGGTTTCAAAAAGAAAAAATTCCCTACAACATCATTGAAGCATTTGATCAGAGCTGGAAAATTGAAAAAGGTGAAGGTATAAGTGGAGGGCACTGGGGACTCTGGGACAATAAACGAAATGATAAAGCGGATAAATACGTTCAAAATTCAAAAATATTTTTGATCCTCTTTTTAGTGTTTAGCTTGCTCATAAATTTTTTGGCTGTTATATGGCGGAAAGGAAATTCTCTTTCATCTTTTATTTTTTACTTTATATTAAACAGTCTTTCATTGTCTGTGATCCTTTATACTACACTTGCACTCAAAAACTCTTACCTACTCCTCTCTACTTTTTCATGGATACTCTTTGCAACTTCTAATCTTTTTCTTGTTTCAATTATTTATATAGCGATGAATGAGGTTTTTTTTGGGGGCACATGTGACTTAGCTGTTTCAAAAAAAGATACATCTCTAAAGAAAAAATCACTTCCCTTTGTCTCTATTCTCATTCCCACTTCAAACGAGAATCCAAAAATTGTTTTAGAAACAATACACTCGTGCCTCGCGCAAGACTTTCCTTACTTTGAGGTGATCGTTATTGATAACAACACTACAAAAGAAGAGCTATGGCTTCCACTTTCAAAGGTGCGTGACCAGAGGTACAAATTTTTCCATGAGGAAAAGCTCGCTGGTTTTAAGGCGGGAGCATTAAACTACGCTCTATTAAAACGAGACCCGGGGTCTATTTATACAGCATTTCTTGACGCAGACTACATTGTAGATAAAAACTGGCTTTCTGATGCAATCTTTCACCTTGCAGAAGATGAAAATAAAAATGTTGCAGCAGTACAGTATCCTCAAGCATATAGAAAAGTAAGCGGTTCCCTTCTTGAGCTCGGCGCAACTATTGAGCAGGATTTCTTTACCAAAGTTAATCTTCCAATTCGAAGCAATTCGAACTCTGTTTTGCTTCACGGTACAATGTCAGTCATAAAAAATGATTTTCTAAGAGTATGTGAAATACGAAGTTCTACAATTTGTGAAGACGCGGATCTTGGACTCCAAATTCTTTCTTTAGGCGGAACAATCTTGTATTCATCTGAAATTTTAGGAAAAGGAATTGCGCCTCAAAGCTATGTCGAGCTAAAAACCCAAAGGTCGCGCTGGGTAATTGGTGCGATGCAAATAATTAAAAAGTTTCTTTTTGAAAAAGAATACAGTGGTCTAACAAAAGCACAAAAATTTTCATACTTAAAAGGTTGGCTTTTCTGGGTAGCCCATGTTTTCTACCCCGTGTTTATTGTTCTTAGTTTTTTCGGAAGTATGAGTATAATGCTCGACGAAATGTTCGTACTTCCTTTTGAATTAAACCTTATCTCCCTTCTCACTTTTTTTGTTATCATTGTGGTCTTTATTTTTATCGGTGTAAAAGATCTTCGGTACAGTGCAAAGCAAATTTTTGGAACCCTTCTTGTGGGAGCATCACTCACACTTACAATCGCTGAAAGTGTGATGCTTGGATTTTTGTTTCGTAACCATTCATTCAAGAGGACTCGCTCTGATGCAGATAAAACAAACGAAAAATACTACTACTTTTCAATTCTCATAATACTTATTGGAGAAATCTACTTTACACACCGAACTTACGGCTTTAAATACCTCGACACAACTGTGTGGATGCTTGCAGTTCTTGCACTTACAATCCCTATAGCAAGTACAAGTTACTTTCTCTACAAAGACGATAAAAAAGTTTAAGACTCTTTCTTTTCAAGTACGTTATAAACCTTTGAAACAAGCCTTTCTATAGCTGAAAGCGCCATTATAAGGTGAAAAGCAAAAACTTCACCTGGAAAGAGGCAAGCACTGTAGACTGTGAGCATTGCAATCCATACACCAAGGCACGAAGGGCACGAGAAAAGGTCCCTAAGAAAAAGAATTAACTTTCCCTTCTTCTTTTCCGGCAAATTTTCTCCTGAGACAATCTCCCGCACAGGCTCTGCAACTTTTTCAAAAACAAGAATGTCCGCCGTGCGATAAACTCCTAGTCCTAAAACGATTAAAATCAAGAAATCCAGGCTTCCAATAAGCACATATACACGCTCACGAAGCAAGACTAGCGCCACAATGTTCACCCCCGCAAAAACCAGCATTCCCGCTAGGTTTCTTTCTTTTGCATTTTTCTTCATGAACCAAAATATACAGCACAAGGATTAGTAAAGCATTAAGGCTTGAGAAATATACCTATCCCAACTATACTAGCGTCAGTATGAAGACAATCGCTTATGTTGACCTTATGTTGATAATTATAAGGATTCTCGACCCTACCCAGCCTGATAGTGAGCACGGCGCGGAAGGATTTGTGATGGCATGGGGTAAACCTGAAGGACCATTAGATCCATCTGCTCAAGTGATTTACGTCTACCAAATGGTAAAAGGTGATTCGAATGTTCTGCGAGTTGAGGCGATTTTTGAGGGAGGAAGCGCTTATATGGATTTTTTCCAAGCTGATTTACCGGCCACAGGATATAGAATCAACCCTGTTGTTGGGGGCAAAAGCGACGACACCTCAAATTTGCCACCTTGGATTAGCACAGCAAGTGCTACCGTCTTTTTTCAACCATCTATGGCGGCGCTTCTAGAGTTTGCAGGAGTCCAATCTTTCGAAGAGCTTACCGAGGGTTAACTACCCTCTTTTTTTATTTCCCTCCAAAAAGTGATTTAAATACGCTTATGATAGTTGCCTTGAGACTTCCTCCACTTTGTGAAGTTCCAGAGCCCACCTTGTTTATTGTGAAATATCCTCCAATTGCGTACGATGAGCCGTACTCGTTATGAGACCTTATTGCAATTGTAAACGAGTTTCCTGTACTGGTTGTATCCCCCATTCGTGAGACAGTCCAAGTGTACGATCCAGTGTTTGGTTGACTGTATGCAATATCTTTTGTTCCTGTTGGTCCTGCAAGACGAATATCAACATTGTCCGCGCCATCTGACTCATATTTAATTGTATAGGTTTGCCCCTCTGTCAAAACCTCACCTGAACCCGGCGAAAGAACTGTCACCGGTGCAGGACTATGACTTTCTATTGTGGTCTGTCCACTTTCAGATACATCAGAATTAACCTCTGTTACTGATCTTCCATTTATCTTGAAGACATTGTCTGTATAGTCAGTGTAAGAAGCTTCAGCACTATTTAGATTATTGCCTCCTCTAACTGAAATAAGGAAGTCACTTTGGGTTGTTCCAGGGTCAGTCACTTTCCAGTCATAATAACCTGTGTTTGGAATATTTTGAGCTAGAAACTCCCCATACGAACGCTTGTCAGACGAAAGAAGCGAAACAGTAACATTTTTTACAGCTGTGTTTGAAGTCCAAGTAATTCGTTTTGTTTCTCCAACATTCGCGTCACTTATATTTGTCACTTTTACATAAGGGTTATTTTGTATTTGTACTTTACTTACAATATTTACCCTTCCTTTTGAGGCACAAACCCCAAGCGGTGAACAAATTCGGACGGTATATTCTCCTTCTGCGACTGTTTCGTCATTTGAGGCCGTCTTCTCTGTTATTCCTACTGTTCCGTATATATATTTTCCTGAAATACCTGAAATAGTTGACGTTTGTCCTAGTTTTCGAGTGACTACATATGTCTTTTCGTTTCCAAGAAGTTCTAGTTTTCCATTTTGTCCCCAGTCAGAAAGATCACCGGCAGTCCAAGTAATTGTTGCAGGATCTCCAATATACCAAGTACTTCCGACTTTTGGAGCAGTAATTGTAATCACTGTACTTTTTGGAATTTCACTCTCAGCAACAAAAGTAAATACTCCTGATGTTGCCGATACTGCCGGATTATCTTCGCTGACAACTTTTATTCGATAACTGCCGGCGAGTGACTTTTCTGGAGTCCAATACAGGTAACCTTTTGGAGAAGTCGAAATGTGACTTCCAAGCAAAACATCAGGTGAGCCCACTCTATAGACACTTACTTTTGTAGAGTTTCCAGCAAAATTCTCACTTGTCCATGAAATTCTTATTTGACTACCACTTTGAACTACCGAACCACTTTCTGGTGAAGTAATTTTAAGTGTTGCAGGTAAAGTTGCTATAACTGGCGCAACTGTAGGTAATGCGATTTCTGGAACTGGAATAGACACCACTTCTGCATCATTTCCACACATACTTAATAGATCCTTGTTTAGTGCAGTTCTGGTACCGGGTCCTACATACCCTTCTGCTGGTGTAAGTCCATTTTGTATTTGATAGGTTGCAACAGCACCTTTTGTGTAGGCCCCAAAATAGTTAGAAGGGATGCCGTCTTGCTTAGCAAGGTGACCTTTGGCAATAAGAAATTTTTGAAGATTATAAACATCGAGGCCAACCGAACCAGTATTAAGGAATTTAGACCATGTGTATCCACACGGTAAGTCAACACTTGCTCCAGGAGAACCTGGTCCACGGTTTTCTGGGTTAGGTAGTGTTGAGTTAGCCCTTAGCTTAAAATAACCTTTTGTTAAACTAAATACTGGGCCAGTACTGCTACCTTTTTGCATAATATTAGACAAGTACGCACTCGAAGCTCCTTGCTGGTCGACAACTAAAAGCTTAAAGTAATCTCCTTCACCAAGAAATCCTACTGCTTCAGAAGAAATACTGATCTCAAACTCCTTTTTCCCTGTTTTTTCTGTAACATCGAGCATTCGAACTTGTCGCCAATTTGTTACTTTTCCTTGTTTATCATATTTCACAATATATAAGTACGCTAACCTAGTGTAGTCCCATTCAGTAAAATTTATCGTTATTTTTTCTTTATTATCTGCTGTTATGGTTTTAATATCAAAGTTAGAAAAGCTTACCTCCTTATCTTTTGAGCTTGGCAGAGATGATTCCTCAACATTCTCAATAACAACCTTAACTGGGGAGTTATTGTCCCACGCAGTTAAATACGCGCTTTCACCACTCTCATCTGTTGCTTTAATTTCTAGAAAATATTCCATAGGGGCAACTTCATTCATACCAAGTCTTCGGCGAACTTCAGGGGCTTCAAAATCGAGCTTTAGGTCGTCTTCTACATAAATATCTCCTGTATTCCTATTTATATTTAGGCCGTATTCTAACCCTTTTAAAACAGAGTAGGTAATCTTGTCTCCATCTGGATCCTGTGCTTTTACATTTCCTACAACCGTACCCCTAGGCGTATGCTCATTTACTGAAATTCTTACACCCCTTGATGAATCAGAAAAAACAGGCTCATGAGAATCACCACGAGACTCTCTAAATTCAATCACTCGGAGCTCTGAATCACTTCCCATGTCTGATATTGCTTTATTTACATCATCTATGTAATAAGAGTAGAAAGGACCAGAAACAGAAAGCAGTGAACCTGTATGTGTAGAAACTAGAACTAATTCTCCCCTATAAAGCACAAACGAAGGCGACCCCGAATCACCTGTCCTTACACTATTTAGATCATTTGGGTTATATTGCAACTCATTACCATCAGTTTTCAGATATCTAAGTGGAATACCTGCCCAAATCTTCATTTCGTTGATTACCTGAGGATAAGAAGTTGTAAGCTCTCCAGTCAGAACTACTCTATTTTGATCTAAAAGCAAGTAACGGAGATTATTATTTGAAAACAAAACTTGTAGATTTTTTTTATCTTCAGGGGTAATTTCCTGACCAACATGCTCCCATCTATCTATTCCCACTTTTGACATAAAATCTTTGTAATCAAAAACAGGATAGACTTTAAATTTGCTTGGGAGTGGTGAGTCCAAAAGAGCGACTTCAATGTCGCTTTGAGGTATGTAGCGAAGATTTGTAATCTTTCTATACTCAACTGTTCCGTCTTTTGCAGTAAAAGCCAAATTTGTATTTTTTTCTAACTGATGGTGAGACGCCAAAACAATAACATCCGGAGCTACAAGGGTTCCTGCACCCCTGTTGCCTCTAACATTGTTCCAGTTCGAAACTCCGGAAAAGTCCAAGTTTTTTGTCCATGAGTTTTTGTTGATTTCAAGTTTTCCTTGGAGAGAAGAAGCGTCAGAAACATAAATATTATTATCAGCAGTGGCAACACTACTAAGCTCTGTTACAGCTTCCTTTAGCTCGCTATTTATCGCATCAGTGACAGGATCGTTTGATGCACTACTTACTTTTTTTACTACAAAAAAAGAAACTACTAGCAAAACCCCAATAACAATACTCGCCTTAAAGAATTTTTTCATTATATTAACTTATATTTAATTAATATAATTCTATACCCTTAGTAGAAGTCCTCATAACAAGGGTGTGGACAACTTTCAGTTCAAATTGAACAGGAATTCGTGTGGTACCTTTTTCCTACCATCTTTCCACTGCCTTGTGTCAAAGCACCACACTTCTTCCGGGGAGATTTTAAAAAACTGCCACGGCGCACTACTTCTTCCATGTACCGAAGTTATTTTTTTAAACTCCTCAGATTTGTGTAGTCTATTAAAATAAATATTGCTCACTTTTTTTAAATCGTCAGAATCAACAATTTGCTCTAGCTTACCAGTTATCTGAAGTCCGAAAATATCTCCTGTTTCAAACCTTTCGGTTTTGTAAATCGATACAGAAACAGTATCTCTTTTTAAAGCATTTTGGATATGCCTACTTTGCATTTCTGAAAGAATGTAAAGGTTCATGTTCTCGTCGTACGCATAGCCCAGTGGGTTAGTCCAAGGAGTACCCGCTTCATCACTGGTCCCAAGACAAAGAAACTCAGTTCTTTCAAGCGCTTCTTTGAGTTTAGCTTCCCAGTTTACCTGTTCTTCCATACTCCTATTTTAACGCAGGAAGGATGTTTTTACTAAAGGTCAATATCGTGTAGGAAATCAGCAATTTGCTCCATCACTTTTATTTTTCCTACATCTCCTTCTTTTCCTCCTCTTTGAAGCTCAGAAATCTCGGTGCGAACTAATTGTTCCAAAACTAAAGAGGTTCTACTAACAAAATCTTTTGCCTTTGGGTTCTTATTTACCTCTATAAATACCCTCTTTATTTTTTCGAACTCTTCTTCTAAATTACTTGAAAGAATAAAGTTTTGTGGTAGCAAACTGTTATTTTCTAAAAGCTTATATACAGTCAGATAACCTCCAGTAATCGCATCCGCGCATTCCTTAAGGTTTTTATCTTCCTTTAGCAAACCAAGTCTTTCTAGCTCTGCTGCAACCTTAGTAATACTTGAAAGCTGAAACATTAAATTATCATCCTCAGTTACCTCGAGGTCATACACTCGACAAACTTGATCATATAATCTATGTCCAAGCTGACGGATTGCATTTTCACAATCCGATTCTTTATTTCCTAAGGGTAGTGATTTTAGCCATTCTATTAATTTCTGGTCCGCAAGTTCAATTGTTGGAACAAATACTTGCTCATCTGCATTTAGTGTCCACTCATTTTTCTGAAGAACTAGCTTTAGTTTTAAACCAAGCTCAGAAAAAACTTCTTGCGCCCCACTTCGAATACTTTGTAGTTTTGCAAATGAGTCATCCTCAAAAAGTTTAGTAGTATATTTTGTTGATAAATTAGGTGGAAAATCTTTTCCAGTCGGCTCAGCGACTTTACAATGATCAACCGCCCTCGCCAAATCTGGCTCTATTTCTACCTCAATAATTTTATCAACTCCTTCTGTCAAATCTAGCAAACCTTCGCCGACACGGGCGTAGTATTTTTCGTAGTAAAAAGAATTGACTGCTTCGTAACGTACCATAGAATTATTTCCACCAAATTCCGCTTTGACCTTTTGCTCTCATGTAGTCGCGAGTAATTGGTCCAAAGTACCCATAGGAAGGCGTGATACCATTTGCTTTTTGATACTCCGCGAGCGCACTGCGTGTCAGTACTCCAAAGTAACCAGTTATTCCCACTTCCTTTAAGTTTTGTGCCCCCTTGCCGAGATTTAGTTTTATGAGTATATCTTGGAGTTTTTTTACATCATCTCCCGAGAGTCCAACAAATAAATTCCTTACTGGCAAAAGAGGATCAGTAAAAACCTGAACCACCTCTTCTTTTTTATTTTCCACAGTAACACCACTTCCACTACTTCTACTTCCACTTCTATTTGTTGACGGCGTAGAAGCTACAGGACAATCTGGCGTGGTAAATGTTTCTTCATCACCAAAGAAGGTAACAGAGCGAGGATACCGCGAAAGTCCACCAAGCACTCGGTAGTAATATGTTGTATTACACACCAGACTACTTGCTGTCATTTCTGTTTCAATCTCATTTAGATCAGGCTTTTCTGCATCCGGGGTCATATCATTTGCATAATACGGATAGTATGTGTGCAAATTAAGACCAGTTGGAAAAAGCCCGCCATGAATATAATCCGGGTAACTTGAAGTTCCATACATGAGGTGAAAAAAGAGAATTGAGTCAGGAAGAGCATCAATTGCATCCCAGTCCCACGAATCATCTACGTCCATTGAGCCTGTAATAACCGCAGAGTCAGTTTGAAGTGTTCCACTCTTTACTGCGCCACTTACGACACTTGCCCTAAAGTTAATTGGCGTAATACTTTGCCACTTAAAAAATGGGTAGTTATCATTTGCATTTGAGAGAGTAAAGTTGTTTATCGCCCACACATCATCAAAGTCCCAGCCTGCGTCTGTAAACGTTACTGAATCTTTCATTGCATAAGTACTTGTTCCTGTTCCTTCAAATTCAAATCCTTCTTCATGAATACCACTTGCTGTTTCGTCCCATAAGTTAGCAAGAAACATATCATCTCCATAAGCAAATGAGGCAACAATTGGTGCTGTAATGTCTGTACCAGTGACGGTGCCAGTGCTATAACACGTATAAAGTGTAGCAAGCGCGCTCATAGAACCAATAATTCCTCCTGCTACATCTCCACCTGTAACATTTCCTCTCGTATAGCAATTTTGAACCGTTGTATGTGCGTTTAAATCTCCAACTAGCCCTCCAACTGTTCCACCGGTTGCTTCAATTGGTCCATCAGCATATGACCGCACAATATAGCTTCTATTTGATACGCCGTTTCCTACAATACTTCCGGCGACACCCCCAACAATGTTGAGGCCTGTAACAGCAGCGTGCGAAGCTGAGTTTTGAATTGTTGTCATCGAGGCATCACCCACTAATCCACCAACACCTTCAGATCCATCTATAGTTCCGCTTACAGATGAAGAAGAAACCGTGGTTAATCTTTCTGAGTAACCAAGAAGTCCACCGACACTCGTTACTGCATCTAAAATAAGATTATTTACACTCACTGCGGTCACAATAGAACTTGAAGCAGATCCTGCAACAACACCAGCAAAATTATTTCCAGTTATGTGTGGACCAGAGACGATAAAATCTGAAATAGTCGCTCCACTTATTACTCCAAAAAGCCCTTGGTAATCACCACCTTCACGGTCAATAGTAAGAGCTTCAATTGTGTTGCCATCACCATCAAGACTACCTGTAAAAGGTGTCACACTGCTTCCAATTGGAGTCCAACCTGCAAGACTATCCCAGTTTTGTGTATCGCTACAATCTATATAATCATTTATTCTGTATGCTGCCCCTAGATCATCCTGCATCTCAGAGAGCTGAACACAGTTGTTTATGAGAAATGGATCAAGTGATGTACCAGTGCCTGGACCAGAAAAAGCAAAAGCATTTCCACAAAAAATAAAAGTAAAAATCAATATTACACCGAGTCTCTTTATATTTAACAACATAATGTAATTTTAAACGAAAGTATCTAAAAAGGATGGGGATAAATTAAGTAAACTACAGTACACAAACTTACTTAAGTTTTCTTTTTTCATTTTTAAAGTGCTTTAAATACGCAACAACGATAAAGCAAATAATCACAAGGAGAAACCACGACGTTATTTTCTGAAAGCTCACCACGTGCCACTCATGAATTTGCCCTGGGTACTTCCAAGCACCATAAAATGTCGCAATATTTTCCGCAACCCATACAAAGAAGCCAATAAGAAGAAATGCAAGAGTGAGTGGTATTTTGTATTCTTTTTTTGTCACCGTAAAATGCACAAAAGTCTTGAAGTAGACCACGAGGATTGCAATAAAAAGAAAGCTTCTCAAGTCGTGGATAAAATGATTTGTAAAAAAGTTTAAATAAATAAAAAAGCAAAGCACAAGACTTGTACTATACGCAGGGTGGTTTGTAAGCCGAAGCGAAAACACCTTCCACGCGTGTGCAATATAGCTTCCAACCGCAGCATACATAAAACCACTATAAAGCGGAACTCCCGCTATCTTAAAAAAACCAGGCTCAGGGTAGGACCAAGAACCCACAGATGGGTGAGTTTTAAAAAGTTCAAGCACAAGTCCAATTATATGAAAAAGAAAGATTGTCTTCGCTTCATCTTTTGTTTCAAGGTTAGACCACACAAGAATTGCTTGCGCCAAAATCGCAGCAACAAACAAAAAGTCGTAGCGGTACATTGGAAAAGTTGACAGATGATTTGAAAGGAATATAAGAACAATTAAAATACCCGGAAAAAGAACTGCTCGAAGCTCCTTTAAGGTAAAGTAAAACAGTTCATTTACAAGAAACTTTAAGCCCTTCATCTTAAATGTTTCCTTTTAAAAGATTTTCTACATCAGAGACTTCTGTGTACTTTAAAATAGTTACATTTTTGTTACCCCGGAGCATTGCTGACACCCTCTTTCCTTCCACTTCCCTCCAAAGGCATATAACTTTTTTCTGAAGAGACTCTGCATACCCAATTTCATAACCTACTCCAAGGCTCGGTGTCGTGACTTCAGCAACAATAACATCGGCTTCGTTTATCCATTCCTTATCTCTTTCATAAATTTCCTCGTCACCAAGGCCAGGCTCCCCCTCAGAGTTGACTTCTTTTTTTCCTACGTGCTCAGTCAAAACCTTTCCAAAGTTCTGTAAAACTTCTATAATATTCTTGTAAATTTCTTGATCATCTCGTCCGCCTCTAATTGAACCTGCAAAATATATTTTCATTTCCCTATCTTATCACAGTAAAATCACTCTTCTACTTTGCAGGTTGTTCCGTCTTTGTTTATGTAAAGTGGAATTTCTTCACTCAAAAGACCTTCTTTAGAAATTCTCACTCGCACCGCAAGGCCACTACGCACAGCCTCATCAAAGTATTGGTCAAAAATAAAGTTTCCAAGCGAATAGTACACAGGAACATTTTCGATTCTGTCAAAAGACTGTACAACGTGTGGGTGGGACCCAATAACAATATCAGCACCACTTTTTACAAAAAGAGCTGCTGTATCCTTTTCATGCTTTGTTGCTTCAACATATTCCTCACCCCAATGCGTGTAGACTATGACGCGGTTTCCTGCGAGATGTTCCTCATTTATACTTTTTAAAACCTTCTCGACACTCTCGCCTCCAAATTGGTTATAACTTACAAATGAAAGGTTTATACCCTGTTGAGACATTCTATAAATCGACGAATTATTGTCTTTTCCTCCAAAGTATCCAACTCCAGCATTTCCTAAGTACTTTCGAGTAGACTCAATTCCAGAGAGACCAAAGTCACCTATGTGGTTATTGCCAATATTAACAACTTTTATATTGTGCCTTGCTAAAGTTTCTGCGGTAGAAGTTGCAAAGGTGAATCTATAATTCTCAGGCGAACCTATTGCTGAACCAATACTTACTGAAGCGTTTTCTGTAATTGGCCCCTCCAGGTTTCCAACTACAAAATCCACTTCTTTTAAAATCGGGTCTATACAAGAAAAAATAAAATCACTTCCTCCCCGATTTGTGAGCCACCTTATATACCTGTCAAAATTCATGTCGCCCACAAAAAGGATTTCAATCTCACGGCTTTCGCTCTCCTTTTTAAATTCGTCTTTTTGGACAACTTGAAGAGGTAAAGCTTCTGCAATATTTGCAGTAGATAAAGACGAAAAGGAACCTTTTAAAATAAATGAACCTGCTACAACCAAGCCTCCAAAAATTATTACAAAAACCGCAAAGCGAGTAAGTCTAAATCTATTATTTTTCATCTAATTCCACTACATTAAATCCTGCCTCTGCTCCAATTCTAATAAATTCATCTTTTGTCTCGAGTGTTTTATGATAATGCATAGGAATAACTTTTCCTATTTTATTGAATTTTTTTACAAACTCTAGAGCTTCTCTGGGACCAAATGTATAAAAAGTCCCGACAGGAACAAGAACAATATCCACTTCTAAACTCCCCACGTCTATACCTGAGGGATAAAAGATATCACCACCGAAATATATTTTTATTCCATCAACCTCAAAAAGAAAACCAAAATTTTCTTTTGGTTTTACTGAAACATTTGGTCCATGGTCTACTTCAAATATTTTTGTTTTTATTCCCAAAATATCAATCTCTTCACCTGAAGCAATCTTTGTAATTTCAGATCCCAAAAAGTCTGCCGGAAGAAGACTCCCACACTCTTCTGAAAGGTAGAGCTTTCTTGGTGCTAGTTTTTCTATATGCGGAACCGAAAAATGATCACTATGCATGTGCGACACGATCATTGCATCAGCAGATAAACCCTCTAATCTTTCAAGGGCAGTAAATACTCCAATGTCCAGAGCTAAATGTTTTCCTTCATTTGTCTCGATAACAAATCCTGATTGTTCAAATTTTGTTAATTTCATATTTAGATTAAATCAACTGTATTTAATTGAAGAAATATTTTAATCTTTTTTATCCACACATCTTCGTTTTTTCTTCCTTTGCTTTTTGCTATTCTTTTTGCCATCGCTCTAACCTTGTTAGGCTCGAGAAGAACCTTATTATTTAGCAAAAGAAAGAAATATGTTGTTAAAATTGCCGAGCGTTTATTAGAATCAATTTCGCTGTGCGCTTTATTGATTTTATAAAATAATACAGCAGATTGGTAATACAAATCTTTTGGATAATAATCAAATTGAACAAGTTCAATTTTTTGTATAACTCTTTCAATCCATGTAGAATCTACATTGGGTAAATATTTTTTAAGAAAACTAGAATTTGGATTATTTTTGATTGCTTTAAGCAGTCCTTCAAAGTCTTTTTTTGAAGGGTAGTAAATCAAACTACTCATTAGCCAGTTTCTTGAAAACAGGAGTAAAACGTTCTACCAAGTCCTTCGCAGCAATATTGAGCACCTCTTTTTTTTGATTAGGCGCTATATTTTTATAGTTTTTTTGAGAAAGCTCTGTTGCAGCAACCTTCTCATCTGGATTCATTACAATTTGTGTCTTTTTCATAAATTTATAATATTTTACCACAAATTAAATATTTGTATACTCCTTACCCTGTCCTACATCCACTTTGCGTCATTTTCTTTTAAATCTTTTATTCTGTACTTCGCCATTTTTAAAATAAGTGTTTTAGGGAGCGGCTTATCCAAAGGAAACTGCACCGAACCTTTTCCCTGTTTGTAGTCTTTTAATTCTTTCTCAAAAGCTTTTAATACTTTTGGCGTTGGGTAAAAACCAATATGAGCTTTAAATCCGGCGTACATAAAAAGAATTCTCTCCCCTGTAAACGCAAGTGTTCCCCATTTGATTCCTTCCTCTGCGCCTGGCGCTGTGCTTCTTAAAATCGCTCGCATTTCTTTCAGGTGCGCTACTGATTGCTTTGGCGCCTCTTTTATATATTCTGCAGGTGTTTTAGGTTTTGCTCCTTTCATAGGAAAATTATCTAAAACCTATTTACTGACCTACTTCTTCATCAGGTTGTCGGTCATTAAACTCCTTTTCCATCCGACTCATCCACTGCTCTTTTGTCTCGCCTTCTTCTGCCATTTTCATAATTTTTTCTTTGTGCGCCTCGTCAGCCATCATATGAGCACCTCCTTTCTGGACTATCTCTTCGAATGTTTCTCCTGTGATTTTTTCATCACAAATTCCTCCGAGCTCTCTACATGTAAATGTTTTTGTCATTTTTTTCTTTATTTAAATTAATTATTTATATGATAGCACAAAGTTTTAAAGCCAACTTTTCCACCACTTCCCAACCACCACACCGACAAGAGTACCAATAATAGCTCCGGCAACAAACTCAGAAAACCAATGAATCCGAAGCGATATTGCTATACCAATATAAAATGCATACAAAATGGCGAGCCATTTAAGTGCCGGCTTCTTTCCTTTTAGCAAAACAACAAGTGTTGCCGTCATCGCAAAAGCAACAGTCGTGTGTGATGACGGCCAACCCCAGAAAACTCCATGCTCTAAGAAACCAAAGTTCCAATTAAAGCTTTGGTTTATACCGTCAGCAAGAGCACTTACATTTGGCTGTACTCTTCCGGTTAGAGCTTTGTAAAAAACCGAAACAAGCCAAGACACAGTCGCAGAAGAAAGGAGCGCCCACCCAAAAACTGAAGACATTTTTCTTTTGAACAAAGTACTGAAAATAATCAAAGTCAGCGGCAAAACAATTGGAAAAATCATTCCAAGAGGAAGCGCAGGAAAGAAAACTGTGTTTAGCAAATCATTTCGGACCAGTAGAAAGTAGTACCAATCAAAACCTGAGTAGACAATAAACGCGGTTACAAGAATGGCGAGCATGTGCCACAACAAGTTTTTTCCTTTAAAAGAATCCCTCAAGTTTTCAGGAATAGATTTTATGAAGTCTATAACCATTCAAGTTTCTAGGTTTTAGGATTTAAGTTTAAATGTTTTAAGAAAGTGAAGTACTTATCTGTAATATTCTACCTCTCCACTAAGTTCTTTAAAGCCTCTAGGGCTTTCGGCCACATTTCTTCAAACATAGTTTTATATTCATCCAAAGTATTCATCTCAACAGAGAATTCGGTACCGCCATCTTTATCTGTAAATGTATAGTTCTCATAAGACTCCGCCCACTTTTTTGCTTCCTCACTTGTAGTATCCTCTACACCATTACTAATAATTCCTCGGTGCTGAATGGAAATAAACTCATGAAGTCTATTCTCCTTAATTTGACTCACCATTCCCCCTTCACCATTTCCGTCAGGACTTGGCCCGAGGAAAAGAATTTTTGAAGTAAAGCTTTTTCGTTGTTTTGAGCGGGTGCCATATTATTTTAATAATTCGTTAGTTGAGACACCCAACGCTTGAGCTAGATTTGTAATAGTTGCGAGAGTGGGGTTTGTTTTCGCATTCTCTAGATTACTAACAAAGGAACGATCGACTCCTAACTTTTTAGCAATCTCGACTTGAGTGATATTCTTCTTGATTCTAATCCGCTTGAGATTCTCCCCAAGCTTTTTCACATCATCTGTCATAAAAATATTATAGCATATCTTGTTGTAGTATAAAACAACAAAAAGCACCTCCATGCGGAAGTGCTTTTTGTTCTGGATACTGCTCTCAGCAGGTATGCAATTTCAGTATAGTTTTTCATGATTAGCTCTATCTTTGAGCTAGCTCAAGTTTGCTGGGGGACAGGGACTCGAACCCCGATACTCAGGACCAAAACCTGATGTCCT
>CAYUPH010000004.1:0-2269 GCA_964446625.1 uncultured Candidatus Saccharibacteria bacterium
TTGCACATCCGCAGGCGGCGGTGTTGGTGACGGTTGGCATGTCGGCGAGCCAGTATGTTCCACGCTGATTATCAACACTCGAAGCGATTGAAGGTAGTGTTGTACCCGCAGTTGTAAAATCATGATAACCAACCCCTTTTACAACAAAGAGTCCTCCGTTTGCAACGGTAGTGTTTGTGAGCGCAAGTACAAAATTTAACTCTTCAATTACATACGCGGTTCCTGAAGGGATAACTCCAGGAGAAGTATTGATGTTAAGTGAAGTATCACTTGTAACAAAACCAATGTGGTACCAGTTAGCAATCTGAGTTGGATCAGTTGAACCAAATCCAATTCGTGGTCCAAGTCCTCCCGCTACTCCCGTAGAGGCGGTGCCGGCAGAGACTCCTTCTGTTGCAAACGCAGTCCCTGTTCCCGTCACGGTACATGATGCGATCACATAGTTTGTGGCAGCAATCGCATTCGATGCGCCGAAAACAGTAATTGATGTAGTTGAGGTAAATGTTGTAATTGGATACCAACAATTAATTGATGCCGGTGTTGTCGAACCGAACCCAATCATCATTCCGATGTGAGAGGAAGCAAAGGTTGTTCCTGTTCCTGTGACTACTCCTGTCACAGCAAGAGCGGCTGTTCCTGTTGAGTAGACAGAGGTTGGTGCTGCGACAGCGACGGTGCCGGTGGTATAAAGATATCTTATAACACGGAATCCTCTCGTCACGTTCGTTGCAGCTGGCATTGTGGTAGTAATAAACCCTTTCCAGTTGTAAGTACCAAGAACTTTGTTGTACTCATAAAGAAACACTCTTTTTGCAGCAGCTGCCGCACTTTCTACAAGAAAAACCCAATCAATAGTTGAATTAAAAGTGATTGCATGCGGAAACATCATAGCTATCGGAGTTGATTCTTCCATTGGTCTTGCCACCGCAACCGGCATTGGTCCCACAAAATTGTCCTCTGGGTTTGTTCCAGATTTTTGAATCATAAGTGTTCCAAGATTCGTTTTTGTCGAATCGTAAGACGCAATTGGTGTCGTAGTACCGTTAAATATGTGTTTTACTGCTTTTAGTGCCATGACTATACTTCTAGATAATCAATATTAATCTGAACTGTCGTTGTTCCCGCAATTGAACAATAAAGTGCTTCATTTACGCCACCCTCAACAAAGTTTGGATGATTGTTTGATCCGTAGAGACCTCCCGTTTTTGGCGACACATATTTTTCATAATCTGTTCCTCCTGCTGTAAAACGAAAAGAAACCGATGTTGCATCGGCTGTAAGAGAAAAACGAGTCGCGTATACCCTCACTTTTTTTCCTGAAGATGGTGTAAACACTGCTCCTGAGCTTGAAAGACTTGTAGAAAGTTTGGTGACACCCTGACCTGTAAGAAGAGAAGAAACTGTTTCTTCTGTCGCAGGATTGATTCGGACATTCGACGAATCTTTTACGCCCATTACACTTGTTCCAGGAGTTCCTCCCATAACAAGAGCATCAGCCTTGTTCGGCAAAACAGCGGTCGCCATGAGACCAAGTCCAGTTGCTCCTAAAACTTTTAGAAAAAATCTTTTGTCGTCGTCCCCTACTTTTGTGCCAACTCGCGAAACTTTTGTTTCTGAAACAGAAAAAGCATTATCAACCTTCATTGGTTTGATTTTTGAAACTAACCTAAACGAATACTGATTGGGAACCAGTGAAAACATCTGTACTTAATATTCTAACATTAAGAAGATGAAGAAAAAATAAAAAAATGGGGATAAATAATGCTTTACTAACATTAAGACATGCAATATTATTATATGAAGCATGAAACACGGACTAAAAAATTTTCTCCTACTATTTTTTTTCTTTTTTTTAGTTCCTGCATTCGCAAAAGCTGACTATCAAGTTGGAGTTCTTGGAGAAACAATTACAATTGGAGAGTTTGTGTACGATGATGATTATGTTGCAACTACAACTCCATGTACTTTAACTATTTATGATCCGTCAAACACCTTGAAACTAAACGCAGGTTCGATGACTGCGAACGCAAACGGGTGGCACTACTATGATTATTCTATTGGCGGCGGTGAATCAACAGGAAATTGGCCTGCATTTATGTCTTGCGGAAGCGCTCTAGCAGGAGATTTAGTCAAAGTAGATAAAACTTTTACAGTAAAAGCGTCGCCTATTGCACTTCAAAGTGATGTAACAACTGTTGGAAGCTCTCTTTCTTCTGCCTCATCATCTCTCGCCTCAACCCTTCCTGGCCTCATCTGGAACTACACATCA
>CAYUPH010000004.1:2369-72820 GCA_964446625.1 uncultured Candidatus Saccharibacteria bacterium
CAAACTCTGCAACAAGCGGAATTGTGAGCTCTGTGAACAGCAACACTGATTCAATTGTCGGCACAGCGTCATCATCAATTGCAGCTGTTGTGAATGCGAACACCGATGCACAAACAAGTGGAATCACATCTGCTGTGAACACAAATACCAACACAGTTGTCGGCAATGCCTCATCATCTCTCGCCTCAACCCTTCCTGGCCTCATCTGGAACTACACATCACGAACACTCTCAGGCTTCGGAACACTCGTTGCTGATGTCTGGTCAAATGCCACACGAACACTGACAGGTGCTGGGCTTGATTCCGGATCACTCGCAACTGCAAGTGATGTATCGAGCGCAGTCTCAACAGTTAACTCAAATACAAATACATCTCTCAGTACCGCATCTAGTTCGCTCGCTGCCGTTATAAATGCAAATACTAATTCAGTAGTTAATTCCGCTTCTTCTTCACTCGTTATTACAGTTCCTGCCGCTACATCAGTTGCAGCAAATGCAAACTGGAGCGTTTCAATGTCTGATTACAGTTCTGTACAAACTGGAAAGACTTACAGAGCAAGAGTACAAGTACTTAACAACCAAAGTGCCCCAACTGCCCCATTCGCAGCGCCTGCAATTACTCTCTATGATGCTGACAGAAACGTAGTTGTCTCTGGAGTCTCTATGACAAACATTGGTACAGGTCTATATGAATACACTTACTCAGTCTCTTCTGGAGCATCACAAGGTGTCTGGGAAGCAATAGCAACAACACAAGTTGAGTCAGGAAAGACAATTACAACAAACGATTACTGGATAGTCGCTGGCTCACCTGCACAGGTTATAATCAACAGCGTCTCTGGAAACACACCAACAGCAACTGCAAACCTCACAATTACAAACGAAGGATTAGCTGGGTATGAGTACCACTACGAATGGTGTGTTGTTTCAAGTATAAACAACACTTGTGGTGGCGGAGATGATGTTTACCACGGCACCGGAGCTAAATTTATTAACCCTGGAGAAGATTGGAATACAAACCTTACCGCAACAGTTACAACTGCCGGATCATATTACTTTAAAGTAATAGTTTACTTCGGAACAGAAAGCTCTGGATCATCTCGAAGCTTTACAATTACAGACACTGCAGGAGGTGGCTCTAGTGGTGGCGGAGGTGGAGGTGGTTCATCAAGCACTGGTACATCTTCAGGTGGTGGCGTATGTAAAGGAGCAGATTTTAATGGTGACGATAAAGTTAACTCTGTAGACTTCTCTATCCTTCTTTCATTCTGGAAAACAAAACCACCATTTAAAAATACTTGTGTCGACGTTAACAAAGATACAAAAGTAGACTCTGTGGACTTCTCTATCCTTCTCTCACAATGGGGTACACGAGGTAAAGCACTCTAAACATGAAAAAAAATACACTTAAAACTTATCTTCTTCTCGCGCTTCTCTGTCTCATTCCCCTTAAAAGCCAGGCTTTTGACGTCTTTGCAAACAAAGGAGGCTACGCAAGTGCAAACGACACCCTTCTTCTCAAGGTTTATCTAAATACTGAGGGTGTGGAAGTTAACAGCATGGAAGGAGTGGTGACGATAAACAAACCGGAGATCGTAAAAAATATTCTTGTTGGTGGTTCAATCTTTACCCTTTGGCCAAACAAACCTTCTCTTATAAAAAATGAAATCTCTTTTACTGGAGGAACAACAGCAGGAGTAAGTGGACCCGCGCTTCATCTCTTTACTATTGCTGTAAAACCAGAAAGTGCAGGAGACATTATTTTAGGACTTCAAAATGCTTCAGCATATAAAAATGATGGCAAAGGAACAAGAGTAGCTATTCCAACAAAAGACATAAAAATTTCTGTTGCAAATGAAGACGATATAAAAATTGATTCCCTTTCTGCACTTATACAAAATGATGAAACTTCCCCAAAAGATTTTAGTCTTGAAGTAGGTCATGATCCATCAGTTTTTGAAGACAAGCATTTTATTAGCTTCTACACCACAGATGAAGATTCAGGAATTGATTACTACGAAGTCAGTGAGTCCGGTTTTGAGACAGTTCGTTCTGGATCGCCATATATTCTTAGAGACCAAAGTCTTCAAAGTAAGGTTACAGTAATTGCATACGACAAGGCAGGAAACAAAAAAGAAGCTGTCTTTGATCCAAACAGCAGTCACAGAACTCGAAACCTTGCACTTATTATTGGTCTCCTTATCCTCCTACGAATAATCATTCAAACCCTCAAAAGAAAGAATGTTTAGAAAAACACTTCTCACAATTTGTGCACTTTTTCTTCTTACTGCGCATGCAGACGCTGCTTACTTTTATATCGTACCGGACAAAACTTCTCTTACCGCAGGTGAACTCTCCGGAGCAACGGTATACATAAACAGCGAAGGACAGGCAGTAAACAACGGCGAAGCAGTTATTACTTTTAAACCCTCTCTTTTAAATGTTGAGTCAGTTTTAAGTAGCGACTCAATTCTTTCTATCTGGATTGAATCCCCTACATTTTCAAATTCTTCAGGACAAGTTTCTTTCAACGGTGGTGTTCCAAATCCAGGGTTTAAAGGAACAAGCGGAAAAGTAGCGCGAATTATTTTTAAAGCAAAGTCAGCAATTTCTCCATCATTCACGTTCACCACCGAATCAATCAGAGCAAACGATGGGCTTGGAACGGAAGTTGCCCGCCATGCACCAGGAAGCGACGCGCCGGCTCCAGTTGCCGAAGCGCCAGTTACGCCTGCTCCTACTCCAACTGTTACACCAACTCCTACTTCTACAGGAAGAGTACCTGGTCTTATCGCCCTAAATTCAAGAGATATTCCAACCGAAGACACTTGGTATAACGGAACCAAGGCACTCTTCACATGGAGCCTCCCTGGCGACGTAAATGCTGTGCAAACTCTTCTTGGTTCACACTCAGACTCAGTTCCCCTTGTTGTGTACGCACCACCTGTTCGATCTAAAACACTTGAAAACTTAGTTAACGGAGTTTGGTATCTCCACATAAGAGCGCGTAATGATTCTGGATGGGGACCTATAACTCACCGAAAGATCAAAATCGACCAAACAGCTCCAGAAGGTGTATCGGGCGAATTTAAAGAGGAAGGTGAATCTTTTATCCTTCTTGCCTCTGCAAAGGATTCCCTCTCAGGCATAAAATCTTTTGAAGTGAAAGGTTCGGCTCTCAGTGACAAGCTGACAGCAGACGCGGTAAAGGGTGACACAACTACAATCACTCTTCCATCTCTACCGAGTGGTGAACAAAAGCTTACCCTTGTTGCATACGACAATGCAGGAAACAGCACTGAAAAAGAACTTACCGTCACTGTTCCGGAGAGAATTCTGGATACTCCAACTCTCTCTCCACTCCCGGAAACTTCTACTGAAGGAGAAGCAGTTGCTGTAAGTGGTAAAACAACTTATGCGGGCGTAGAGATTACGGTTTTCGCTGAAACAGAGAATGGAGAAAAAATGGAGTTCAAAGCTTCTTCTGACGAAAGTGGTAGCTTTATTCTAAACATTCCTGACACATTTGAAGGCAAGATGCTTAAACTAAGAGCAGCTGTTACAGAAGGTGATGTGCTAAAAAGTAGTCTTTCTCCTTGGACAACAACTCGTCTTCAAGGAAACATTTTCTCAAAATTAACAACACTTCTTCAGAAGATTGATCTTGTAAAAGTACTCATTCTTCTCGCAATCATACTTATCCTCGTTATTCTTTTCCTACTTCGAAAGATTTATGTTCTCAAAGTACATATCAAAGATCATATTCATGGGGGTGCAATCGATATAAAACAAGTCTTTGATATTATCCGAAAAGATAAAGCAAATACTAGCGCTATAATTGAAAAGACAAAAAGATCACTAAGTGAAGAGGATATCAAGAAAATCAAAGTTATCGATGATGATCTTTCTGCTGCAGAAAAGTATTTTGATTCGCGGGTAAAAAAACTTGAGGTTGAATCTAAAGCTAAATAAGAATGCAACTAACTCTTGTTATTATCGCCTCTCTCTTTGCATTTGTAGGTAATCTACCCTACCTTCGAAGTGTTCTAAAGGGTGAAACTGAACCCCATGCGTACACTTGGTTTGTTTGGTCAATTGTTTCTCTAGTCACTTTCTTTGGTCAAACAGCAAAAGGCGCGGGGCTTGGAGCAATCCCCACAGGAGTTTCTGAAATGTTTACAATTCTTATTTTCTTTTTCTCACTAAAAAACGGATTCAAACATGTAAAAAAAATTGATTCTGTGATCCTTGTAGTATGTATACTCGGACTCATTCCTTGGTACCTGACAAAGGATCCCACAATTTCAGTTATTGTTGTTGTTTCAATAGACGTCATTGCTTTCATACCAACTCTCCGAAAAACATGGCGCTACCCAGGGACCGAGAAACCGATTCTCTACATAATGAATGTTTCAAGACACGCACTATCACTCTTTGCGCTAGAGGCGTACAATGTAGCAACAACTCTCCACTCAATATTTATGATTATTACAAACTCACTAATGAGTATCTTTATTCTTCGAAAAAAGTCTAAAGAATAGGAACATCAACGCAACCCATAAAAGTGTTCGCACTAGCTTTTGTTGTCTTGTACCAGTATCCTGTGGCAGAAGATAGTCCCCAAGGCAGAAGAACTGTTCCTTTATACCTATTTTGATAGTCTTTCACTCTCTCTAGAGTATATGAATCAAACAAACTTGAATCTACCGCTAAAGTATCATTGCCAGAAAGAATGTTTAAAAAATTCTTGATTCTTTTTACTTCTTCCTTATTTTCTCCTACTTTTGCATACTCTGTAAAAAATGGGCACCCAATTGATTTACCGCAATTCAGTGCATTTATCTTTGCCTTTGTTGTTGTATACACAAAGCCCGTTGGTGCTTTTAATCCCCAAGGAAGGAGTATTTCCGCGCTATATTTTGCTTGGAATCTTTTTACGGCGTCAATTGTTTCTTTATCATAAGTTCCGGTTATAGAAAGACTTTCATTTTCAAACTCATTTAAGAATGTCTGCAGCTTCTCCACTTCCCCTTTAGAATTATTTCCTAGAACAGAAATGAACTCCTTTAAGTAAAGTTCGCAGAGAGGAGCTTTATCATTGTCGTTTTTCGGTGGGTTTTGTGGAGTATTATTGTCTGTTTTAACCTTACTCTTTGCCCTAGAACCTGTTGTTATCCTTCTTTCATTTTGAGCCTCCTCGGTCACAACTATATTTGCATCATCTCCTAAATTGTTTGGTGTAGCTGGAACAGAATACGACGTCGATCTATTATAAGAAGTATCAGAGACATCAGCTCCTGTAATAGAAGAAACTGTGAGGTCGTTTGAATTTTCTCCTGCTGATACTGTATATGTTCCGGTGATTGTGCTACCAGAGACAGAAGACAGAATTACACTAGCACCTGTATCAAGAGTAATAGTTAAGGTCGATGTTGCAGTAAGGGATTCATTAAAGTTTGCAACAATTGTAACAGTGTCTCCTGGAGTATAGGTTCCATCAGCACTTCCTGAGGTAAATGAAGTAAGTGTGGGAGCGGTCACATCGACATCTGCTGTGGTAAATGTATAGTCAGAAGATGTCGCATAATTAAATGCCGCGTCACCAGAGGACACCTGAAAGTGGTAAGTGGTACTAGGCGTAAGTCCTGAGAGAATTATCTGGTGACTAGAAGTCAAAGAAGAAGAGCTCGATGCTGTACCATATCCTGTTGTAGCTCCAAAATTAACTGTTGATGTTGAGTTTTCGTTTGTATTCCATGTAATTGTTGCAGTTGTTGTCGTTGTTGAAGAGGCAACATTTGAAATCACAGGCGCAGTAGTGTCAGGAGCGGATAAAGTTGTAAGGGAGTATTCTGTTGAAGTAGATGTGTTTCCATAAGCATCTCTCGACACAAGGGCAAAATAATAGAGCGTTCCACCTGAAAGACCTGTCATTGTGAGACTCTGCGATGTACGGAGCGCACTACTTGAAGTTGAAGTAGTATAGACTCCACTTGTTGTTCCATACCAAATCGCTGAGTCTGCACTTTCGTCTGTTGTCCAATCCACTGTCGCTGTTGTAATTGCAGATGATGTTGCGACAGAAGATATAGCAGGGCTTACTCCATCAATAACAATTTCCTTATTGTCATTTAGGTTCACTCCCGGAGAAAAACTCACCATAGAATTATCATCTGCATCTTTTATTGTTCCTGAGACAGAAGAAACTGAAAGATCTAGGGAATTATCTCCTGCCTGCACAGTATAATTACAAGTTCCTGTAGTTGAGTTGCTTACTGTAAATGTACAAGTTCTGTCTGTTGATCCAGTTTCAAGAGTCACTGTGACTAGACCAGTTGAAGTCACCGCTTCAGAAAAAGTAACATCTATATCAATTACTTCTCCGACTCCATAGGTTCCATCTGCTTTATCAGAAGAAATATTTGTAATTGTTGGTGCTCCGGAAGTTGTTGTAAAAGTATAGTCTGTTGTAGTTGCGCTGTTTCCGGTGCTATCTGTAGCATATAAAGCAAAGTGATAAAGTGTGTTTGAGGTAAGTCCAGAAAGACTCACTGAATGCGTACTTGTTCCTGTTGAAGTAGAAGTGGTACCGTATGAAGTTGATAATCCGAAACGCGCAGAAGACGAAGCTGCTTCATCAGTGTTCCATGTGATTGTCGCGGTTGTTTCTCCTGTTGTTGAGGCAACACTTGAAATTGCAGGTGGAGTTGAGTCTCCGCCAGAAAGGTAATATACAAAGGCATCTGCAACGGCATTACTGTCTCCTGAGACGAGGTTTGTTGCAGCGGAAAGGAAACCAACATATGTTCCATTTGGCGACATTGCAGTGTGTCCACTTGTCACATCGGCGTTTCCTAACGAATCATCATTCGCATAGCTTGCAATTTTAGTAGTACCAAGTGTTCTATCACGAATAAAAATATCACCATGTGCATTTGTGTCTCCTGGTACAAGGTTTGTTGCGGTAGAATAAAAAGTAACATATCGGCCACTATCTGAAATAGCCACACCTGCTCCAGAGAGAGCATTTGCCTGTGATTCATCGTCAGCAACCGATACCCTTTCCGTTGTTCCTAATGTACGGTCACGAACAAAAACATCAGCTATTCCGCCACTATCACCAGTAACAAGACTGTCTGAATCAGATACAAAAGTAACATAGCGCCCATCAGAAGATATTGAAACTGTTGACCCTGTCACAATTCCTGAAGCAACCTCCGCTTCTCCATCTGAAACACTGATTCGCTCCGTAGTTCCAAGTGTTCGGTCACGCAAAAACGTATCGTCGTTTCCATTCGAATCCCCTGCAACTAAGTTTGATGCAGCGGAGTTAAATGCTATGTAGCGCCCATCATCTGAAATCGCTACTCCTGTTCGTGTATTAGCATTCCCAAGACTTTCATCATCCGCAAGAGAAACTATCTCAGTAGTTCCAAGGGTCCTATCGCGCAAAAAAACATCTGTTTTTACATTCGAATCTCCTGCAACAAGGTTTGTAGATACTGATTGAAAAACAATATATCGTCCATCTGGAGTCATTGCCAGAGTTACTCCGTTTACAGCACTGTTTCCATTTCCAATAGATTCGTCGTCACCAATAGAAACAATCTCTGTTGTTCCGAGTTGTCTGTCTCGAATAAATGCATCCGCTTTGCCGTTTCCGTCCCCAGCTACAAGGTTTGTGGCGTTTGATAAAAAAAGCACATACCTTCCATCTGGTGAAATTACTAAACGTCCAGAAGAATTACCAACATCTTGTTTTACTCCCGCTGTTGAAACGCTAATAAGCTCTGTAGTTCCAAGTGTTCGATCCCGAACGAAAACATCAGCAACAGTGTCACTATCTGTAGGCACCAGGTTTGTTGCAGTAGAAAGAAATGCTATGTAGCGTCCGTCTGAAGAAACAGCAAGAGTAATAGTTGCTGCATTTGCCTCAATTTCATCGTCTGCTAAAGAGACTCTTTCTGTTGCTGCAAAAAGAGAGAGTGGCTCAATTAGAAAAATTAATGCCAAAGAAAAAATCGCGATTTTGTTCGTTTGTTTAAACATTCAAGAATAAAAGAGTGAATAATGAGTGGGAGAGAATTATTTTCTTTCTACTATGACTGTATTTTTTCTTCCCGTTACTCAATTATACACCTTATTTTTAGTGACTCAAGTAAAAAAGCCCTGCATACTTACAGGGCTTTTTTGAACTTGAGTGTAGCTTTTAGTATTCTACAAAAGCATCCGCAACTCCATTTGTATCCCCTGCTACAAGATTTGTTGCAGCAGAAAGGAATCCAAGATATCCCCCGTCTGGAGAAAGTGCAAGGTTTCCTATTTTGACTGAGTCATTAGCCTCAGAGCTATCATATGCAACAACTCGTCTTGTTGAAGAAGTACTTCGGTCTCGAACAAATACATCAATCTCTCCATTTGTATCCCCTGCTACAAGATTTGTGGCACTAGAAGAGAATGCAACAAGCTGTCCATCGGCAGACATTGCAACCCCATACTGAATTGCTCCATTTCCAATACTCTCATCGTCTGCAACAGAGACCATTTCTGTTGTTCCAAGAGTTCTGTCTCTTAGGAAAATATCTGTTGCAGAGTTTGTATCTCCTGCCACAAGATTTGTTCCATCAGAAGCAAATGTAACATAGCGTCCGTCTGATGAAATTGTTACATTGTATCCAGTAATGTTGTCTCCATTAGACTCGGCTTCATTATCAGCAATACTTACTCGCTCAGTTGTTCCCAGCTGTCTGTCCCGCACGAAAGTATCGTTCCCTCCATTTGGGCTCCCTGCATTCGTGTCTCCTGTAACAAGGTTTGATGACCTTGAGTTAAAAGCAACATAGCGACCATCATCTGAAATTCCAAGCCCTGTTCGGGCATCCAAGTTACCCTGTGCTCCACCTGCTCCAACAGAGACTCTCTCTGTCGTGTTTGTCTGCCGATCTCGCACAAATACATCTGCGTAACCATTTGTATCCCCTGCTACAAGATTTGTTGCTTTAGAGAGGAACGCAACATAGCGTCCGTCTCCTGAAATGACAACAGTTGCTCCGTCTACATCATCTTTATTTCCTTGTGTTCCATCTGTTGCAACAGACACTCGCTCTGTTGTGTTTGTCTGTCGGTCTCGCACAAACACATCTATCTTTCCATTAGTATCCCCTGCGACAAGGTTTGTTGCAGATGACATAAACGCAACATAGCGACCGTCATCTGAAATCGATACTCTAGTGTTAATTGATTTGTTCTGCTGTACTCCAGCAGATGAAAGAGTTACTCTTTCTATGTCCCCAGTGTTTCTGTTTTTGACAAACACGTCTCCTACACCATTTGTATCCCCTGCAACAAGGTTTGATGCAGTAGAAAAGAAAGCAACGTACTCTCCATTTTCTGAAATAGAGATTGTTGTACTATATGCGTCAGCTTCTCCCCCTCCTCCTGTAAGGTTTGCTCTTTCAATAGCTCCAAATGATGAAACTGGAAGAAGAGTGAGAGCAAGCGCACATAAAATTTTATAATATTTACTCATAAAAATTATTTTAAGGTTACTAATCGACAAGTTCAATTATAGAAGGATAGTGATTTTATAAAAAGGTGAAAACTCTTATTTACTTGTTTTAGTATGACTTCATACTATAATCTAAAGGACCCGAAAGGGTCTTAGAAGCTTAATAATTAAAACTATGAAATATAAAGCACTACTCGCTTTGGCACTCACCCTCTCAGGAACAGGTGTTGCAGGAGCATATGATACAGGCTCATTTACAGTTGGAAGTGGAGACAAACAAGTTAAGGTTGACCTGGATGCGGCAGCAAATGTGAACCTAAAAAATGGAACTGGGGCAGGTACCGTAAATGTCACAAATACTAACGGAGGAGTAAATGTAAAAACAAATGTCTCTGTGGATGGAAAACCTTATACAGGAACAGTAAATGTTACTAATACAAATGGTACTATAAATGCAAATTACACTGTAAATGGAGTGTCTGGCACAGTAAATGTTACTAATACAAACGGATCCCTTAAAGTTCTTCTTGATGGAAATAATCTAGACGATAACAGTCGAAGTGCTGTAATTAATCTGTCAGGAAACACAGTAGAGCTTATTAAAAGCGACGAAGACCTTTCTGCATATAACAATGTAGTAGTTAGTTCTTACTCTAACATCGAGGACGTAGAAACCGACGATAAGGAAGTGAGAGTGGTCTTTGACCAAGATGCTAAATTCCTTGGAGTTTTTGGAACAACTCTTAAGACAGAGGTTTCTGTTTCAAACGATGACAATACTGTGACAGTTCATACTCCATGGTATGGATTCCTCTTTACTAAATCTGTAAAGAAAGACGATCTTGAAAAATCACTTTCAGTAAATGTTTCAAAAAACGGATCAAATGGTAGGATTGAGGTTTCTCAAAACGGAAACTCTGGAAGCGTAAATGTACAAAATAGAGCAAAAACAGTAAGCGTCATTACTTCAAAAGTAGGACAAACAGGCTCTGTCTCAGTTCAAAGTGGAGACAAAAAAGTAGACGTTAATCTAAGTAACTACTAGTCACCCACAAAAAAACTCCGCTTTCGCGGAGTTTTTTTGTGGGTGACTTTTCCTAGAGTGCATCTATTGCGTCTTCTGCTCTATCTTCTGCTTCTTTTGCCAAATCCTCAGCCTCTTCATAGTCTTCGTCATCCAAAGCTTCTCTAGCGTCATCGAGGAGATCCTCTGCTTCATCTAGTAAATCCTCAGCTTCGTCCGTATCTTCATCGTCATCCTCAGCATCACTAATTTCTTGTTTTGCGTCTGAGATCGCTTCTTTTGCATCATCTATGGCATCTTCTGCATCTTCTTTATCATCTGATGCTTCTCCTATAGCGTCCTCTGCGTCATCAGCTTTGTCCTCCGCGTCCTTTGCCAAATCCTCTGCTTCATCATACTCCTCATCATCAAACCTATCCTCCGCTTCATCTAGTAAATCCTCCGCTTCGGCAAGTAAATCCTCTGCTTCATCAACATCATCTCCGTTCCTATCTGCATTTTTGATTTTTGTTCGTACTTCGTCAATTCGATCATCAACTTCGTTTATAAGCGTGTCAATTTCATCTTCCTGAGTTTCCCCTCCTGCATCTTGAAATGCTTCTTCTGCGATATCAAACGCATCTTCAGCTGAGCTTATTGCCTTCGAATAGTTTCCATCAAAATACTTCTGTACTGCATTAAAAAGTTCTGCTTTTGCGTCATCAATATCATCATCTACATTGCTTCCATCATTGTCGTCAGCTTCATCCTCTGCTTCTTCAATTTGATCAATTGCTTTAGTTATAGCTTTCTCTGCTTCCCTTTGTTCGCTTGATTTTGAAGGAGTAGTAGTGACGACAACTGGAGTGTTTGGAACTTGTACGGGGACTCCGCCAAACAGTCTCTGGTAAAACTCTCTCGAAGCGGGTCCAAAATATCCACTCGCTGGTGTAAGTTTGTTTGCAGCTTGCCACCGTGCGAGCGCTTGTTTTGTTAGTTGACCAAACTTTGTTGTTTCAAGTCCGCTGGACCCAGGGCCTGTGCTCGAAATCCTATATCCTGAGCTATTTAAAAACTTTTGGAGACACCGAACATCTTCTCCCACGTCGTTTATATCCAGGTTTCTCGCAAATACACAGCTGGCAGCTTTCGCTGGAGCGGCACTAAGCAAGACTCCTAAAATAAACAAAGAAGAAAAAATTAATGAACTTTTTTTCATATCTTTTTATTATTTCGTTAATATATTTTACCTTCTAATTATAATATAAACCCTTGCGAATTTCTAAGACTCCATTGCACGCCGGAGATCATCAATACTTAGCTTTGTCATCTGAAGCATGGCATTCATTGCCTTTTTTGCCTTTGCTCTATCACTATTTCCAATCATCTCGTCTAATTCTTTGGGAACAATTTGCCACGAGAGACCATACTTATCCTTCAGCCACCCACACTGCCCTTTTTCTCCACCTTCTGATAGCTTCTCCCAATACCAATCTACCTCCTCCTGCGTGTCGCAATTAACAAAAAGAGAAACCGCTTCACTAAACTTAAAGTGAGGTCCACCGTTTAGGGCGTGGAATTCCTGACCCGCAAGCTCGAAGCGTACCGAAAAAACTTTTCCATCTTCTTCATTTTTGTTAAGAGCAATAATTTTTGCACTTTGTCCTCTTGCAGCAAAAATAGAAATATAAAAATTCATTGCTTCTTCTGCCTCAGTGTTGTACCAAAGAAATGGTGTGATTTTTTGCATAGTTTTGTTTTATTAAGCTTTCCTCCATCGTAACATAGATAAATTAAGATTTACTTAAAACAAAAAAACAGGCAGAGCCTGTTTTTTTGTTGCTTTAAAGAAAGGAAATTACTTTTTTTTCTTTGCAGCAATTTTAGCTCTCTTTACTGCAAGTCTTTTTTTTGTCTTGCGAGATCGAGAGGCTTTATTTTTGATGTCTTGTGATAATCTTTTAGCCATACTTATATTATAGCCTCCTTTTACCTGGAAAGACAACTTTATTTTGTGGACACCCCCTCCTTCTCTCCTTCTGCAAGAATTTCTTCTGCTTTTTTCAAAATATCATGTAAAGAAAACTCAGACTTCACCATGTATGCTTTTGCTCCGTTTTCGAAGCAAAAATCAATATCGTCCTTTTGACTAAGACTCGACATAACAAGGACGGGTATAAGCGAGAAAGTGCTGTGCTCCTTGAGACTCTTCAAAAAATCAAAACCGTTTATTTTGCCAGGAACAATAAGGTCAAGAAGAATGAGGTGTGGAGTTTTTCTTTTAAGCTTTTCTCCTGCTTCCTCGAAATTCTCCGCAACAGACACATCAAAGCCCGAGGTACGAAAAGCATAGCAAATAGGCTTTGAAATGAGCGCATCATCGTCAATGATGAGAATTTGTTTTTGTAGATTTTTAAGAGAAAAAGAGTAATCCATTTATTTCTTTTCACTAAGAAGAGTATTTATTTCTTTGACTGCGCTTTTAATATGGGTCACAATCTCAGAATTTTTATCACTTTTCATTGAATAGTTTTTCTCAAGAAGTTCTATATAGAGAAGAATACTTGCTAGTTTTCCACGAACGTCATGAACCCATTTTTTGTTTTCTTCTCCTCTTTCTGACATTTTATTTTCTTTGTGTGAACGAATCCCGAAGTCTATATCCAACTCCTCTCACCGTTTCAAGGATTCCCCCTTTGCCAAGCTTCATTTTTTTGCGAAGTCCATTTATATGAACATCTATAATGTTACTAAGAGATGAAAAGTTAAAATCCCATGCATGGTCAAGGATTTGGTCTCGCGGAATTACTTTGTTCGGATAGCGCATCAGGTACTCAAGGACACTAAACTCCTTTAGTGTGAGTTTAATTTCCTCACCATCTTTATATACCTGCCGTGTTTGTGGGTTTAACACTATATCTCCCACAATGAGCTCCGAGTCTTGAACTGATTTTGGTCGCCGAAGAAGGGCCTGAAGCCTTGCAACAAGCTCGTTTACTGAAAAAGGTTTTGTAATATAATCATCCGCTCCGATGTTTAACGCAGCTACTTTTTCTTCAACATCACTTTCCCCTGAAAGCATCACAATTGGAGTATCGATTTTTGCTTCCCTTACCCTCTTACAAATTTCTTTTCCACTAATCTCTGGAATAAGCATATCAAGAAGGATAATATCGTAAGAACCTCCATGAAGAAGGACATGCCTAAGCGCTTTTTCTGCTTCCAAAAAAACATCAACCGCAAACCCTTCGCCTTCAAGGACTTTTTTTATTCCTTCAGCAAAGATTGCATCATCATCGATAAGTATTATTTTCATGGTTTAATTATAGAATTTGAACATTAAGTCTTCATGAAGCTACTTTATATGAGTCTTTACTTTTGAGAGGAGTTCCTCGAGCTCAAATGGTTTAGGAAGAAAGTCATTGGCACCACACTCCTCTGCAATAACAGCAATATCTTTGTTTGCTGAGACCAAAATAATAGGCAAGTCCGCTGTATCTTTCTTCTTTTTTAGGTGTTCACACACTTTCTTTCCATCCACACCTGAGAGCCATATATCAAGAAGAAGCAGGTTAGGAATATCCTTTTCGAGGTGAAGCGCATCCATTCCGTCCCTAGAAAGGAGAACCTCATACCCTTCGCTCTCGAGAATTATTCGTAACGCATCGGAAATAGCAGGATCATCCTCTGCTACCATGATTTTTTTTGGTTGCTCATTCATATTTTTACCAATCTAAAAGTTGCCTCTTTTTTTGCTTCTTTTTCGGAAGCTCAATAATAAATTTGGACCCTCGTCCTTCTTTGCTTTCTACCCAAATTCTTCCTTTTTCTTTTGTCATTATTTGCTTACAGATATAAAGCCCGAGTCCGAGTCCTGGATAAGTCTCTCTATCCTGGCCACTTACTCTAAAAAATCTCTTGAAAATCTTGTCCTGCATTGCAAGCGGAATTCCTAGACCAAAATCTTCAACAGAAAGTTGTACTTTATCCCTGAGTTCAAGAACATTCGCGACAATCCTCCTTGAATCTGGAGAATACTTTATAGCATTTGTAAGTAGGTTCATTATAACCTGACCCATTCTATCCCTGTCACAGACAACCATTGCACTCGTGTCTCCTGTAAGAAGAATCTTGTGCTTATGTGTTGTTACCTGTACTTCATCTACAATCTCTTTTGCAAGATCGTAGAGATCACAAGTAACTGGTTCAAAAGTAAGCTTACCTCCTTCGATTTTTGTCACATCCAATAGATCGTTAATAAGTTTTGAAAGGCGCCCGAGCTGTCCGTTTACTTTTCCAAGAACCTCAGCAGTTGCATTGTCTCCTCTCCCTTTGAGCTGTTTTTCAAGAAGTTGCGTGTAGGCCTTCACACTTGTTACAGGTGTACGAAGCTCGTGAGTAACAATACCCATAAACTCATCTTTTTGCTTTTCAATTCTCTTCTGCTCGGTTATATCTCTTTGAAGTCCCCACACTCGCAAAAGCTTGCCGTGCTCAATAATTGCGGACACATTGTTTATAAGATATTTCTTCTCTCCTTTTTTATCTGTTCGCATAATGACATACTCCTGTAACTGGTAGTCACAGCGAATAAAGTCACGAATATGCTCTTTTATTTCTTCTTCAAAGTCCGAAGCGAAATCTCGAAGTTTCATTCCCACAAAGCTTTTTGTCTTTCCAATGCCATATATGATTCCCATAGCAGCGTTACATTCTGCCAGAATCGCATTGCGATAGATAAAGTTAATTTGTTTCTTTACCGAAAGAGATATCGGCATTGGCTCTTCGAGCTCAAGTTGGTAAATACCTTCGGAACTGTGAGCAATAAATGCTTCGTATTTTTCTTTACTTGCAATAAGACTATCTTGTGTTTTTTTAAGATCACTAATATCTCTAAATGTTGCCGTTACTCCAATCACTCTCCCTTCTCTATCTTTGATTGCTGAAGCCGTAAGAGATACATCAACTCTTCTTCCCCCCTTTGCAAGCTGAACAGTCTGAACACGAGGATGACTTTTTCCTTGTCGCATAAGTTCAAGGAACTTTCTGTGCTCATGCATATTTTCATAAGGCACTAGCATTGCGAGGCGCTCTCCTATTGCCTCTTCTTTTTTATAGCCAAACATGTTTTCTGCACCTCTGTTCCAGGTCAAAATTTCTCCCTCTGTACTAAAACTGAGGATCGCGTCGCGTGAGGACTCAACAATTTCCGAAAGCCAGTTTCTTATCTTTTCTGTTTCGTGACGTTCTGTTGAATCATAAAGGACGCCCGAGATTCGAACAGGAAACTTCCCCCGAACTTCCGCCACTCGTCCATAAATTCGAATCCATCTAATTTCTTCTGTATCACCTCTAATTATGCGAAAATCACCTTCGAGACTTCCACTCTTTAACGCACCAGTAAGTTGCTTTTTAAAATATTTTCTATCACTTTCGTAAATTAACTTTATGAAGTCCTTCATTCCTCCTCGCCGGCTAGTAACTCGTACACCAAAAATATCAAAAAACTGTTTGTTCCACAGAATCTTGTCTGACGGAATATCCCAATCAAAGCTCGCTAATTCTGCTGCTTCGAGGGCCACCTGAAATCTCTTTTTAGGGTCATAATGAAATATGTCCTGCATATCCTGCATATTTATACTTATTTATTATCTACCTTTACTCATTAAAATTACATTAAATTGAAAGATTTTCAACCTCTTGCATATCTCCCAGATTGTGACCTGCGCCTACGAAATGCAACCACTCCAAAGCAAAGAATTGCAAAGAGAATGAATAAAAGAAGGTTTCGAAGATGGTACGCCTCTTCTGCAATAAGAAGCTCTGCAGGCTGGAGGTCCTCCGTGCTGGCACCAAGCACAATACCTCCTCTGCCTGAAACCTGATCAGAGTGTGGATATGTAACATCTTCTTTATTTTCCTCTTCCGTATGTGTATCCTCTTCTACAAAATATATAACACCCTTTGAGTCAAAATCTACCTTACTAATATTTTTTCCAGTAACAGTTGCCGCAAGGGTATATTCACCTCTTTTTGCTTCCGAAGAAAAATCAATATCATACGACACTGTTACTTTTTCTCCTTTTTTTAGTTTCCCTATTGTAAATGGAACTGATTGAACAACATTTCCGTCTGGACCTCTTAACACATCATAAAGAAATACTTCTTCAGAACCTTCCTCCCCTGTATTTTCTAAAGTAAGTTCCTCTTTTACCTTAAGATTTTTTGCACTAACAGTCGCTGACCGTGTAAGTCTTTGGACATTTATAGTTGTCTCCGGAATAGGAACAGGCTCCTCTTCCTCTTCTTCCTCCTCATCTTCCTCATCATTATAATAAGTTTTACCAGAGGTTCGAATAACAAGTGAGTCCGAATTATCATCACCATTGTCGTCAGTTTCTTTTGACGAAGCTTCAATTTTACTTTCAATCTCTTTTTCTGTTTCGTTCGTTAAAACCTCTGCTTCGTAAGATATTTCCACCGCTCCTCCTGCAGGAATTTCTGGAATATTCCAAAAGACACTTTCTCCTTCTGTAGTAAAGTCAGTATCCGCGTCTGTAATCCTTATATCATTCGAGTTGAAAGTATTTTTTAAGACTACATTTGTTGCTTTGGAGTCACCATTATTTATGACGCTCATGTGGTAGGTAACAGACGAACCACTTTCAATTCGTCCTGGAGTATCCGCAATCCCGCCCACCCATAAATCAGGACGTCCAAAAGCAATGTTTCCTTTGAAATCTCCAAAAATATTTATAATTGCCATGACCCAGTTTTTACTTACCACATTCGAGTTAGCAACATTGATTATGTTTGCCCCTACAAAAGAATCTCCTGTTGTAATTTGCGCACTGTCCTTTGCCTCAATATGATTGTCTCCAGTTAACGCAGTAACCGCTACATTGTTTTTTATACCTGCGTTATTTTCCCCTTCAAAATGAACTCCACCCACGCTCGGAGTACTTCCACTCGTTTTAGAAAAAAGAAAGACACCTCCTGGGCCAGCACTCCATGATAAATCATTTGGAGCACCAAAAACTTCACCCGCCCAATCTCCTTCTACTCGAAGTAAAATGGAGAACTGTTCATCACCAATTTCAGTTTGGTTTATTTTGTTAAAAACATTTACAGCAGAATGAGAAACACCTGTGTTTATGGTAGATGAAGCAGCGCCTTCCACTTCATTACCTCCCGAGTCAGAAACCGCATCTACCAAAGTTTCTACTTTTGCCTCGTTTTGTACTAGAGCATCCTCCGCGCTCTGTCCTCCACTGCGTAACGAACTAAGAAGGTTTGAAAAGTTTGGAAATACAATATCACCATTTACATCTTTAAATGCGTTAATAGTCACAAGAAGATAATTAGTATCTACAACATTTGTATTAGCAAGGTTTACTAGATTGAGCCCAGCGTACGCATTGCCTGTTTTGATTTCTGCGTTCTCCGCCCCTTCAATTTCGTTTTCTCCGGAAACAGCCGCTACAGTCAAATTGTTTTCAATCGTCGCGTTGTTTGACACATTTACTTGTAGGTCTAAATCATTTTGCCCAAACGCTCCTGGAGACATTTTTCGAAAATCAATCGAATCATTTACATAGTCCAAAAAGTTTGAAAAATATATTACTCCTTCAGAATTAATAAAGTTCGTGTTTACTATATTGAGTACATTTGCCAGTGCAACTGATTCACCTGTCAAAATTGTGGGAGTCGAGGTTGCTTCTGAATCATTTAAAACAGGAGTAGACGAAGCAATATTTTCTTCCACTTCATTTTGAAAAGAGGGTGTTGTGCTTGCTACTTCACCCTGTCCTCCCTCACTTTCTATTGGCGTGTTTTCTTCAGCTGGTGCTTCCTCATCTATGCTTGCTGGTGTTTCTACCTCACCGTTTGTCTCTGAAGATAATTCTTCATCTAAGGATTCTATATTCTTAGTCTCATCGTCATTTGGAGTAACTCCATCCGCAGGAATTTCTTCTTCAGTTTCTTCTTCTGTGTTTACACTATCTTCAATTTGACTATTTAAACTTGGGTCATATTGATCAGAGGCAGTTACACTTTCTTCAGACGAAGCTTCTGCAGGAATTTCTTCTTCTGCATACAAAAAATACGGTGAAGAAATATTTACAAATAACAGAATTGCAAGGATGGCTGAAATGAATTTTAAATTTGTTTTTCTTTTCATATTTTTATGCCCGTTTTCCATTGAGCTCTCTTTTTTTAAAGAGAGCTCTTGGAAAAAAGGTTAAGTTATCTAGTCACTCGAATGACTGATCGATTGCTTACTGTTATTACCTCAGCAGCAGAATCAGCTGTGCCAGTTCGGACTTCTCCTCCTCGGCCACCAATTCCTCCTCGACCTCCTTCACCTCCAGTAGATGATCCGGCTTGTCCAGATGCACCACTGACTGTTCCTGTTCCTCCATAACTTCCATCTCCTCCTGAAGCTCCTTCAGAGAGGTTTCCACCAGAGTTGGCCGCAACTCCGACAGAGTTTGCCGCACCCCCTCTATTTGTATTAGTCACCTCAAGAGAATCGTCACTTCCAACATATGTTCTTGTATAATCAAGTTCATAGTTATCGTGCTCTTCTGCAAACACATCTGTAGACTCTGTCTCAGTGTCTCTTACATCTGTGACGGTGTTTCTATCTTCACTTCGTGTGTCTCCTGTAGAACTTCCTGATTGCTGCCATGAGCTTTGGTCATTTGCTGAAGAAGAGCTACTAGACTCTGAGGCAGAGGAAGAGTTCGAATTAGTCGCTGAATCAGAGGATTCTGATTCGTTTGAAGAAGAGGAGTCTGTGTCCCCGTCGTCGTTTGTTGATGAACTACTGTTTCCACTGTTTGAAGATGAATTTCCTGCGGACTCATTTTGAGATGCGTTTTCTTCGTCACTGTGTGAAGAAGAACCTTGCCAACTGCTTTGAGTTTCATTGTTTGAATGACTTTCGTCTATTGAATGAGAGTCGGTTGAATTGTCTGTACTCTCATGTGAATAATCGTGTGATCCACTTTGTGTTGATCCTGTATTAGATCGAACCCGAAGAGTTTCATTATATTCGTCATCATCGCTACTATCTGTGACACTCACAGTAATATCAGATGAGTTCACATCGCTTTGTACAACTGCTGTACCAATTGCATTTCCAGTTGTAATCGAACCTCCGCTTCCTCCTTCACCACCCATGCCCCCAGCACCGGCAGTAGCAGAACCATTGTTTGAGGCAGACGCTGTGCCACCCCTCGCTCCATCACCTCCTCTGGCCCCCCGTGATATATTTCCTCCAGAGGATGCACTTACAGATACATTATTTGAAACAGTTGCTTCGTTACTGTTTGTAACTGTAACCGAGTCTGCAAGCGCAGGACCCGCTGTTGAAGCAACTAGTCCAAAGAGTGCAATTAAAGATAAAAATTTATTCATATATTTTTTGATTTAAACTAATGATAATTGCTGCATTTGTAATGTTCGACCTTTCTCTGGCATACATTCTAAACAAAGAGCAATTAACTCCTTGTTAAGTGTTTTTTGAGAACTTAGTTTTACTGAACAATTCCAAGAAGTGGAATACGAAGCGGTCTACCTTCTTTATAAATTAGTTGAGGTGCTTTATATTTTTCTTTTGCATAAAAACTTTCTTCTTCCTGTTCACCAATACTTGAAGCAAGCCTCATTGTTTCTCTGCCAAATCTTTTATCAATCGAATCAACTACAGAAAAAACTGCGATGTTCTTTTTGTTTTCTTCCACTTCTCCAAACAAATCGAATGATGAAAATTCTTCAGGCAAAAGACCCGAGAGTGAAATCCCGGTTGCTCGATAAAGTTCTCCTCTTCTATAAACCTGATCAAAGTTTTCTTCAATGAGTTCCATAATTTTATTCGGGGTAGAAAGAGGAATAGAGAGAGCAAAATCAAAACTTCGGTACCGAAAATCGGATGTTTTCAGATAGAAGCGAAGATACCTTCCTTTTCTTCCATAAAGGCGCACTCTTTGACACACTTCTTCTGCGTGACAAGAAAGCTCCCTAAGGAGGATGTGTCTCTTGTTTGTGGCTGGGCGAAATGTTCCCGAAGAAATAACAGATTTATTTACATGTTTTTCATCTTTTTCTACTCTGTAACTAAAATTTCCGCGAAGCTCTTGCCATATATGAATAAGCGATAAAGAAATACGATTGCTATGGAGCCACCTCTCATCTTTTAGAGAAAAGTCGAAAGCTGTTTTGATCCCCTCACTTTGCAAAAACTTACTCGATGAAGGACCTACTCCCCACAGAGCTCCAACTGGTATATTCTTTAAAAACTCTTCTCTCCCAAAAAGCTCTACACTTGTAAAGCCTCCTGGCTTTCTGTATTTAGAAGCTGCTTTCGCCAGGACTTTATTTGGGCCGAGACCTACTCCAAAAGTGATACCGAGGCTTTCTTCTAACCTCTTTTTTATTTTTTGCGCTGTTTCTTCGTAAGGAACATTCTTTATAAAAGTAATATCCGCAAAGCACTCATCAATACTGTACTCTTCTACATGCGGAGTAAACTCGCGCACAATCGCATACATCCTTTCCGCAAAGATTGAGTACGTAAGATAGCTTGAGCTAACAACAACCACCTCAGGGCAAATTTTTTTTGCATCTGCAAGAGAAAGACCCCTTCCCAAACCCATCTTTTTTGCCTCGACACTCACAGAAGTAATCGCCCCTCTCTCTCCTCCTGTCAAAATCGGTTTTCCTTTGAGCCTAAAGTTCATCACCTGTTCAACAGAGGCAAAAAATGAGTCGCCGTCAAAATGAACAATTGCTCTTTTCATTTTATCTATATGAGCGGAAAGTTCCGGTCACGACCCCAATCACTTGCCCTTCAGAAGGAGCTATGTGCGGATATTTTGGATTCGCAGCTTCTAGAAAAAAACCATGTTTATTTTTTCGGAGATATTTTAAAGTGTATCCATCTTCTGTAAGCGCAACAACAATATCTCCTACTTTCGCGTCTTTTCCCCTTTCAAAAATCACAATGTCTCCTTCGCAAATCCCTGCACCTTCCATAGAGTCTCCATCTACCTTAAGAAGGAAGCTGGAATTTTTGTCTCCGATAAGATATTCGCCAATACTAATCGTGTCTGCCACCTCCTCTTCTGCAGGAGTTGCAAAGCCTGCGCGAATTCTTCCAAGTAGGGGTAAGCTAAAAAAGTCACCTTTTGGAACAATTTTCCCTGTTTTATCTTTTTGAAGGACTCCCTCTTCTATAAGTTTCGAGACTGTATAAAATGCACTACTCCTAGAAGAAAACCCGCAAAGGGTCATTATTTCTGAAATAGAAGGCATTCGCTTTTGCCTCCGCCAAAAAGAAAAGATTTTATTTTTATATGTTTCAAGACTCACCTCTCTATTTTATCGAACATTTGTTCGATAGTCAAAAAAGGTGCTATTTTAGTCCTTCCTGAGGCAAAGCTTCAGAATTGAAGCGAAAGTCCACAGCAAAAGCTTTGGATCATAAAAAGGAATTGAACTCCACCTTCCCTCTCTTCCAAGAACCCAGGATAATATTTCAGAGATTTTTCTGTTTCTCAAAGCCTCAAAAAAGGAGCGCCTAAAATGGAAAAGTGTCACTGGCTCTTTAGTAAACATCTTTTCCATGCCCACTTCATGTGTATTAAAAAAGTGTTTAAGAGGAAGAACAAAATCAACTCCAGCTTTTTTGGCAATCCGAAACCATGCCTGGGGGCGTGTATCAATTTCTACCAAGAAGTGTTTTTCTGTTTTATCTTCTTTTATAAATGTCATGGAGGCAAAGCCGTGCAAAAACATTTTCTCCCCTATTTCTAGGAGAGTTTCTTCAATACAAGGTAAGTTTAAATAAAGTCTTTTTGTTGAAACCCCAAACTCCCCGCCTACGGTTTCTATTACTTTTGAGTAAGAAAAGGTAAGGAGTTTACCTTCTCTAAAGAGACACTCAACTGCGATATTATCTCCCTGTATATATTCTTGGAGAAGCATACTTGCATGATTCTTCTTAAGATCATTTACTTTCTTTTCAAGCTCTTCAAAAGAACCTGCGTAGTAAACCCCTTTCCCACCACTGCTTTCATCTAACTTTATGAGAACAGGAAAAGATAAACCAAAACTATCTTTTTCTATCTTTTCCTTTACTGATAAAACAAGGAAATCTGGCTGGAGAATATCTGTTTCTAAAAGAGCTTCTGCTAAACCTATTTTTGACCCGATGATATTCCTATGAGCGAGCGAACTAAGGGGCAAGACACTTTGCGGGAGCGAAAACTTTTCTAAGTTTTCGTTTAAAAGGCGCAGAGTTGTGTCGTCGCAGGGAACCACTAGATCTGGGCAAATTCTGTCTATCTCGCACTTTAGTGAAGACAAGAAATCGTCTTTGTCCTGGAAATTTTTACAGATTTTTTGAGAGTAATAGCTATTTTTTGTAAGCCATGAAAAAGGAAAACAAAAAACATACACTTCATAACCTGCCTTTCTAAACAAAAAAGGTATTTCAGCCGAAATTTCTGAACCCCGATAATCAATTAGAAGAACCTTTCTTTTTTCCATTCTAAGAAAAACCTACAAGAAGGAGACCAGAAAAGAGAGTCTCATAATACATAAGTATGCCAAGAAATATATAAAGAATGGCGATTCCAAGTCTTTTAAAGAAAAGGTTCTTTTGTTTTATTCCTGATATCAAAATATAAACACTCTTTATAGCCATCAAAAGAAAGACTATGAAGTTAAGACTCATAAAAACGTAAAATATCACTTCTCGCACCCCGTCAGAAAAACTAACTTGTAGAAAAAGGAAAGACAAAATGAGACAGACAAAAGGCAAAAGAAAACCCGTAAGGAGCAAAATCTTATTTGACCAAAAAATCTTTTTTATAAAATCCATGCCTAGTATTTTAACACAAGAACTATAGTGTATGCGAATACTCTTTTACTAAGTCTTTTATCTTTTTCTCAAGTTCTTCTCGGACACTCTTTGTAAACTCATAACTCTGCCCTTTCGGGTCTGACACTTTCCAAAAAGTCACTTTTCCACTATTTGAAACCTCTTCAGGAATAGGATCATTCTCATCATATATAACCACAATCCTATCTGCATTTTGGATCATACTTGTTGTCACATTTTTTCTTAGACTATCACCGATTGGAAGTCCAATTTCTTCCATAACCTCTAATACTTCCTTTGTTGCTGGTAAAAGATTTTGAAGCAATTCTTCCTTCCCTGAAAGTTTTGTTCCCGCTGAACAAACTTCAAAATCTTCTCCTCCTTCTCTTTTTAACAAAGCTTCTGCCATCTGACTTCTTGCAACATTTCCTCTACAGAGAAATAGAATATTCATATATTTATTTTTGTGCTTTTAATACCCAATTTCTTCCCCCAAAACAACATACTCTTTTCTTTCCTGCTTGAAGCATACTGATTGCCTTTGAAATATGCTTTTTTCTTGTTTCTTCATTTTTAACTGCAACAAACCACAAAACCCAGTCCGCTTTTGCCTTCTCTGTTGTACTCTCCCAAGTGCCAAGAGCTTTTTGATTTTTAGACAGAGCTTGAAGCAAATCATTTGGTACAAGAACTTCTCTGTCTACCTCAAAAATTTCAACACTTATTTTTTCTCCTTCTTTGAGGCTCCCTAAAACTTTTGAAGAAGAAAAGATTTCAAGTGAAAGGGCTTTCCCTTCACTTTGAGCAATTTTTCCTTCAAAAACTGTACCTTCGGCTATCCCGAGGACATCGCTTTTCTTCTCTAATTTTTTTGCAATTTTTAAAGGAAGCGAAATACAAAATGAGACTGAATTTTTGACTGATTTTAGTTTTTCAACTTTTCCTACAAAAACAAAAGCTTCTGGGGTTTTACTCATAAAAACCATTTTAGCACATTTTATCTCCCTTCTACTTCCACCAAATACCAGGTGAGTTTATTTTTTCGAGCAAAGCCCTTGTCTTTGGTCCGCAGTACCCAACCGCTGGAGCAATACTATTTTTCTGCTGAAAAGCTATAAGAGCAGTTTTTGTCTGAAGTCCAAACCAACCGGTTGGACCTGCGGGAATATTAAATCCAAGAGAAATTAAAATCTGTTGTAACGCTTTTACATCCGCTCCACTACTTCCAAAAAGTAAATCTCGCGGTGGTAGAAGGGGCACATCATCTTTTTCTACAACTGGAGGAGTATCTTTAACTTTCTTTTTTGCTTTGCTTCCCGTACTTTGACTACGGCGCTCTTCTGCTGGCGAATCTTCCTCTTCAACTGGAGGATCTTCCTGGAGTTCGTATGCACCAAGGTCAGGTGCTGTGCCATAGATTCTATCTTCACCAGCATAATCATCTGCTGGCAAATTATCAAAAGCAAATCCCGCATTTATCACAAGTGAAGTAACTCCTGGTTCGTAGCTAACTCCCACATTTATGAGCGGATCAGAAGTAATCACATTGCTTTGAAAATAATTTGTGGTTATTCCATTTGTCGGTGAACATGTTGCAGTATCTCCTGTTAGACAAAACGCCTCAGGGACACTTCCCACTCTATTGTATTTAAAATTTACCTCACTCCATGCTTCAAGATTAATTCCCACATCTCCACCTTGAGCTTCCCCATTGTCCCAAAAAATATTATTAAAAATATAATTAGCTCCCACCGCATCATTAAATCCAAAGTAGGCGCCTCCTCCCCCAGCGGCGCTATTGTTTATCACAGTGTTATGAAGAAAATCGATTCCTGCTCCCGCATCCTCTGTATAAAACTCAAAACCTCCTCCTTGAATTAGGGCACTATTTTCATCAAAAATATTGTTAACAACCCTTGCTTGATCTCCAATTTGAGCTAGAACAAGTCCGGCTCCACCTGCAGTTCCTCCCTCTGAGACATTTTGAATAAACTGATTCCCTTTTACCGAAAGCGTTCCGGCCATCTGAGAATATATATCAAGTCCTCCTCCACGCTCACCTGCAGTGTTGTCATGAAAGTTATTTTTGTAAACATTATGACTTTCTATATTTGCTCCAGCACCATCTGTTTGAATCATCACTCCCCCTCCTCTTCTGGCATTGTTATATGCAATCGTATTGTCATGCATCTCAAGACCGTGGAGTGCGTAAACTTTTGCGCCACCTCCCACATCAGCCGAGTTTCCTGCCCCTTCAGTACCTAGCGTATTGTATGCAACCGTTAGCAAACTACTTCCACCATCAATATCCGCCAGAAAACCTCCCCCTTCATTTCCTGATGCGTTTGAACTAAACTCATTTCCGAGAATACTAATATTTTCACTATCTCCAAAACTCCTTGCATACACAGCTCCACCCGATCCATTTGCTTCATTTCCGGTGAAAGTGTTTCCCTCATCTTCGCTTCCGACAATTATGTCAGTATTTGTTCCACTTGCTGCAATATAAAGTGCACCTCCTTCGTCCCCCGCAATATTATTTTCAAAAATATTTTCCGTGAGGGTCATATCTGAATCTCCTGTCACCATCGCCATATACGCTGCTCCTCCATCGCCTGCAGCATAGTTACCTCTAAAAGTATTTCCAGTAAGGTTTACAGGAAATGGAACACCGAGAACAACTCCATAAATATAAAACCCCGACCCGTTGCCCGAATCTGCAAAGTTGTCGAGAAACATATTGTTCTCAATAGTTGCGTTTCCGAGAAGGTTTGTATTTATAATTACGAGTCCTCTTTGATTTTGTTCGAAATGGTTATCATGAATATTTATAGAGAAAGTTCCTCCATTGTCGTCTGACTCTATCCAAAGCCCTGCACCTCCAGATGCTTCTCTAAAAGTTATTTGGGACACTTCCACTCTTTCACCCGCTTCGATTTTAAGTGCATCCCCTCCTCCTGTGTTCCGGATAAAAGTTGTACTCGTGCCTACACCTTGAATCGTGAGCGCATCAGGGAAATCACTATGATACAAAAATCCGTCTTCAGTATCATAGTTTCCTGCCTCAAGCATAATCACGTCATCATCAAAGTTTACACCCGCATTGTCGAGTGCTGCCTGAAACGAAGTAGCATCAAAAACTGTACTGATTGTTATTGCGCTCGCCTTCCCATATGAAAAAAGACTAAGTAAAATCAAAACTCCCGAAAATAGTATTTTCCTTAGCATTACCTATAAAGTATAACAAAAGTTAAAAAAGAGAACGTGGGGATTCCTTTACTCTACCACTTCAATCGGGTAGACATCGGTCGCAGGTTCTTCGTAGGGGTGTACTGCTTTTATTGCCGCAAGAACGTCCTCAAGTTTCTCTGCTTCACAAACCGTTTCTATTCTTTCTTCTTCCACTTCTTCCAGTTTTCCCATTTGGCCAATTGTAGGGTTTGACCCTTCTCCTGGTTTAAAGCGTCCTGTTCCTTTTATTGAAAAAGTACAGTGTGTATAGTTTCCTATTTTTCCTGCTCCCGCTTTTCCAATCTCTTCCCTCAGAATATCAGCATGCGAAAGTGGAACATACATTACAAGTTTGTATCGCTTTGCCATAAAAAGATTATTTTCCAGAGATATATTTTTTGTTTAGGTAGAAAGTGAAGTATCCAACACCCATCACAAGAAAGCCTGCGAGAATAAGAGCGAGTGACCAATCTATTGAATTTAAAAAGTATTTTGATGTCACTTTAAATGTGTGGGCCACAAGAAACACAGCGCCTACTGCAAGCATAGCTCTACTTCGTATAAAGATACTTCCATAAAATGCTGCAAATATAAATCCAATGAATACAATATCAAACAAACCTCCAATCGCTATTCCTCCTCCAAGAATTGCCGTAGCGCCTAACCCATTAAATATCTCTCTTAGGAGTGAGCTATTACTACCTCTCACTCGTGCCAAAAACACATTGTCAAACCAAAAGCCAAGAGCGAGATAAACCACGCCGAGGATAATTGCTGCATACTTATAAATATCGAAATCATAGAGAGATAAGTCTCCTACTTTTGCAACTGCCGCCGAGTAACTCCAAGTAAAAAATGCAGTAGCAATGAAAACCAAAATCTCTTTTCTGTTTACAAAAAGTGCAGTTGAGTACATAACTCCAATCATAAGTCCTGTAAGCATATGAACCACAGGAGTTATTTTGATTCCAATCTCATCAAAAAGAATGAAAGCTCCTATCGGTGCCAAAATTGCAGAAACCATAAACAGAACACTCGAAAGTGTGCTTTGCTCTTCATCTTTTACAAAGAGAGCGACAACATATGTTCCAAATGACACACCAAGGGTGACAGCTATTCTCCCAATAAAACCAATATAATTCCAGTTTTCAGTAATCATCACAATTACTCCAAGAAGGGCAACGATTCCTCCGATAAGATAAAAGACTTTTGTAAATCGAGATGAAGTGTTTTCTTCTGGGAGCGAAGCGCTCGCACTTTGAACCTTTGGTGTGGGTAGGGTATTTTCACCAAGAGTCTCTAAGATTTCCCCTTTTGAAACTACACCTGCACTTAATTGGGATTTTAAAAAAGCTAGAGTTTGTTCTTTATCCATATAATTTTATTTTACCCAACCAACTAGTCTAAAGTTACCGTAGTATGAATACCCATTCTCACCAACAATCCCTGGTAAATTCTTTTTTGCATTCCCTTTTGAAACCACATATCCATTTCTTCCGTTCGATCCGAAAATCTCAAAAATCCCATCATGGCTATAATCATAAGTAACTACATACCCGTCTGGTGATGATGGTCCAGCATCATAAGAAAACTTTTGAGCATTCTCAAATGAAATTTCGTGAGAAGAATCTAGGTTTACATCATAAAAATAAAGCTTTGGAATATCTCGCAGGGGAACAACATTGTCTCGAGGTGTAAGCGCCACTTTTACAATCTTTCCTTCTTTAACCTCGTAAGTACTTTTGTACTCATTATTGTAAGCATAGTAATCAGTATTTTGAAAAACGTACACAAAGTTATGTGTAGGCTTTACAGAAAACGAAGGCAAAAGGACCGCAAGAGCTACCGCTCCTATAAAAATGAGAGGGAGCAAAATCGCAATAATAAGTGGCAAATGTTTGTTTTTCATAGTACAAACATTATACCACATTAATAACCCTGAGTGCCTTCGACTTCGAAAATGTCTTTTGAGAGATATTTATTCTCCCTTCCTTGCCGCATCAATTTTCGCAACATCAATTTTTTGCATCGTCATCATTGCGTCGAACGCTCGCTTCGCTTCCTCCCCTCCAGCCACAAGCGCTTCAGTTAAAGTTTTTGGAGTTATTTGCCACGACACTCCCCACTTATCTTTGCACCACCCGCATTCGCTTTCTTGTCCTCCATTTTGAACTATCGCATTCCAATACTTGTCAGTTTCCTCTTGGTCTTCTGTTGCAATCTGAAAAGAAAAAGCTTCAGTTTGCTTAAAAACGGGACCGCCGTTTAGTCCCATGCAAGGGATTCCACAGACTGTGAACTCAACCGTAAGAACATCTCCCTCTTTCCCTCCCGGAAAGTCGCTCGGTGCTTTAAAAACATTTATAAGTTTACTATTTGGAAAAGTAGCTTCGTAAAACTTCGCTGCCTCCTCCGCATCTTTTTCAAACCAAAGGCAAATTGTATTTTTGTGTATCATTTACCTATTGTAGCACAGGAAAGAAACCATTTTTAAAGCATGCACTCAAAAAATTAAATTTATTTAACTTCGTACCCAAATTCTTGAAGAACATTCATTAATTTTTTTCCACTAAATAAATTTCGAACTCGCACCATATCAATAGTTTGTTTATCTACACGATAATAAAATTCAACCCCTCGAAAGACTTTTTTTATTTCAGTAATATTTTCTTTCATTATTACAAACGAACCTCCTGGTAACAGAGTTCCTGGGCAAAAAAGTTTAATATACTCATTGCTAATCTCGATAGTAGCAAACGGCCAGCCTGATGAAACTAACACATTGGCACCATAAAAAGTAATCGAAGACGGACTAAATTGTATCAACTTTTTCTCCATATAATTATTATATCAAAATCGGTACAAATAACATGTTTTTTATATCTCCCCCTCCACCAACACAAGCAAATGGTCAGAGCCTTTCGAGCTACCCACCTCAAATGACATCCATTTTAAATCAGGGCTTACAAAAATATAATCAAGCTTTGTATCAATTTTTTGTGGTTTACAAACTGGACAGCCTTCGGGGTACACACTCCAAGTTGGAAGTCCTGCCACATCAGTATTAATATATTTTTCTTCCATCTTTGTAACTGGGTAGCTTCCTGGAACAGAATTAAAGTCCCCCATTACGATTCCTTTCTCTAATGGAAGAATTGTTGCTAAAGTATCCGCTTGCTCATTTTGAAGCGGAAGCGATTCTTGGTGTGTATGTTTCAAATGCACAGAAAAAACAGAGAGAACTTTTTCTCCAATTTGAATTTTTGCTTCCATAGCCCCTTTGCCTTTTCCCTCACGAAGCGGTCTCTCACTGGATTCTATAATCGGGTATTTACTAAATATTCCTAGATTAAGCTTCACATGTTTTCCATTGTTATCTGTAAATTCAACATGAGGCATTACCACTCCTGCATACCCTTTGTTTTTCAAATATGTCACGGTGTCTCGCGCAGGATCATTAACTACAATTTCTTGAAGAGCGATAATATCTGCGTCTGCCCCATCTAAAAACCTCACAACTTCACTAAAGTGACAGTCGTACCAAATATTCCATGATAATAGTTTGATTTTGTGTGGCATACAGTTTGATTAGTTTTGTTCTGGGTTAAATCCATAACACACCTGTATCTCTTCTTCGAGAGTGAAGTATGAACGATTCCCTAATTTTTGAGTCAGCACCCCTTTTACCTCACTCAAGAATTCTTTCTTGTCTTCTTCTGATAAAAGTTCATAAGTACCCGATGTGGTCTGAAGACCGACCCGCTCTTCTACTGTTGTGTTAAAAATTATTGGTATTCTTTCTGTTGAAACTTTTTCCAAACCGTTTTTATAAAAGAAGTTTGATATATATGTGAGGTCCCTAAGCTCAGAAGGTACTTTTACCCAGTTATATTTTCTGTAAATACTTGCTGGAATCTCATCTTCTTCTGGTATATCTTTTGTTGTTAGTGTCCAAAAGACGAAAAGTAATCCACCTGGTCGCAATACCCTTTTAATTTCAGATATCGCCCTCTCATTTACAAAAAAGTGAAAAGCGGTTCCGACAGTAACCACATCAAAATGACTGTCTGGAAACTGCAGATTTTCTACATCTGAAACTATGTAATCAATACTCAATTTTTTAAGCTGCGCCTGTTTCTTTGCCTCCTCAATCATGAGTGGATCATGGTCAGTGCCGGTTACTTTTAAACCAGTTTCCACTAAAGGTTCAGTAGACTTGCCTGTGCCGCAAGCTATATCAAGGATACTGTTACTGCCTTTTGGGATTTGTTTTACCAACACATCAAAAAGCGCTTTGGGATAAGGCAGTCTGTATTTTGTATAGTTTGTTGCTTGGGAGCCAAACATTTTTTTGAATCTATCGAGCATTTTTATTTTAAAATTCTTTTATGTGAGGGTATTATAGCAGGAAATTAAGAAGAGGGTTTTCTTTATTCGATTTAGAAATTAAATATTAAAAAAACTCCGGGAGGCATTACCCTCCAGGAGTCGTTCGGAAACAAGGAACTTTATCATCGAACCGCCAGTGTCTCACCGGCATATTCGATACCCTTCGGCCTGATCACGACTTTCTTGTCGCCGGCTTCGATGTGTCCGGCAACGAACGCTCGCAGACCGAGTTTCTTGGCGACGTCAATCACTTGAGTTGCTTGAGCTTCGGTCACGTAGAGTGCAAACCCTGCACCCATGTTGAGGTTACCGTAGGCTTCAGTGTCATCGACCGGTCCATGCTGTTGCAGGAAGTCGAAGATCGGGAGCTGCTTCGGAAGCGTCTCGATGATATAGCTCCACGGATGCGTTGACCGCATAAGCTTGCGCCAGCCATGGCCGGTGACGTTCACCGCGTAGTGGATGTCCACTCCTGCGTTGATACAGTCTTCGACGAGGCCGACGTAGATGTGGGTCGGATCGAGAAGCGTTTCGCCATAGCTTCGGCCGTCGGAGAGTTTCGTGAGATACCCTTTCGGCAGCCCATCAGCAATCTTTCGCGCCAATGTGAGCCCATTAGCATGAATGCCAGAACTCTCGATAATGACAATTGCGTCGCCGTGCTGAATTGGACCAGCAATGAGACGCTCCTTAGGTTCGACGATTCCCATCGCTGAACCAGAGAGAACAACCGTTCCCGGAATTACGATACCCCTTAGGGTCGGCGTTTCGCCTCCGCCCCAGGTGCAGCGTGCCAGATTGCATGCGTTCCCCCAACCCGTGACGAGGTCGCCCGTGCGGTTCGTGTCATTGAACCAATCTGAAGTGCCACCTGCGACATGCATCGCCACTGACAGTGGCAGGGCTCCAACTGTAACCATGTCGTTAACAATCATCGCGACAGTGTCTTGTGCAATCTGATTGTAATACGACCTACCAGTCAGATCATACATTGCGTCCGCAACCAGGTTCTTAGTTCCGAGTCCTTCCTCGACATGAGCGAGGAAACCCCAGGGAGTTTCGATCAAGTAGGCACTTTCACCCCTCGATGGTGCGAATTCACAGAAGTCTCCACCGCCAAGGCGATTAATGTTTCCCGCAGTTCCCCGCGCAGCTTCCTGCGCTGCTACTTTGAAGGGGTCCATGGCACTGTAATTGACGCCAGTGCCTGCATAGGTCATTTTCATGATTGTTTTTCAAGTGAGCACATTAAGCCGTGCTTTTGGCTCGCTGAAGATTTCAGCTCTATGGCAAGATTATTAGAAAATGGAGAATATTGCAACTAAATCATTGTAGATACTCACTAAAAAATATTATTCCTTTTGTTTACGAGTAAATTGATAGAAAAAAGAAAATGACTTAGTATAAATTTATTTTACTTTCAGCACATAGGTCTGTGCCATTGGTTCAATATCATAATATCTTGCATGAGTCTCCTTATACTTATCGGAAACAGGTCTACAATCTTCAATTGTTTCAATCTCAAAATATTTATTAATAGTTTCTTTTAAAAATTCAGAGGTTTTATAGTAGTGGTAGAAAGTTCCATATTCTCCATTTTTCCCGTGATGGAATTCGTACCGCTCCCCGTTAGTCATATCCCTCCCAACTTTTTTCAATTCGTATTTTGGGTTCAATGTTGTAAAGATATAATACGAGCCAGGTTTAAGGATTTTAGAAACATATGCCATATGTGCTGTGAAGTCTTCAAGAGACAAGTGCATCAGAAAGTTCCTCGATACACATAAATCCACTGACTGATTATCAAAGAGACCAAAATCTTTATCAATATGAGACTGTACAGAAGCAATATTTTTAGGATTTCCTATATCATGAAAATAACGATTAGACTGATCAACAAGCTCCTCAGAACCCTCGACCCCAATATACAAAAGCGTATTGAAACGAGCATGGTCAACATTGAAATTATTTTGAAATGCTGGTACGGAAGCTTTGTGCCCAAATAAAATCTGGATGCCCATAAGGTTAGTACCGCAACCAAAATCTACAACTATTGATTTAGGGTGCTGGGAGAGAAAATTGAGTATGTGGGAATAAAGAGAGGGATTAATTACATAATCTAAACCAACATTACCTGCCTGCTCTAATTTTTCCCATAAACTCTCCCAATTCGTTTTTCCGTATTCATGCATAATTATTTCTTTTCAGGGAGAAGATTCCACAACATATCAAACATGTCGATAAACACATCAACAAGTACCGGGCTTTCAATCACTAACCCTAGCACAGTCTGATGAGGATTCATTATTAAGATCTTATCGTCTAAAATATCAATACTGCTCTTAAATTCATACGTATCAGGAACAGTCTTTACTTGACGATGTGGCAATGAAGCAACTTCGTACTTAAGACCATTTTCTTTAAAAATAACTTGTGTATCAACTGAGGCATCATTCAATTTTTTTCTGAACTCTTGTAGAAATTCAGGGTTCACTGGAAGCCAATCCTCTATACTTGCGATTGCACGCCACTTTTTATATTTACCTACATTCGAATTATAAAAACTTTCTAACTGATCTGATGTATTTAGTATCGAAATACCTTTCGACTCTTTCGAAGCTTGGTCGATAAGATTTTGTATTTGTTTATCCATATTCTTACATTCTAGCGTATTTATCGAATACCATATAATATTCCCAGCATCCTTTAATACTTTTCTAAATTACTGGTGTCTTTGAGCAAGAGCTGTTGTCGGTTAAGACTCTGCTTAGTTGATCTTGCTTTGTTTCGATTTACCAAAACAGTGCGCCTCGCCTGGAATTACTTTACATAATTCGTCTCCAAATCCATCTCTGTTTTCAATTCCAAAGCACGTTGCATAATATGATCCCCGATTTCTCCCCAGTCAAAATACTTCTTGTAGTCTTTAGGATCAATCAATTCAATCTTAGTCACGTCACCATCAGGATCATTTATAAAAGGACCATATGGTTCGACGATACATACCGACCGAGTCTGCGATACAACCCCTTTTGACTCAGTTATATCCTGACAACCAATGAAACGCTGTTTGAGTACATTCATATTTGTCTCCTCTTTCACTTCGCGCCGTACAGCCGTCCGAACGTCTTCACCCTCTTCTACTCCTCCGCCAGGCGGAGACCAATACCCTTTTGCATCCGAATATACCAAAACGAGCTTTTCTCCATGAAAACAATATGCATGAACTCCTTGGATTTTCTTCTTACCCCAATCACGCTCACTATTTATATCGTTATAGATAACAGGGAGTATTTCACCGGACCTATTTGTGAGGGTTGATTTAATTTCCATTAATTATAATTATATCACTTTGGTAACTTTACTAAGTGCTGAGTCTTGAGTATATGTTTAGTCTCTGTTTTCAAAATGAAAAAGAGGATCCATACGTTCAACTAACTCCAAACTACTTTCTCGCGCTTTCTTGTGATCTACGTCTATTGGATGAGGAGTTTCTGTGACAGCTTTTCGAGCCTTCTCAAAATCTTCAGCTTCCATGAAGTAAAAGACCTCTAGACCATCATTTGAAATAAAACAGGACTCAGATACAACACCTTCATTTTTGAGAGTAGCAACAACTTCTTCCTTTCTACGTTTCAACTCCTCTGACCAATCGAGCCAGATTTGTTTTGCATTAGGTTTAAATTGGAATTTAACTAATTTAACATTTGTCATATCTTTATTGTAACGTATTTCATGTGCAATATCCTAGTAGGGATTTGCTGCGGGTAAGGAAACAATTTTTAGTTGCATAGATTCTCATAACGTTGCGTCTGAATATCTTCCCTTATGCATATACTCATTCAAATCTAAAAGCTTAACGTTTTTACCGTGAACATTTAGAAAAATATTACCTTTTTGGTCAGTATGGCTATTACTTACAATAACTTTAGACTCTTCTTGTTCATCAATGATTTGAGTAACAACAGCTCCTCCTATTCCCCCTTTCAAGTCATTACTAAATATCTTCCACCAAATATCTCCTATTAACTTTCCTTGGTCTTTATATCCATGTGTTTGGACATCGAATTCAAGAAGAGAAATAAGATCTTCAGAAATATCGTTCTTTGTTAATGTGTAGCACCCTGCTGAAACATATTGGCCCCATTCTGCCACTTTTACTGTTATTCCTTTTTTTGTGTCTACTCTTAATAAAAAAATATGTGAGTCCGCAACATTTAAAGTGTTTCTGCTATTTTCTATACACTCTTGTATTGGCCTAGGTATAGATAAGTTTTCACAAAAAGACTTTTTTTCTGGATTCTCTAATTCAACTTTTTTTATTAAAATCTGAACATATCTATCCAACGTGAGTTTTAATTTTGTTAAATTAATTATCTTTTTCTTTCTATTATTAGTCATACCTCCGAATATGAAATCCCCCACTCTATGAGTGTTTTTTGGATCTAAAAACCACTCATTGACAACATCTTTTGAAAAAAGCTCAATTTGATCTCTTAAAATTAGAATATCTGAACTAAGGATATTTGACTTAATGGCATACTTAACTTTTTGTGTAAAAAAATTCGCAAAATCAACTCTTCCTGCAACCGCAACAGCAATGGAATTTCCATCAGGCGCCAATCCTCGTTGCCCTATACCAGGACCATGAATATTAACAATCTTTTTTACATCATCTCTGAACGTATTGGTAGAGGAAAAAGTAACTCTTGTATCAGAGATAAGGTAAAGTCTATTACTTAAGTTTAATCCTGCAATAAGTGTCACTTCAGTTAAATTTAATTTTTATTATCTAATTACGTAATATAATATAACCAAAAACAATTCTAGGTACAAGGATTTTAATACTTAACTCGAAGATTACCCCTACATTATATTAAGTACATAGAAAAATAAATTTTGATTTTTTTTATTAAAAAAGGTATCTTTAAAGACACAATTAAATATAGTATTGCGGGTTCGTCTAATGGTAGGACACAGCACTCTGGATGCTGGTATTGGGGTTCGAGTCCCTGACCCGCAGCAAACACAACTTATTGAACAAATCTAGCTTTTATTGCCTAGACTGTTTTAATGTGGTACTCTTTCGCGAGTTATGAAAAACCCTCCAAAATCTCGTAAAAAGCCTGCGCGTAAAAAAGCGAGGGTCGGGAGAAAAAAAAGAAGTCGTTTGAAACTTCTTCCAGGCCACTCTTCTGATGAAGAGGAAAACGGCGACCCAGGAAAGGGAGAAGAAAACGAATAAGCCGGTTGCGTAGCAACCGGCATTTTTTATTCTTACTTTTTCTTTTTGAGACTCGCTTTTATAAAAGCGCTAAATAGTTTATGTGGTGCAAAAGGTCGTGCAAGAAATTCTGGGTGAAACTGAGTTCCAAGGAAAAACGGATGTTTGCTTTCAGGAAGCTCAGCAATTTCCATGAGTCTTCCGTCTGGGGATGTTCCCGAAAAGACGAGTCCAGCTTTTTCAATTTGCTCTACATACTCTGGGTTTACTTCATAACGATGTCGATGTCTCTCTGAAACCTCCCCCACTCCATACGCTTTTTCTGCAATCGTTCCTTTCTTTAGAACTGCTGTGTAAGCACCGAGCCTCATAGAGTTTCCGTAGTCCCCTTTTGCAATTTTTTCTTTTTGGTCCGGCATAATATCAATCACAACCTTTGACGCTTTTGGATTAATCTCCGCTGTGTTAGCATCTTTCCAGCCAAGAACATTCCGAGCGTATTCAATTACAAGGAGTTGCATACCATAGCAAAGTCCGAAGTAAGGAATTTTCTTTGTACGAGCAAACTCAATTGTTTTTATGAGTCCCTCGATTCCTGTTTCTCCAAAACCTCCCGGCACTACAATTCCGTCATACCGACTGAGCACAGAAATCTTTTTTGGATCTTTTTCAAAATCTTTTGAGTTAAGAAAAGAGAGGTTTAGTTTTGCACCGTTTTCATACGCAGAAAACTTGAGCGCTTCAATAACTGAGATGTATACATCCGAGAGAACAAAATCTCCTGAATCAAAATACTTTCCTACAACAGCAATCTCAAGAGGTTTTTTTGCCTTTTGCTTTTTAGAGAGGAAGTTATTCCACTCGCTCATGTCTGTCTTTCTCTTTGGAAGTCCAAGAGTCTCTGTAAGAATGTCTCCGAGGTTATCCTTCTCAAAATTTGCTGGCACCTCGTAAATACTTCCCGCATCCGGTGCAGAAATAATATGTGTGTCAGGGAGGTTACAAAAGACAGAGATTTTCTGCTTTCGTTTCTTGTCGAGTGGTGCACTACTTCGCGCAACGATAATATCTGCTTGAATACCCGTTGCATTAAGTGTACGCGACGCATACTGAGTTGGCTTTGTTTTCATTTCTCCAATGTTTGAAGGAGTTGGAAGGTAAGAGACCATTACAAAAGCAACATCTTTTGGTTTTTCTGTTTTAAGTATTCGAGCAGCCTCAAGGAAAATAATGTTCTGGTACTCGCCAACTGTTCCGCCAATTTCTATGAGAGTTACGTCTGCATCCTGTTTCTCTGACGCTTCTTTTATGCGTCTCAAAATTTCAAACGGAATGTCTGGCACCACTTCAACACACCTCCCTTTATACTCAAGGTTTCTTTCTCGACGAATTACCTCTTGGTACACTCGCCCAGTTGTCATGTAGTTTGTGCGAGTGAGGTTTTTCCCGAGAAACCTCTCGTAGTTTCCCATGTCCTGATCACACTCGTCCCCATCGTCCAAAACAAAAACCTCACCATGCTCCGTTGGGTTCATGGTGCCGGCGTCGACGTTAATATATGGGTCAGCTTTGAGCGCAGTGACTGAAAAACCTTTTGCTTTAAGTATTGCTGCTATTGAAGATGATGTGACACCTTTCCCCACTCCTGACATCACACCTCCTACAACAAATATGTATTTCCGGTTTTTCTTCATTAGTTCCAATTTTAAACCAACCTATTAATACTTGTAAACACACACCCAGGTAGCACCACAAAAAAAGAGGTGCCGCTAGGGTTTTAGACTTTTAGATATTTTTTGACTGCCAAATAGCTAGAGAGAGCACCGATGAAAACTCCTGCAAGGAGAATAGACCCAAAGACTGAAAAGAAGTTTGAAAGGTAGTATGAAGCCACATTTACTCCTGTTCCGAGCCTTTCAGTATAAGGACCAGCCCAGTATGTAAGCGGTATAAGGAGAAAGAGTGCAATAAAAGATGAAATGACTCCGTACATAATTCCTCCCACAACAAACGGTCCTTTTATGTATCTGTTTGAAGCACCAACGAGCTTCATAACAGCAATCTCGTCTCTTGCCATGTAAATGGTAAGACGGATTGTATTGAATGTAATCAAGATAGAAATGAGCGCAAAGAAAACAGCAATTGCGATTCCTAGGCGTCTTGACGCGTCGATCATACGAGAAAGTGAATCAATCGCAGTTTTGTTCCGTGAGTAGTTTACTTTGTCGATAATACTTGATGCACTTTGGCTTTTCTGCTTTTCGAGGAAGTCTGCAATACTCTCATACTGTGATGGGTCTTTTGCAATGATATTAAGTGTTGCTCCAAAAGGATTTTCCCCTACTTCATCCAGTGCTTGAAGTGTCAGCTCGTCGTCTTGGTGACGCAGTTTGAATTTCTCTAACTCTTCGTCTGCAGATGAATAAATTGAAGACGATACTTCTGGAATTGAATCAACTCTCTGTTTTAGCGCAGTAATCTCGTCTTCGCTTGCTGAAGTTACAAAGTAGACGTTTATATCTACTTTTTCCTGAAGCGTTGAAAGTGTTGAAGAAAGGATTGCTCTAGAGAAAAGAAGAGAAGAGATTACGAGGAGTGCAATCGTCATAATAAGAACAGACGCAATAGACACCGACGCATTTCGCCAAAAGTTTACAAATCCTAGTCTCGATACTCTTTTTATATTTGTCCAAAACATTTTTTTATTTTTTACATTGAAAATCTACCGTCTTTGTCGTCTCGCACAACTTTTCCTCCGTCCATTGTAATCACTCGTTTTTGAAGTGCATCGACGATTCCTTTGTTGTGAGTTGTGAGAACAATTGTTGTACCAAGGTCGTTAATTTTCTTTAGAATTTGAATAATCTCGTATGTTGAAACAGGATCAAGGTTTCCTGTTGGTTCGTCTGCAATAATCATGTCAGGCTGGTTTACAATTGCCCGTGCAATCGCTACTCTTTGCTTTTCTCCACCCGAAAGCTCGTGTGGGAAAGAAGAAATCTTTTTTGAAAGACCAACAAGCTCAAGAACATGGGGCACATCGCTTGCAATCTCTTCTTCGTCTCTTCCACAGGCTTCCATTGCGAAAGCAACATTTTCAAAAACTGTCAGGTGCGGTAGAAGACGAAAATCCTGGAAAATAGTTCCGATTCTCCTTCGGTAATCTGTCAGCTGGTCCTTTTTTAACTTGTGCACATTTACAGACTCAAAAAAGACACCTCCTCCAGTCGGATTCTCTTCTCCCAGAATCATCTTGAGAAGAGTTGTTTTCCCTGCCCCCGAGTGACCCACAATAGACACAAACTCTTTTGGGTTTATTGTAAGTGACACTTCTGCAAGTGCGAGAGAGTTATTTGGATATACTTTTGTAACTTTATCGAAGTAAATCATAGTGAAGTAAAGTAGTTCTCTTTAACTGAAAAGCTAGAAAGGAATCTAAAACTACCCGTCTATTATACCAAAAAAAATTTAAAAAGCGCAAAGCAATTTTTAGTGAAGTAGAGAAGCGTTTTATGGTATTAAAGAGTTTTTTCTGCCTCAATAAACGCATCAAGGTCTCCTTCTTCTAGAACTTTGTCCACATTACTTGTTTCGACATCGGTACGGTGGTCCTTCACCATCTTGTATGGGTGAAGCACATACGAGCGAATCTGGCTTCCCCACTCGTTTTCCGTAGTCTTTGAAACTTGGTGTCCGCTCTCTCTAAGAATCCTCTCATCTTCGTGTCTCTTGTAAATTTTTGACTTCAGAAGCTCGAGAGCTTTTTCTTTGTTTTGAGCCTGGCTTCTTTCGCTTGCAACGTGCACAGAAAGTTTTGTAGGTAGGTGTGTTGCACGCACTGCAGTTTCTCGTTTGTTTACATTTTGTCCTCCTGGTCCTCCTGCTTTTGCGAATTCTACCTTGATTTCTGTTTCTGGAATTTCTACATTCATTGATTTATCAAAACTCGGCACCACTTCTACCATTGCAAAAGAAGTTTGCCTAAGAGCTTTTGCATTAAACGGTGACTGTCGCACAAGCCGGTGAACCCCGCTTTCGTTTCGTAAGTTTGAATACACTCCACGCCCTACAATCTCGAAAGTAATGTTCCGATACCCGCCAAGATTATTTTCATTTTCGTCGAGCACAAAAAGCGAGTACCCCTTTGCTTCTGCATAGTTTTTATACATTTCAAAAAGCATGCGTGCCCAATCTTCTGCGTCATCTCCTCCTGCTCCTGCGTATATTGTAATCACCGCGTCCCCTGCTCCGTAGACACTTCCTGTTTCAAGAGCAGTTTTTAGATCTTGAAGCTCTTTTATAAGTGCTTGTGCCTTTTTTGGATCAGTCCAAAAATCCGCAGAGGCCATCGCCTCTTCTATCTCTTTTATTCTTTTTTCTTTTGCGTCTTTTTCCACAGGGAGCCAATGACCGGGATTGAACCGGTGACCTCGCCCTTACCATGGGCGTGCTCTACCAACTGAGCTACATTGGCTTTCTGTATATACTAATTCAAAAACGGAGTTTTACAAAAAAAGCCACCTTCCCGAGGGAGGTGGCACAAGATTATTCGCATTCAACAATTACCAGGAGCCTTTCGTCCCCGAACAAAATTCAGGTTGCGTCCCAACCGGTCTGTTTTCTTTCCGTTGCAATAGGAGACTATATCGGGCGATTCGTTTTTCTTTTTTCTTTTCCGTTCGGCTCTGGCACGACTTATATCACCCTTTGAGTTTGGTCTTGACATAGAAAGAGCGGTCTTGATTGACCGCTCTTTAGCTTAATCGCGCCCTGCAAAAAAATCAAGGGAAAACCTATACCCCAAAAGTAATCTGGTCGTCAGCTTCGAGGTAGTCAAAAAGCGTTGTCTTTTCTGGGTCCAAGTTTAGTCGAGTACACTCTCCAAAAAACCAATCTTTCTTTTCGGGATTTGTACTGTAAGAGAAGTCAGTCTTAAAAGAGTTTGACCACGCTTCTACTTCTTCATCTGTTTTTGGGGTGCCGTTTTCCTTTACCCACTTTACTATGTCATCATCACTCGCACCTCCGGCAACAAAATCCTTGAAGGCTCCAGAATCAATACCTTTAAAATCAAAAAACATTCGGTCTACAGGACAGTTAAAATGATATTCACCAATAGTCCCCGCCACCTCTGCTCGGCACTTATCGATTGTTCTTCCTAAAATTGCAAAACCTCCTACTTTTTCGTAAGGGCTTCTTGGCGCTTCTTTTGTCAAATCTTTTGCGTTCATGTTGTTTTTAATTAAACTATTAAATTATTTTAAAATTGTTTTAAAAACTGTTTCGATATTGTTTTTATACTCTTTGATAAATAAATCACTTTCTTCTCTTTCTTCGTAGTGCCTGTATACAATTGTACAATCCGAAAGCGAACTAAGAAACTCATCGCAAAAAACATTGTCACTTCCTGCGAGGCCACACGAGATTCTCTCTCCATTTTCTCCCACATAGACTGGCCACTCGTCTTCGGGTGAAGAAACATACTGCGAGATAACCCCTTTTGAAGAATCGCAAACAGCTATCTCACCTGTAAGTACATAATCATTTGTTCCAATCCACACAAACCAACTGGCAATAACTATGACCACGCCCACAAAATAAAAGTAGGCTTTTGGCTGCGATTTCGACTTCTTTTTAAGAACTTTTTTGATTTTATTCATCTCGTTTTCGCTCCATGTAGACAGAGACAGTTCGCCTCTTGTGAGGTTTTCCGTCCTTTACATGCTTATATGATTTTATCATTTTATGAATCTTGAAGTAAGGAGTAAAAAGTTCATAAATTTCACTGTCATCAAACACATGCTCTGCTACTTTGATTTTAGGGTGTATATAGGTGTTTGCTTCACCAGAAGGAAAATCGCGAAGAAGTCTTTTTGCATGTGCGTCACCGTCGAGCGAAAATGTTTTAAAAAAGAGCCACCCAAACGGCTTCACCACTCGTGCGAGCTCTTTTACAAAATCTCCTCTTTCTTTTTCGCCAAGGAAATGCGAAGACATCATATCGAGGGCCACATCAACACTTTCATCTGGAAGTGGAATATTTTTACCCAGTTCTCCTACTTCAAATGTAATTGGAAGCCCTTTCTTTTCAGCATTCGCCGCTCTGATTGCCTCTGCTGAAATATCAAATCCATACCCTTTCATGTTTCCCTCTTTGCAAAGCGCAATGATATTGCGACCATTTCCGCATCCACAGTCAAGAACCATTCCTCCTTCCGGAAAAGGTGGCCATTCGGAATTTCGCAGCGCCCATTTTACAAAAGTCTCCATGTCCGAAGAGGGCTCAGTTGAAAGAATGAGGTGCGTTGCGTTTTTGTATTCTTTTTCCCAAAAAGATTTTGTCATTTTAAATTTCAATATTTTCCTCTGGAAGTCCCTTCTGCAGAAGGGCTGCGCTGTCGTACAAAGCGTCTATTTTTGCCGCCTCCTTTACCAAATGCACAGTAAAAAAGAAGAGGTAAATTGAAAACAGTAGACCAAAGAAAAGAAGCTGTTTTGTGTTAGTCACAACGCCATTTTAGCATAGTTTTGGCGGAGTTGGGGTTTGAATACAAAAAGGTACTAGGTGCTAATCAAGTGAGAACTACTTATTGATTCCTATTCTTTTGAATAATATCAAATATTTCCAAATCTATAATTTTCAATTTTTGTCCCGGAAAAATCCAAAACCCTTTACATAACAAAACAGTAAATTCGTTTACTTTTTTTACATCTGCAAGTAGTAAAGATGAAGGTGTTTTTAAAGATTTAAGATCTGACTCTTTATAGAAAATTGAAAATGGTAAATTAGCAACAGCTGGCATATATCTATTTATGACTACCACCCTCTTATTTGTTACCACCACATCTTGACCAGAAAGTTTTTTATAACTGAGAAACGCGGTCTTTGTTACGACAACATCTTCGATTCTTTTTAGCTCAACTTCTCCAGGCAGAAGCTCAAAACTCAATATATTAGACATAAATAAATACTACCGCAGTTTGCTCTTTTGTTCAATTATGCGAATGAAGAGAATCTTTCCGAGGGCTCAAAACTTTTTCGTCAAAAAGTTTTAGCCTCTGCACTAGTTATATTTCTTTTAAAATATTCTCCAACTGAAATTTAACATCTCTTGACGAATCTATAGTATAGTGTGGCTTTTCGATTTTTTCGTATATTTTTTTTATTTTAAGATGAGCATTCCACCCCACACCGTTCCCTTTTCTAAACCTTTCTTGTACACGCTTTTTTAAAATATCGTCTGGGCAAAATACATAAATAATGAAAAATTTAGCTCCATGCTTTTTTGCGGACTGAATCACTACTTCTCGATGCACTCTCTTTGAAAAAGCACCATCAATTATGATATTTTGTCCTGAAGCTAATGCTAAATCGGTCAACAATGAAAAAACGTTATAACAAATATTTAATTCTTTAATTGTCGGAGGTTTATCTTTACCAACAAAAGAAGGGTTTTTCAAAATATTTTTTAACGTTGAATCAACAGAAAAAACTTTTGCACCGATTTTATTACCAAATAAATTGGCGGTAGTAGTTTTTCCTGCCCCCACCTGTCCACAAAATATAAATAATGATTTTTTAATTTTTGTCATATCATTAATAATTATAGCTTTAATTATTTTATTAAACTACATTCTCATAATAAACAGAAGCACTAATCCAAAACACCTTTTCTATATACCTCACTTAATTCTATATGTGTAAAAGAACATTTCCCGCGACTCAAAACTTTTTCGTCAAAAAGTTTTAGCCTCCGCACCGCCTCACTTCCGAGCTTTGCTAAGCTCTAACTTTACATTAAAAGTGAAGGGGCTTGGTCACTCTCGCGGATATTTTTTTCGTCCTGTGGACTCAAAAATATCTCGCTCCCTCGACCCCCATTCGTCGTCTCTGATTTTTCGTTCCTCAAAATCAGGCTTCGCGACGACTCAGTTCAAGTCCCTCATCGCGGTAAAACAAAAGTCACCGACTCCTTTCGGAGCCGGTTCCTTTGTTTTATGCGCGAGTGAAGGGAATCTTTCCCGCGACTCAAAACTTTTTCGTCAAAAAGTTTTAGCCTCTGCACAGCCTCACTTCCGAGCTTTGCTAAGCTCTAACTTTGGCATCAAAAGTGAAGGGGCTTGATCCTTACAGGATCAGTACACCTTTTGGTGATTTTGTTTCGTTCCTCACAAAATCAGCTCAAAAGGTTTTCAAGTCCCTTACGCAAGTGCCCCGCACTTGCTCACTCGCACAAAATAAAAAGCCGCCAAATTTGGCGGCTTTTTATTTTGCGCGAGTGAAGGGACTTGAACCCTCGGCCTTCCGCGTGACAGGCGGACGCTCTAACCAGCTGAGCTACACCCGCATAGGTGCTTGTCCAAAGAGGTCTTTAGACAAGAGAATTATACACAAAAATAGAAAAACTCAAAATTGTGTCGGGAGTGGGGATTGAACCCACGACCCCAGGCTTATGAGTCCTGTGCTCTACCAACTGAGCTATCCCGACGAATTACAAAGATGATATTACAAGAAAAATGCATTATTTGCAAAAAAATACAAAAAAATATATACTAGCCCCTACATACTGCGGGGTAGAGAAGTAGTATCTCGCAAGGCTCATAACCTTGAGGCCTCAGTGCAATTCTGAGCCCCGCAACCAGTATTTATATATAGAAGAACTCGTGAAAAACCTTCTTGTACATGCCGATAGCATCTTCGGCGTCTTTTTTTGTGAGCCGATAGTTTGAGCCACTGTGTGCAATCTCGTTTCGTATTTTGTGTGCTCGCCACGCTTCCGAAAGATGCGTAAAATCTGATGGCTCAATCTGCTTCAGTTTTTCTGCCACTCCCTCCCCTTCATAACCCATCTTGTCGAGCATTTCATTTAAAATAATATCGCAGTCAAGGATAGCCAGTCGCCAATCTGACTCAAGAGGAGACCTCATCTTTTCTTCTACCTTAATCCACGTTTTGTTTTTGACAGGCTCAGCTTTTAGTTTCTCTGGTCCAATAAGCGCAGCATCGTGCCCCGCATGCGAAGCGTGCCCTCCTCCATGTCCTCCGTGACCTCCATGACCGTGCAAGTTATTTAACTCATGTCTGAAGTAGAAAATGCCAAGAACGAACGCCATTGAAAGGAAAATAGAAATTACTTGCCCTACATTGTAAACAGTAGAAAGAATTTTTGAAAATGAAGGAATGAGTGCAAAATTAAAATGCACTGCTCCAAGAAAATACTTTCCAACTGAAAGCAGAACAAAGAAAAGAAGAATCCAAAAGATAGCGTCAACAAATCCGTTTCCGCCTCCCCCTTCACCCCCTGCTGATTTTTTTTCATCTGCCATGGGTATATTTTACACCAAAAAATAATTTTTAGAGTGTTTCAAAATGATGTGCAAAATCAAGAAGAGTAAAATCGTCTTTGTATCCAGAAAGAAACTGAATCGCAAGTGGAAGTCCCTCCTCGGTCTTGCCGCTTGGAACAGAAATCGCCGGCACTCCTGCCAAATCCGCTGGTGATGTAAACAAATCTTCTAAATACATTGCAATTGGATCATTTGTTTTCTCTCCAATTTTAAATGCAGGCCCAACCGTTGTCGGCATTGCAATAATCTCTACTTCTGCAAATGCTTTTTCAAAATCTCTTTTGATAAGCTCTCGAATTTTTGTCGCCTTTCCATAATAAGAATCATAGTAACCTGACGAAAGGACATATGTTCCCACAAGAATTCTTCTTTTTACTTCTTTTCCAATAAGAGAGCTTCGTGTTTTCGTGTAGTCCTCAAGAAGGTCTCGTCCTTCTACTTTTTGACCGAACTTTACACCATCGTAGCGTGCCATGTTCGATGACACCTCAGCAGGAACAATGATGTAGTAAACAGGAATTGAATAATCGATATAAGGGAGAGACACATCAACAACAAGGTACCCCGCGTCTTCCATCTTTTTTATTGAGTCCTTAAAATTTTGGAGGACCCTTGGATCAATTCCTCCTTTTTCTAGAAGCGCTTTACATACGCCAATCTTTTTTACTGCGCGTGTTTCGCTAGAGACATCTATGCTCGTAGCATCAAATCTGTCTTTTCCGCGGATAACATCGAAAACAATTTTTGCATCCTCTGCATTTTTTGCAAAAGGACCCATATGATCAAGAGAAGATGCCATCGCCATGACTCCGTGCCGAGATACTGCACCGTAACTTCCTTTGTATCCCACAACTCCACAAAAGCTTGCTGGCTGGCGAATAGATCCTCCTGTGTCAGACCCAATTGCAAAAAGACAAAAGTCCGCAGCGAGCGCTGCCGCACTTCCTCCGCTTGATCCTCCAGCAACACGATTGGTGTCATGTGGATTTCGCACAACTCCGAAAGCAGAGTTTTCAGTCGACGCACCCATCGCAAACTCGTCCATGTTTGCTCGTCCAAGAAGTACCGCACCTGCTTCTGTAAGTTTTCTTCCTACTGTTGAGTCATATGTGGCGGTATATCCTTCAAGAATTTTAGAAGCTGAAGACGCTCTCTTGCTTTTGTATAAAAAGTTATCTTTTACAATATAAGGAATTCCAAGAAGAGGAAGTTTTTCTCCTGCTTTTATTTTTTTGTCTGCTTCCTCCGCGACAGAAAGCGCATCATCAAAAACCTCAAGAACTGCATTTAGATTTCCATTTTGCTCTGCGATTTTATCCAAAAAATACTTTGTGAGTTCTACACTCGTAAGCTCACCCTTATCTAGTTTTTCACGCGCTTCTTTGATTGTAAGATTAGAATAATCCATTGTCTTTAGTTCAGAATTTTTTTAACTTTTACATACCCATTTTCTGTCGCTGGCGCTTCCGCAAGCAGGCTTTCACTCGTGCTTTCCAACACTCCGAGCAGAGCGTCCTCTCTGCTTACATTTCGAAGCTCTGGCACTTCCTTTCCTTCAACGTCTGTGAGTACATTATTTATCTGTCCTACATACTCCAAAATAGCTCCAAGCTTTTCCTGCATGTCAGTTAGTTCTGCATCTTCAAACTCGAGCCGAGCCAGAGTTGCTAGTTTTTTTACCTCTTCTTTAGAAATCATAGGCTCAATTGTAGCACAGTTTTCCTTTTGTTTAAGGAGGGGTTTAGTTGACTAAGCATTCACTTTATGTTTTTATTCTGACAGCATGAAAAAGTTCCTCAGCGCTTTGCGCAAACTGGGCCCATTCCTTATGGGCGTTATTCTCGGAGTGGACATGGGCATTGGCCTCATCGTCTTCTGGGTCTTTGGTGTCATCACCAAGGACGTAAGCATCACCAATCTGCTGTTTTGCGTCTTCATGGCGCATGCACCTGATGCAGATATGCTCCTATACATGGTTCCGCCCATAAGGAGAACATTATCCCTTCCAAGTCACCGAGTGATAGGGCACCACCCTGTGCTCATAATTCCCTTCTTCGTCATCCTTGGGATGTGGGTTACAACCATGTTCCCAATAGAGAAGTGGGTTCTTCAGGGGATCATTCTCCTGGTCACCCACTTCATACACGACATGACAAACCGGAGCGGACTTCATCTTCTGTCTCCGTTCGATTGGACGAGATGGAGATTAAGTTCGCGAGGAATTCATGTTGTGACTGAAGAGGAACTAGATGAAGAATTCGGCGATGGCACAAAGTATGGACAAGGAGGAGTGAGTGAGTTTGAGAACCGCACTGAGCCTTTATCCATCACTGGTGTCGCACTGGTGCTCACTGGTATCACCGGCACCCTCTTCTCGTTCCTTATCTTCCAGCACCACTGATAAGTGTGTGCTTTTTTTATTTAATCATTTTCAAAAACTCTTCTTCACCCAAAACCTTTACTCCAAGCTTTTCTGCTTCTGTTAGTTTTGAACCAGGGTTTTCCCCTGCCACAACAAAGTCTGTCTTTTTTGAAACTGCAGACGCAACACTTCCTCCTTTTTCTTTTATTTTCTTTTTTGCTTCTTCCCTTTCCATACTGCTTAGCGTTCCTGTGAGAACAAAAGTTTTTCCAGAGAGCACACTTTTCTTTCCACTCTTCTTTTCTGGGTTTATGATTTTTACTTCCTTAAGGAGAGCTTCGAGAAGGTCTTTGTTATGTTTTTCTTTTTTCCAATCACTTACTTCTTTTGCAACAATTGGCCCTACCCCTGGAATTAAGAGGAAATCTTCTTCGCTCGCCTCCAAAAACGCTTCTATGTTTCCAAAGTGCTCTGCCAGGTCGTAAGCTGTCTCTTCACCTACTCCCCCTATTGAAAGTGAGACAATAAACCTTGCAAGGGTAACAGTTCTCGCTTTGTCTATTGAAGCGATCAGGTTTTCCGCAGATTTTTCAGCGAACCGAGGAAGAGCAAGTAGGTCACCTTTTTCTAGTTTAAACAAGTCTGCTCTGTGAGTAATAAGGCCAGCATCGAGAAGCGCATCTATAATTTTTGGTCCACAACCGTCAATATCGAATGCGTGTTTTGAAGTAAAGTAGTAGAGAACTCTTCTATCTTTTGCAGGACACTTTTTGTTTTCACAAAAATACGAAGCGCTCTTTTCTTCACTTCCTTTTTTACTGCTTCCAATTATTTTCTTTTGAAGAAAGCTTCCGCACACAGGACACTGTGAAATCATTTTAAACTTTTTCTCTTTTCCTGTTCGCATTTCTGTGACAACTTGCACAATGTCCGGAATCACGTCTCCTGCTTTTTGAAGTACAACTGTGTCCCCTGTGCGAAGTCCGAGTCTTTCTATTTCATCTTCATTATGAAGCGTTGCTCTTGAAACAACCGACCCTGCTACTTTGACAGGACGAAGAACCGCCACGGGAGTAATCGCTCCTGTTCTTCCTACTTGGAAAATGATATCTTCTAGAACTGTTGTCACTGTCTCTGCAGGAAACTTGAACGCAATCGCAAAACGAGGCGTCTTACCGGTAAAACCAAGAGCATCTTGAAAATGTTTTTCATTTACTTTTACAACAATTCCATCAAAAAAGTAATCTTCTTTTTTTGCTCTTTCCTTCCACTTCGTCCAAAATGAAATCACTTCGTCAATACTTTTGGCGAGTTCAAAATTTTTGTTTACTTTAAAACCAAGCTTCTGGAGTTCCTTTAATTCTTCAAACTGTGTTTTTGGAATACTCTCAGCACTCGCTATGTCATAAATAAAAGTATCAAGCTTCCTCTCTGCTGCAATTCGCGGATCAAGCTGACGAATAGATCCTGCTGCAAGATTGCGAGGGTTAGCGTAAAGCTCTTCGCCTTTTTTTGTCTGCTCTTTGTTAATCTCCTCAAGTCTCTTTTTTGACATCCACACTTCACCCTCGACAATCATGTTTACTTTTTCTCTGAGTACAAGAGGCACAGAATCAATTGTACGAATATTGTGAGTCACATCTTCTCCCACTTTTCCATCTCCTCTTGTTGCAGCTCTGTGGAGTTCTCCATTTTCGTATGTTAGCACCACTTTGAGACCATCTATTTTTAATTCACAGACATAGGATGGATTTTCTTTAAATCCTGCGCCACGCAAAATTTTGATTATTCTTTCCTCAAAGGCACGCATGTCGCTTTCCTCAAAAGCATCTGCAAGAGACCACTGCGGAACTTTGTGAGGAACTTTCTCAAATTCGGGAAGAGGCTCTCCTGCAACTCGCTGTGTCGGAGAGGTTCGCGACACAAGCTCGGGGTTTTCCTTTTCTAGTTCATCGAGCTCGCGTTTAAGACTATCGAGCGCCTCCGCAGAAATTTCAGACACATCAAGAACATGATAGTTATACCTATGCTTCTCAATTGCGTCCCGTAGTTTTTCTACTCTCTCTCTTACTTCTTTACTTACCATGAACTAGTATGTGGTTTTAATCGCTCGTTCGAAACGATTTTTATTTGATTTATCGCAAGTACTATACCCTCTTGAAACGACTGTTGTCTTGTACCCTCCTGTATAGTCACCGTAACTATCTGTTTCTGGGGTTTTGAGCACCTCTACATCAAAGCATATATTTTTGTCATTGTCTGCTGTCACCTCAAATTTAGTTAAAACTGAATTTCCGCTTGCTGCGCTACTTGGGTTGTGGAGAGCCGCGTCTCCAGTTCCTTCTGTATCAACAGTAAAATATATTGGAGCTCCTGCACTGTCTGTAAGGCACGAGTAGACTGCGGGCCTGTACCCTGCCCCCTCGTCACAGTACTCAATTCCAGAAATCGCACCACTTTCATCAAAACCGGGTTGTCCAAAAAATCTACCTCTACTTTTACAAGATGTTGTTGGATCAGATGACACCTCTCCTCCGTAATTGTAATCAAGATAGAGAGCACACTCTGTTCCGGTGTCCGCAGCATAAAACGCGTGCTGACTTTCCCGACCAGCTGACGCAAGTGTGATTTGTTTTATTGTAATTCGCAGTATCGCAAGACCAATCGCAAGAACAAGACTTGCAACAAGGGATGCAAAGAGAATCGAGAAACCTTTTTTTGTTTGAAGTGACTTAAACATATTATTCTCGTAGTTGCCAATTATACAACCTCTCTTTTATAACAAACTGCCGAGTGAGACTAAATACCCCGCCTGTACTCCAGCTCACTGTCGCTTCTACTGTTGCTGAGTTTTCTGCTGAGTCAGGAATAATCTTTACTACTCTTTTAAACTTTGTACCCTCTCCGCTCGAGTAGCTATACCTAGACATTTCATCGTTCACATCAAAAGCAAGTCGAAGAGGTGAACCACATTTACTACCACTACTACAAGGAACAAGAACATCAGTGTCTCCCACCTCAACGCTACATCCATTCGTGTCGTCGATACACGCGCGCAAAGGATCAAGCCAGCTTCCAGAAACACCCCCAGCCGTTTTCAAATGCTCAATATATGCATTGTCTCTTGTGTTTCGCACAACTTCAAGAGCTTCTTGTCCAAGGTAATAAGCAGTAATTTCGTCCCTCGCATAAAAAGCCGAAGAAAGTCCTTTTGAAGCAATTTCCATTGGACCCACAATTGCAACGACAAGAATCGAGATTGCCACAAGAGTTTCAATCAAGGTGAAACCTTTTTTTAGCGAAAGAGTGTTTTGTAAAAATTTTCTTTTCATTTTATATATCAAGTTTTCTTTGTGAGACAAATGTTTGAATATTGAACTGCGCTCTCTGTCCTCCAATAAGCGCACTTCCTCGAATCAAGATCAGGATTTGCGGTTGGGTTTCATCTGAACTATCTGTTCCGTTTACATAAAATTCTAGCTGTGAAATTTCTACCTGTTCCGAAGTCAGGTATTGCTTTTCTTCTCCCTCCACCTTTTTATAAATCCTTTTTACTGCACTGTCATACCCGTACTCTACATGGTACTCAGTATCCTCATCCTCAACAAACTGAGCGTATTGGTTTGAAACAAAAGTAACACTGCTCCCAGGGTTTGTTGGACAATCTCCAGAGCCATTACATTCATATCGGTATCCTGTGCGGAGGTCACGAACCATGGTTTCAATTGAAAGGTTTAGGTTATTTAAAACCGAGTGATAAGCCTGCGCTCTCTTGTTTGCGCCTACAATTGCAAGAATGGCACCGAGTGTAATCATCATTACAAGAGCAAAAATACCGAGAGCGACAATAATCTCAATCAAAGTGAAACCTTTTTTTACTGTGAAAGTATTTTTACTCATTTTAATTTGCTGCAACAAGGCACTCATACGAACAGGTGTCCGCTTCAGAGCAAATTGGTAATACAGAAATTTGTCCCACCGCTGTCACAGACACTACTCGACACTTGTCACCGAGTGAGGACTGAACCATGATTCTTGCCTCCGGAAAATTCCGAGCACCTGCCTCGGGCACTCTAATTCGCGCATCCAAATCTGGTTTCTTAAACACAATATCCAGGCTTCCGGGCAATTCTGTCCAGTTTCCTTCACCGTCGTAAACTGCATATGTTTTCACTTTTTGTTCTCTTGTAAGGGAAACAGCTTCTATTTCCTCTGTTGCATCATATGAAAAGTCTAGGTTTGCTTCTTTTCCATCAAGAAATGTCTTATACCCTCCCAAATCAGTAGCGTCAAAATGCACCCCGTAAGCAAGCCCTTGTGCTGGGTCCGAAATATCTGCTTCTCTTGAACCCACTCCAAACACTTGTGCTTCTCGAATTGAAAGCGCGACATCGTAGGCTGTATTTGAAATCAAAATATCACTTGAAAAGCGCGACTGCTTAAAAAGTGTTGCACCGAGAACAATAAAAAAGATCGCAGACACCATAAGGAGCTCAATTAGTGAAAACCCTTTATTCTTTTCTATTTTTTTAAAAGAAAGTTTTTCTTTCATACTAAAGGAAAAAGAAATCAATAAAATCTTTTAGTCTAAAAAAGTCAAAAGAAAAAAGAAACTGGAGAAAGATACCGAGCGCCAAGAATGGCCCAAACGGAATCTCACTCTTTAAGTGAAGAGTTGTTCTTCTTTTTAGTTTGTCATAAATCATTTTAAGTACAGCGACCGCTGCGCCAATCCAAAAACTAAGAACGACTGCGCTCACACCTCCCACAAAGCCAAGAAGCCAGCCGGCACCGAGCGCGATTTTGGCGTCACCAAAGCCCATTGCTCTTCCCCGAGAAAGGTACCAAATCGCTGCAAATGGAAGTGCGATAATCGGCCCCGCAAGAAGATGAAGCGATCCGTAAATTGTTTTGAAGTACCACGCATGGTGAGCAAAAATCATCCAAAAGAAACTCGCACCAATAAAAAAGTACACAGGAACATCTGGAATTATTTTGTGTTTAATATCATATGAGGAAATAACAATAAGAAGCGAAAAGATAAAAGCAAAAAAAGCAAACGGAATTAAAAGCAAAATACCGCCTGCAGAAAAACAAGTATAAATAGTTGCAAAGACAAGACCAGTGATTCCCTCTACCAAAGGGTACTCGAGAGAAATTTTTGAGCTACACCCAGTACACTTTCCTCCCTGAAAGAAAAAGCTCAGAAGAGGAATAAGTTCAAGAGGAGCAAGCTTCTTGCCACACGTGAAGCATCCACTCCGTCCGGTGAGTCGTCGTCCTGTTTTGTACCGGAGAACAACCACATTGAGAAAACTTCCGATAATAGTTCCAAAGACAAATACAATAAGAATTGAAAGTGTTTGCATAACTTTATTATACCTGTCCCGTCTTGATTATTAAAGAGGAAAAGAGGTCTTAAGAGGGCTTTTTATCTGAGCAGACCGGAATATTTTTCTCTGGAAAAATTTCCTCCGCCATGGGCCGAGCCTCGTCGGAGTTTTCTCAGATAAAAAGCCGAGGAGTTCTAATTAGGTCCGGATACCTTAAAGTTATTTGTAGAGTCCCCTGTCGAACAAGACTCGGTATTCGCACTGCTCGCAAGCTCCATTGTGACTCCAATACAATACTTTCTTGTACCACTATTAAAGGTATATCCAAAAGGTTTACTGTCCTTTGGGTCTACCGGCGCCTCTTTTAGATAGTCTGGAACAAGTTCTGAGAGAGTATTTGGCCAAGATGACGCGTCGTCGATGTGCTCCTCGTGGTAGAGGTTAAGTGCATCTTCTACATCACGGAGTTTTGCGAGCCGAACTCCGTCACGCGTTTTTGGTTTGCTGTCTCCAAGAGAATTTATAATAACCGCCGAAAAAATTCCGATTATTCCGATTGTGACAATAAGCTCAATTAGAGTGAAACCGCGCTTCATATTTAACACCCTGGAACTGGAAAACTTACTCCTGTCAGTCCAATGTCTGCTGTACAGGCTGTTGTTCCATCGCTTCCTACCGCTCCGTTTGTTGCCGTAAGGTTTACTGCAAAGTTTGTTTCTGGTCCGCTACAGTTTAGTAAAATCGTATCTTCGTTAAAAGCATATGTTGTCGCGTTTGAAGGAAAGTCAGCAGATGAAAGAGTGCTTCCGCTGTCGCATTTTGCAATAAGTGCTGGAGTAAGACCATCTACCTCAGATCTAAAAGCAGCTCGAAGTGCCTTATTTCGCTGAGAGGATACACTCGCCGTAACCACTGCCGCAAAAATACCAACAATTGCAATCACAACCAGAAGTTCAATTAAAGTAAAACCAAATGAGAAATTATTTTTTTTCATAAAATTAGTAAAATTATTTTTAAAAGACCTTTTTATCATATCAAATAGATAGTAAAAGTTCTCCCCAAACAAAAAAACCGCCAAAGGGCGGTTTTTTTGTTTCTTTAGATAGAAGTACTTAGCAACCTGTTGTATAAGTTACCCCTGTCTGTGTTACAGTAGCAACACATGTTGTTCCTCCTGAAGTTGCAGCACCGTTACTTGCTGTAATTGCAACTGAAAATGTACCGTCAGTATCACAGTCAGAATCAGCTCCGGATGGGAATGCTGTGAGTGCATCATAACTGCTTCCTCCAGGAAAATCTGAAGTCGCCAAATCTGCAGAATCACATTTTGTGATTAGAGATGGTACAAGAGAAGCTGTCTCTGCCTTGAAAGCTGCTACTTTAGCCTTTGTTCTTGTGGGACCTAGAGAAACTAGAACCACGCCAGAAAGGATTCCGATAATAGCAATCACAACGAGAAGCTCGATGAGTGTAAAACCTTTTTTTGTTGACATGAATTAATTTGTTAACTTTTTTCTAATAATAATCAATTGATTATGCCTTCTTTGTTTTTAAGTCCCCCAGAAGACGGAGAAAAGACTAGATATTCGACCGCTTAATTTATTTAAAGCTTTAATTTAATTATAACAAAGTAAGGGGCGCCTCAAAGCGCCCCTGTGGAAAACTCTTTGTCTTCCCCTTCTTAAATTGATGAAGAAATGTTGTAGATAGGAATAAGAACCGACGCAAGAAGGAATGCAACACCAAGACCAAGGGACACAATCATCACCGGCTCGATAAGGTCAACAAGAGTATCCACTGCGTTCACAACCTCTCTTTGGTAGAACTTTGCAAGTGTTGAAAGAATATTTCCAAGCTCTCCTGTCTCTTCTCCAATTCGCGCCATCTGCACCATAATAGAAGGAATTTCTGGATAACGAGAGAACGCATCTGAAAGCGAACTACCTCCTTTTACAAGTTCAAGAGATTCTTTGAGAACATCTTCGTAAATTTTGTTGTCTACCACTTCTGCTGTTAGTTCAAGTACTTTTACCATTGGAATTCCTGATACAAGCATTGTATTCATGTTATCCGCAATTCGTGAGAGGTAAAGTCTTCGGAAAAGCGTTCCTACATATGGAATTCCAAGTTTTACTTCTGCCATTACCTTGCTTCCCTTCTCTCCTCTCGATATGTACCACACATACACCCCAGCAGCGAGAACAACCGCGAGGAAAATAAATCCGTAATCTTTTAGAAAATCACTGATACCAATAACTACTCGTGTGTAAATCGGTATCTCCTGTCCTGATTCTTTGATAATGACTGTGATCTTTGGAATTACAACTGTGAGCATAAGCGACATCACCACAATAAAAGTAAGTACCACAAACGCTGGGTAGATGAGTGCGTTTCGTGCCTTACTTGTCACTGCGTAGTTTCGGTCAAGGTAGTCTGCGAGATACATAAATGTCTCATCGAGTTTTCCTGATTCTTCTCCTGCCCTAACCATGTTGACATAAAAAGGAGAAAATACTTTCGGATGCTTAGCCATCGCTTTGGAGATAGTCGCTCCTCCTTGAATATCGTCAGCAATTTCTGTTAGTTTTCTTCCGAGAACTTTGTTTTCAGTTTCTGTTGAGAGGAGTCTAAAAATTCGCAGTGCCGATACTTGGGCAGAGAAAAGAGTTGCGACTTGTCTTGAGAGGATAACAACATCTTTGTTTGAGACGTGGTCAAAAATCTTGAGGTTTCGATTGAGGCCTCCTCCCTCTTCTGCAAGAAAAATATTTTCAATTACAAAACCTCGCTTTTGAAGCGCGTTAATAGCGGCGTCCTGACTTATTGCGTCAATTGTTCCTGAAACCTCCTGACTTGTTTCATTGATGGCCTTGTAATTAAAAAGCATTTTATTTTTACATTAGTCGCTCGAGCATCTTTGGGTTGATTGCAAATCGGTGCGCGTTTTCGATTGAAATTTCTCCTGCTCGCACAAGTTCAGCGAGGTATCGGTTCATATCAATCATTCCTGCTTCAGAACTTGTTTCGATTACAGTATTGATTTCGTGAACTCTTTTTTCTCGAATAAGGTTTGATACCGCTGAGTTTACAATAAGAAGCTCAAAAGCTGGGATTCGTCCGCCTGAAACTCTTGGAATAAGCCTTTGTGAAAAGACTCCAATAAGCGACGACGAAAGCTGAATTCGAATTTGATCTTGCTGTCCTGGCGGGAACGAGTCAATAATTCGGTCAATTGTTTGTGATGCGTTGTTTGTGTGTAGTGTTGAGAAAACAAGGTGACCTGTCTCTGCGGCAGTTACAGCAGCTGCCATCGTCTCTGCGTTTCTCATTTCCCCTAGAAGGATTACATTCACATCTTCTCGAAGCACCGAAGTAAGCGCCTTTTCAAAATCTTCTGTGTCGGTGTGCACTTCTCGCTGATCAATAATTGATTTTTTTTGTTCGTAAATATACTCGATTGGGTCCTCGATTGTGATGATGTGCTCCGCTCTCTCTTGGTTAATGAGCTCAATCATAGAGGCAAGCGTTGTAGTCTTTCCTTGTCCCACTGGCCCAACCACAAGAAAGAATCCTTGTTTTTTTCGTGCAAATTCTGCAAGGATAGACGGAAGCTTTAGGTCCTCAAGAGTTTTAATTTGCTTTGGAATTAGACGAAGCGCAATAGATACATGGCCCTGCTGAAAATATGCGTTTCCTCGAAACCTAGCTCGTCCTTCATGATCGTATGAAAAGTCAGCTTCTTTGGTTGCGTAAAAAGCTTTTTTTCCTGCCTCATGAATAAGAAGTGTCAGGAGCGCATCTGTATCCTCTTTTTTTAACTCATCTTTTTTCATAAGAGGAAGAAGTGATCCGTTCACACGAATCGTCGGCTTTCGTCCTTCTGAAAGATGCAAATCAGAAGCACCTTCTTTTATGACGATGTCGAAGAGATCTTTTAGTTCTGCAGCATAGTCGAGAATTGCCATACTATTTTCCTGCTTCCGCAGCAATCTTAAGAACTTCTTTTAATACTTCAGATGGAATTGTTGTCGCTTTTACAATATATCCGTTTATACCAAACGCTTTTGCTCTATCAATATCGCTCTGCTGTCCTTGGTTTGAAAGAATTACCACAACCGCTTCAGGAGCAAGTTTGTCTTGTCTAATTTTTTCAAGGAGTTCCACACCATCCATCCCAGGCATAACCACGTCCAGAATAATAATGTCTGGCTTCTCTCCTGCCTTTAATTTTTCGTACGCTTCTCTTGGATCGCTTACACCAGTCACCTGCATTCCTTCCTTTGTAAATTTCATGGTGTACATGTTAAGAAGGAACTTGTCGTCGTCTACTATGAAGATACTGTATTTTTTGTTTTCCATATTTTAATTATACAACTTTTTAATTTGCAATCTATGCCAAACTGTTTATTTCTTCAAAAGGAATCTCATGTTTAAGCGCTTTAATGATTGCATCTTCTTTCATAGTTGTCATACCGTCTTTTCGAACAATCTTCCAAATCTCATCTCCACTTGGTTTAGTGAGGATAACCCGCTCAAGGTCTTTTGTCGTTTTAAATACTTCAAATACTCCCATTCGTCCCCTTGTTCCCTTTGGACACTCTGCCGAAGAAACCGCCTGAAGGACAGTGTCCGCGCTTGGAACTTCTTTTTTGTATTCATCAGGAAGATCAGCAAACTGCTTATCTATCATTGCCTTTAGGCTTCCCTCAACAGGCATTGGATTTCCTTCCCCACAAATTTTTGATACAAGTCTCTGCGCCATTGTAAGCACAAGAGTTGGCGCAATTAGGTAAGGATCAACTCCCATGTCTACAAGTCGAGGAATCACACCTACTGCATCGTTGGTGTGGATTGTTGAAAGTACAAGGTGACCCGTAAGGGCTGCTTGAACCGCAAGCTGAGCCGTTTCTTTGTCTCGAATCTCTCCCACCATGATCACATCAGGGTCCTGACGAAGTGTGGTACGAAGTCCGTTTGCAAATGTGTACCCAATCTCTGGGTGCACTTGTGACTGGCTAATTCCTTCCACGTTGTACTCAACCGGGTCTTCTAGTGAAAGAACATTCATTGATTCTTTATCGAGCTCAGCCAACATCGCATAGAGCGTTGTTGTTTTTCCAGAACCCGTTGGTCCAGAAATAAGAATCATACCGTAAGGCTTTTTGATTGCCTCACGAATGAGTGCGAGGTCGCGTGGACGAAGATCAAGAGAATCTAGATTCTTTACTCCTTTTGTTTGATCAAGAATTCGCATTACCACCTTTTCTCCGTAGTATGTAGGAAAAGTAGACACACGAAAATCAACTTTCTTTCCTTCGATTTTTGCAGAAAATCTTCCGTCTTGAGGTTTTCTTTTTTCGTCGAGTTTCATGTTGCAAAGAATTTTGATACGAGCAACAACAGCATTCAACACTTTGATTGGAAGTATGAGTGAAGTGTGAAGCGCTCCATCAAGTCGAAATCGAACACGAACCTTCTCCGCCATCGGTTCAATATGTACGTCCGACGCCTCTCCTTCAATAGCGTACCGAAGAATTGTTGCAACAATTTTTGTTACCGGCGCATCTTCGATAATGTTTGTCTGATTGATTTTAGTTGAAATATCTTCAACCGCAGTGTTTGCGAGAGCCTGCTCTTCTTCTGTAAGGTCTGACTCAAGGTCGCCAAGTGCTTTTGTTACCTCAACAGAGAGTCCTTTGTATGACTCCAGTACTTTTCCAAAATCCTCTTCTGTAATTACAAAAAGTTTGTAAGGAATATTGTTCTTCGAAGAGATAAAAGTCATTGCATTACGCGCGTCTAGGTTTTCTGGGTCAACAATTCCCACATGAAGTACACCGTCCTCTAGTGAGAGTGGAACTACTTTGTAGTAGACAGCCGACTCCTCTGGAACATAATTTAGTATCTCGTTTGGAACAGTCTTAGTTCCTAGAGAGATTGATGGTATTCCTGTTCCAGCAGATTTTGCCTCAAGAATATCTTTACCCGAAATCCCTCTTCGAACAAGAATAGTTTCAAGACTCTCTCCTGATTCACTCGCCTCAGCAATAATCGAATCAGCATCGACTCGTGGTATGAGGTCTTTTTCAATTAGTGAGTCGAGAAGTCTCATGGTTATTTTGTAGTTGTTTTAGGTGCAGGTGTTTGAGACGTAGGCGAAGCGGTTTGAGAACCTGGAGCAGGAACTTCCTCTTCAAAACCAAGCTGTTCTACACTTGAACCAACAGAACCCTGCAGATCTCCTCCGAAAGGATTGTCTCGTCCTTTGTCTTCTTTTTCAATTTTTTGTGAAAAGTCCACAAGACTTCGAAACACAGGGTCACTAAAAGAAAACTTGTCTTTAAAGTTTACACGTCTAAGGAGTGCAACAAGTCCAACCAAGTCTCGATATTCGTTTTTTACTCCAACCCCGGTAGAAGCGCCTGAAGTTGAAACCTTCTTCAAGCTTTCATCAGTATTTTCTGCAGGTTTCTTTAGGAACATAGAATAACCTACAAAAGCGATGATGAGGGCAAAGAGTATAATGAGTGGAATTTTAAGTTTTTGCATGTCTCTAGTTTATTGCTTTAACCAATATGTTTTGATTGTAACAGAAAAATCGTATGAATTATTTTGTGCTGCCTTAAATGAAAGATTTGTGACATCAACAATTCGAAGGCTCTGTTCTGCTTCTTTGAGGAACTCAACAAAGCTTCCATAAGAAGATGTCACCTGGAAAGAAACAAGAATAGAACCGTATGCTTTCTTTGTAGGGTTTATGTTCTTGCTCGCTGTACTACTCTCTTCATCAATTTTAATTTTCTTGAGCTTCATACCGTGCTTGCTTGCAATACCGTTTAAATCAAGAACAAGCTGTACATTGTCCACATGATCTGGAAGAAGTTTTTCTAGAGAATCAAGATCATCTGGCTTAAAAGTTTTAAAATCATCCGCAAGATCAGATCGCCTTGCAAGAACATCTTGGGACTGTGCAAGTGTGTCTTGTAAACTTTTAACCTCCTCTTTCTGAGTTTTGATTTCTTGGTATTTTGGGTTAATAGCAAAGTAAAAGAGGCCTCCTGACACTACTATTAAAATGATTGCAACTACTCCTTTCATATTATCTTGTTTGATTTACGTTTATATTTCCACTTTGTGTTCCCGTACTCGGTGCAACTGCACCTGCGCTTTGAGGTGAATCTTCTGATTCTGGAATGACAGGAGCTGTTTGCCCAGTCTGAGTTGGTGCAGTTTGAATATCTGAGGCCGACCTTTTTTGAGACTTGTAGTACACAAAGTCAGGTTTTATTTTTGTTGAAAAAGTGAAAACAACATTTCCTTTATCATTTAGATCAAGATTAGAAAAGATAGGATCAATCAGTCGTCGATTTTGTCCAAAAACAACAGACTGGTACGCAACTGCGTTGTAACCCGACGCAATACCAGACATGCTAACGTTTGCTCCTGCTGGATCAAAACTGTACTCGTACTTGAAGTCATTGAAACGTACGCTCTTTAGAGTTTCTCTTTGAAGAAAGTCGAGGAATGCAGAGGCTGCTGTGTGGTTTTGTAGAAGCTCACTTGCAGTATCCATTCGAAGATCAAGCCTTGCATAGCTCCTGATTGTATCTTCTTCAAATGCTTTTATGTTTTTGTCGATATTTACTTTTATGTCTGCAATTTGCTTGTCTATAAAAGCTTTGTAACCAATGCACCCTGCAAAAATAACAAGTGTAAAGATAAAAATCAAAATACAAAGAGACAACAAAAGTCCCGCTGGCGAGCGCCTTGGTCTCGCAGGTCGAACGTCCGCATCTATTCCAGCTTTGGGTATAAAAGATGTTTGAAACTTCGTCTCCATCCTTAAAATAATTTATCTAAAGTGTGCTAAAACTCACATTCTGCGACAAAGTCGCATACTTCTACTCTATTTTACAACAAACCACACGAAAAAGAATAGTGGAGAACTTTTTGTAGTCTAATTAATCAAACTCCTGAAGCTTTCGGAGTGCAATTCCTACCGCCACTGCAAAATCGAGACCTGATTCTTTTAGAATCGGACGAAGGAACGCAGGAGTTTCCACTTTTGAAAAAGGGTCACCAATAACAACTTCACCAGGAAGGCGTGCTTTTGCAAGATCAACAAAGCCTTTCATTCCTGCTCCCCCTCCAGTTAAGATTACTTTTCCAATATTTTTGCCGTATTTCTTTTCGTACGCAAGAAGAAAACTCTCTGCTTCAGAAAATATAAAATCAATCGGTAGCGAAATAATATCAAGCACAGCTTTCTCTTCATCACTTCCATCTCCTTTTAGATTTCGTTTTATTTTTTCTGCCTTTTCTGGTGGAACCTGGAGCCCTCCTGCAATTGCCAGTGTAAAATCCTGAGACCCCTTGTTTATGACATGAGATTTTCGAATAATTCCTCTATCTACTATATATAGTTTTGCAACAGCGGCTCCTAGGTCCATTATCATGACGGGGTGAGCTTCTCTATCGACAAGTGAGCGGATTGCCGCAAACATTTCAATTTCAAAAAAACTTGTATCCACCATACTTCCCCGCACAACAGACGAATAGTTTTGAAGAACTTCGTTGTGAATAGACACAACAAGGACCTCTGTCTTCTCTGGGCCTGCTGCCGCAATTCTTTTTTGAAGTGGCACTTCAAAATCAAAAGACTTGTCTTCTTCTTTTGGAATTACCCACCAATCAAGAGCTACCTCACTAATTGGCACCGGAATATATTTTCGAGCTTCAATAGGAATCATCTCCCTGAGCTTTTCTTCGGAAAGTGCTGGCATTTCAATAAGAGTCACAAGACTTGAACGCATTGGTATCGCAACACCAGCATGTGAAGTTGTCACATTTGCTTCTTTTATTAAATCTTTTACTACTTCTGCAATTTTTTCGGGGGGAAGGTTTGTTGCTTGTCCGATTGTAAGTCCAGCGTATGGACCAAGCGCAAGACTTCCGTAAGTTTTGAGAATCGCTTTCCCTTTTACTTTTGCAAGCTGAACAACCTTAATCGCCGAAGAGCCGATATCAAGTCCTATGACATTTGTATCTGACTTTGAAAAAAAATTTTTAAAGGGATTGTCCATACTCGAAAACGTTTTGGCTATAGTATATCATATAAGGCATGATAAAAGGTATTGTTTCTCGTAGTGTAAGGAAGTTTATTTTTGAATTTTTCTCTCTTTTCGAAGAAAATGCGCGCGGAGCCCATGGAACAGATGTTTTACTGAACGTTTTGTGGGAAAAATACATAAGACAAATGCAAATTGCAGAAAACATATTTGCATTCCTCCCCTACGAAGAAGGAAAAGTGCGGAGCGCAATCCTCCAGATTAAAACAACAGGAAACCCGCTCATTATAGAAAATATTGTGAAAGAAATCTGGAGCGCATTTCTCCCTGAAGTGTCTCGTCTTACTGAGCTTTATGGTTTTTCTCCTAGCATTGTTCCAATTCCTCTTTACATAGGAAAACAAAAAGAAAAAGGATTTAATCATGCCGAGAAAATTGCCGAGGCTTTTTCTAATGTTTCCCACTACCCCCTTCTTACACATGTAGTTACAAAAAACCGAGATACAAAGAGACAACATGACTTGTCCAAAAAAGAGCGCGAGTGGAATTTAAAAGACGCATTTTCTGTCACAGAAAATGCAAACATAGAAGGAAAGGATTTTCTACTTATTGATGATGTGACCACAACTGGCGAAACAATGCTCGAGGTACTCTACACACTCCGCCGCGCTGGCGCGCGGCTTGTCGTCGGGGTTGCGCTCGCGCATTAGGTAATTGCTCTAAAGCAAGGGGTTTTATTCCCCTTTTCTTGCAATCACCTGAATCCAATTAACTCGTCCCGAAGTAGTCACACTTTTCCAAACCACTTCTATTCCTGCTTTTTCTAAATAATTTTCCATTTCCGGCAAAGTAAAATAACTAAAAAATCTTTCATACTCATAACCATAATCATTTTCTTTTTTTACCTCTTCCGCGCTTTGCCGTTCGCGTATTTCCTTAACTGCAATATACAAAAACCCCTCGCGAGCAACTTTGTCTTTAAGTTTTTGAATTACTTCCCCAATTCTATTTTTAGGAATATGCAGGAGAACCGCTTGTGCAAACACACCATCAAAAGTTTTTTCTATTTGTGGGAGATTGTAAATATCCAAGACTTCAAAGTCCGCGCTAAGCACTTCTTCCTTTGCAATTTGAATCATGCTTTCAGAAAAGTCGATTCCCGCTACTTTATAGCCCTTATCTAAAATGTATTTACTTTTTGTACCCTCTCCACACCCAACATCCAAAATCTCCGAACCTTTTTCCAAAAGAGAAAGAAACTTTTCTGTTCCCTCAATCCACCATGTATCTTTCTGGTGGTCTCGGTGCCAATCCTTTGCGATTTTGTTGTAGGTATCCCTTAGGTTCATAGATTAACTTTTTATATTCACTCTCCCTTCTGATACTTTTAAAGATGCATACCCTAGAACACTAACTTTACAGACCAAGTTCACGCTCGAGTTGTCTCAATCTTTCTTCGTCCGCTTCCTTTCTTACGTTTGTTTCTCTTCTTTTTTTCTCTTCTTCCTGTTCTGTTTCTTGCGCAAAAATATCAACTATTTCTCCCTTTTCATTCATTGTATATACCCCAGTTATATCCCCTCTTTCAACAACTCTTTTTTCCGCCACCGCCAAAGGAGCTTCAATTTTCAAGAAAATTCTGGTTTTTGTTTATTTTCACAACCTCAGCCATCAACTCTGAATCTCCTGCGGTTTGGTATACACCTGGCTCAACAAAAATTTTCATTCCACAAACACCAACTTCAAATGAGTTATTGCTGTGTCGCTCATCTAGCCTTTGAGCTTGGCGTGGTATTGAATAAAAACTACTCTTATTTATCATTGTGTAATTTTAACTTAATTATTGGTTCTTAAGTACTCGGGTCATGCCGATACTTTATTTTCTTGGTGGAGGCGGAGGGAGTTTTAAAACTTATTTTTTACAAAAAGCTAGAGCATACGATTCATTCGGGTCGGTAAATATTCTTACATTTGGAAAAAATTTTTGAATATTTTCTTTAAACTTTTCTTTTGTGGAAATAGGAGTTTACCTAAGCAAGAGCTTTACATCTGAAACAAGATTAGTCACTTTCTTGTGCTCGCAAAACCTTCTCTATATTACTAAAATCATTAAAAGATTTTGGCCCCTTTTCTCCCTTCTCAATATCTGCAATGTAAAAAATATCATCTTCAAGATAATTTGTTCTTATTTCTTTTCCAACACCATTGTAAAGACACTGAATGCGGTGTTTTTCCGAAACTGATACATGTGTATCAGAAGAAGCACTCGCCATATCCCAATCTTCCTTTTTTATTTCTTTACACTCTCCTTTATAAGTACCAAGATCAAACTTATATGCAAGAATTCTGTTACCAAAAAAACAATAAGAATTAGTGTGTAACACTATTCTTGTATAAGGTACTTCTAAATTATTACCTGCTTCAATCCCAGGGTCTACAAACTTTTCGAAAGTGATACTATCAGACGGATCATCAGTTTGATCATCTTTACAACCCGATATGGTCCGAGGAATTTTATAAATTAGGATTCCCGCTGTAAGTACAAGGATTGCAATAGAAATAATAACTTTTTTCATAAGTTTGATTATACAATATTTTGTTCAAATTTAAACATAAAGACCTCAACGTAGGGAGACGGAGGGATATTCGACCCTTACAGGGTCAGTACCCCGATTGGAGATTTTATTTCCTTTCAGTCATAAAATCTGCTCAATCGGGCTTCGAATCCCAAATAATTCGGTCAAGAACATTTTTGTCGTCAGCCACTCCAAAAATTTCTCGACCCTGGATTTTCACCCACTTTTGCTAAAGCGGGTCCCGAAAATCCTTTCGAATCCCCCACGCAAGTGCGTTTAGCACTTGCTCGTCTCTCGCAAAATCAAAACCCGCTTTCGCGGGTTGGATTTTGCGGGCTACTCGGGTATGGTACCCACACTTCCAAGCAACATAAGGGTATTTTAGCGCGTTTTCCTAAAAGGATTTAGGGTTTGTGGGTCGGGGTCACTTTTTTGAGAATGACACACTGGTCTGGACTTCTCGCCGTTTCCGTTCTCTGTTATCGGTTTCCCCAAATGCCAACAAATGCCAATTTTCGTGACGTAATTTTTTTAGATATAATAGGAGCATGACAGTCGGCGAATTGATATACCAACAAATGAAGGATGGGTACATTCCCACAGCCCCACTCTCGGATGGGTTTATTTCGGCTGTGACGAGGAGCGCCGAGGAATCCCAGAAACTCGTAGAGACGATGCGGATACCGATGGAGAATATGCAGAGGACGCTTGAAAGAATACGCCCAAGCCTTGAGGCGATGAATAACATAATCCCGAGGAGCCTAGCAATAGCCCCATCATTTATTCCTTCCCTATACGAAGAGGAGGACGAAGATCTCATCATCCCCGCACTCAATGGATCGGTTCAGGAGTATGTCGTGGAGGATGCGGATGTCACCCCAGCAAGGGTTGAGCGAGCGATTTCCTCCTACCTTCTTCCTGGCAACGCCCAGTGGGGTTCGCTCATGTTTCATTTTCTCGATGGACACACTGTCCGTGTCTCGCACCCAGACATGCCCACAAAGAAATTCACCTATACGGAAATGGGTTTTGTGAACGAGAAAACGATGCTACCGGACAGAAAATGGGAAATGCTTCGAGCGATTGCTGATCGCGGCGGCTCACTCACCAAAGACAGCTGGGATTATCGCTTCCACCGCAACATAAAGTACGAACTCAACGAGGGTCTCAAGCGATTCTTCGGCATGACCGAGAACCCAATTCCTCGATACACTCGTCGGGACGGATACATGACACTCTTTGTCATTCGCGGAGACCGATAGTCATCCTAGAAAAAATGACGATGCAAAAGACCTTTCACCGCTTTGGTAAAAGGTCTTTTGTTTGAGCGCTGATTTTGTCATTCATCGTCATTCGTGCGCGGGAAATTGTCATTTCATCATCGGATGACGAATAGGGGTAGAAGAGCATTACTAAGACCCTCTTCTGAAATTAACCCCATGGCAAAAGAAAAGATCATATGGTCGCCCGCCACTCGCAAGCTCGGCGACCTGATCAAGAACGGATACAATCCGCGAAAGTTAAGCGAGAACGAACGCAGGGACTTGGAGAAGTCCGTGCAGGAATTCGGCACGGTCGTCCCGATTGTCCTCAATATCGGCACAAGAGCCAACACCATCATCGGCGGCGAACAGCGCGTGAAGGTGTATGCAGACCTCGGCATCGAGGAGATCGAGTGTATGGTGCCGTCGAGAGAGCTGTCGCTCGAGGAGGAGCGCGAACTCAACCTTCGCCTCAATAAGAATACTGGCTCGTGGGATGAGGAACTCCTCAAGGACTTCGACATGAACGTGCTTCTTGATGTCGGCTTCGGCGACGAAGAGCTTCAGAATCTCTTTGATGACGTTGACGTGGTCGACGACGACTTTGATGTCGAGAAGGCACTCAAGGAGACGATCACTCCTAAAGTTAAGACTGGTGAGATCTGGGAACTCGGTAAGCACCGATTGTTTGTCGGTGACTCGACCGATGGCGAGTTGGTACAGAAGCTCATGGCTGGCGACCTCGCCGACATCGTGTACTGCGACCCGCCATACAACATCGGACTCGACTACTCAAAAGGTGTCGGCAACAAAGAAAAGTACCAAGGATCGTACTCCGGCAAGGATGACTCGAAGAAGGACAGCGAATACATGGACTTCCTCAACAAGAGCATGGAAGTGGCGAAGAGCGTCTCGAAGAAAGATGCCCACCTCTTCTACTGGTGCGACTCCTCATACATCGGGATGGTGCAGAGTCTGTACGCCAAGCACAAGGTGAACGCGAAGCGCGTCTGCCTATGGCTCAAGAATAATCAGAACCCCACCCCGAAGATTGCCTTCAACAAGATGTACGAGCCGTGCGTGTACGGAACGATCGGCAAGCCGTACCTGAACACCGGCATGAACAACGCCAACGAAATCCTCAATCAGGAGGTCACCACCGGCAATCAGGTGCATGACGAGATATTCGACATGATCGACATCTGGATCGAGAAGCGCGACAACGCCAAGGACTACCGCCATCCAACGCAGAAGCCCGTGACCCTGAACGAGAAGCCGTTCAAGCGATGCAGTGCGCCGCTCCACATTATCTTCAGCGGATTTGCCGGAAGCGGAAGTGACCTCATTGCGGCAGAGGAACTTGGTCGTGTGTGGCGTGGGGTCGAGAAGGATCTCATCTTCGCAACCATCGTGATCGACCGATGGGAGAAGTTTACCAACCTAAAGGCCAAGAAAATCCATGAAAGCAACTAAGGGAGAAATCTTCAAAGTCGGCGACCACATCATCGCTTGCGGCGACTCGCTCGACAAAGCATTTGTCGGCAAGGTCATCGGCAAGCACAAGGTGCGGGCAGTCGTCACCGACCCGCCCTACGGAGTCGCCTATGTCGAGAACAAGCAGGGGCTGGTGAAAATCAGTACGGACGAGACGAAAGCTATCGCAAACGATCATCTTCAGAGCGAGGAGGAATACGAGGACTTCACGCGCGGGTATCTTGGCGCGGTCATTCCGTATCTCACGGAATATAACGCCGTCTACATCTTCAATGCCGACCCAATGTTCCCAAGCCTTCGCTCAGGCATGAAAGCCGCAGGCTTCTACTACAGCCAGATGATTATCTGGATCAAGAACCAGCCCGTGATGAGCCGCAAGGATTACCTCTCCATGTATGAACTCATCGCATATGGCTGGTTCGGCAAGCACAAGATGGAGCGGTCGAAGGCGCGGAATGTCATCTACCATCCTCGCCCTACCAAATCGAAACTGCATCCGACACAGAAGCCGGTCGGTTTGTTGCGGAAGCTCATCCCGAACTCCACGAAGGTCGGCGACATTGTGTATGACCCCTTCCTCGGAAGCGGTTCAACCGCCGTTGCGTGTGAGCACTTAGGTCGAAAGTGCATCGGCATCGAGCTTGATTCGGCGTATGTCGAAAGCGCGATCAAGCGTCTTGAAAAACTCACCGGCGAAAAGGCGGTGAAGGTATGAGTGTATGCAGGGAGATGACTTTTCCAAGGATCCGTACAAAAAGCAGGTCTACGAAACCTACGCTCTTTGGAAGTCCCTCCCTTCATTTCTCAAGGGACAGCCGAGAGTCGCGCTTGAGAAGTTCGGGATTGAAGAGGAAACGATGTTCGAGTTGTTGGCGATAAAGACACAGCTCGACTTCTCACGAAAGTACGAGGTCGATACCGGCACGCTCTCTGACTGGAACAAGCGTCTTGAAAAAGACGGACTGGTCAAAGACTTGAACGCATGGGCGCGCAAGCTCACGCCAAACGTCATGTTCGCCCTCTATAAGAACATCATCAAGAGCGGTCGAGCGCATGAAGTACGAGCATGGTTTGAGATCGTAGAGAATTACTAATATGGAAACGATTAAACTAGAAGAGATTAATACCATTCTCTCCGACACTCTCCGCAAGGTGGTGTCGCGGGAGATATCGCTCAAGCAGGCATCCATGATCGCCAAGCTTGCCTCGGCATTGTCGCGCAACATTGCCAACACCGAGCTGAAGGAACGGGTCGAGTTCCTCGAGAGTGTGCTCCAAAAGACGAGATAACCTATATGAGAAACCTCAGCAACATCATCAAGCGTTCCAACCTCACCCCGTTCGAGCGGGTGGCGACATTGGTGCGTCACAACACTCATAAGCAGAAGACCGGCAAGGATTTGCTGACTGAAGCTCAGCTCCACAACCTCACTCAAGGATGGTCAGCCCAGAGAGGAGAAGCGAACGAGTACAACCGGTATCTTGAGATCGCTCGCTTAGAGAATTCAATGAGCATTGATGCGACGACTTTCTCGTATAAGTCTGAGCTGTCCGTAGTGCGCCAGCAGCGGGTACTCGCGTACAGTCTTGAGAACATAAAGAAAGACAAGAAGTTCCATATTGAGATGATGATGGAGGGACTGACCGAGGAGGAGTGCCTCCGGTTTGCGCTCGCTCATACATACCTTGATTACCGAGACACGCTTCATTTCTTCACGTTCGAGAACTTGCCGCTTGAAGTGCGGCAGGACTTGGCGCTTCTCGATGACTCGGTTGGTTTCAGCAAGCGATATCTTGATGACGAGACAACACTCTACGAGATGATGAGGGACGGTAAGATCACTAAGAAGGACGCGGATACTCTCACCGACATCATCATTTCCCGTCTCTATTACGACGGTATTAGAAAGATGCGTGGCGGTACCGAGCGTGACGGATTCATGGTTGGCGACTTCTTCGCTGAATTGCCGCTTAAGGAAGTGATGCACAAGGTCGCGCATGATGCAGGTATCGCGTGGAAAGACGTGGACGAGGAGAAACTCCTTGATGACATCGAAGCGTATGCAAAGGAAAAAGATGTGACGATGGTATCGCTTGCGAAAGGGTCGCTCCGCGCATGGCTCAACAACGGTCTCTTCACTGAACACTTCCCGCCAATGTTCGCTGAGGAGAGATTCGACACATGGAATGGCAACACCAAGAAAAACCACAAAGAGCTGTTCGGTATTTGGTATGCAGAGTTGGAAAACTCCCGAAAGTATTTCGCGGGACTCTTCAGCGCACGGAAACTCAAGCGACAGGAAGCGGAGATGACGATACTTTTTGAAACGAAAGTCGTGGAGATGATCACTGGTGAGAGCCTATACATGTGCAGGGAGGATCTTGAGTTTGTACGGCAGTACAAGAAGCAGTTGGAACTGATGCTCCCGTTCTCTAACTACGCCTGCTTCGTCGACAAGTATGCGAAGCCCGTACGCTCGTATCATACGCTCTGCGAATTCCGGAAGCTCGGGAAAAAAGTATCTGATATATTCGGCGTTGATTCCACGACAGCGTATGACGAGCTGATCGAGTCATACACGGAGGAAGTGAAGCTCCTCAATCATGAGATGCGGAAGCTCACCGACATGGCGACCGAGCATATCTATACAGATGGGGATGAGCAGTTCCGATACGGCATCCACATCACGGACGGCAGGTTCGGGTTTGACCTCGAGGAAGAGAGCGAGGTGCTAGATGTGATCGAGAAGTATAAGGAGGAGTTT
>CAYUPH010000005.1:0-66475 GCA_964446625.1 uncultured Candidatus Saccharibacteria bacterium
CAAAGATATTTGCAGGAAACCTTGGATGGATTTCTGACAACCGTCCTGAGATACCACCGGGGAGTACGAACACTATAGCAACTACAGGGGCGCTCAACTCAGTTGAAATAGCAGATTCTATCGACAGGCTAGTTGTAATGTCTAGTGGTGCTTTTGGTTATAGAAGTTATGTAACCAGGTATCCTGCAGTTTCCGGGGAGCAGTTTTCTCACATTTTTGGAAGTGATACAAAACAGCAAGATCAAGTAAATACACTCGGAAATTCTTATATTACTTCTGGAACTGTTGCGGTGTCTACAACTGCTGTGACAGGGACAGGAACCTTCTTTACCTCTGGTATGGTGGGATTTCGAATTGGGTTTGGATCTACAAACCCGAATTCAATTTCCTCATGGTTTACGATTTCTGCATACACATCAGCGACATCAATTACACTTTCATCTTCTGCAGGAACAATTGGTGCGGGAAGTGCGTACGTGATTGATTGGAATCCAGGATCTGTTCCTCACTACAATACAAGTGCGCAAACAGTGTCTCTCTGGAGTCAAAATGGTATTGCTCATCTTGCAAAACAAGGAACCACAACCGCACTCTCGCAGCTTTATGCTCTCCCTCTTTCTGCGCACAATACATATGCTTCATCTACAAACCAAAGAGTAATTACTCCAGCTCTTTCTACACCTGATTGTGCGGAGTTCTATTCGGTTGGAGTAACGAGTGATAATCGGTTAGGTAGTGGCGAATTCGCAGTTTCTCCTGAACCATTTCTTTCGTATTATCGGACAGAAGGTATTGATGATAATACAGGGGAGTGGACTCTTGTGTCAGAAGACGGTGATATATCAGGGGCAGGAAGTGCTGAGCGTATTCAGTTTATGTTTGAGTTTCAAACCATTGGAGTTATTGGTATACCTGCGCGTATCCTCGGTCTTACTGTTATTTACAAAGATACTGGGGCAAGTACAGATTCGCATTATGAACCATCACTTACTCTTTCGAGCGTATCTGCAAAACAATTCGCGTGGCGTTTTGCAACCACTTTTGGAGGAACTGTTCCAACACTTCGAGTTCGTCTCTATAATGCAGTTTCAGGAGACCTTCTTGTAGATGATTATACAGTAAACGCTGATGGAACTTGGGAAAAATCAACAGACGGAGGAAGTTCATGGGGAGCATACAACACCACGGACAAAGCAAATGATACGACGTACATTCGCTATACACCCGCCTCACTTGGTGATAATATAAAAGTAAGGGCAGTATTAACTCAATAATAAAAAAATGATTTACCTAGAAAAAGGACAAAAACTATTTGATAACACTGGCGCTGTTGTTTATGATCCAACTGGTTACTATGAAGACGGAGCTTCGGTTTTGTGTGCAATGTCGTATGCTCCTGAAGAGCCTGTGTGCCGTTATGAAGCAAAGTTTATCGCATTCGGAAGCATGGTTTACAATGTGACTGATCCAGAAAAGTTGTTAGAAGAAATAAAAAAGATTGATCCAGAAACACTCTTTGGAAAATCAACTGCAGACATTTCACTTGATAAGAAAATCCAAGATATTGAAACAGTAGACACGACTGAAAATCCTGAAGATACAAAAGAGGAAACCGAGGAAGAAACCAATAATGAAACAGAAGCTGTTGATGAAAGTGGTGGAGAAGCAGAGGTCCCAGCTACTGATCCTGTTTTACCCGAAGAAACTTCTAGTAGCACGGATCCGATTTCCTCTCCACTAACACCTGAAGAAACATCAAGTAGTACTGAGCCATTTTCAACACCTGTTACACCTGAGGAGACTTCTAGTAGTACAAGTCCTACTCCTGTTATCGAAACAGTCCCAGAGGAGACTCCGACTCTTTCTCCAGAGACGCCGACTGAGACACCTGTTCCAGAAACAGAATCTCAAAGTGTATTAACTGAGTAAAAATATGGCACTAAGTGACATTGTTGGAGCGACTGGAGATTCACAAGATTTTATCGTCGAGCTTCCTGCGGGAAATGGAAGTTATGTTCCTGCAGATATTCTTATAGGAAGCGATGAAGCAATACTTTGTGTTGAAGTTCCTGAACAGACAGGAGGGGGAGGAAATATCTTTATTATGTCCGAATAAAAATGAAGTCTTTTTTTGAAAAGCTTGAAGTATATTTACCGTACCTAGAGGATTTGCAGAGTAGACTTTTTGGGACAACAATTATCTTTTCAGTTTTTTTTGTTCTCGGTTTTTTTAGTGCGGGTATTATTCTTCGGGGGTTTGTTTCTTTTTTTAAAATTGATGGAGTTGTACTTGCTGCATCTTCACCATTTCAGTTTGCGAACCTTGCAATGGATATTGCCTTTTTTGTTTCGCTCCTCGTTTGCCTTCCTGTAATTATTTACCACCTTTTTTCATTTACCGCGTCCGCCCTTACAAAAAAAGAAAAGAAAGTGGTTTACTTTCTTATTCCTGTGAGCCTTTTTCTATTTCTGTTTGGTTTCGCGTATAGTTTTATGGTTTTATATTACTCATTTGAGCTTTTGGCGAGCTTAAACGAAAGTCTCGGAATAAAAAATATTTGGGACATAGGCGCCTTTTTATCCCAGATTTTTATGACATCAATTCTACTTGGGATTTTATTTGAGTTTCCAATTATTCTCACCCTCCTTATACGAATTGGTTTTATGAAGGTAAAGTTTCTTCAGGAAAAAAGGCGAATTGCTGTCTTTACAGTGTTCATTTTGGCATCTTTACTTCCCCCTACAGATGGTCTATCATTATTAGCAATGGTTGTGCCTCTGATTTTCCTTTATGAGGCAACTATATTTATTAACATAAACAAAACAAAATGTTTGGATTAGGATACCGAGAGTTAATCATCATCGCCATCATTGCAATTTTGCTTTTTGGATCAAAGAAGATCCCAGAACTTGCAAAAAGTGTTGTAGATGCAATTCGACATTTCCGAAGTGCATTTAAGGATGTTGATGAAAACGGAAATGTAGTCAGCAAAAAGAAATAATTTTTGCATCTCCTTTTTTAAAAGCGGCCGTTTGGCCGCTTTTTGTTTTTCTTGACAATATGATTTTTTCTGTTATTATGGAGTAGTAACTTATTCTCTTGATTTTTTGGCGAAAAGGGAAGAGGTAAAAAGCCTCCCCATTAAAAACTCACGAGACATGCTAGCAATTATTCTAACAAGCTAGAGGTTATGTGAGGCTTTTTGCCTAAAAAATATGTATAAAAACAACAAATTCTCCGGAGGAGGATCTTCTTCTGGATTTTCCCCGAAAAGGGGAGGACGGCCTTTTTTTCGAAGGGGTCCTAGCCGAAGAGGCGGAAGAACAGAAAATATTAGCCATAGTCGCTTTATAAATAAAGCGGAGGCTGTAGAACAAAAAGAGTACGAAGCAACAAATAGCTTTGAGTCTTTTCCAATTAGTCAGGGTCTTAAGAAAAGTATCTCTGAAAAGGGATTTTCTGCTCCAACACCGATTCAAGACCAGTCAATTCCTCATATTCTAGAAGGAAAAGATATGGTTGGTATTGCAAACACAGGTACAGGAAAGACTGCATCTTTTCTCATTCCTCTTATTCATAAAATGGAAAATAAAAGGAGTGAAAAAGCTCTCATCATTGTTCCCACTCGTGAACTTGCAATTCAAATTGATGAAGAGTTTAAGGCTCTTTCGAAAGGGCTTTCTATGTTCTCTGTTTGTACAGTGGGAGGGCTTCCTATTGGAAAACAAATTGTAGATCTTCGAAGAATATACAACGTTGTGATTGGAACTCCAGGGCGCCTCAAAGACCTTATTGAAAGAAAATGTATAAAACTTTCGGATTTTAATTCTGTTGTACTCGACGAGGCAGACCGAATGCTCGACATGGGATTTATTGGAGATATGCGATTTGTAATGGCTGGAATGCCAAAAGACAGACAAACGCTTTTCTTTTCTGCGACGCTTTCACCGGATATTCAAAAAATTATTACAGAGTTTTTGACTGATCCTGTTCATGTGTCTGTAAAGACAAGGGATACTTCAAAGGCAGTTGACCAAGATATTGTTAAAGTGCCAGAAGGACAGGATAAGATTGAGGTTTTGCATAAACTTCTTCAAGGAGAAGAGTTTAATAAGGTTCTTATTTTCGGAGAAACGAAGTTTGGAGTTGAAAGACTTTCTAAAAAACTAAATCAAAGAGGACTTCTCTCTGCTTCAATTCACGGAAATAAAAATCATGCGCAAAGACAAAGAGCTCTCGCACTCTTTAAAGACCACAAAGTACAGATTCTTGTTGCAACCGATGTGGCGGCGCGAGGACTAGATATTCCAAATGTAAGCCATGTTATAAACTACGACATACCAAAGACTCACGACGACTATGTTCACCGAATTGGTCGAACAGGAAGAGGAGGTAAAACGGGAAAGGCACTTACTTTCGTAAACTAGTAAAAAACAAAAGGGGCATTATTTGCCCCTTTTGTTTATAGTGTATAATGCTTGTATGGAAAAAAAGCATAATTACATTACACCTGAAGAGGTAAAACAAGGTTGTAGGGTTTTAAACCCGGAAGACAGAGATGCACAAAGAATCTGTGTCATCAATGAAGAGTTTAAACAAGGTTTTGAAATTATTGAAAGTCAAAAAAGTTATAAAAAGTCAGTTTCTTTTTTTGGATCTGCGCGTTTTAAAGAAGATCATCCTTACTATGAAAAAGCACGAAGCTTAGCAAAGAGAATTGGAACTGAACTTGGCTATGCAATCACTTCAGGAGGAGGTGGAGGAATTATGGAGGCTGCAAACAGAGGTGGATTTGAAGCGGGTGTCCCGTCACTTGGAATTACAATTAAACTTCCTCACGAACAAGCTACAAATCCATATGTGACTCAAGAGATTCCATTTTACTTTTTCTTTTCTAGGAAAGTGATTATGACATTTTCAGCAGAAGCTTATATTTTCTTTCCAGGAGGTTTCGGAACAATGGATGAGTTTTTTGAAATTGTAACACTCATTCAGACAAAAAAAATTGTTCCCGTTCCTGTTATTTTATTTGGTAGCGACTTTTGGACAAAAATAAAAGACTGCACAGACGAACTATTTATAAGACAGTTTCAAACAGTAGACGAAGGAGAAGTGCAGTTTATGATTACAGACAGTGAGGAGGATGTGCTAAAGATTGTGAAAGAAGCACCACTTCGAAAATAACCTACGCGTTTTCTCCAGCAACAGCTCCAGTAGTCCAACATAATTGGAGGCTATACCCTCCACTCGGCCTATCAATATCGAGAACATCACCTACCAAAAATAGGTTTGGGTAGAGGCGAGATTTCATGGTCTTAAAATCTACTTCCTTCAAGTCGACACCACCACTTGTGATAATTGCTTTATCTGTTCCAAGAAGTCCGGTAATATTTACTTCTAGTTTTTTTAAGAGTTTTCCGAGAGCAAGACGATCCTCTTTTTTTAAACTATTGCAAGGGGTGTCTTCATCTATGTTGAGAAGCGATAGAAGAGTATGAGCAAATGCTGTGGGAACAATAGGAAGAAGAGAGTTTTTGATTTTTTTATTCTGGTTTTCCGTAAGAACGCTTTGAATCTTTCTATCTAGTGTTCCATGATCAAGGGTCGGAAAAATATCGAGCACAACTTTTACACTATTGTAACGCAGTCCATCACGGATTTCTTTGCTTAAGTTTAGTATTGTAGGGCCACTGAGTCCAAAGTGAGTGAACAAAACTTTTCCTTTCACTTTTTTAACAAGGTTGTCACCTTCAAAGACGCTAAGACCAATATCAGAAAAAGAGATTCCTTGGAGCTTCTTTACCCAAGGAGTATCCGAGGTAAGGGGAACAAGCGACGCCTCAGGCTCGGTCACACTGTGACCGATTTCTTTTAACCACATAAAGCCTTCTCCAGTAGAGCCAGTTTCGGGGTGTGACTTCCCGCCAGTAGCAAGAACGATTGCACTACTTTCTAAAACCTCGCCGCGCTTTGTTTTTACACCAATAATTTTTTTATCTTCTAGAACAAAACCTGTTACCTCTGAATTTTTTTGAATTTTTACTTTTTGTTTATGGAGCTCTTTTGTAAGCACCTCCCACACTGATTTAGCACTATTGCTTACAGGAAAAACTCTTCCTAAAGCTTCAGTTTTTGTCTCCATACCTCGCGAGTGAAAGAAATCGAGTGTTGATTTTACATCCCAGTGAGAAAAGGTAGAAAAAAGAAACTTTGAGTCGTCTTTAAATTTTGAAAGAAGCTTTCTTGTGTCGTACTCCTCATTAGTGAGATTACATCGTCCACCTCCTGTTATAAGGAGTTTTTTACCTAAAAAGTCATTTTTCTCAAGAAGAAGAACTTTCTTGCCTCTCTTTGCAGCCGTAAGAGCAGCCATCATTCCAGATGGTCCTCCTCCTATTACTATTACATCTGGTTTTTCGCTTTTTGTAATCATTAGTGCATTCTAGCAGAGTTTTAATTTTTTTGTAGGAAATGAAGAGTGCGGTAAAATATATGTATGAGTCACTTAAAAATAAGCAAAATTCTCTCGTTTTTTGTCATTTTTCTTGTCTGTACTGCACTTGCCCTTTTTGCTTGGCTTTTCTTTCATCAAAAGTCTGTGTTTGCAAAAGAAAAAGCAGATTCACTTCAAAGTACAAACCACGAAAGAGAAAGAAAAGTATATACAGATAATCAAAACGGTTTCTCTCTTTTGGTTCCAGAAGGGTGGCGAGGTGAAAATTGTAAAGAAATTGATTGTCTTATACTGTTCCATCATTACGAAGGTCTTTTTGAAAACTTAAAGATTTCGGTCAGACCTATACAGCCAACTTATAATGCCGAAAAAGCTTTTTTTGAGACTCTCTCTCCAAAAGGAAAAGCGGAAAATGCGGGCAAACTTCAAACTGAAGAAGGTCAAACACTTTTTCATAGTAGGGAGGAAGTAGGTGACAAGGCGCTCCATACGTTTTTTGTTGATACAAAAAGAGGAAAAACCCTGAGGGTCGCGCTTTTGGGAAATCGAGAGACAGAAAAAGAGTTTTTGAAGGAAGCAGAAGCTTCATTAAAGACACTTCGTATTTATCCAGGAAAAGGTGCTTTAAAGCTAAATGTTTTTCTTACCAAACTTGAAAAGGGACAAATGTGCGATTCTGTTTTTGTTCCAATGAATCTTACAGTAGAAAAAGGAGACAGTGAAGAGCTTGTTGCACTCGATACACTCCTTTCCCTAAAAGATTTGGAAACTACCGATCCTTACAATGCGCTCTCGTATTCTTCTCTTCGAGTTCAAGATCTTCAGATAAAAGATGAAAAAGCGACAGTAAATTTGGAGGGGTCACTTGTTGCAGGAGGAGAATGTGATTTGTATCGTATCACTCAACAAATCAAAAATACTCTTATGCAGTTCGGAAAAGTAAAAGAAGTGACTTCTCTCTATAAAGGGAAAGCTCTTCATGAATATTTTAAATAGTATGAAAGCGAAGAGTATAGAAAAAGCAGAAAAGCTAATTGATATCCCAAATGTTGGTCCAAGAATTGCTGCGGACTTAGTTTTTCTTGGTTATAAAAAACCAAAGGACTTGGTGGGAGCAGATGGATTCAAGTTATATGAAACGCTCTGTAAGAAAACAGGTGTGCGACATGACCCCTGTGTTTTAGACACTTTTCTTGCAATTGCTGATTTTGTAGCTGGGGGTCCACCTAGAAAATGGTTCAAGTTTACAGCTCTTCGAAAGAAGAAATACAAAATATGATTAAAATCGTTGCATTCGATATTTTTGGTGTTTTTTATAAACCCTCATTTCTACTACTTGGTAGCTACGACAAAGAAATGATTCAAATTGTAGAAGAATTAAAAAAGAAAAATATAAGAGTAATTGCAATAACAAATAGTACTCAAAATTTTTCTGGGCTCACCAATGTGTTCCAAAAGAGGTATGTAGGAAGCGAGCTTGGTATGTATAAACCTGAAAAAAATATGTTCGCTCATGTACTAACGGAAGAAAAAGTAGCTCCAGGAGAAGTTCTGTTTTTTGATGACGGAGCGGAGAACGTCGGTGTGGCAAAAGAAATGGGAATCAATGCTTTTCTATTTGAATCACCCGAAGAGACAAAAAAGATTTTAGAGAGGTTTTTTTGAGGGTGTACCGGGAAGCCGAGGAAAGTCGCTCGGGGTTGGTTTTAGTTTTCGGACCAGTACAAAAACTCTTTCACCGCTCCCTGTCTTTTGAATGGATTCGATTTTACCCCCGAGTGTTTCTAGTGCATTTTCGGCTTCTTTAAAATCTTCTTTTGAAGAGTCTTTTTGTGCAATGAGGAGCCCTCCTGTCTTCAAAAGAGGAAGTGCATATTCGAGAAGAACCGGAAGAGCTGCAACGGCTCTCCCAGTTGCGACGTCGAATTTCTCGCGCATATCTTGGTGTCTGCCTGCTTCTTCTGCTCGTGCAGAAACGACCTCAACATTTTGAAGTCCTAAAGTAGATACAATGTGTTCCAAAAAGGTACACTTTTTATTTGTCGCCTCGAGAAGAGTAACCTTTGTTTTCGGAAGTGCAATTCCTAGGGGAATACCCGGAAAGCCAGCGCCGGAGCCAATATCGATGAGTGTATGAGCGTCTTCTGGAAGCACGGAAATAAGTGAAAGTGAGTCTTCAAAATGTTTCTCGTCTATATCGCTTTCATTTGTGATTGCTGTTAGGTTAAATTTTTCATTCCAAAGGAGGAGCTCCCTTTTGTATGTGCTAAAAGCGTCTTGGTTCTCCTTAAGCATGTCTTTTGGTGTTTTCATATTGAACAGAATATACTTAAGTTGTGAAAGTGACAAATGCAGAGGAGGTAATCCGTAAAGTCAAAGCGAAAGCTTCAAAAGAAAAAAGTCTCGTCCTCAGACGATTTTTTAAGTGTGGAGTAGGAGAATATGGAGAGGGAGATGTGTTTCTTGGAGTGACTGTACCCGAGCTTCGAAGGATTTCAAAAGAAGCCGGCCTTCTTCCGCTCTCACAGATACGAATTCTCATGCAAAATCAAATACACGAAATTAGGCTTATTGGACTGTATTTTCTTGTTGCTCTTTATAACGCGTCAGAGACAAAAGAAAAAGTTATCGAATTTTATTTGAAGGAAAAGAAGGCAGTAAACAACTGGGATTTAGTAGATTCGTCTGCTTCGTATATTTTAGGAGATTTTTTGCTTACACATAAAAAAGAACAAAAGGTTTTAAGTAAACTTATAGAATCAAAAAATTTATGGGACAGAAGAATTGGGATTCTTGCGACGTTTTCATTTATTAAAAAAGGAAATTTAGATTTACCGATTTCACTTTATCAAAATCTTCTTTCTGACAAAGAGCCACTCATTCAGAAAGCGATTGGATGGATGCTTAGGGAAGTAGGTAAAAAGTCAGAGAAGACGCTCACTGACTTTCTTGAAAACAATATTTCAAGCATTTCACGCACGTCGCTTCGCTATGCGATTGAAAGGCTGAGTAATAAACAGAAGGACTATTTTTTGAAAAAGTAAGTATGGTATAATTTTTTATATGCCAAAGACTATAAAAGAGTATATTGAAGGGCTACGGCAGTATAACCCTGGAATAACTGATACTGAGATTACAGAGTATCTTATTTCAATTGGAAAAAATGCTGAAGAAGTAAAAAACTCATTAGTCCCAAAAGTAGAAGACGCACTTCCTGCTGCTCTGCCAGAAGTAGTACTTCCGCCTAGAGTAGAATCAAGTACACCTCTACCTTTGGAGGGGAAAGTACCACAGGAAATTTTGATAGACAAACCTCTTGTTGAAGCACCTAAAGAAGAGATAAAAAAACCAAGCGACTTTTCAGTTGATAAACTCCTTCAAAACGCTTCATTTCACACAGACTTTTCTCCAAAAATAACAGAGACAGTTGTAGCACCCGAAGTGCCCAAGGCACCGCTTGTTCCAAACAGTGTTACTGCTCCAGCTTCTCCAAACTCAGAATCAGAAAACACAGGTTTCGTATCAGGAGAAGCTCCAAAAGAATTTACATACCCGGCAAAGGCTCCTGCTTCACCTGAAGAAAAGTACAGCGAAGCTCGTTTTGTAAGTGAGACGGTTATTGGTCCGGCTAAGCCAATGTCTACTCCATTCCAAGGTTCAAACAATAATCCAGTAAGTGGAGGTGGAGCTCCTGTCCCTCAGCAAATGGCTAAAGAAGGTAAAACACTAAAAGTGTTAATTGTAATTGTAGTCATCCTTCTTGTTTGCGCTCTTGGAGGACTTGGGTATATTTATCGCGATAAAATAAGTAGCCTTTTCTCAGGAGGAGAGATTCTTACAAATGAAAATCTTACTTCTAAACTATTTGACGGTTTTTCTAAGCTAAAAAACGGAAAAGAAACTGGTTTTGTTGAAATGAGTGTAGAAAATAAAAAGGAGGGGATAAAAACATTTGAAGAAGCCTATTCAAATAGTGGAGCTCTTGTTTCGTTTAAAAAAGATGTCCAAAAGTTTAAAGAAATAAAAGGTGTTCTTGGGAGTTTAAATACTTATTTTTATCGTAACAAAAAATATCCATTAAATGCAGAGGATGCGGGAATAGTAATAAAGGATGAATTGGGCCTCGTTTACAAATCCTCTGCTGATCAGAAGGATTTTTTGCTTGAGACGTCTTTTGAGTCACTAGATATGATCCATACTTTAAAAAATTACCAAAGTACAGAAGACAAAACAAAGATTCAAATAACAAGCAAAGATTTCTACACTTTCTCCAATTTGAATTTCGATGAGATAGATCCGTTTATGATTTCAGGGACAGCTTCCTTTTTTGCCTCAAGCGCGTCAGGGTCAAGTGGAATGAAAGCTCGCTTAGATTTTGATGCTACAAGTGGTGAAAGTGACGGAATGCCTCTTTTTGATGTGTTTACAAAGTTTGCTTTTTCGGGAGATGAGTATGATTTCAAGCTCGCCGGATCGGCGCGTTATGTAAAAGAAGGATTGTTTTTAAAACTTTCTGAGAGCCCCTCTTTTTTTGGTGACTTTTCAAAGATAAAAGATACATGGATATATCTTGATCCAAAGGAAGAGTTTGATCCCTTTGGAAAAGGTTCAAACTTTTTTGAAAATTTAAGTAGTGAGAAAATCAAAGAGACGATTTCAAAAACAAAAGATGAAAAGACAGAAAAAATACTTCGCATTTTTGATGAGGAGTCCTTCATACAAATTGAAGGTGAGCCAGTTAAAATAAAAACTGCGGATGGTAAAGATGCATATGAATACACACTTAAAATGCATATGGAAAAACTTCCTCAAATATACCCTAAAATTGCACAGGAGCTAAAACTTCCCGAATCATTTCTTGAGGAAAAGCTGTCCCTTCCACTTTCTGTTCTTTATCTCAAGTATCTTTCTGATAACCAGACCTTTAAAGTTGCTTTACTCAAAAACGGAACGGTTGTAAAAACTGATTATGATTTTATTCTTTTGCCGTCTCAAACCGGGGGAGTTCAAAACAAACAAGTTCGTTTTTCATACAGGAGCGAACACACATTACCCGAGGGAGGAGTAAATATTCAAAAACCAGATCTTTATATTACTCAAACAGATGCATACTTAAAAATTGCTGGGCTCACTCTTACAGAGTTTAAGTATCAAAGGCAAAGAGCAGCGATTTCGCAAATTATTCTTTCTCTCAAAACATATAAATCCTTTACGGGCGCATTTCCAAAACAGCTTTCTGATTTACTTACTCCAGTTAATATGAAAAACGGAAGCTCAACTATTAAGGGCGAAGCGTTACTTAGATCACTCCCAAAAAATGTGTATGAAGGTAAGGAGATAGTTTATAAAACAGATGAGAAAGGAAGTTTTTCCTTGAGTTACTACATTGAAATACCAAACAAGGAAGAAGCTTCTCGTAATGTTCCTTTTTATACAGCCCGTCCTAAAAACATCACTGCACTTGCAACGGTTCCGGGTATCAATACTGCCACAGAAACAGTTTTCTCTTTAGAAGCTGAAGCGGAAGCTTTGGTAGATACAGATAAAGATCTTCTCTCTGACTCACTCGAAGAGTTTATGGGAACAAACAAGCTCATGAAAGACACAGATGCCGATGGGCTTTCTGACTACTCTGAATTTATAAGTGGTGGGGACCCTCTAAAGAAATAAATATTTTTTGATTTGACTTTTGTTTTCACTTTGATAAAATAAAAAGACATGTATAGGAGAAAGAAAGTAGTACTTTTATTTTTTATTTTGTTTTCGCTTTTTACACATACACCACGCGTTTATGGAGTTGATGCATGGTGGGATGCTTCGTGGCAAAAAAGAATAAAAATCACATTTGCAAACGCAGGAAGAGCAGAGAACCTTACAAACTTTCCTGTTCTCGTTTCTCTCTCCTCATCTCGTATCGATTTTTCAGATGTTAACTCAAACGGAAGTGATCTTCGTTTTGTGGATGCAGATGGTACTACGGTACTAGATTACGAAATTGAAAAATGGAACCCCTCTGGTACCAGTAGTGTCTGGGTTCGTGTTCCTCAAATCGACGCTTCTTCAGATACAGACTATATTTATCTCTATTATAAAAATGCAGGAGCAAGCAGTGGTGCAAATCCTTCTGGTGTTTGGGATAGTAGTTATTTGTCGGTACTTCACATGGGGGACAACCCTACCTCAAGTGGTCCTCAGCAAGATTCTACAGCAAACAATAGTGATGCGACGTCGATTGCATTAAGTGCAACAACAACAGGTGCTATTGGGGATGCGCTCGATTTAAACGGAACAACTCAATATGTTCAGTATGCAAGCACTACTTTACCCACTCCGCTTAACGCTGGAACGGTGGAGGTAATTTATAATCCTGATACATTTGCATCCGATGTAAACGGAAGGTATTTATTTACAAAAGATAAGTCAGGAACTTATATGGGGGAGTGGCGACTCATGCTTGGTAGTGAGTCTGCTGCGCCGGCTCAAAGCAATAAACTTGCTTTTCGAATTGAGTGTCCGACTTCGCTTGGAGGAAACGGAAATGCGTGGGCAGTTGTTTCTGATATTGCACCACAGCTTGCAGGTGGCTGGTATTCTGCAACAGCGGTTTGGAACAAAGCAGGGGGGGCGGGAAACATGAAGCTCTATTGGAACGGAACAGCAACAGGAACCCCTTACCTTAACACTACTGCTGTTGCCACAGCTGATCCAACCTGTGCAATGGAAGTAAGTGGTGAAAAACCAGAAATTGGAAGAAATAACGGTAAAACAACCCAGGACGGATATTTTGATGGTCAAATGGATGAATTTCGAATTTCAAATGTTGTAAGAAGTGCTAACTGGATTAATGCAACCTATGCTTCTAGTTTTGATACTTTAAACACATATGCTTCAGCGGAGACTCCTCCCGACACCACCCCTCCCGTAATCTCAAGCGTTGCCTCTACAACCGCAGTAACAACAGCAACTGTTACGTGGACAACTGATGAATCATCAGACTCTGCGGTATGGTACGGCACTCTCTCTGGTAGCTACACAACCTCAACAACAAGCGCATCCCTCGTTACAAGCCACAGTCTAGGTCTCACAGGACTCTCTGCAGAATCAACATACTACTTTGTTGTTGTATCTAAAGACGCTTCAAACAACACTTCAACTTCATCTGAATACACTCTTCTTACTACCGCAGCTCCCGATACAACAGCCCCTGTTATCTCTTCTGTTGCGACAAGTACCACATCTACAACCGCAACAATTACATGGAGTACAAATGAAAATGCAACATCAACTGTAAATTACGGTACAACTTCAAGTTATGGATCTGCGTCAACATCTGCATCCTTTACCACTTCACACTCAATTACACTCACCGGACTCTCTCCACTTACAACTTACCACTTCCAAGTATCTTCTGGAGATTCTTCTTACAACTACGCAACAACAAGTGACTATACAGTGGTGACGGGGGCGTCGACACCTTCTGCTCCAACGAGTCTTGTTGCAACTGGTTATGATGGTAAGGTAAATGTAAAGTGGACTAATCCTGGAGGAACAATTACCGACTATGCTGTGGAGTACAAACTTTCTTCAGACTCTGTTTGGTCAATGTTTAGTGACGGCGTTTCAACCGCTACAAGTTCAATTGTCACAGGTCTTACAAACAACTCAGCATATGACTTTCGTGTAACTACTATAAACAGTGGAAGTTACAGTGCATCTTCTTCTCCTGTTTCCGCAACTCCTCAAGTGGTAATTTCTTTTATAAGCCCAACAATTACAGGAGGAACATCGACTACCTCTACATCTATAACAGGATATGCTTCTTCTACAATAGCGACGCCAAGTTATATGACTTTCCGTCTTGAAACGAATGGAGGAACCCTTGTGTCAGAGGCTACAACCACAACAAGATATGGTGACTACAATATTTCTAATTTAGCTACGACAACAAATAAACAGGATCTATCTATTACCGGAGATCTATCCGGAGTCGCGTATGTTCCAACTACAGATACACTTTTTACAATTCACAATAATCAAAATGTTATCCACGAAGTAACAAGGGCGGGAGTAAATGTAAGGACAATAACATGTTCAAGTTGTAACGATGCGGAAGATATTACACTTGTTTCAAGTGTTGCCTCAACAACTGTTGGCGGGTATGATCACACATTTCTCATTTCAACAGAAGATGTAGACACAACTAACCACCAGGTTTTTCGCGTCGTTATTCATTCAACAGGAGCAGCGACTGTAAACCGAACTACTTACTATTCAACAGGTATAAGTAGCTCACCTTACACAAACAACGGCTTGGAGGGAGTCGCATACAATTCAAATACAGGTCACTTTTATGCAGCGCTCGAAGGTCAGCAAAACGATACAGGAGAACCGAAATTATATGAAGTTACACCAGGAAACATTGCGACACATAGTGCGACAAATCAAAGGATTTGTACTAATTTAAATTTTAGAGATTACACAACAACTGATGCTACTCGTTTTCCAGCAAGTCCGGGTTATGCTGATATTTCCGGTTTGTATTATGAGGCAACAAACAATCATCTGTATGTTCTCTCTCATATGGGAGACAAAATGCTTGAGCTCGATATTTCCGACACTTCAAACTGTGTAGTTTTGAGACAAAAAGGAGTGGTAACACGAGCAGATAGTGGATCAAACTTTCTGTTTGAAATGCCCGAAGGAATTTCATGGGACTCAACAGGAGAGTATTTATATGTAGGAACCGAATCCGACTATTGGTCTGTGTGGCGCACAACTTCCTATGGAATGAGAAATACATTTTCAGGTCTCTCAGACGGTTCATATAATCTGTATGCAAGTGTCACAGATACAGATGGTATCACTTCAACAACAACTGCTCGTTCATTTACAGTGGGTAGTGATGTAACTGCACCTTCAATTTCTAGCGTTGCTTCTTCTACGGATGCTACATCTGCAACAATTACATGGAGCACAAACGAAGCAGCATCTTCATCGGTACGTTTCGGTCTTTCTACTGCTTACTCTTCTGGTGTTTCTACATCAAGCGGTTCAACAAGTCATTCGGTCAACCTTTCAGGACTTAATTCAGGTACGCTATATCACTTTGCTGTTTATGCTGCCGACGCTTCAGGGAATAGCGCAACAACAACTGATTATACTTTTACAACAACTTCAGCACTCGACACCACCCCTCCCGTAATCTCAAGCGTTGCCTCTACAACCACAGTAACAACAGCAACTGTTACGTGGACAACTGATGAATCATCAGACTCTACGGTATGGTACGGCACTCTCTCTGGTAGCTACACAACCTCAACAACAAGCGCATCCCTCGTTACAAGCCACAGTCTAGGTCTCACAGGACTCTCTGCAGAATCAACATACTACTTTGTTGTTGTATCTAAAGACGCTTCAAACAACACTTCAACTTCATCTGAATACACTCTTCTTACTACCGCAGCTCCCGATACAACAGCCCCTGTTATCTCTTCTGTTGCGACAAGTACCACATCTACAACCGCAACAATTACATGGAGTACAAATGAAAATGCAACATCAACTGTAAATTACGGTACAACTTCAAGTTATGGATCTGCGTCAACATCTGCATCCTTTACCACTTCACACTCAATTACACTCACCGGACTCTCTCCACTTACAACTTACCACTTCCAAGTATCTTCTGGAGATTCTTCTTACAACTACGCAACAACAAGTGACTATACAGTGGTGACGGGGGCGGATACGACAGGTCCTACAATTTCTAATATTTCAGTGAGTGAAACTTCGAGTGGAGGAACTATTTCATGGACTACTGATGAACTTGCTTCTTCACTTGTAGCGTATGGACCAGGAACTACTTTTGGAGCAACAACTACCGAAACCGATACTTCTCCACGAGTACTGTCTCATTCTGTAGTCTTTTCTGATCTTTTAGCTTGTTCAAGGTACTTCTTTAGAATTGCATCTGAAGATGCTGCGGGAAATAGATCATATTCATCAGAAAGCGCTTTTTCAACAACTGGTTGTACAGGGTCAGCTAGTATTGAAGAAGTAGAAGTTGAAAATCTAGACGTTTCAACAGGAGGTGCACTTTCAGTTGGGGGAAGCGGTCAACAGATAACTTTAGACATACCAGCAGATGCGACTGCTACATCTTCATCTCTTACATTCCAACTAAAAATTATTTCTGATAGTAGCGTTATTGATTCTATTAGTACTCCTGCAGACAAATCGGTTGCAGAGGGACATATATATGATTTGAAGGCATTCATAAATGCCACAACTACACTTTCAACTTTTGATGAGCCTCTCACTATCACACTCTCGTATGATGATAGTGATGTGCGAGGAGTGTCTGAGTCGTCACTTTTAATTTATCGATATGATAGCGGTTCTTGGACACCTTTGTCTAACTGTTCCGTAAATACTTCGGCAAACACTATAACTTGTGAGACAGATCATTTCTCAGTTTTTGGTCTCTTTGGAACTACCCAAAGAAGTAGTAGCGGTGGCGGAAAAAAAGGAGGGAGTTCAAATAAACCAAAAAACACAGATAATACTGTCGCTACTTCTACTCCAGCGCTAAATAATCCGGTAGTAAATATTTCTGTGTTTACTAAACTACTTGTACTCGGCACTGTTGATACAGAAGTTCTTACGCTTCAGAGGTTTTTAAACCGTGATCCATTAACTCGAGTTGCAACAACTGGTGTCGGGTCTCCCGGATTTGAGACTTCCAGATTTGGAGAACTTACAAAAGAGGCGGTTATAAAATTTCAGATTAAAAATGGTATTATTGCTTCTAGGGAAAGTGTTTCTGCCGGAGTTGTCGGACCTCAAACTCGCCTCAAACTAAATTCACTTATTACTGACACTTCTACAAGCCCAGTTGTAACAACTCCGAGCGGTCCCGTTGCTCTGGTGCCTTCAAACCAGGTTCTCACAGAGAACTTAGTGCTTGGAACTATAAGTCCACAAGTTAAAATACTACAACAATTTTTAAACCAGGATTTATCGACTCAGATCGCTCAAAGTGGACCAGGTTCAAATGGGCAAGAGACAGAAAAATTCGGTTCTCTTACTAAGGAGGCAGTTATTAAATTCCAAATAAAATACGGAATTATAAAAGATAGAACAGACCAATTTGCAGGAACAGTAGGCCCAAATACACGTGAGAAGATAAATCTTCTTTTAAAAAAATAAATTAAAACTATGTCTCTTGGAAATATAAATGTAAACTTGCGGAATTCCTCAGGGAGCCTCTATGCAATGCAAAAAGATAGGATTATGCGCGAAGCAAAAGAACGCCAAAAGACCCTTGTACAAAGAGAGGTAGACAACTTAAAACGTTCTGTGTCAACAGATCAGTTTAAACATGGACAACTAACGAGTGAAATTGCTATAGTGAGGCGGCAACTCCTTGATTTAAATAGGAAACGCTCTGACCCATCTGCTATGCGGGAAATTCGCATGAAAGAAGAGAGGATTCGTACTCTTGAGGCAGAACAAAGACGCCTCTATGATGACATAAACAGAGCTTCTACAAAAATACGAGACGAGGAGTACAAGATGAGAAACTAAAATGGACCACACAACACTTACAATCTTTGGTGCAACTGGAGATTTGTTTAAAAAGAAACTCGCTCCAGCGCTCTTTGATTTGTATGTGAGAGGGTCCCTTCCAAACCGATTTACAATACTTGGACTTTCTCGAAAACCACTATCCCACAATGAGTTTAGAAACCTAGCCACCCTTGGTATAGAAAAACATGAAGCGTTTACGGAAAAAGGGGAAGGTTTCCTAAGAAGACTTTTCTATTACAGTCTTGATGCTACTGACAGCAATTCTTTTGATCAACTTCGCGAGATTATCGATAGAAACGATGCGGAGTTTGCAAGTTGCTCAAATAAACTTTTTTATCTTGCAACTGTTCCTGAGCTCTACGCCCACATATTCACAGGTCTTTCAAAGGTTGGTTTTTCTGTTCCTTGTGTTCCTCCACTTAGAAAGACAGAAAACTGGTCGCGAATTCTTGTAGAAAAGCCGTTTGGGTATGATGCAAAAAATGCAGAATTTCTTGAAGAACTTTTGTCAGAGTCTTTTGATGAAAGCCAAATTTTCCGAATTGATCACTATCTTGCAAAAGAGACAGTGCAAAACATACTCGCCTTTCGATTTAAGAATGCACTTTTTGAGCCTCTTTGGAGTAGAAAATATATTGAGCGAGTGGAGCTAAAAGTATATGAGACAGCAGATATAACAGGAAGAGAATCTTTTTATGATTCGATTGGGGCGCTTAAAGACTTTGGTCAAAACCATCTTTTGCAAATGTTAGCCCTCCTTGGTATGGAAGAACCAGAAGACTTTTCTGGAGAAAAAGTAAGAAGTGCTCGTGCTCGGATTTTAAGTGAGACGAAATCGAGTGAAAATGTCACACTTGGTCAGTACGAGGGGTACGCAAGAGGATCCCTTATAGGGTCTACAACAGAAACTTATTTTAAAGCGGAGCTTCGAGTGGAGAATGAAAGATGGAAGGGAGTTCCTTTTGTTTTAGAACATGGAAAAGCGCTCAGTGATAACTTTTCAGGAATTATTGTTTATTTTAAACAAAACCCAGAGACAAAAACACCTAACAATATAAGATTTAAAATTCAGCCAGAGCCAGAAATTTGCGTTTCTTTAAATGTGTTAGAAACCAATATTGGTTCGAACACAGAAGAGCAGAATATGCTTTGTTTTCCACTGCGAGCAAAGGAGAGTAGCGCTGTGTATCCGTATGAAAAGCTATTGTCCGATGCTCTCCTTGGAGATCAGACATTATTTGTTTCAAGCAAGGAAGTAAAGGAAGAGTGGAGGATTGCAGACGAGATAAAACAATCTGCTAAAGATACAGAACTTCTTATCTACAAAAAAGGAGAAATCTTTGGGTTATAATAATCTTATGCAAATTTTATATATTGGTCTTGGAAAAATGGGAAAAGGAATGGCTCTCCTTATGGGAGAAAAAGGTCACAATGTCTTTTGTTATAACCGAAGTGAACTTGGAAGAGCTGAGGCCGTAGAAGCAAGACTCAAAGTGTATAGTACAATTCCTTCTCTTTTTGCTGCAGTTCCAGGAAAGAAAATTGTTTTTATTATGGTAAGTCACTCTGGTGTCGATGAAGTTCTTGCCGAGGTAGTGCCTTTACTTGTGCCAGGCGATATTGTAATCGATGGGGGAAATTGTTTTTATAAAGACAGTCAAAGAAGAGGTGAAATGCTCTTAGAGAAAAAAATCCACTTTTTGGATGTCGGAGTTTCAGGTGGTCCGGGAGGAGCAAGGAATGGTGCATGTCTTATGATTGGAGGACAGAAAGAAGTTTTTGAAGAATTAGAGCCACTCTTTAAAGATATTTCGGATGGAGGAGTCGCGTACTCTTACCTAGGTTCAGTTGGGGCGGGACACTTCGCAAAAATGGTTCACAATGGTATTGAGTACGGTATGATGCAGTCAATTGCAGAAGGGTTTAACATACTAAAAAACAGCGGGTTTGAGTACTCTCTTTCTGAGCTCGCAGACCTTTATCAAAAGAAAAGTGTGATTGAATCACGCCTTGTTGAGTGGCTTCGCGATGGTTTCAAAAAATACGGAGAGGACTTAGAAGGAATTTCTGGAGAAGTTTCGGCAAGTGGAGAAGGAGAGTGGACAGTTCAGACAGCTAAAGAAAAAAACCTACTCGCAGAGTCTATTGAGCTAGCTCTCAATTTTAGAACAAAAAGCAAAGGTAATCCTTCATTTGTTGGAAAACTTCTCTCAACAATGCGAACAATGTTTGGGGGTCACGATGTCAAAGAAAAATAATATGAAATATATTTATACTTTCAAAGAGCTTACAAAAAAAGATGCGCACATTGCTGGTGGAAAGGGTGCGTCTCTTGGAGAAATGACAAATGCAAAAATTCCTGTCCCAGGAGGTTTTGTGATTACGAGCGAGTCTTTTGAGTTTTTCTTGGCACAAAATGATCTGACACAAGAAATCGAATCTATTTTAAAAAAGGTAAACCACAAAGAAATGGAGTCGGTAGAGAGAGCAAGTGAGAGTATTAAGGAGCTGATTTTAAAAGCGTCTCTTCCAAAGGAAATGCAAAAGTCTATAAAAATAAACTTTAGTAAACTAAAAGCAAAGTTTGTTGCAGTGCGAAGTAGTGCCACTGCCGAAGATGGTGCTGAGCATGCGTGGGCAGGACAGCTCGATAGTTTTCTCAATACCACAAGTAAAAAGTTAGAAGAAAATATAAAGAGGTGTTTCGCGTCTCTTTTTACACCGAGGGCAATTTTTTATCGATTTGAAAAAGGTCTTGATAAATCGCACATATCGGTTGCCGTGGTTGTGCAAAAAATGATTCAAAGCGAAAAATCAGGAATTGCTTTTAGTGTACATCCAGTAACAGAAGACAGAAATCAAATGATTATCGAAGGTTCGTGGGGGCTCGGTGAAGCAATTGTATCGGGGCAGATTACTCCAGATTCGTATGTGGTTGAGAAAGATACAAACACAATTATTGATACAAATACCGCCGAAAAGTCCAAAGGACTTTTCGGCGACGGTAAAGGAAAAAATGTTTGGAAAACAATTCCAGGCAAAAAGGCAAACACAGAGTGTCTCTCGGGCAAAGAAGTGATTGCTCTAGGGGAAATCATAAAACAAATAGAAAAGCATTACGGATTTCCTTGTGATATCGAGTGGGCTTTTGAAAAGAAAAATTTTTTTATTACACAAAGTCGACCGATTACGACGTTGAAGTAATTATTAGAGATGAAAAACTTATTTACGAACATTATTAATTCATAGAATACAAAAAATGGAAGAATTTAATTTTGTAAGACATGGCTCAAAAATGAAAGCAGATGAAGTAAGGGTTCCAATTAAAGAATCTGGACTCAGTTCTTCACAACAAGAAAAGTGGAAGGAGGCGGTAGAGAGGCTTAAACTTGAGGATCCAGAAATCAATTATGACTCTTTGGTGAAAATTGAAGCCCTCGCGCAAGATATATGTAGTCAATTACCAGAGAAGGCTTTACTCATATTTAACTCTACCAATACTCCTCGAACTAAATTAACCGCTGACTTTTTGTCCACTTCAGTTTTTGAAGAATCCAAAAAGCTAGGTAAAGATATTAGGGTGGCTTATATATGGGAACCAAGTTTGAGGGCTAAAGAAGATGGTGCTCTTATGAGAACTTCAGAGAGTATTGGTATACCACTTATGTTAAGACTTATGGAGGAGGTGGAAGAAAATGATGATAAAAGTTTGCATATGTATTTAACTTCAGGTAAAGGTGCTTTTGCTCACCCGAAAGAGGATGAATTGGTAATGAAAGCTGTGAACAGAGATTTGGCAAGCGAACCCTCATTTTTCAAAAACAGAGCAGCAGTGTTGAAAGGTCAAATGGATCGTATTAGAGAATCGTTTCCTGATAAAGATTTACCACTTTATTTCTACGGGATAGGTCATCATGGAAGTCTAATAGCTCTAGATGTCGCATTTAATGGAAGAGAGAAGTATAGTTCTGTTGATGAGATACCACAACCTCTTAGTGTATGGGGGGTAAACTTAAAAAATGAAAACTAAGCTTATAAAATCATTCACTAGAGAATTTCCATTGATACATGTTCAAATGTGGGGCAAAAGATACGCTACAGAATTTTTTGGAGAAAAACTTCCGCATACTCCTATTTATGTTTATCTCTTAAAAGATGGGCTTGTTACTGCATACAGAAATCCTGCAGGGCAAGCTAGCATTGTAAATCCAATTATTAGGGCAAAACTCGATAGTGATCCGGATTATATTAAAAAGTTTGTAGATCAGAAATCTGAAGTCTTGGAGCGCTTGATTAAAATAAATGAAGCGAGTGAAGTGTCTCTTGAAGAATTTAAAAGTTACCTAAAAGATCTATTTGATTATTGGCAGATACATTATATTTCTCAATTTTTACCATTAGATGAAGGAAGATTTACCAAGGAAGAACGAGATCATGCTCTTGCTCTTCGTAAAACTATAGATCAAGTTATCCATAACTCTTGGAATTCAATAACCCCGATATTAAAAAGACTTTACCCAGACTTAGGTGAACTTGTTGCTTATATTGCATGGGATGAGCTTTTTGATTCAAAGATACCAAATATATTAGAGTTGATGAAAAGAGAGGTTGAAGGTGTTCTTATTTATAATGGTGATATTGTGACTAAAGAAGAATTAAATGAATGGGAGGAGAAAGATAATTTTGAAGTCGAATGGGATAATGAAATTGTTGAAGAAAAAGAAATTGCTGGTCAGATTGCTTGCTCTGGTAAAGTGACCGGCAATGTAAGAATCATTTTAAAAAAAGACGACATGGTTAATTTTAAACATGGAGAAATTCTCATTTCGTATATGACAATGCCTGCTTTTATGCCTGCTATACTTAAAGCTACTGCCTTTATTACTGACGAAGGAGGAATCACCTGTCACGCTGCAATAGTTGCCCGTGAGCTCAAAAAACCCTGTATAATTGGCACCAAAATCGCCACAAAGGTGCTGAAGGACGGGGATTTGGTAGAGGTAGATGCTGAGAAGGGAATTGTGAGAATAATTGAAAGGAAATGAAAAAAAGCTTAGGCAAAGAAATATTCAATCCATACCAAGTTTCAATGACGGAATGGTATGCATCGCTTGGAAAGCAGAAAAAAGCTGAAGTGATTCGCTATGAAGACAATACAAAAGATGAGCGCCTAGAAGTGCTCTTTCAAACAATTGGACTAGAGTACGAAAGGCCAACAGATTTTGAAGCAACAGCGCTTCTCTCAAAGGATAAAGAGTTCGTTGCTTTTCTAAAGTCGAAAAAAAACGAACTCTGTGCACTGAGACTTATTCCAAAAGAAAAGAACTTGCCAAAACTTCGTAGTCGGGGATTATCTGTAAATGATGTCTTTACAAAGTGGTTTCCAAAACAAAAGATAGATGCAAAAAAGTACATTGCTTCTTTTAGACCGCACGCGGGAACTTACCCACTTTCGATTATCTTGGTTGTAAATAAAAAAGGGATTTTTGGCCAGACAGTTGTGGGGCAACACGCACAGCTTTCTCAAGGTGAGACAAAAAGACAGACAACTGAGTTTGTCTACAAATTCGGTAAGTGGGAGTGGAGAAACAAAACAACAAAATCAGAGCGGGTAATAAAAGACATTGTAAAGAGTATTCAAGTTTTAGATTTGAGAAAACGACAAACTCTCTCAAAAAAAATAAACGCAAAATTTACTCACAATTTTCTGGAGGGGTACTACGAAGCTATTTTGTGGAAAGATGGGGTGATTCGATTTTCAGATTTTAATAGACTTTTGTATAAAGATATTTCTCTGCCAAATTTAGATGAAAGAAAAGGATTAAGTGGAGTGTCAGTCTATAAAGGTAAGATAAAGGGAAGAGTGGGTATTATTTCCTCTCAAAATATACTTAAAAAAGCTTTTCAAAAAGGTTCTGTTTTGGTAACACAAAACACTGATGTTCGCTTCCTGCCTCTTATGAAAATCGCGAGTGCAATTTTGACAGATAAAGGAGGACTCCTCTCCCACGCCGCAATCGTTGCCCGTGAGCTCAAAAAGCCATGTATAATTGGCACCAAAATCGCCACAAAGGTGCTGAAGGATGGGGATTTGGTAGAGGTGGATGCGGAGAAGGGGGTGGTGCGGGTTTTAAAAAGGAAGGAATAAATTGTGCTAAAATAGCACCATGACGCAGGAAACCGCACTTAAAATCCTCAAAATGGGAGCAAATGTTTTCCTTACGGGAGAACCAGGAAGTGGAAAAACGTACACGATAAACAAATATATTTCTTATCTCAAAAAGCATGGAGTCACTCCTTCTGTTACAGCTTCAACAGGGATTGCCGCGACACATATTGGCGGAATGACTATTCATTCGTGGAGTGGACTTGGAATAAAAAAAACTATTGATGAGTACGAACTTGATGCGATATCCACAAAAAAGTATGTAAGCGATAGACTCCTTTCCGCAAAGGTTTTAATCATTGATGAGGTTTCAATGCTCTCTCCTGAAACACTTGAGTCTGTTCAGAAGATTGTTCAAGAAGTAAGAAAAAATTACAAACCTTTTGGAGGACTTCAAGTGATTTTGGTTGGAGACTTTTTTCAATTACCTCCTGTTTCAAAAGAAGGGGAAAGTCGATTTTTATTTGAGTCCGATGTGTGGAAAGAACTCGAGCTCGTGCCGTGCTACATAGAAGAACAACACAGACAGGATGATGATACTTTTCTAAATATTTTGAAAGGGATTAGAGGAGGCAAAATTCTAAAAAGCCATATTGAAAAACTAAAGGAGAGAATGGAGGATGCTGAAGCTGAATTTCAAACAACTCGTCTTTTTACTCATAACGCAGATGTGGATCATGTAAATAGGGTGGAAATTAGAAAACTTGAAGCGGAACCTTTTATTTTTCAAATGAAGAGTAAAGGAAAGGAGTCTTATGTAGAAGCATTAAAAAAAGGGTGCCTTTCGCCAGAGTCACTTGAATTAAAAGAAGGGGCGCTTGTTATGTTTACAAAAAATAATCCGGAAAAAGGTTTTCAAAATGGAACTCTTGGAGAGGTGGTGGGGTTTGAAGAAGAAACAGGTTTTCCTATTATAAAAGTAAAAGGAGGGCAAAGAATTGTTGCAGAGCCACACGATTGGTCAATTGAAGATGACTCAAAGATAAAGGCGACAATTAGCCAGGTGCCACTCCGCTTAGCGTGGGCAATTACAGTTCACAAAAGCCAGGGAATGACGTTTGATAGCGCCTATATGGACCTTTCCGGAGTGTTTGAATATGGTCAAGGGTATGTTGCTCTTTCTAGAGTACGCACCTTAAACGGACTTTTTCTTGGTGGAATGAATAAAAGAGTTTTTGAAGTTCATCCAAGCGTTTTTGCGAAAGACAAATACTTTAAAAGTGAGTCAGGAAAGGCGGAAGAAGAGATTTTGAAGATTCCAGAAGGTGAGATGAGAAAGATACACGAAAATTTTATTGTGTACCTTGGAGGCACAAAAGAAGAAGGGGAAGAAAAGAAAGAGTTTAGTACAGAAGAAAAAAGCCTTCAGCTTTTGAGACAAAACTTCTCTGTATCTAAAACAGCAAAGGAAAGAGGACTCAAAGTAGAGACAATTATTACCCATCTTGAAAAACTAAAAGAAAATGGAAAACTTGCTGATTTCCCAAAAGAGAAACTTTTGTCTGGAGCACTTCTTAAAATAAAACAAAAAGTAAAGAAGGAGTTTGAAAAAAGTGGAGGTAGTCTTAAACCAGTTTTTGTAGCACTTGATGAAAAGGTCTCTTACGCAGACCTTAGGCTGATTCGATTTGTTACTTGTGACGAATAAATCTAAGAATTTTGTAAAGAAAGTAAGAGGCTTTTTTTAGAACAATATCGACGTTTCCCACGTATTCTTTTTCTGTGCCTCCGAATTGTTTTTTGAAGTATGTAAGGCTGTCCCACCTTTTTTCATCAATCCCTCCAATATCATAGACCTCAAACCCCAGCTCTTTTGCCCTAAGAATTGCTTTGTAGTGTATGAAAGCTGATGTTTTATGGCGCAGATACTGACTGTCAGATGCTCCGTAGATATATGTTGCTGTGTTTCCAAGGTAAAGCACCATAACTACAGATACAAGCTTCTCCTCTACATAAGCAAACAAGTACTCAATAGAGAGGTTATCCTTCGAATGAAAGGATGAAAAAGAGGCCGTCATTGTCTCGAAGTAGTCACGAGGAGGGTATGCATTTTTCCCACCATTTCTCTCCATCGTATCAAGTGCCATTTTATAGAAAGCGTCACGTTCTTCCGTAGTAATTGTCGAACTTATCTTTGTTGTAACCCCCAATTTTTCTGCCTTCCGAATGTTTGCGCGGTTTGTTGGGTGGAAAGAAGACAAAATCTCTTCTTCGCTTCGTGTTAAATCTATACAAAGGTTTTTGCGCGGTTGAACATAGCGTTTTAAAATTTTAAACTTTTTGTCTATGCGTATATCTGGAGGGATTGGAGGCTCAGTGCGAAGGAAAATAACTTTTTTATTTGTCTTTTCAATCCAAAGTTTGAGGAGATGAAATACTTGGTGTACAGAGCTTTGGGTTTGGAGAACATCTTTTCGTAGTGCTGGTGTTCTTGGGCAATAAGCATATGAAAACCCAAGAGGAATTTCATAAAAGACGACAGTGACGAGGGCCACCACTTTCTTTTTTTCACTTATGACAAACCTTTCGTAGTTTCTTCCGAGGTTTTTTTGAAACTCACCCCATTCATAACTTGCCATAAAGTTTCCTACTTCAGGATAGTTTTCAATAATAAAACTATTCCACTCGTCTTTTGAAAGGGTAGAAGGGGTAAGTTTCATGAGTTAAGGAAGTTTAGGAAGGGTCACAATACTTCCTTTTTTTATGTTGTGTGCGTCGGCAAAACCCTCATTAACTTCAAGGACAAATTGGGCAGGCGAAGATGGTTTATAGAGAACAGGATTTTTTCTATCAAATTCTTTTGAGGCACTCTTTGTTACATCAACAACTTTTCCATCGTTTATCCAAATAATATCTATATTGAAATGCATGTCCGGCATCCAGAATTGATAGCGGGCGCTATGATCAAAAACAAAAAGCATCCCTTTGTCTGCGTCTAAACTTTCGCGACCCGACAGTCCCCGTTTGATTTCTTCCATGTCGTCTTCAATTTCAACAGGAATAACAGTGCTTCCTACTTTCATTTCAAAGAGGGGTGCCTCTGGGATTTCTTTTTCCTCCACTCCGCCCTGGACAGTTTTTGCTACCGCTTTTTCATTTTCTGGAGTTTTGTTACCAAAGTAGTTTTTTACCTCGTAGGCAATAGTGCCTACTCCCAGAAAAAAGACGCCAAAAGCAATGATTTTTAGAAAACTTTTGATTTTTGTATGTGTATCCATTTCAGAATTATAACATTTTACAGGGCTTAAGTCAGAAGTGCTAACTGTGAAAAAAGGCGTATAATGAAAGGGTGGAAAACAAGAAAATTATTGATATTTCTCTTCCTGTAAAAACAGGGATGACAATTTACCCGGGGAATGCGCCGGTTTTAATTTCTTCTTGGCATTCGATACAAAAGGGAGATTCAAGCAATCTTTCACTCCTTTCTCTTGGGAGCCACACAGGTACGCACATAGACGCTCCGTTCCATGGGCATATGGAAGGGAAAACTCTGGGACAGATTCCACTTTCTGTCTTTGTAGGAAAATGTAAAGTTTTTGATTTTGAATCGTCTAAGGAGGCGGTGACACTTGAGGATATTAAGTCAAGACAAATTGAGAAAGGGGACAGAATACTTCTCCGGACTTCAAACTCAGTAAGAGGAATGGATACATTTTATGATGACTATGTTTATCTCTCAGGAGAGGCAGCGGAGTATTTGGCAGAGAAAGAAGTTGTACTTGTTGGAATTGACAGTTTGTCTATAAAGCAAAGAGGAAGCAAAGACAATAGGCCACACAGTGCTCTTTTGTCGAAGGATATTCCGATTATTGAGGGTTTAAATCTAAAAGACGTTTCCTCTGGAGAATATGAACTGTACTGTCTTCCACTTTCAGTTGATATCGATGGAGCTCCTGCGAGAGTGGTGTTAATTGATAATAATCTTAGATAGTAGTCTACTTGAATGCAGAAAAACAAAAAACAATTAGGTGTTTTTGGCCATTACTATAAATCTTTAGGTAAGAGGTTTGTTGCTGTTTTTGCACTTGAATTTGTTGTCTTAGGTGGAAGTATATTTATTTCGAATATCCTTCTTCCTAACTACTATAAAAACATTATTGATGCTATTACGACAGGAGAAACCTATACGTATATTATAAAAATTATTACATCAGTATTATTTTTGGGGTTAATAGAAGTTTTACTAGATCGTACGTTTGAGATTATTGATTCAAGAGTTATTTCACGAGCATTTGTTAGAAATGGTGATTATGCTCTAAGAGAATTAACTAGTCATTCCTATCAGTTTTTTGCCAATAATTTTGCTGGTTCTTTAGTAACAAAGTTAAAAAGGTTTGTTACTTCTATTGATCAGCTTGTAGGAATCATCATTCGCGACTTTTTGTATGCAATTATAAGTGTTGTAGGAGTTATCGTTGTTCTTTTTTTAAACAATAAATTACTTGGGATTACCGCCCTTCTTTGTTTTAGTGTGTTTTTTGTTGTAATGGTCTTGTTTACAAAAAAACGTATCCCGTTAGAAAGAGAAAAAAGTAAAATGGAATCAAAAGTTACAGGAGTCGTATCCGACATAATAACCAACATCTTGAACCTTAAACTATTCTCTTCGCAGAAAAAAGAAATGGAAAATTTCAATATCCTTCAAGAGGAAGATCACCGTATTCGAATTAAGACTTGGAGTTGGGCGAATAGTGCATACACTGTGCAAGCGATAATAAGCATGTTTTCAAAAGTTTTACTTATTTATCTTAGTGTGTACTTGTGGAGTATAGGAGAAATTACAAGTGGAACAATTGTATTAGTAATTTCTTACAGTACCATTCTATTTAATAGACTAGGATCGCTTGGTAGTGCGATAAGGCGTTTTACGGATGCATATACAACCGCGAAAGAATTTACTGATGTTTTAAACCAAGAAATAGAAATAAAGGATTCTTTGTCGCCACTCAAGAGTTCTGTAAAGAAAGGGGAGATAATATTTAATAACGTCTTATTTTCTTACAAGGATGGGGCACCAATATTTAAAAACTTTTATCTAAAAATAAACCCAGGGGAAAAAGTTGGGATTGTTGGAACAAGCGGTGCGGGTAAAACTACTATTACGAAATTGTTGCTTAGATTTGCGGATGTGACAGAGGGAGAAATTTTAGTCGATGGAACTGATATTCGTAATGTAACACAAGATGATTTAAGATCTGTGATATCATACGTTCCTCAAGATCCCATTTTATTTCATAGAACACTCAGAGAAAATATTGCATACGGGAAACCTGATGCAAGTCCAGATGAAATTGAGAGTGCTTCTAAGGAAGCTCATGCACACGAGTTTATTTCTGGTCTTAGTATGGGATATGACACACTTGTAGGAGAACGTGGGATTAAATTGTCGGGTGGTGAAAGGCAAAGAGTGGCTATTGCGAGAGCGATACTTAAAAATGCTCCCATTCTTTTACTTGATGAAGCAACTAGTGCTCTAGATTCCGTTTCAGAAATGCATATAAAAGAAGCTTTAAATAGGCTTATGGAGGGAAGAACAACTATTGTAATTGCTCATCGTTTATCAACAATAGAAAAAATGGATAGAATTATTGTTCTCGAAAAAGGGGTAATAGTGGAAGAAGGAAGTCATAAACATCTTCTATCAAAAAAAGGGATATATTTTAATTTTTGGAGTCACCAAAACGGTGGGTTTATTGAATAACAGTTTTTTGCTAATATTTAAGTATGAAAATTACAATCTTTGGAATGGCAGGTACAGGAACAAGTAGTACAGGAAAGCTCCTTGCAGAGAGACTTGGGTACCCGTTTGTGTCGGGAGGAGACATGGGGCGCCTTACTGCAAAAGAGCTCGGTGTTAGCTTAAATGAGCTCGAGGATCTTTCTAAAAAAGACAAAAAATATGATTTGCTACGTGACGAACATCTAAAGAAGTTTGGTATGGAAAACGAGGATGCTGTCATCGAGGCAAGGCTTGGTTGGTACTCAGTTCCTGATTCGATAAAAATAAAACTCACATGTCCAGATGATGTTAGATTAAAAAGAATTGCGGATAGAGAAAACAAAGATCTTGCGCAAGTTGAAGCAGAAACAGTACATAGAGAAAAAGCAATAAAAGAGAGGTTTAAGGAGTACTATAATATGGATTTTGATAGAGATACTGCAGATGACAGGTTTGACCTTGTTTTGGATACTTCACTCGCAGACCTGGAAGGGATAGTGCTCGGGATAATAAACTTTTTAAAAGTAAAAGGTTTGGAAAAGGAAATCTAAAATGGTAAAAAAAGTCGCAATAATTTTAGGAAGCCTCTTTTTTGCATTAGGACTATTTTCTCTTACGCCAAATATTCTGATGGGGGAAAATGGTTTGTTTTTTACTAACACCCCGCTTTCGCTTTTTTATATTTTGGTAGGTACATACATTTTATTTTCAGTGACTAAAAGCGATAGGGCAATTTTAAAGAGTCTTCAAAATACAAGTGTCGTTCTTTTTGCTTTCGTAGCGATCGCCATCGCAACAAAAGGGTTTGAGGCAGAGTACCTTTTTGGGATATTTTCAATAAATATTTTTAATTATTTTCTTCAAGGCGCACTCGCTACCCTAATAGTTTACTTAGCTGGGTACGCTGTTCGCAAAAATTCACACTAAGATGAAGCATGTAAAATAAATCGGCACATGGATTGTCTACTTACTCCTACTTTGTTCTTTTGTTTTTCTTTGTTTTGAACTAACGAAAGATTTTATTTTAAAACAGGAACATTTGGAGGGACTCTTTAGTGGAAAATTTCTTCCCAAGATAGAGGTAGAAAAACCTTTCCAAAATGAAAAAATCAAAAGCCCTCTTTTTGTAGCAGGTGTGGCTGGATCTACATGGTTTAACAAGGAAGAGACTTTTGAAATTGAGCTACTTGATGAAAGTGGAGGGCGTGTTGCTACTGGAAAAGTCTTTAAAACTGATGAAAGGGGTGAAGGGGACAAGCCTGAAATGTTCCATTTTAAAGGCGCAATTACCTTTAGAACTCCAAAGAGTAAAACAGGGACACTCCAGTTTTACCGCTCTAAGGGGGAAAACTACGACAGCTCTTACCCTGACACTTTTAGTGTCCCAGTGCTTTTTGAAAAGTAGCTATGATATAATGGATATATGGAAGGAGTAATGAAATCAGACATATTCTTCTTTATTACAACGGTATGCGTCGTCGTTCTTTCCCTTGGAGGACTTTTTCTCCTTCTTTATGTTCTCAGAATTGCACATGATGTCCAGAAGATTGTGGGCAGAGTGCGAACTGAGGGTGAAGAAATCATGTCTGACCTCAAGGAAGCAAGACTTCTAGTAAAGGAGAGAGGCGTGTCGCTTATTAACATAATTGCTTCGTTTTTTGGAATGAAGCAGAAACGCAAAAAATAAAATGGCAAAAAAGAAAGCTGAAAAAGGAAATGGAAAAGCAATCGGTGCTGCAATTGCAGTAGCAGGAGCGGCTCTTGGAGCGTATTTTCTATATGGGACAAAAGAAGGATCTAAACAGCGAAAAAAGATTTCTGGATGGGTTCTGAAAGCAAAAGGCGAGGTTCTTGAAAAGATTGAAGGTGTAAAAAACCTCGATGAGTCGTCTTATCGAAAGGTGGTTGATACCGTGATGGCTAAGTATAACAAAGTGAAAGCTGAGCACGCACCTGAGCTCGAGGCGGTGTCAAAAGAGCTACATGGGTACTGGAATACTCTAAAGAAAAATCTTAAAAAAGAATTTGTAGCAAAAAAGAAACCTGCACGAAAAGTAGCAACTAAAAAAACTGCATAAGACACAATGAAGAGCATTTTCAAATTTGTTTTTGGAATTGCTTTTCTTTTAGTTCTATTTGGTTTTTTGGCAAAAGACCTCACTCACTTTCAGGGTGGGGTTCTTTCCTTTTTGAAGGAGCATACTCCGACAGAATTAAAGGATTCGTTAAAAGAAATTCAAACAAGCCTTCCTGATCTACCAAATCCGCTCGTTCAAAAAGGAGAAAATGAAGGATTTCTCGAGAGTTCAAAAATCATTTTGCATACAAATAGTGAGAGAACAAAAGAGGGAAAGAAGGAACTTAAAAAGAGTGCCCTCCTCACACAAATTGCTTCAAAAAAAGCAGAGGACATGTTTAAAAATGGATATTTTGAACACGTGTCTCCAGAAGGAAAAGGTCCCGCCGAACTTGCAAAGGAAAACCGTTACGAATATATTTCGATAGGAGAAAACTTGGCACTCGGAATTTTTAAGGACGAAGCGGATCTTGTGAAGGCGTGGATGGACAGTCCGGGCCACAGAGAAAATATTTTATCTGACAAATATACAGAGATTGGTGTTGTTGCAAGAAAAGGAATTTATAAGGGGGAGAGTGTTTGGATATCTGTCCAAGAATTTGGCAGACCACTATCGGATTGTGGGAGCGTATCAGAAACAGAAAGGGAAAGGATTAAAAGCGAGTCTGAAGCACTTGCGCGTCTATCCTTAGAACTTGAAAAACTAAAGAAGGAAGCGGATTCTGGAGATTCAGGAAAGGTCAGTGAATATAATATGAAGGCTGAGGAGTACAATCAAAGACTTCGCCTCCTAAAAGCGTCTATTAAAGCGTTCAATAAAACAGTTGATTCTTTCAACGAGTGTACTGAAGAGTAGGTCTATTTTGTATCTTCGATTTCAAAAAGTGGGTAGACTCCGATAAGAAGAAGGATTCCCAGAAGTGGGAACATGTACTCCATCGAAACATATTTAAGAGCAACACTACCTACAAGAGGCCCCAGTATGTAAGCGGTGGGGCTTCCAAGACTAAAGATACTTATAAGTTCATCACGCCCTTTACTTTTCTTGTAGAAATATCCTTCAACAGAAGTTTCAACAATACTTGCTCCTACACGAACCATGAATATAATTGTAGTCCAAAGAGCAAAACTGCCGCTTTTAATGAAAGGGAAAAGACAGAGGGCGAGGGCGCTAATTATAAAACCACTTATTAGAAATTCTTTCTCACCTGTTTTTCTATCTGCTATTTCGCCAACTGGAATTTCAAGAAGAAGAAAAGGGAGAAGGGTAATGCTAATAAGAAGGCCAATATCACCCCAAGACAAGCCTACGTATTTTTGAAGGAATATGGGCACAAAAATGATAAGCCATGAGAACAAGAATTGAAGCATAAAGCCAGCAAGACCAATCTTCCTGATATTCTTGTCAGCCATAAATTCACCAAACTCTTTAGGAATATCAATTTCCTTGTACTCTCCATTTGGGATTTTTTTAAACGTTTTCCATATACTTATGAAAAACAAGAACATAAAGAATGCTGAGAAAATATAGATTGAGCGAATACTTTCTCCTCCAGCAATAATTGATCCAACAAGGAGAGGGCAGACTACTGCAGCGGAAGAAAGGAGTGTGAGAAAAGATGCGCGCATTCGTCCAAGTTTTTCTGGCTTAGTTTGGTCTTCAATTGTTACATTTAGGCACAGGAGAGCAAGAGGTGTGATTGCGTGATGAAGTATATAGGTAACAAGGATAAGAGTTTTTGATACCGCAAATGCAAGAATGAGTAGAAAAATAATTTCAACAACAGAAATAAAAAGCAAAGTGTCATACAGAGAAAAACGCTTTGTGATTTTCGGCATACGCAAGACAATCAGAATATTGATGACCGCGCCTGCTGAGTAAAGGAGTCCTACTAGGCTCCCTGGAACAAAGCCACTTAAAAACGTTGAGTTTATATACGTTATGAGGTAGTAGTGAAAAGACAAGAAAAGAGCCGATGTAAAAATGTGGACGTATTTTTTTTCGTCTTTTCCTATCTTTATAACCTCTTTGTACATATTTTATAATTATAAGTCTAAGGAGAAGAAATAACAAAAGGCCGGAAAGCGAAGCTTTCCGGCCTTTTGAAGAGGCTCTTAAATTCCAAGTACAACCGGAATTACGATCGGTCTCTTTGCTGTCTTTTGAAACAGAAAACGAGAAAGGTTATCTGTGACTGCTGATTTTACAAACTCAAAGTTAATTGGGTGCATTCCAGCTGTGTTATCCTCAATTGTCTTTTTTATAATGATTCGTGCTTGCCTGAGAAGTTCTTGGTTTTCTCTAAGGTATACGAAACCTCGAGAAATAATGTCAGGAGATTTTTTTAGTTTTCCTGTATCAGAGTTTACTGTAGCGATAATAACAAACATACCATCTTGTGAGAGCATTTGTCTGTCACGAATAACAACTTCCTGCATGTCTCCAATAGCAAACCCATCTACCATAACTGGCCCTCCGGGTGCTTTTTCTTTTCGTTCAGTAATCTTTTCACCATCGGCAGAGATTTCGATAAGTGAACCATTGTCTGGAATTACAATATTTTCTTTTGGAGTACCGAGGTTTTCTGCAAGTTCGCCGTGGAGTCTAAGCATGTAATGGTTTCCGTGAATTGGCACAAAGAATTTTGGCCGGAGCTTTCGGTGGAGCCATTCGATTTCTCCTCTGTTTCCATGTCCTGTTGAATGGATAAAAACTTCAGAAGTTCTGTAGTGTACTATTCGAACCCCGTGACGCGCAAGGTTGTCCTTTAGTTTTTGTACCGCTCGCTCGTTTCCAGGAATGATTGAAGCAGAGAGTACAACAGTATCGTTTTTGGTGATCTGAATGTACTTATAATTCTTGTTGGCCATTCGAGAAAGAGCAGAGAATTCTTCTCCTTGTCCTCCTGTTGCAAGCACAACAATTCGGTCCGGTGGGTAGTTAGGAATTTCAGAAGCGGGAATGATGGTATCTTTTTTGACTTCCATAAGTCGTGCTTCCTTACAAATATCGATGTTGTTTTTCATGCTTCGGCCTTCAACAACTATTTTTTTGTTGTAGCTTTCTGCGGCTTGAATCACTTTTACAACTCGAGAAATATGTGAGGCAAACATCGCAAGAATAAGACGTCCTTTTGTAGTTCGAATAATCTCAGCAAGGTTTTCGTGCACTAAAGCTTCCGGAGTTGAAAAACCTGGGTTCTCAATGTTTGTTGAGTCAGTCATAAGAAGAAGAGTTTTCTCTTTTCCAAGGTCTCCGTACACCTTTTCTTCGTATGCTTCGGGTACTCCGTCTTTGTGATCCAGCTTGTAGTCTCCTGGGTTTACAATATTTCCATGTGGTGTGCGGATTGCAATTCCCATACAGTCAGGAATAGAGTGAGTTACTCCAAAAAACTTTACTTTCATTTTTCCAAGGGTAACTTCCTCGTCCTTCTCTACAATTTTGTAGTCAATTGGTGGAACATGAGGAAACTCAGATTGTCTTTTTTTAATCATAAGACCAGTAAGGTTTCGAGTATAAAGTGGCGGGTTTCCAATTCGTGGCATGATATAAGGAATACCTCCAATGTGATCAAGGTGCCCGTGAGTTATACAGATAGCTCTGATTTTGTCTTTTCTATCCTCAAGATATTTTGTATTAGGAAGAATATAGTCAATTCCTGGCGTATCTTCGTCCTGAAAAGCAAAACCTGCATCGATAACAAGAATATCGTTATCGATTTCGATCGCTGTCATGTTTTTTCCGATTTCTTCAACGCCTCCTAGTGGAATGATTCGGATTATTCCAGGAGCAGGAGGAGCAATTACGGGCTCTCTCTTTTCTTTTCGTCTTTCTTCTCCTTCTCCTCCATGATCGGCGTGATTGTGAGAGTGTGAATGCATATGCGAGTGAGAATGAGAGTGGGGTTTTGCATGTGAAGGTCCACCTCTGCGCGGAGCAGAGTGTTTCTTTTCTTTTGCCTCATCAAAAACCTCTTTAGGTGAAAAAGGTTCTCTTCGAATGCGTGGCGCGTCCTTTGCAGGAGTTGCTGAACCGGCATCCTTCACTTCTTTGTGAATAGCCCGTGTATCCGCTTCTTTTATTGGGTTTCTCCGATTTCGGAAAATTGTTTTCTTTCTGTGTTCCATTATTTATTAATTTTAATTATTAGTCTTTGATAAAAAATTTCCATACTTTTTCTGTTTCTATATACCACTTGTTTACTTCAAGAAATCTCTCAGAGGAAGATGTGATACCGTCTAGGTTTACTCCTTTTACATCATCAGGAAGGATATAGACACTTCTCGGAGAGAAAAGGAAAACTGCTGGAGTATCCTTTATGATTTCTGTCTCAAATGATTTATAAAGCTCGATTTTTTTTGCAGTAGAAGTTTCTTGTCTTGCTTTGGTAAGAATGTCGTCTACTTTACTGTTGGTGTACATGGCGATATTGAGTCCAGGATCATTCCTCTCTGATGAATGCCAAAAAGCATACAAATCCAAATCTCGTCCAATTACTTCTCCAAAGAGAAGTGCTTCGTATCGACGAGGTCTGATTACATTCTGATTAAGGTCTGAAAGGTCAAAAATTTTGAGGGACACATCAGCTCCGAGTTTTTGCCATGAGGCCTGGAGGAGTTCAGCAGTTTTTTTGAGATCGGGCGCATTTGTCGTTGAAATAGAAAACTGAAGAGTTTTCTTTCCTGTTTTTTCTGTCTTTTCGTAAATTCCTTTTTCATTTTTCTTGAACCCAGCATTTTCTAAAATCTCTGTGGCTTTCTCCAAATTAAAATCTCTAGGTGGAATTGAAGAAATTACTGTTGGAAGGGGGCCGTACGCCGGAGCACCAAAGCCAAGAAGAGCGGTATCAATAATTTCTTGTCGGTTTACTGCAAGGTCGAGTGCTTTTCTGACATTAGCATCTGCGAGAACAGAAGAGGTGTTTTCGTTGAAAAAGACCCCATAAATTCGTGGAAGGGGAGAATTGATTTCTTCTGAGTCTTCAGCAACTTTCTTAACTTCGTTAAGGGCAGAAGAGCTAATATTTCCAACAGCATTGATTTCTCCTTTTTTGAATGCCTCCACTAGTTTTCCTTCAGTTGGATAAACGTGAAGGAAAATCCTTTTAATAAAAGGTGCGCCTCCGGTATATTTATTGAAGCTTTCAAGTTCGTAGTATTCAGGAAGTCCCGCAGAGTTCGTTGAAACATTTGCGATTCTGTACGGACCAGATCCGATTGGCTCAAAATTTACTTTGCTATACACAAATGCATCGCTTCCTAGTTCTCCCCAAATATGTTTCGGCAAGATTCCAAGAGTAAGATTTTCAACAAAGGGTGCATACGGTTTCTTTAGATGGAATTCAATATTTTTTTCATCTATTACCTCAACTTCAACACCTTGCCATGCGGGTGCTTTGTTGCTTTTAAGAACCGGGTCGATTGCTTTCCTGATTGTAAAATCAACATCTTCGGCTGTTACTTTCTCTCCATCATGAAAATATGCATCATCTCTAATTTTTACGGAGTAGGTAAGTCCGTCTTCAGACACAATATAGCTTTCTGCGATGTCGTTTACAAACTCACCGTCAGGTGTAGCTTTGAGGAGACCAGAGTACACGAGCCGGGTCAGATCCCTCCCTGAATCCGTAACAGATAAAAGAGGGTTAATAAAAAGTGGGTATCCAACCACACCTTCCTTGAGCTCTCCTCCAGGAGCAGGAACTTCAACAATAAACTCATCGTTTGCTTTGCTCAGTAGCCATAGGCTTGAAGCAGCAAAAAGCCCGACGAACGCATAAAACATAATCTTTTCTGCGAGAGAAAAAGATTCTATTGTGTGGAGTATTTTTGCGCGAAAAGAACGATTTTTTTCAGAGGAGAAAATTGACATTGATAGAACAAATTTACTTTTTAATTAAGTTTTTTTACTTAATGATAAGAGCGGCAACTGCGCTCGCTACAAAAAGGAGTGTTACAACAATTGTTGTGTAGAAGACGATTTTTTCAGGTCCTCGTCTTGTTCGAATTCCAGAGGTAATATCTCCACCACCAAAAGCGCTTCCAGCACCAGCTTCTGAATATTGCATTAAAACGAGCCCAACCAGAATCACTGAAAGGATAATTTGAATATAAGGTAACATAGGTTTTAACTAAATGATTATATGTTAAGAGGCAACTTTCAACCGCTTTAGTAAGAGAGGAGAGAGTTACATTTATAAGGAGTCTAGCATAGATTCGGAAAAAGGCAATAGGCTGCATTTATCCACAAGTAAAAATAAAGTATGGTATAATTAAGACTCATTAATAAAGTAAATTTTTTAATATGTCTACACTCACAATTCTCATTGCTGTCCTAGTCCTTGTGGTCCTTTTTGGGATTGTATACTTCAACAAGTTCGTTCGACTCTCGAATCAAGCAAAAGAGGCTTGGTCTGATATAGAAGTCCAACTTCGAAGACGTTACGATCTTATTCCTAACCTGGTTAGTGCAGTAAAGGGATATATGACTCACGAAGCAGGGACTTTTGAAAAGATTACAGAAGCGCGAAGTAGAGCAATGCAGGCAGAGAACCCTCATGAAAAAGGGGAAGCGGAAAATATGCTAAGTGGAGCCCTTAAGTCTCTTTTTGCTGTCGCAGAAAATTATCCAGATTTAAAAGCGAATACAAACTTTCTTGAACTTCAAAGAGAGCTATCAGACACAGAAAACAAAATTCAATCATCAAGGCGTTTCTACAATACAACAGTAAGAGACCTAAATATTGCTGTTGAATCTTTCCCTGGAAATGTTCTTGCCAATATCTTTGGGTACAAAAAAATGGATCTCTTTGATTTGCCAGACGGAGATGTTGCGCAGAATGTTCCTGAAGTAAAGTTCTAAAAGAAAAGTATGGATGCAGTTTCTACTAGTGTATTAGAAACAGATTCTAAAGAAGAAATGGCTCCGAAGCTTCCGCTTCGGGGCTATTTTTTCTCGGTATCAAATATTGTATTTTGGAGTCTGTTTTTTCTTGGCTTTTTAGGAATCTCCCTTTATGAGGTACATCGATTTTTTGTTTTTGCTACCACAAAGAGAGTTTACGACGAGGTGTTTGAAATCGAAAAAGATACGCATGGCTGGAATAATCTACTTATCTTTTTTGAAAAAGGGCTTAGTGAATTTTCATGGTTACCACTCCTTCTTGTTTTTCTTTTCCTTTTGGTTGCTTTTAATGTTTTTTCTGTTCTATTTTTTATTTTAAACAGAAAAAGAATTGAAGTAAGAAGGAGTGTTGTTTTTGTTCTCATAAACACACTATCATTTTTTATCCTCTCGGGAACTATATCTTCCGCAACAATTATTTTGAGTGTTAGTAGAGTAGTAAATTACGAAAAAAGCAATGAAGATAATTTCCTTTTACTTAGGGGTACAGCAATAACTGAAAAGGAAAGTATAAAAAAGGTACTCGAAGAATCACAGACGCCCATTCATGCATCGAAAGATATTTTTGATATTGAGGGAAGGGAAGATGAGCTTACTTTTGCAGAAAGTTTTGCTATTCCTTTCTTAAACAAAGAGAAGAGTAGTCAAAATTATTTTCCAAATAACGAGCCCTATGTGTATTTTCCTGGAAAGGGAATATTGGTTCATGACACAGAAACTTTTTTAGAAGATTTAGGCTACGAAACAGCAGAGAAATATCTTGCTCAAACTTTTCCTGAATATAAAGCACCGAGAGTCCCATCTTTTGAAGTTGTGAGTGATGAAGTGTACGAAAAACGTTTTAAGGAAGAAGAAATAAAAAGAATAAAAAAAGTTATTTTTGATCTCCAGAAAGCTTATAGAGAGAATTTAGAAGCAATTTCAGAAGCTAAAGAAATTATTGCAAATACACCAGCTAGAATAGCAGAAGAGGATGCTCAATATGCTGAGTATGTTACTAAAGCAGAAAAGGTGTACGGAGTGTGGTGTGGAAATGGAGAAGTGCGTGATTACTGTACAAAATGGAGTAAGAGTATATCCGAAAATAAAGCTATCGTCGCAGAGAACAGAAGAATTATTGCTGAGGATAAAGCAGCCAGTGAGGAGTTAATTCGTCTAGGATCGAGTTACAACAGTCAAATAAAAGAAAATGAAGCTGCATTTAAAAAGGAGCTTTCATCACTTGAGACAGGTGGAAGTGGTGATGGTGTGGTTGCTAGTCAAATCAAGAATGCCGTCGGAAACTTTTTTCCTCCCGGTACACTTCTTGTAAGAATCTTGCCTGAGGATGAAGCAATTTTTAGTGATTATCTCGAAGTTGTAAATCATGAAATTCTTCACTACTACGCATCTCGTTCAAGGCAAGAGGAGACAATGCCTACTTTTCTAGATGAAGGTCTCACAGAGGCTTTCTCTGATGAGTCACTCGGTTATCCTATTGGAAATTTTAGTCACAGTGCGTATGAAGCTGAGGTTCGTATTGTTGCGCTTCTAGCTCAAAAAATGGATCCAGAAACTCTAAAGAATTTATACTTTTCAGGAAACATGACAACTTTTGAAAAAGAATTTAAAAAAGCTTTTCCCGGAGTCTCTTGGGATGCTTTTCTTCTCTTAGGAGAGAAAATCAATAGTGACACATGGCTTAAAGAAAACAATGATATAGAAAGTTATAGTGAGCTTGAGAGAATGGAAGAACTACTTCTTAAAGAAGATAGGTAGCAGAAGAAGCCTCGTTTTGGTATAATTTGGTTCTAAAAAAGTCATATTATATGAAAAGCCTCTACACTCACCAAAGCGAAAACAACTTTAAAACACTTCTCCTTATGGGACTATTCCTTAGTTTTTTTGTTTTGCTCGGATACACTGCAAGCTATAAAACTGGCGACCCAGCGCTCCTTTACGGTGCAATAATTTTTAGTGTCATTATGAATATTGGTAGTTACTGGTTTTCGGACAAAGTAGCACTTGCGATAAATGGGGCAAAAGAAGCAGATAGTAAAGAGTATCTTGAACTCCATCGAATAGTTGAGAATCTAGCTATAACAGCAGGTCTTCCAAAACCAAGGGTTTATATTATTAATGATCCAGCTCCTAACGCGTTTGCAACGGGAAGAAATAAAGAGCACGCAGCTGTAGCGTTTACAACTGGAATTTTAAAAATCCTAGATCGCAGTGAACTTGAAGGAGTGGTTGCTCACGAACTATCGCATATTGGAAACAAAGATATTCTTCTTCAGAGTATTGTAGCAGTTTTGGTAGGGTCGGTTGCAATTCTCTCAGATTGGTTTATTCGCATTTCTTTTCATAAAGGAGACAATGATAACAAAAATCCTATTCTTCTCCTTCTAGGAACAGCACTCCTTATTCTTTCACCGTTTATTGCAACACTTATCCAGCTCGCAATTTCAAGAAAAAGAGAATTTCTTGCAGATGCCACAGGTGCACTCCTTACACGATACCCCGAAGGCCTTGCGGGCGCACTCCACAAAATTTCTGATTATAGCGCCCCAATGCAGAAAACAAATAAGGCAACGGCGCATATGTTTATTGCAACTCCGCTTGGGGGAGATGCGAATAATGACGGTGTTCCAGATAAGACTCAAAAAGTGTCTTTCTTTACAAAAATCTTTATGACGCATCCTCCAATTGACGAGAGGATTAATGCGCTCCTCGGAAAATAATATATGTCACCGAAACATATTCCACTAGAAGACTTAAAAAAAGATATAAGTTTTAAAGCTACTCTTCTGGGTGAAAATTTATCTTTTAAAACAACCTGGGGACTTTTTTCTCCAGAGAAAATTGATGAAGGAACTTATGCGCTCCTTAGCGCGCTCGACATAGAAGGCTTTGAAGACATTTTAGATCTAGGATGTGGATACGGTCCTATTGGTATTGCACTTGCTAAAAAAACCAAAGGTCAGGTCCATATGGTGGACAAAGACTTTGTTGCAGTAGAGTATGCAGAAAAGAATGCTGAAGAAAATAATGCAATGAATGCTCGTAGTTATCTTTCAAATGGTTTGTCTCATGTACCAAAAGATATGAAGTTTGATCTCATTGTCTCAAACCTGCCTGCAAAAGTTTCAAAAGAATTTTTTTGGATACTTTTTGGGGATATGAAAAACCATTTAAAATCAGGAGGAAAGATTGTTGTTGTCACGATTGCAGGACTAGAGTTCTTTGTAAAGAAAAATTTTGAGTCGATTTTTGGTAATTATAAGCTTATTAAAAGCACACATGGTTATTTTGTTGCTCTAGCAGAAAACAGATAAGCCCTGGTATAATATTTATATGATAATTTCAAAAACACAAAAAATATGGGCGAGTGTTTTCTTTGGTGTTGTCTACCTTGGAATGTCCCTTACTCTTTTTATTCAAAGTGCGTGGAAACCAAGCGCCGAAAATCTCCTCATGTTTCATTTTATTTTCGTTCTTTTCATTGGTTACCTTGCAGGAATGTGGATTGCTTTCTATACAATCCCACAAACAACACTGCAAAGTAAAGTAGGAAAATCACTTCTTTTTCTTGGGCTGGGAAATCTTACAATGGGAGCGGGGTTCATTGCATGGTTTATTATGGAGATTTTTATGGGAATTGAAGATCTTTATCCTTCGATTGCAGATGTCTTTTATGTTCTTTTTGTACCCTTTGTTATTATTGGTCTCATTTATCTCCTTCGCATCTATTCTTTGGACATTACCCCGAGAAAAATTGTCCGTGCAGCGGTTACAACAATCGTGGCTTGTGCGCTTACTTATCTCTTTGCGCACGTTACGATTCCTGCATTTCAAAGTGCTGAAAATTTCGGAAAATATGTTTTCGACTTTTTTTACGCAATCACTGATATGGTCTTTGTTGGTATGATCGTGTTTGTTATTTCTCTTTCAGGTGGGCGAATTTACAAAGGGCTTTGGGTTTACCTTGCAGGACTAGTCCTCAGTATTATCGCAGATTTTCTTTTCTTTTACAGAGAAGACTTGGGAGTGCATCATATTGCCGATGTAGCAGATGACTTTTATCTTCTGTCGGGTTGCGCTCTTACCCTTGGTATTTGGTATATTGCACAAAGTTTCTCTCAAAATATAACTGACAAGTCAGATGTTTCTTAACCGTTTTTTTGATTTAGTTATAGGTAAAAAACAAAGTTTTGATGAAGAAGTTTTAAAACTTTTTACCGCTCTTGCATCCCTTACTCAAGAGAAGGGGGTTCGTGAAGATTTCCTTTATAAGCAAAAAAGTGCAGGATATACAAAAGATCCGCTCGGTAGCGCAGTTCGGCTTTACCTAGACTGGGAAGGATACTTGCAAGACAAGCGAGACTCGGTTTTAAGTACAGAGGATAGTGAAAAAAAATCAATCAGAAGTGAAATAGAAAAACAGATTGATATCCAAAAGCTTCCTATCGAATTTCAAAGCATTTTTAGAGACAGAGATTTGCAAAAGTTCTACCTCGCAGAAGTTTTCCTAAAATCTGTTTTTATATATGTCTCTGAAAATCTTGGACTTGTGACAACTCGCTCGATACTAAACTCGATACTAGAGGGGACATCAACACCGATTACTGTTTCAGAAACCGGGTTCGACTTCTCGAAATTAAACGAAGAACTTCTTTCAAGCGGAACAAGCTATTCGCTTGAAAAACATTTTTCTACTTTTAAAGTTTTTCTTGAGGTTATTTCAGAGGAGCTTGAAACCTCGCTTGGAAAAGATATTACAAAAGAGCTTTTTAGTCGTATCTACATTTCGATGCAGAAAATGTACGATGTGGAACTAGTTTCAAAAATCCTACCTTTTCTTCCAGACAGGCTCCTCAGTATGGATGAATGGCTTTCAATGCTTTCAAAAACTGAACTTGAAAACAGAGTAAGGGAAAAAACCAAAGAACTGGAAGGTCTCAACAAAGAATTGGAACAAAGGGTAGCTGAACGAACCGAAGAACTAAAAAAAGCTTTCGAGGATTTGCAGGAACTAGACCGACGAAAATCTGAATTTATCTTTTTGGTGGGACACCAAATGCGAACTCCAATTGTTGCTGTAAAATGGGCGCTTAGAACCCTTCGAGATGGTGATGCCGGAGAGCTTCCGGCAAAAGCTCTTTCTATCATTACAGAAGCATACAGAGCTAATGAGTCAATGAATAGAACAGTGAATGAGATTCTTCTTGCAGACGACATAATAAACAACAAAATTAAGTTTGAAATCGAAAAAACCGCCATAAATGATATAATCGAAAGAGTTATTGAGGAGAGTAAGGATGAAATTGCGGCTCGAGAGGTAATGGTGAACTTTACTGCAAAAGACAAGGTTTTCGTTCAAATCGACAAGGTGAAAGCTCCTGTTGTTTTTGCTGCTCTACTCGATAATGCGATTCGTTATTCTTCTCCGCAGTCGATTATTACAATTTCTCTCAAGGAAGAAAAAGATATAGTCACAGTCTATATAGAAGACAAAGGTATTGGAATTCCAAAAGAAGTATTTGAAAGAATTGGGGAAAGATTCTTTAGGGCAGATAATGCGCTCCGTCAAAATACTTACGGATCTGGGCTTGGAATTTATATCACAAAAAAAGTAATAGAAGGGGTATCGGGAACACTTCAGATTCAAAGCGAAGAAGGAAAAGGAACAAAAGTAATTATTACTCTAAAAAAAGCACAATGAAGACACTTATAGTAACAGCGCATCCATCAAGCCAAGGTTTTACACACGCGATTGCAGGAGTTATAAAAGAGGAAAGAGAAAAAAAAAGTGGGGAAGTAGAGATTCTCGACTTGTACAAGACAGAACATAAACAAGATTTTCTGCGGTTTGAAAATATAAAGGAACTTCCAAAAGATCCAGTGCGCGATGCAATTCAAGCAAAAATTTCTGGATCTGATGAAATCATTTTTATTCACCCAGTATGGTGGATTTCAATGCCAGCGATTATGAAAAACTTTCTTGATCAAAACCTCACTTCACATTTTGCATATCAGTATATAAACGGAAAACGCCATGGACTTCTTCGAGGAAAGACGACAAGGGTATATGTAACTTGTGATATGCCACTCTGGCTTTATGCTCTTTTAGGATTTCCATTTGTTCCGACATGGGTGGTTGGAGTGCTTATTTATTGTGGTCTTGAGGTAAAGAATTTTTCTATCTTTCGTATGATGAATCATCGAACTCCAGAGGGGCTAAAAGCTCACTTGGATAGAGTAAGGCGAGATATTGATAAAGAACCACTTTGGCTAAAATTTGTAAACTTTTGGGGAAGTAGAGTTCAATAGTATGAAAAGCGATGATGAACTAAAAAAAGAAAATCCGGAGCTTTTTAAGGTTGCAAGAGGCGGAGGAACTGAGGCGCCTTTTAGTGGAAAGCTACTTCATTCAAACGAGAAGGGTACGTATAATTGCGCTGTGTGCGGAAATCCACTTTTCAAAAGTACAGCAAAATTTGATTCTGGAACAGGATGGCCATCTTTTGATGAAGCTCTTCCGGGTGCGGTAAAAGAAGAGCTAGACAATAGTTATGGAATGGTTCGTACAGAAACGCTTTGCGCAAAATGTGGAGCACACCTCGGGCACTTATTTCCAGATGGTCCCACAAAAACGGGAATGCGTTATTGTATGAATTCTGTATGCCTCGATTTAGAAAAAGATGGTAACGAAAACTAAAGGAAAAATTGGAGTTTTTGATTCAGGTTTTGGGGGGCTCGCAATTCTAAAAGAAATTGTGAAGGAATTACCTTCTTATGATTTTATTTACCTAGGGGACAGTGCGCGAGCTCCGTACGGTGGCAGAGGAGAAAAAACAATTTATAATTTTACAAAAAAAGGAGTCGAGTTTCTTTTTAGAGAAGGAGCCTCTCTTGTTATCCTTGCCTGTAACACAGCTTCGAGCGAAGCGCTCCGTAAGATTCAAGCTGATCTAAAAAAAGATAAAGTCACAGACAAAAACGTCCTCGGAGTTGTGATACCTGGAGCAGAAGAAGCTGCGAGTAAAACAAAAACAGGTGCAATAGGTGTACTGGCAACAGAGGCAACTGTCCGCTCAAAAGCTTTTGAAAGAGAGATCAAAAAAATTTTCCCAAGTGCAAAAGTTATTCAAAAGAAAGCACCTCTTCTTGTGCCACTTATTGAAGCAGGCGAAGATAAAAGTCAGAGCGCTAATCTTCTTACAGAAAAATATGTAAAAAGCGTTCTGCAAAAAAAAGTAGATACTCTTATTTTAGGGTGCACTCACTACGGGCTTATTGAAAATATGATAAAGAAGTATACAGCGGGCGTTACTGTAATTTCTGAAGGGAAAATTGTTGCGAAGAAACTCGCTGGTTACTTAAAAAGACACAGTGAGTACAGAGCGCTTTTGTCCCAAGGTGGTAAAAGAGAATTTTTCACAACAGACGATTCTGCAGACTTTGATTTACACGGAAGCAGGTTCTATGGAAAAAAAATAAAATCAAAGAAAGTCTCTCTAGACTAGGCTTTTTATATGTGGTAAAATGTGTGGGTACACAGATAGTCGCGCAAAGCATTGCTTTGTGAGGAAAGTCCGAACACATAGCCTTTTAAGTAAGGCAAGGTAGCGGGTAACTCCCGCCTGGAGTAATCTTAGAGGTGCGAACAGAGACGCTTTCTTTTGAAAAGAAGGAAGCACCCGTAAGGGTGAGCTTTTGTGGAAACACAAGAGGTGCAACGGCTAAATCCTTACCCATGTGCAAGGCCGTGTCCGCCATGTGCGGAAGTGCCGCTAGAGGTGTTTGGCAACAAGCATCCCAGATAAATGACTATCGTCCACTTTGTGGATACAGAATTCGGCTTATCGTGTGCAATATCGAAGACACCGGGAAACCCCCGGTGTTTTTGTGCCTCTAGGACGTAAAAAGTGTATAATTTAAGAGTGGAAGCAAAAAAGTTTTTGAGAAACATGGACAGACATTTTTTGATGCGGAGCGGCGCGGTTTTTTTTGCACTTTTGCCTCTTGTTTTTATACCAGGACACCTTGAACTTTTGTCTGATTTTAAATTATTTTTCCTTTCCCTTTCTGTTTCTGTATTAGTTATTTTATATTCATGTACGGCGTTTTTTCAAAAAAAGAAAGTGGAGATTCCTTTTTCGTTTGGTATCTTAAGTCTAAGCTTACTTTTACCCCTTTATCTCATTTCAACTTTTTATAGTTTAGAAAGACCTGTTTCTCTTTTTGGTTTTGGGGGCGACACACTGTCGATCTTTAGTTTTCTTATTTTTGGAGGAACTTTCTTTTCTGTTTTTCTTCTTTTTAAATCAAAAAGGGATCACAACCTTCTTATTACTTTTTTAGTTGCTACTCTTTTTGGGTGTACACTTTTTCAAATAGCAAAAATATTTTTTCCCTCTCTTTTATCTCTGTATACTTTTTTTGGAGCGACAGTCGGAATTATGGGAAGCTTCGTTGATTTTGGTGTTATTTGTTTTCTTCTTTTTGGAATTTTTTATATTGTCCTATCAAGAGTTGAGCTTTCTGTAAGTTCGAGTATCTTTTTCTACGGAGCTTTAATACTTAGCTTTTTTGGTGGCCACATATCAGGAATTACACTTGATGCAATTCAATATAAGGTACCACTTAGTTTACTGTTACCTATCTTTCTTATTTTGGTAGATGTGTTTCATGTTGGACTAGATGCAGTAAAGAAAAGAGTTGGAAGTAGAATCTTTAATCCAGTACCTCTTCTTGTTTTAGCATTTCTTTTTTCTGTAAGCTTATTGTTTGGAAAGGGTATTCAGAATTATTTTGAAAACGAATATTTGGTGCAAAGCGAAGCTTCTTTGCCTCCTACATCTCTTTCGGTGGGAATTTTAGTAAGATCAGTTTCTGCCCACCCGTTTGTTGGCTTTGGTCCAGGAACCTACGAAAATGTAAAAAACGGTTTCGGAACAGTTATTGGAAACCTTTCGACAGACACAGGTGGAAGTAGTAGTGAAGTAAGTCGCCTTCTTTCGGAGACTAGTTCTGTTGGAGTTATTGCCGGAAGCATGTGGCTACTCTTTCTTCTCTCGGTATTTTTTGTTTCTCTTAAAATACTTATTCGAAATCCTGAAAAACATAGTGTTAAAAGAAAGGTGACTGCATTTGGTGCAGGTTTTTTGGTTATTTGTTTTATAACATTTCCAATTGGTGTTTTACCCCTTTCGCTACTCTTTATTTTTTCTGGACTTTTGTACGCGATTAGAGAAAGAGAAGGAAAACTGCGTTCGATTTGCCTTGGCGGGGGGTTGTCTTCTTACACTTATATAAAAACAATTGTTTTCTTTTCACTTGTTATTTTGGTTTCCATGTATGTTTTTGGAAGTGCACTCCTTGGAAGTGTTATTGGGCAAAAAATAGAAAAAGGGGAGTATGTAAATGCTGAAGCACTGCTTTCTAAAACAAAAAGGTTTTCACTTGATAAAAATATATACATGCTTTCTGCGCAAAATTCACTCGGCCGTTTGTTTCAAAAAATCCAAAATAGTAGTGGAGAGGAAAGTGGTGAAGACCTTCTCTTTGTACTCAAAAATATTCTTGCTGATGTAGATGTGCTCGATGTGCTAGCTCCAAATAATTACGGTGTAAAAATATTTGAGTCCGAGCTCTATGGTGAAATTGCTAGGCTTGGTTTAACTGATTTCTATTTAAAATCTCTACAAAAGACAAAGGATGCAGAGATGCTTTCACCTTCTGCACCGCTTTCAGCGCTCCTTCAGGCAAAAATTTATACGAATTTGGGAGAAGAGGAGAAAGCAAAAGAGGCGCTCGCAAGAGCGATTAGTCTGAAGCCAAATTACACTGAGGGTTATATTTTCCTTGCAAAAATATCAGCAGAGGGAACAGATGGCGAAACACAAAAACAACTTGTGGGTCAGGCAGAGAAAATCAATCCACTAGATGTTGATCTGACTTTTCAAAAAGCAATCCTTAGTATCCAGGTAGGAAATTATAGTGTTGCACTAGCGAACCTCTCGGCGGTTATAAAAGTTCACCCTGGTTTAGTGGCTCCAAGGTACTATGAGGCTGTTGCTCTCTATATGCTGGGACAAAAAGAGGAGGGAATAAAGAAAATGAAAAGACTAAGAGGTCTTAGTGCGGATGGAGGAAGTGTGAATCAAGCACTCTCTCTTATGTTAGAGAATCGCTTGGAAGAAAAATTTCCTGTAGTAAAATAGTTTAAATGGTCAAAAGACTTATTAAGTTCGTAGGGAGAGAGGTTTCAGACATTCACGATGCAGCATATGTGCTTGCGATTTTTACTTTTCTAGCTCAACTTGTTGCCCTTGCGAGGGACAGACTTCTTGCATCACACTTCGGAGCGGGGCAGACCCTAGATGTTTACTATGCCTCTTTTCGAATTCCAGACCTGATTTTTGTGTCCCTTGCATCCTTTGTGTCTGTTTCTGTAATGATTCCTTTTATTCAAGAGAAGGTAGGAAAAGGAGAGAAAGAAAGCAAAGAGTTTATTGCAAATGTCTTTACCTGTTTCTTTGGTGCTATTTTAATTACAGCTGCAGTCGCATTTTTCCTTATGCCCTATATTATCTCAAAAGCGTACAGTGGTTTTACGCCGGAAGCGCAGGAACAGGTTGTTCTCTTGTCTCGAATACTTCTGCTCTCACCAATTCTTATGGGAGTGTCAAACCTCTTTGCGAGTATTACACAAGCGTTTCGCCGTTTTGCAGTCTATGCTCTTTGTCCGGTTATTTATAACCTTGCAACAGTTTTCGGTATCCTCGTTCTTTATCCAAAATACGGACTACAAGGAATTATCTACGGAGTTTTAATTGGTGCCTTTCTTCACATGGCGCTTCAGCTTCCTTTTGTTCAAAGCCTTGGACTTATGCCGACACTGCGTTTTGGAATCTCGTGGAAGGAAATAAAAAAGATTATTTCTATTTCGATTTCTCGTACTCTCGCGCTCTCTATTCTAAACTTAGCTGTCTTTGCCCTTCTCTCACTTGCTTCTCACATGAACGAAGGATCAATTACAATTTTTAATCTTGCATTCAATCTTGAGTCTGTACCGATGTCTCTTATCGGAATTAGTTATTCTATGGCAGCCTTTCCTCTTCTCTCACAACTTTTTATTGATGGAAAAAAAGAAAAGTTTATCGAGGAAATCGGTGCTGCTATGAGGCATGTCATCTTTCTCTCGGTACCAATTGTAATGCTTTTTATAGTTCTTCGCGCACAAATTGTTAGGGTAGCTCTTGGAGCAGGAAACTTTAGTTGGCATGATACAAGGCTTACTGCAGCGTGTCTTGCTATCTTTTCAATTGCAGCAATTGCACAAAGTGTGTCACTTCTTTTTGTAAGAGCATATTACGCGGCAGGAAATTCAAGGAGACCTCTTCTTGTAAATATTTTCTCCACAGTTTTTATTGTTATCTTTCCGCTTTTCTTTTTAAAGCTTATGCAAAGCACGCCAGAGTTTACACTCTTTCTTGAAAGTATGCTTCGAATCGAGGGAGTAAGCGGAACTGAAGTACTCACTCTGCCACTTGGTTTTACGCTCGGCTCGATTTTAAATTCCGCAATATTTTTTGTCCTTTTCAAAAAAGACTTTGGAAGCATTTGGGAAAAGATAAGACGAACCCTTTTTCAGAGTGTTTCTTCTGCCATTATTGGAGGAGCTGCGGTGTACGTCTTCCTCAACATCTTTGATGGAATCTTTAGTAAAACGACAGTAAAAGGAATTTTTGCACAAGGTTTTCTTTCAGGAATAGGTGGACTTCTTGTTTCTGTTTTTATTTTAAAACTAATGCAAAGTAAGGAACTCACAGAAGTGATGGATATTCTACGCAGAAAAATCCAAAAGCCCGTTGTAGTGGTTCCAGAGCAAACCGATCTGTAGCCCGGCCCAAAGTACTAAAAGACGCTTTTCTGGTATCTCTCTCTTAATTTTGTTATAGTGTCTTTGTTTATGAAACATATACGAAATTTCACCATCATTGCGCACATCGACCACGGAAAGTCGACTCTTGCAGACCGAATGCTTGAAAAAACAGCAACTATTGAGGCGCGCAAAATGAAAGATCAAGTTTTGGATGATATGGAACTTGAAAGGGAAAAAGGCATTACAATCAAAATGCGGCCTGTTCGTATGCTCTATAAAAAAGGTGGGAGCGACTATATTTTAAACCTTATCGACACACCAGGGCATATCGACTTTTCTTATGAAGTATCTCGCGCTCTCAAAGCTGTTGAGGGGTCAATTTTGCTTGTTGATGCCACACAAGGTGTGCAGGCTCAGACCATGACAACACTCCGAATGGCAAAGGAAGCAGGTCTTACTATTATTCCAGTTCTGAGCAAAATCGATTCTCCGATTGCGCGAATTCCTGAAGTAAAGTCAGAAATGGCGAGGCTTCTCGGGTGTAGTGAAGATGAGATTTTGCTTACTTCTGGAAAAACAGGAGAGGGAGTTGAAGAACTCCTCAGTGAAATAGTGGATAGAATTCCACCACCGAAAGAAGAAGCTAAACTTGATCGCTTACAGGCTCTTGTGTTTGATTTTCAATATTCAAATCATAAAGGAGTAATTGTATATGTTCGAATTATGGGTGGGAAAGTAAAAAAAGGAGATGAGCTCCTTTTTAGTATTGCAAGAGAAAAATTTCACGCACTTGATGTAGGAATCTTTGTGCCAGAAGAAAAATCTACTTCTTCGATTGAGGAAGGAGAGATTGGCTACATTGTGACAGGTATCAAACGTCCGGGAATCGCATCGGTAGGAGACACAATTACTCTTTTTCGAAGTCCTGCACCTGAGCTTATGGGATATGAAAAACCAGCACCTGTTGTGTGGGCGTCAATTTACCCCGAGGACGCCGACGACTTCGAGCTTCTAAAACAAGCCCTCGGAAGGCTTAGGCTTTCGGATTCTGCATTTTCTTATGAAGAAGAAACATCAGGTTCTCTTGGGCGAGGTTTCCGAACAGGTTTTCTTGGGCTTCTTCACCTTGAGATCATTACCGAAAGACTCCGAAGAGAATTTAATCTAAATCTAGTTATTGCAACTCCTACCATTACCTACGAAATAACAGAGAAAAGCGGAAAAGTGTACACAGTATACTCGCCATCACTTTTTCCTGAACACGGACAAATCATAAAAATCCGCGAGCCATGGGTGTCTGTCAATGTAATTACGCCAGGTGATTACACCGGTGCAATCACAAAACTTTTGTATGAGCACGAAGCGGAAATGATTGATGCAGAAGTGTGGAATGACGGGAGAACATCGCTTATTATCCTCATGCCACTTCGAGAACTCATGAGAAACTTTTTTGATGAGTTAAAGAGTGTGTCTTCAGGTTACGCTTCGCTTTCATACGAATTTGACTCTATGCGAGAAGCGGACGTTACAAGGCTTGATGTTTTGGTTGCAGACGAGCCAGTTGAGGCGTTTACAAAAGTTGTTTCTCAAAGAAGAGTGGAAGAGGAATCAGAAAAAGTAGTAGAAAGACTCTACCATGTTTTGCCAAGACAAATGTTTGTTACAAAGATTCAAGCAAAGGCAAACGGACGAATTATTTCTTCAAAGACACTATCAGCTCTTCGAAAAGATGTGACAGGATACCTGTACGGAGGGGACATTACCCGAAAGAAGAAACTTCTCGAAAAGCAAAAGAAAGGAAAGAAGAAAATGAAAGAGAGAGGAAGTGTTGAAATTCCCCACGATGTATTCCTCAAGATGATGAAAAGTGGAAACTAGTATCTAACAGCCGGGAAGTAGAGAATCACGAGGCTGAGGATGACAAGAAGGCAAATAATTGAGAAAATTATTTTGATAGCCTTTTGAGTTTTGTGTCCGAATAGAAACATATATGTGTATTAATTAATATTAGAGCTATACTACCAAAATTCTCTAATTTTTCAAATGAAAAAGTTCCAAGAAAAACAAATCATAAAGTCCCGCCTGTATTCGCCTATCACGATTATTTTTCTTTTTATAGTGCTTCTTTTTGCGGTCAACGGCTCAAAAAACATCTGGCTCAAGTACTTTGAGAGTAAAGAAAATGCAACACAAACCTACCGAAAGCTAGAAGAGCTAGAAGCAAGAAAAAAAGGGCTCGAAGAGCAAACAGAAAGACTAAAAAGCGAAGAGGGAATTGAAGAGGAAGTAAGAGAGAAGTTTAATGTTCTTCGCCCAGGCGAAAAAGTTCTTGTTATAAAAGAAGAAGAATCAGAGCAGGAGGAAGAGGAGACATTTTGGCAGAAGTTTAAAGCTAAATTTGGTTTTGAATAGCTTTTTGGCCTCCTTCGCGGTATAATTGAAATGTCGGTTTTAGAAGCTAATTTTCCTAAAAACATGAAGAAAGTAACAATTTATTCAACTCCAACCTGTACTTACTGCAATCTTGCAAAAGCGTACTTTAAAGAAAATAGCGTAGACTATTCAGAATTTGATGTTGCTGCAGATGCAGATAAACGAAAAGAAATGGTAGAAAAAAGCGGTCAAATGGGAGTTCCTGTTATTGATATCGAAGGAGATATTGTTGTCGGTTTTGACAAAGAAACTATAGAACACCTTCTCCACGCATAAAACAAAAAACTCGCCCTAGGGCGAGTTTTTTGTTATATTTGCTTAGTAGCCCCCGTAGTTAAATGGATATAACAGTCCCGTCCTAAGGGATAGTTGTAGGTTCGATTCCTGCCGAGGGCACAAAAAAGCGAAGTGTATTTTGTGGCTCCGAGTAAATAAGCTATTTATCCTTTGTGGAAAATCAGAAGTTTTTAAATGATAAAAGTAAAATAAAAAAACCACTTTACCTCTAAATAGTAGGAAAAAGTGGGTCAGGACCAAGGTCTCTTTTGTGCGCCTTATCACGCCTATCAACGAGATTTTGCATGTAAGCATCACGCTGCTCAGGTGAAAGGGTAAAGAGGTAGACTGGGTCATTATCGTAGCATGGGTGGAACTCATCTTGGCGAAGCCAAAGCCTTCTCCAAAATGTTCTCATGGGTCCTGGCAGACAAATGCATAATTTTCGATCTACTTTGTCCCGTATTGTGGCGAAGAGATTAAGGTTTAGTTTCATACTCCTTTAATTTTAACTTAAATCTATTAAATTTAAAAGCATATTTTTAATCTCCTTATTTTGTAGTATAGTAAGAAAACTATATGAAAATCGAAAAAGTTAAAGCTGAGCCAGAGTACGAACTTCTCGACAGTGGAGAAGGTGAAAAACTAGAACGGTTTGGAGAATTCACACTGCGCCGCCCTGATCCGGGTGCTCTATGGTGGAAGGCTCTTCCAGAAGAGAGCTGGAAAAACGCAGAGGGTTACTTTAAACGATCGGGGACAAAAGGGAACTGGATCCTTTCTCCAAAAATGACAAAAAGCTGGCAGATTTCTTTTGGTGGCCTTACTCTTAAAATTGTTCCAAGTCCATTTAAACACACAGGACTTTTTCCAGAGCAACTTGCAAACTGGCAGTGGATGGAAGAGAAAATAAAAAAAGCAGGAAGGCCTATAAAAGTTCTAAACCTTTTTGGATACACAGGCGGAGCTACGCTTGCACTTGCAAAAGCTGGAGCTGAAGTAACACACATAGACGCATCAAAAAGCGCAATTACATGGGGAAGAGAAAATGCGAAACTTTCAAACCTTGAAAACTCACCAATAAGGTGGATTTTGGAAGACGCAAAAATGTTCGTCAAAAGGGAGCTTAAAAGGGGAAATAAGTATGACGGGATTCTGCTTGATCCGCCGGCTTTTGGGCATGGTCCAAATGGTGAGACATGGAAGATTGAGGAGGACCTACTCCCACTAATTGAAGACACAAAAGCTCTTCTTTCTGAAAACCCACTTTTTTACCTCATAAACGGCTACTCCGCAGGGTATTCGGCAATTGCCTATGGAAACACGATAAATGACCTTAAAACACGTTTTGGAGGCGATATAGAAGAAGGTGAACTCTGTCTTGAGGAAAAGGGAGGCAGGCTCCTTCCTGCGGGTATCTTTGCAAGGTGGTCAAATTTGTAAAAAGAGGGCCTATTTGCTAGAATAAACGCGTACTTTAAAGAACATGATGTTAGACGAGGAACAGACATTAGAAGAAATTCGGGAAATGACCGAAGAGAATAATAAGATGCTCCGATCACTCCGCCGAACTGCGCGAGTAGGTGCCTTTTTTAAATTCTTCTACTGGATGGTGATTTTGGGCGCTGGAATTGGTGCTTTCTACTACATTCAGCCGTACTTAGAAGAGCTTCAAAAAGTGTACTCAAACATTCTTGATGCCCAGAAGAAGGTTCAAGAAATTCCTAAGTCTTTCTCTGACTTCTTTAAAGGAAACAAAGAGGAAACAAAAGAAGTAAAAGAGGTTAAGTAGGGAGCCGGTTCAGGCGAGAGAAAAAATAAATATATGCCAAGGTAGCTCAGTTGGTAGAGCATGTCCCTGAAGAGGATGGGGTCGCCGGTTCGAGCCCGGCCCTTGGCACCACAAATAAACCGCCTGAGGGCGCTTTTTGTGTGACAAGGGAGGAAGTGAACTGCCTTAGCCTTATTTGCGTCAGTATATTGACACTTTAAAAATTAGTGATATGGTTTTTATGTGAAGAAAAAAATCCTGATCTTTACAGTGGCGGCCTCATGCTTTTGCCCCTGTTTGATTTTGCTTCACGAGGTTGGGATGTGCGAACGAACACTGAAAGGAGAGTTGGTGTTCGTGAACATAGGTCTGTGCGAGTTTGCAGTCTTTTGGCTGCTATTTGCCGGATTGACTTGTTTTCTCCTCAACCGATTCGTGAGGAATTGATAATTAGCCCGCCTCGAAAGAGCGCGGGTTTTTTAAATAGATTTTACTCGAAGCTTTGTTTGCTTTCCTTTGTCTATCTTTGGAAGTTTGATTGTGAGCATACCTTGGTTTTCAGTTGCCTCTGCATGGTCAATATCAATCTCTTGGGGAAGGAGTACGGTTCTTGCAAATGAGCCCCAGTAGAGCTCTCGGTGAAAATAGTTTTCCTCTGGCACGCTGTCGTCGATTTCGCGCTTTCCTTTTATTGTAATCATGTCCCTAGAGAGGATTATGTCGAGGTGTTCTTTTCGAACGCCTGCAACAATTGTTTTTACAACAAGGTGGCCTCCTGTTTCAAATACATCAACAGTGAGTTGTCCGTGTGGGTCTTCTGCTTCGGTCCAAGTCTCTGCGCCCTCTCTACTTTCTGACTCATCTAAAAATTCTTCGCCCTCATCGTCGGGAGCAATTGCTTTTGTGAACTTGCTAAAAAAAGACTTCTTCATGCTATATGTTTTTTATTTTTTTAATTTTTTCGAGAACAAGGATTGTTGCTATGACGCCAACCCACACGCCTGTAAAAATGATTAGAGGATGCACCCTCTCTGCAATTATAAAACTGTTAAAGAGTGCATGCAATAGGACAGCGAGGATAACTCCAGTTGCGATTATGAATTTTCGGAGATTTCCTTTTTTATAAAACACATATCCATAGAAAATTCCGATAAGTGCTGAACAGACTACATGGAGGAGTGTTGGTCCGATGAAGCGTAGGTTTGCTGTCACAAAACTATTCATATATTCGTTCTTGTAGAGCGAACCTAAGACAAAAATAAAGTTTTCAAATGCTGCAAAACCAAGCGCGGTTGAGATAAGGTAGATTGCTGGGTCAATTGGTTCGTCGGTAAATCGCGTGTGAATTGCAGCAATATATGCACCAGCAAATTTCAAAATTTCTTCTACTGCAGCCCAAATCACAACTATAAGTGGACCCGATTCTCCGAAGAGTCTGCCTGAGAGGTCTTCAAAAAAGAGCGCGACAATTGTAATAACCATACCCATTACAAAAGCGCGGAGAATAAGACTTCTTGGTTCTCCGTGTGCGTCCTCTTTTAGCCAAAATTTGAGCCAAAAAAAAGCGGGTACAATACCACCTACCAGTGCAAAGACAACTCCTATTTGATCAATACCTTCCACGAGTTTATTATACCTCGTTTTTTAAAGCTTCGAAAATTATTTTATCGGCCACTTTTCAACCATGAGAAGAGAAGTGTGTCCCATGAGCCCCCAAATTTCTTCTGTGACAAATGGCATGAATGGGTGAAGAGTCTTTAGTAATTTATCTAAAGTGTGAAGAAGGAATTGCTTTCGAGATTTCTTTTCCTCATCGCTTCCTTCTGCAAAAATCTTTTTACTGTCCTCGATTATTTTATCTGCGAACTCGTACCAAACATAACTGTAAATTTTTTCTGAAGCTATATGGAACATGTAGGCGTCCATTTCTTTTGTAATTTCTACAAGAAGATTGTGTCGAATACTTCGAAGCTCAAGGTCTTTTTCGGTATAACTTTCAAAATCCGCTATTAGAGTTTCGTCTTTTGTATTTTCAAGTACAAACCGAGTAATGTTCCAGAGTTTGTTAGCAAAGTGTTTATAGCCTTTGATTTTGTCCTCTGAAATCTTGCTGTCCGTTCCGGGAGCCGTTCCATAGATAAGAGCCATACGAGCTGCGTCAGCGCCGTATTTTTTTGAAATTTCGAGTGGGTCCAGTGCGTTTCCGAGTGACTTACTCATTTTTTCTCCTTTACCGTCTCGTACCATGCCGTGGAGGTATACTTCTTTAAATGGAACTTCTCCTAGGACATATGTCGACATAAGAATCATACGAGCAACCCAGAAGAACAAAATGTCGTATCCTGTCTCGAGTACGCTTGTGGGGTGGTATGTTTTTAAATCTTCTGTTTTTTCTGGCCAACCAAGGGTAGAAAAAGTCCAAAGTCCAGATGAAAACCAAGTGTCTAGTGTGTCGGGGTCTTGCTCGGCTTCTAATCCTTCCGTCTTTTCTCCAACTGCTACAATTTCTCCGTCTTTGTACCATACGGGAATCCTATGTCCATACCAAATTTGTCTCGAAATACACCAGTCGCGCAGATTTTCAATCCAATGGAAGTATGTTTTTCCAAAGTATTCGGGAATAATTTTTATGTCCCCAGAAGAAACGGCTTCCTGCATTAGTTCCTTTAGACTTTTGCCACGAGACTGGATTTTTTTGTTTACAGCAATAAACCATTGAAGTTTTGGAAGCGGTTCGATCACTCCGCCAGTTCGCTCGGCGGTTGAAACGTTTTGAGTGATTTCTTTTTCTTCTATCATGAGACCTTTTTCTCGAAGGAACTCTGCAACAACTTCCCTTGCTTCCGTGGTTTTTTTGCCAATGATGCTTTCATTTCCAATCATCATTTTTGCATATTCGTTTATAACCTGAATAGATGGGAGGCCATGAGTTTCTGCCATTTCTGCGTCAACCATGCTGTGTGCTGGAGTCACACCAAGTGCACCGGTTCCAAATTCCATTTCTACTTTCTTGTCGGCGATAATTTTAATACAGAGGTCGACTCCACAAAAATCTTTTACTTCAAAGGTTTTTCCTACGAATTCCTTGTAGCGAGGATCATCAGGGTGTACAGCAACAGCAGTGTCCCCAAGCTTTGTTTCAAGTCTAGTTGTTGCAACGGGGATAGGGAAGTCCGCAGAGTATTTAAATGTGTAGAGTTTTGCTTTTCGTTCCTCGTATACGATTTCATCATCTGAAATTGTTGTTTGTCCTTTAGGATCCCAGTTAACAACTCTGTTCTTTCGGTAAATGAGTCCATCGTTATACATCAATTTAAAAACAGCGTTTACTGCTTTGTTTCGTGCAGTGTCTAGTGTAAAAGCTTCGCGCGACCAATCACAACTTGCTCCCATTGCTTTGACTTGAGAAACAATCGTATCATGACTGCTTTGTGCAAATTCGCCAACTCTCTTTAAAAGTTCTTCTCGCCCAAGGTCGTGTCTCGAGAGTCCTTCTTTTTTTGAAATTTCTTTTTCTACTTTTGACTGAGTTGCAATCGCAGCATGGTCAGTTCCAGGTAGCCACAAAGTTTTAAAGCCTCGCATTCGCTTGTAGCGAATCATAAGATCTTCTGTTGCCAGCATAAGTGCGTGTCCCATGTGGAGGATTCCAGTCACATTCGGTGGGGGAAGGATAATAGAGAAAGGTTTGGCGTCCTCTGCTGTCACTCCCTTTTCTATACACTGGTCTGGGTTAAAAAAACCGCTTTCTTCCCATTTTTGGTAGATTCGAGGTTCAGTCTCTTCTGGATTGTAGGGCTTTAAAAACTTGTCATTCATAGGGAAAATATAGCATTTTCCTTGTCTTTTTTCAAAAATGGCATTTCACACTAAATATTGTACGATGTATGTATGACAACTGCTCCTTTAATAATGCCGGGCATTTTCGTGCGTTTCACTTCAGAGGGTGCAAGATATTTTGACCATACTTGTTCATATAGCGTTAATCATTCCTTTAGGACTGATTTGGTTATGGAAGTGCAACATATCATGCCAGGTGGATTTATTCTGCTTAGGTATCAAAAAGGTTTACCTCACTTAAAAGAGCGAAGAACTCTCTCGCCTGTACTTCTAAAAAGGGCAGGTAAAAGATTTCAAAAGAAAAAAAAGTGTCCTAAAGCAAAACTGAGAAAAAAGTAAACTCTCAGTTTTTTTTATTTATTATTCTTAAATCTTAATTCCTAAATCTTCATTCAGTATTATATCCTTAAATTTCCCTCCGCTTTGATTTTTGAGAGAGGTTTTGGCTTTGCAAAAAAACCAGCAACTCCAATCATTACCGCGTTGTCTGTCGCAAGATTTTTAGATGAGAGAACAAAGTCTATACCGTATGCTTTTGCCAAGTTCTTCAGATTTTTTGCAATGTATTTGTTTGCAGAAACTCCTCCTCCGACAACTAGGCTTTTTACTTTTTTGTTTTTGAGTGCGTTCTCTGTTTTCCTTACCAAAACATCTTTAACCGCTTCTTCAAACTCGCTTGCGATCTCCCGTTTCTTTTCGTCGTCTAAATGTGTAATTTTTTGTGTCAGATAAAGGACGGCGGTTTTTAGTCCTGAAAAAGAAAAATTTAAATCTTTTGAATTTATCATAGGTCGTGGCAGAACAACCTCTTTTGTTACCTCACCTTTTTTGTGTAGGATTCGAAATTCTTCTGCATTTTTTGCAACAAGTGGGCCGCCTGGGTACGCGAGTCCAAGGATTCTTGCAACTTTGTCATACGCTTCTCCAGCCGCATCATCTACTGTTTGTCCGAGAGTGGTATAGGAAAGAGGACTTTTTGCTAAAACAATCTCGGTGTGTCCTCCAGAGATGAGGAGCCCTAGAGCAGGGAATTCGATTTTTTCTCCCTCTGCAAGGGGTGCAAGAAAATGTCCCTTCATGTGATTGACTGGAACAACTGGTACTCCCCACAAAATAGAAAGTGCTTTTGCAAAATTTATTCCCACCCAAAGTGTTGGTTCAAGTCCGGGCCCGTTTGTAACAGCAATTCGATCAATTTTTGGCTTTCTTAGAGTGTAAACATATTTCTCAAAAAGCTGAAGAAGCTCGGGTTCGCGTACGAGAGTTTCTTTTATCTTCTTTTGAATATTTTGTGGAACTGGCGTTTTTGTCTTTTCGGTACAGATTTTTAGGAGAAGGGGAATTAGTTTTTTTTGGTGTTCTTTTTTTGCAACATTCGGAAACACTCCTCCAAACTCTGCGTGGATACTTGCCTGGGAGAAAAGAGTGTTTTTGAGAACTTTAAATTTTGGATTTTTACCTGCGCTAACGGAAAGAAGGCAAATACCCGTTTCGTCGCATGAAGTTTCGATTGCTAAAATTTTCATGCGGTTAATATAGCAGAAAAGTAGAAAATGGGGTAGGAGCCTTGTTTTAGGATGATTTTTAGATAATCCACAGAAGCAAATTTTAGTGTATTAAAAAAGTATTAATTCTGTGTTAAAATCGAAAGAAAATGTTGCACAAATCTTTTATTCAAAATTTTTACCTTCTTTTTTACTAATGAAGAAAGAGAGGAAAAAAACAAGGAGAATATTTGCAATTATTGCACCGTTATTCTTTGAAAGAGAGAAAGGGATTAGTTTCACAAAAGTGAAAGAAGCTTCTTTTCTTGCCTGCATTTTTGCTTGTTTTCTGTTTCCATTTGCTTATGCAGGAGATATGCCAAGTGTGCCAAACTCGGATATGTGGGTGACAAACGGTACGGTGTATGCAGTACAAACAGATGGTTCGACAACATATATTGGTGGAAGCTTCACATATGTGGGGCCAAGGACGGGAAATGGTGCCCCAATCAATATTTCTTCTGGTACAGTTACTTCAGGGTATGAGAATATAAATGGCGTTGTGAGAGCTGTTGTTTCAGATGGATCAGGAGGTTGGTATATTGGAGGGGATTTTACACGAGTTGGGAGTTTTACAAGAAATAGAGTTGCTCATATTTTATCAGATGGTTCTGTGGATTCGAGCTTTAATCCGAACTCTGGAGGAGCAGTGTATGCACTGGCTTACGATGCTGGAAATTCATTGCTCTATATTGGTGGAAATTTTATCACTATGAGTGGCTCGACGAGAAATTATATTGCAGCTGTAAATAGTTCCAATGGATCATTATCATCATGGAACCCAAATGCAGGCGGTGCGGTTCTTTCTTTAAGTCTAGATTCAGCAAATTCTCAAATATATGTAGGTGGAAGCTTCACGACAATTGGTGGACAATCTCGAAGTCGAATCGCAGCTTTGAGTACATCTGCCGGAACAGCAACAGCGTGGAACCCGGGCGCGAATAACTCTGTAAACTCTATTGTTGTTGATTCAAGTAATTCTCTAATTTATATTGGTGGGGATTTCACTACTGCGGGAGGGCAAACACGAAATTACATTGCAGCCCTTAATTCTTCGGACGGCACAGCAACATCGTGGAATCCTGCCAGTGGCAGTACTGTTAATTCTCTTGCATTAGATTCAGCTAATTCTCTTATATATGTGGGAGGAGCGTTTACAACTATTGGTGGTCAAACCCGAAACCGTATTGCCGCCTTAAGTACGGCAGACGGCACAGCAACTGCGTGGAATCCAAACTCTGGGAGTGCTGTGTATCGTGTTGTTCTAGACTCAACAAACTCTCTTGTTTATGCGGGTGGAAACTTTACTTCTATTGGTGGTCAGACTAGAAACTATGTCGCTGCACTAAGCACTTCCTCAGGTTCTGCTACTTCGTGGAATCCTAGCCCGGTTAATACCGTTCGTTCCCTTACACTTGATTTGGCTAACTCACAGATATATGTTGGAGGTGACTTTAGTACAATTGGTGGTTCTACAAGAAATAACATTGCAGCACTCAATGCCTCGACTGGTTCTCTTACTTCTTGGAATCCAAATGCTGGTAGTACTGTATATGTTCTTACTTTGGATTCAGCAAATTCTCTTCTCTACGCTGGTGGTGATTTTACAACTATCGGAGGACAAACACGAAACAGAATCGCAGCATTGAGTACTTCCGCAGGAACAGCAACCGCCTGGAATCCTAATGCGGGTAGTACAGTGTATGCGTTCAGTTTAGATAATTCAAATTCACTCATATATGTGGGAGGAAACTTCACAACTATCGGAGGACAAACACGAAACAGAATCGCAGCATTGAGTACTTCCGCAGGAACAGCAACCGCCTGGAATCCTAATGCAGGTAGTACGGTGTATTCGCTTAGTTTAGATAGATTGAATTCACTCATGTATGTTGGAGGAAACTTCACTACTATCGGAGGACAAACACGAAACAGAATCGCTGCCCTTAATACTTCAGATGGAACAGCAACAGCATGGGATGCAAATGCGGGAGGCACTGTGTATGCAGTAGCGCTCGATACAGACAATGCAGTCGTGTATGCTGGAGGAGCATTCACAACTATCGGAGGGCAAACTCGAAATCGACTTGCTGCTTTGAGTCCTTCAGGGGGGACAGCAACGGCGTGGAATCCGAATGCAAATAGTACAGTATACGTATTGCTTCTTGACTCAAACAATACCGTACTCTATGTAGGAGGTGATTTTAGTACGATTGGAGTCCAGACCAGAAATAAGGCTGTAGCATTTAAAACTTCCGATGGAAGTACGAACACATGGGATCCAAATATTAATAATACAGTGAGAGCGTTTGGGCTTGATCCAACGAATTCGATTCTGGGCGTAGGAGGAGCGTATACTTCTATGGGAGGTAGTAGTCAGCTTTATTTTGCCTCATTTGTAAATACTTTTACGATCACAGCTTCTGCTAGTGCGCATGGTACAATTACTCCCCTCGGTGATACTGTTTTAAATGGTGGAGATGATCAATCTTATACTATAACGCCCGAAGCACATTATCACGTGGAAGATGTGCTGGTTGATGGTGTGTCTGTTGGTGCAGTTTCAACATATACATTTAGTAACGTATCAGCGGACCATACGATTTCTGTAAGTTTTTCAATCGATCAACAAACACTAAGTTATAGTGCGGGTGCCCACGGTTCTATCTCAGGAGATATATCGCAAACAATTGATTATGGGACCAACGGAACTGCGGTTGAGGCAGTAGCTGACTCAGGCTATCATTTTTCAGATTGGTCTGATTCATCGACTGCCAACCCGAGAACTGATACAGGTGTAACCGACGATATATCTGTTACTGCCAATTTTGTAATTGACGCCGACATAATTCCGCCAACGGTTTCAATCACTTCGCCTTCTGATTCAGGTGTTGTCTCGGGGGTGGTGGCATTTTCGGCCGACGCTTCTGACAATATTTCTATTGAAGGGGTAAAGTTTTATTCGAATTCTGCTCTTATTGAAGATGATACATCGTATCCTTATTCAGTATCTCTTGATACAGGCTTGATGAGTGATGGAAATTATACTCTAAGTGCAGTTGCAAGAGATACATCAGGCAACTATGCAACTTCAACGAGTGTATTAATAACAGTAGATAGTACTAGTCCAAATATTTCTTCAATTTCCGTCACTGCATCTGAAACAACTGCTGATATTTCTTGGACGACAGATGAACCAGCCGACTCACTTATTGATTTTTCTCCTGTTTCTACTTTTATTGCATCTTCTACACCTGACACGAATTTGGTAACAACACATTCAATTAGTCTTTTAGAACTTAACTCATGTACAACTTATTATTATCGTGTGAAATCTGTAGACGAAAACAATAATGTTTCTTTTTCTCCTTCGTCAACATTTACTACGACAGGGTGTACAGGAAATGCTGAAATCCTTGATGAGACTAATGGTGCAATCACATCACCCGGCGGGTCTTTGTCTTTGCTTGAGGCTGGCACTGGAGTATCGCTTACAGTTCCTTCAGCGTTCAAATCCGGAGTTTCTACCGCCTACTTTCAGATTAAACAGTTAGAAAGCCTGGATTTCTTAGCTGTTGTTTCTACTCCACCTAATGTATCGCTTGTGTCAGGTTATATATATAACCTTGTATCTTTGCCAACAGCAACATCTTCTCTTACTTTATTTGATAATCCGTTAACAGTAAGTATAGTGTACGATGATGCTGATGTTGAGTCGTTGGATGAGTCTACGTTTACTATATATCGTTATGATGAGGGTGTATGGACACTGCTTTCTAACTGCTCTGCACATGAGGACACAAACACTGTGACATGTGAGACGTCTCACTTTTCAGAATTTGGACTTTTTGGTCAAGCTCAGTCAATTGATGTAACACCAGGTTCTTCTTCTGGCACTATAAGTGAAGGAATTCATTATGGTTGCAAAGACTCTAGTGCTTTGAATTATAATTTCTTTTCAAGGCACAAGCAGGATCTTTGCAAGTACGCAAATAAGGAGATTTCACAGAGTAAGTATAGTTTCAACAGAGATCTGGAATTAGGCATGGTAGGAGATGATGTGCTTGCACTTCAAAAAGTGTTAAACTCTCTCGGATTTATTGTCGCACATTCAGGACCAGGATCACCGGGCAATGAGACAAACCTATTTGGTTCCGCAACAAAGTCTGCGCTTATGAGATATCAAGCATCCATGAATATTTTTCCTTCTAGAGGCTATTTTGGGCCAATGACACGCACAAGAATACAAGAATCGGCTGTTCAGGATGTGATCCAAGCTACTTTGAGCACTACCCCAGAATCTTCTGTAGAAACAAGCATAAAATTAAAATCATTTTCAAGAGATCTTTCAATTGGTATGACAGGAGAAGATGTAAGGATGCTTCAAGTTTTTCTTAATTCGAATGGGTATTTAGTGTCTTTGGCAGGAGTTGGATCGCAAGGACATGAAACAAATTATTTTGGAGAAAATACCAAAAAAGCATTAATACGATTCCAAACCGCTAGTAGCATTACTCCTGCGTTGGGATATTTTGGAAAAGTGACACGAGATTTTGTTAATTCTAAATAAGAAGAAAAAGGGTAGGGAAGATGTGTTTTGAAAGAGATTTTAAGGATGGACCTTGGGTAGGGCCTTTGATTACAGGTTAAAATGCTCTTTTATTTGTTGAGCAGCTTCGCTTGCTGAAATTTCTGTATTGTTTATTCGCAGGTAATTTGGCTCTTTTACTTCGCCTGGATCAGAATTGACTCTGTGTGTGGTGGTAGATTTTTTTATCTCGTTTTCAGTTCGTTCGGTATCTCTCTTTGAAGGTTTATGATTTAGTCTGTGCTCGGTAATATTTCTCTTTAGTCGTTCTTCTATATCTGCCTCCAGTTCGACATAGTAAATTTCTGCATTTTTATCTCGGAATATTTTTACCAATTCTTCAAGGTATTCACTGTCCTCAGGTCGGTCGAAATAACATACATATGTAAATATAAGACCTTCGTTGTCACTTGAAGCAAAAGCTTTAAAAATTTCTTCCCGAATTACTTTTACCAAATGCTTTCCTTGCTCAGTTCCATAACTAAAATAGGGTAGCACCACTTCAATAGATGAGTGGTTATGGAATAGCTTAAGTCCAGTGATTTTTTCGAGTTCATGCCCAACGGTCATTTTACCAACCGCTTGGGGTCCGATTATTACGACGAGTTTCATGGTTGTTGAAAAGGATTAAATTAGGATGATTATTAGGAAATAAGTTGAAGGTAGTTGAATGCAAAATAACAAGCACTTAGAAGTATAATACCTACAACTATCAGAACCCAGAACAACTTACGTCTGTTGTCTTTGTATAATTTGATTAATAAAAAAATATAACTTACTGCAATAAAGGATGGTAGGAAAGTTATTACTAGAGCGATATATCCTAAAATAGCATCGTCCCCTTTAAACACATAGTCGAATAAAGAACATGGTTTATGTATAGATATAGCACATTCATACGTGCCATTTATACCTCGTAGGTTAACTTTTTTGATAATATCTACGATTCTCAAAATAATAACCACAATCGGTGCAATAAGACTTATGAGGGTGATTTTTTTCATATATTTAATCATAACACACTGTTTTCTCTACTACGAACCGCGAGTATACTTTCGGTCAAGAACATTTTTGTCGTCAGCCATTCCAAAAATTTATTTTGTGGTCACGAATATTTTATTCGCCGTCGCTCATAAAATTTCTCGACCCCGGCTCGTGGTTTTGTCTGCTGACAAAACAACACTCCGCCTGTCACATATAAGAAAAAGACTGGACTGCTCCAGTCTTTTTCTTATATGTGA
>CAYUPH010000006.1:0-56276 GCA_964446625.1 uncultured Candidatus Saccharibacteria bacterium
GGTTGCTTGGCACCTCCCCGAAGCTTATCGCAGCTTTGCTACGTCCTTCATCGCCTCATTAGAGTCAAGGCATCCACCATATGCTCTTACATTCCTATTAGGAAATGTAAAAACCACTTTCTAATTTACTTACTTTTTTGTGTTTGTGTTACCTGCTCTTTCATACTTCGCTCTTGAGAAAAAAGTATGAAAGCGTATTTCTTTTTTAGAAACTCAGAGCAGAACGCAATCAATAAACTGATTGCGGTGCGCACTTCGGAATTGCCGAATATTTCATCTTTCGGGGATTAGTGAAATATGAGCTCTCCTTGAGCTAGTGCGCGAATGAACAATGAAAATGAAAACGGAAGCATCCGGTACGACCTATTGGTCAATGGGAAAGCGGGGAGCTTGTATTCATTTTCAAATTTTTACCGTAGAGGATGTGGGACGACCGGTTGAGAACCGGATACCATGGCAACGAATCAACCGGCCGTCCCTTCCATCCATCAGGGGAAAATTTTCTGCTCTGAGTTTCTAACGAAGCGTTACTCACGCTTCAAGAAATACCTAAGCCCTCAAAAACTAAAAGTTTTTGAGGACACTCTGTCTACAGTTTTCGAAAAGACCTCAGTTCGCGATTTCTCGCAAAACTTATAACTGTGACAGAATTTAGTTTTCAATGTATGAACCGTCCGGAAAATTTTATGAAAAAAACCGCTTTTCGGCGGCTCTAGATAAAACGCAACTTATGAAAGAAGCTTTATCTATGCCGTTTTTTTATGGTTTTTAACATCTCTATGCGAATGTTGGCAATTATACTCCTTTCATTATAGATGTCAAATCGCCTCTTTTTAAGGGTAAAAGACCCTTAAAAAGAGGCGATTTCAGCCCAAAAACACCCCTTTGAAGAGGGGTGTTTTTGGGCTACTTTTGAAGCTGTTTTTTACTATTCTTCTACCCTTCCTCTACGCCTGTTTTTCAACTTTTTCCTGAGTATCTTTTTGTTTGTTTTCTTTTCGTCTAGAAACAAAGTGCCAGATGAGTCCGATTACAATAGAAATCCATGCGATATTTATAAAAACATAAAATGAAATCATTCCAGCAATTGAGGTACGAGGGTAACAGACTGCCCAACACCCTCCCCCATCTACACTTGATTCAAAAACTCCTTTAAGAAAAAAAGGTGAAACAATAACTAAGAGTGGAAACCATATTTGAAAAACCTTCTTTGGAAAAAAAACTAAGATCAATGACAAAATTACTGCTGGTAAAAAGAATGCTAATAAAGGAAGAAAAATAGCGTCTCTGTAGTCAATAAAAAGGAACCCCAAAATACAAATAATTATATATGTAAGTATAAGCAGTAAGATCACTTTTGAATGAGAACTTACTCTCATCTTTATTCTCTTTTATCACTTCTTCTCTTTGAAATAAATTGCCATATAAAACCCGCCACTATGGAAATCCATGCCGTATTGCTAAAAAAGAATGTTGAAGCCATACTTGCAACAAGAGATCGCGGATAGCAAATCCCTAAACAACTTCCTCCATCAACACTGCTAGAAAACACAACATAAACCACATACATAAAGGTTATAAAACTTAGAACTAACCATAATCTATAAATTTTAGACGGAAATAAACTTAAAATTATAAAACCAATAGTTAAGGGTAAAAATAATGCAACTAAGGGAGAGAAAAAAGCGTCTGCTAATTGGGGATAAGCATAAGAGAAAAGATAAAAAATCCCTGTAGCTAAAATTAAAAGACTTGTAACCATTCGACGTTTATTTTTGTATATTATTAACATATATATCTAACTTAATTTATTTTTGTTTATAAAAAGTAATATGCATCCAATTAAAATGGAAATGGACGCGAGGTTTCCAAATAAAAAAACTGACAACTGTATTGCTAATATTCCTTTCGTATAACAAAAAGTCCAACACCCGCCGTCTGTATTAGAAGAAAAAATAGCGTATAAGATATATGGTAGTGTTACTAAGGAGCTAAAAAACCAGAGAAAATATATTCTTTTAGAAAAAAAAGTAAGTAATAAAGAAAAAAACGTGAGTGGAAGGAGTATCCCAACTATAGGTTGAAGAAAATTTAATTTAAGAGGTGAAAAGTAAGACGTTGCTATATACAATATTGAAGTAATAATTAGCAAAGCTATTGTAATTATCCATTGAGTTTTTCTTAGGCCAAAGATTTTCATTTTATTCAAGAAGATCTAAAAGTTGATTGATCATGTTTACTAAAGCATCTGCGTCAGTCTTTGATATAACTTTATGATGATGTTTTCCAAACTTCACCTTACTAAGCATTTTGATACTTTTGTTGAAATCTTTTATTTTCTTTATTACTTGTTTATCTTTTGACTTTGAGATAAGTTTCTCAATCTTGCTTAGTCTTTTTATTATATCACTTTTTAATTTCTTATTTATATCGAGCCCTTCTACTGTTTTCCGAATAAACCCAAGGTACTCCACCGGAGTTAATTCTTGCCCAGAATTTATTTGGATATCAGTTTTACCATTACCTTCAATATCAAGACTTAGTGGATTCTGCTCTTCTTGTCCCACTACTATTTCTCCCTCAGTGTTTGAAGTAGTTGGTAAATCAGCAAACGTTTGTTCATCAACAGTTTCTCCACCTTCTTGAGATTCAACTTTCATTGTAAATGTTCCTGTGTCTAGACCTGTTAGTTTTATTGTTGCTTTAGAGTCAGGGTCCAAGTAAATATATTTTGCCTCCCCTATTTCTTCATAAATACTGTTTGGTATATTTTCTTCGATAAAGTAGCTATCAGAATTTGGATCTTTTACTGTTCCTGTATGGTTTCCATATTCGTCATACGCATCTATAGCAACCGGCGAGTGCATACTAATTTTTAGATTCTTATACGCTGGATCAGTTGGTTTTTCTGCTGTTATATACTTTGGCAAATCTACCGACCCTGTAATTATATTGTTCACAAGATTCAATATAGGAAGTGCTTCTGTAATATTTTTATGTTCGAGATTGACACTGTTTTCTTTCAAAAAATCCTTAAAGTTAAAGTAGAGTGTTTTAGCACTAGGTATAACTGCCACACTAGGAGTAACAACGGTTTTGTCTCCATCAATAGTCTTCACAACTTCATGATCAAGAGAAAAAACACATTTTCCTGTGGAATCTGTCGTGCAACTTGGACTTTTAAAATACTGTATTCCTGAAGTTGTTAGAATTCCCCACCCTGCAATTTGGTATACCTCTATATTTTCTGGTGGTACCCAGTTATCTAAATCTTGATGTACACTCTCAGAGTTGGATACAAAACTACTTGTTAGAACATTTGGAGACTGAACATCCTCGTAGCTCGGGTCTTTTCGTTTATCTTTTACCGCACTCAGAAAATCTTTAAGCTCCTCATATGTGTCTACAGACTCCCCATATATTTTTTTGAAGTTACTTACATCAGCAGAATCGGCTGTAAAAGTAATGAGTGGATCACCGACAGTTCCCATGTATTTCTCTGAAGGAAGCAAATTGTATGCTGATTTCATATTTTCAGCCAAACCTCTTCCTTGTTTTTTATCAACAACCAACCTTAACTCTAAACCATCTCCATGTAATAACGCCGAAACTGCCTCTGACGTACCTAACTGAGGAGGTGAAATCATTACTAGTTTATCAATCAGATTTTGCTTGCCTTGCTCCTGCATTTTTTCTATAACCGCTTTTGCAAGGAGCCCCCCATTACTATGAGTGATAATTGTCACCTTTCCTGTTGCAGAGCTACTTGCCATTTTCTCCAATTCAGGAATTATATACTCGGTTTGTTTTTGTAGCTGAATTCCGTTATTTATTATATCTTTGAAGTCTAGTCTCCAATCGTATGGAAAAGGTCTCCATGCATTTATTTCTTTTTGTGACACTTCATCGTTCATTTTATCTATAAATCTTTTATATATGTCAATATCATAAAAATGGAGCCCTGAATTTGTTCTATCTATAACATCTTTTGTGTATATACCTTTGTTTTTTGAGGTTCCATCTTTGTTCATAAACAAGTACTCTACATCTGAAGAAAAAGTTACATTTGGCTCCCATAGCTGGTCTTCTAAAATTTGTTTTTTATAGAGGCGTGACCCTTGAATTCCCGGAAAGAAAGCCACACTTGACCCAGTTTCTTTTCCTGGTGGCCATGCAGTAAGCCACGGCGAAAAAGGAATATTTAAACCATATAAGAGAAGCGTATCTCCTTTTCCGTTTGGATTTCGAACACTTTCAGTTGGTCCACTTTTCTCTCCCCACCAATTTCTCCTTAAGTCTATTGGCGCAGAAGTATGGATTATTCCTCCTACACCATTTCCTGAGACAAAGTTTTCAGTAAAATCAACTTTTCCGATAGTGCTATGATACATTTCAAGACCAGTGCCGTTTCCACTTAAAGTACTTTGATGAATATTCAAATCACTATTATATGACCATATTGCCGAACCGCTTGAGTGGGTCACATTAGAATTCAAGAGCCAAATTGTAGACGCTTTATCTTCATTGCCATAAAACAAAAGCGAATCATCAAGCGCTCCGTTTACTTGTATATTGTCTGCAAAAAAACTTCCTTCATATATCGCGATCACCTTTGACATTTCTGAAAAAAGAGAACTGTCTAAAATAGTAATCTTTGATCCTTCGTAACCTTCAATAAGCGCATTATCTGGTGAATTTATTGTACCAAAAGTACTACTTGCTATCGTGACATCAGAGCCCGTAAATGCTTGTACATAACTATCAAGACCGCCTCTAAAGGCTACTTTTTCAAATAGACCTTTTCCTTCATCCCAAAATCCTAGTGAGCCTGACGTATCGGTAAACCGAGAATTTTCAAAAATATTTAACCCACCAAACATACTAACATCATCTAGATTTTTAAAGTCAGTATAATTAAATTCGTTTTGTCCATTAAAAAGAAGTAGAGTAAACGGAAGCGCTGGATTTGTAGAGTTAAATGTAATTCTCTTATCACTCGTTCCTATTGCATCAATTTTACCTTCGATAATTGCTCGTCCCTCAAACAACACCTCAACTCCTGGCTCAATAGTAAGAAGTGCATTAGGAGCAACATATCCTTGATTTGGAAAAACATAGGGACTTTCCGAAACAGTGAGGGTTATGTTTTCTACTATTTGAGAAGGAAGTCTTGTATCAGCAAAAACACTAAATGGGAAAAGGAAGGTAAACACTAAAAAGATAGAATACTTTTTCATCTATTTAAAATATCTCTTAAAAATCTCCAACCTCTATCCGCCCAAGAATCTTCCTCCTCCTCTTTTTTTACAGCTTCGATTAAAAGAGCAGCGTTTTTATGATTTCCCATTTCTTCAGACTTTTCTAATGTACTTGTTGCTACTTCGATTTTGCTTTTTATTTCTTCAGTCGAATCAACAGGTATTGTAGATGTGCTACTTTCATTTTCAACTACAACACTCTTTTTATCATCTTGGAAAACTGTTACAGGAAGAAAAGCAACGTTTTTATTCATCTCCTTCTTTTTCAAAACCAACTCTTTTCTGTTCGGGTAAAAAAGTCTAGCATCCTCTTTAAAATGAGGAAATGGAAAAGTGATAGATCGTCCACCAGAAATAATTGTATCAGGAGCAAAGATAAGCGCCTCGTTTCCATTTGAAAGAATCCATCCCGCAAGATTAACTTCTGTTTTATCATTATTTTTTATTTCTACATATCCATCTTCACCAAAACCTTCTTTTTCGAGAGAAAAAGAAGGTTCAACTACAACAACTTCTGTTCTTGCAACTGACTCTGATTCACCAAACTCAGCATTAAGGACAACATTGTATGTTCCAGGGAACATATACACATGCTCAGCCTCCCTCCCACCAACCATACTTCCATCACCAAAAGACCACGAGTATTTTGCACTTCTTTCGATGGTATCTGTTGATGCATGTGCTAAAAACTCAACCGGAGTATTAACTGTCACAAGTCGCTTTCTCCCTGCGTCAATTTTAAAATTCTGAGTAGTTTTTTTCTTATATGTTGAAAGCGATACTGGGCTTGAGTGACTAGAAGTATCTGTTCCGGAAGGTGAATCATCGTCTACGTTAGTGTCGGAAGTTGAATCTCCTTCTGTAGTACTTCCTGTACCATTGTCAGTATTTGTATCGGTATTCCCCGCACCTTCACTTCCCCCACTCCCAACTGTTATCTTCTGAGATGCAGTAAATTCTCTTCCAGAATCCCTTCCTTTTATTTTAATTGTGAGAGTGTAAGTTCCGTTTGTTTGATCTCTATAATAAAAAGTTCGAGAAGAAGTATTTTTGCTCATTGTTGTCGTTACTGGATTACCCGTGCTTCCGAGAAATTCTCCTGTTCCAGAAGTTGTACTAAAAGTAACATCGTTTGTTTCATCAACTTTTTCTGCTACACCCTCAGAGTTTTGAGTCTGAACAGTCAAAGCATCCGAAATGGCGCCAATAGCTACAGTGCGGGGTTCTGTGGTAAACACAAAAGCGCTAATGTTAGCGCTTTCTGCCCAAGTAAAAAGAGGAAATAAAAGAAGAAATATCAAACAGGATATCTTCACTCGTCTCATCGTAAAAAAATTATACTCACCATCTTTTTAATACACAAAATAAATCTGTGGATAATCCCCTCTTTTTCAAGGGCGGTCCTTGAGTTTGTTGTGCCATAAGGCTCGTTTGTTACAAGGACCGCCCTTGAAATTTATAGCAAAAAAAATAAGCAAATACTTACTTTTCAAAAAGTGAATAATTTATCCAAAAATTTATAAAATTTTCAAAAGATCCTTCTGAAAAATAATCAGGAAAAGAATAAGGATCTAGTATTAAAGATTCTTCTCTCTTTACACCTAAATAATCGTGATAACTTGAAAACATGTATGAATCAAGATGTTTCCGGGTTACTTTAAAATCATCAATTCCCTCTGTCTTCCAATTAGGGCAAATAATCTTCACTGGGTTTAAGTGAATGTAGGCATATAAATACTTCAAATGCTCATCCCGTACACAATGTTCTGCTTTAAATCTACCTTGAAAAAGGGGTCCGGTACGATTGTACTTCTTATTAAAATACATCACATATGCTGTGGAAAGCTTGCTCATAAAAGAAGAAATTCCACCTTTTTTAATTTCTTTAAGTAGTAAATGGAAGTGATTCCCCATTAAACAATAAGCCCCAATCGCTACGATTGGGTCACACTTCTCTATCTCACTATATTGCAGATTTGCTACTTCTTTGAAATCTACTTTCTTGTCTCTATTACACACGTACAGCAGTTTTAAAAAGCGCTGTTTATCTTTATCGGAACGAAAGATTAACCTTTTTTCTACCCCTCTATTATAAACATGGTAGAATTCATCCTCGGAAAATACAATTTTCCTTTCCATAAAAATATTATAATACAATACTATTTCCACTCCAAAGTTTTCAAGGGCGGTCCTTGTAACAAACGAGCATTATGCCACAACAAACTCAAGGACCGCCCTTGAAAGTTGTTTATAAGTAAATGAAAAAAGAGTCTCAGCAGAGACTCTTTTTTCATTTACTTAAGGTTAGATTTGCTTGAAGAAGTAGAGGTCAATCTCGGGAAAATTCTTTATTGACTCATCAATGTACTTTTTGAGGTCTTGGCTTCCTGGAACTTCTGGATTTACTTGAAGCCCTTTATCTGCCCACTCTTTTGCTTCTTTGAATTTTTGAGCGTAAAGGTACGCAACCGCTTTCATCCAGTACGGCTGAGGCGCCTCTGGTACAAGAGCAATTGCCCTACCCAGCACTTCTTGCGCTTCCCCTAGTTTATCTTCCCCTAGGAGCATGTAGTAGATTTTAATATCAGCGTAGTTAAGGAGTGCGCGGAAGTTTCGTGGATTTTTGTCTGTATATTCTTTGTACTCTTTTTCAAAGATAGCAAGCTCAGCTTTGAGGCCTTCTACTTTCTTTGCATCAGAGAGGATTTCTGGGTGCTCCGAAATACCTCGCTCAAAGTCTGTCCATGTTCGCCAAAGTACGGCCTGTAAATCAACGGGTGTAGCAAAGAGGCGTGGATAAAGTGCAGTTCGTTTTGCAGAGTTACCTACCGCTCGGATTTCACCGTTGACGATTCCTGAATCAATAAAAGGAATAACTTTAAAGAGAAGCGACCAAACTGAGAAAAGAAACAGAACTCCAGCAAAAATATATTTTATAAGCAAAGGAAGAATATACTCTTTCTCTCCGTCTTTTTCCTCTTGGTGAAGTACTACTACTAAAGCAAGAATGAGCGCGATAAAGGGAAAAGAAATTGATGTATCAAATCCTGTTTGAAGCTCTATAAGGTGTGCACCTAAGTAAACAAGAAGGAGAGATGCGAGCACACGGTTTTCTTTTTTACTACTTTGAAGTGCAACCTTTAGAAGAGAAAAAGCAGCAAAGATGTAAACAAGAATATACAGAAAGATTCCTACAGCACCATTTTCAAACGTTTCATCAATAAAAATGTTGTGTGATCGATCAAACCATGTCTCCGCTCCATAGCGCTCCTCCATAATTCGACTATCGTAATTTAACTCAAAAGTCTTTTCAAAATTATCTTTACCGTAGCCTAGGAGTGGTTTTTCTTTTATTAGTTTTTCAGAGGACTCCCATACAAGAACTCGGGCACCAGTCGCTTGGCTTAAGTAGAACTTTCGGACGACTCCATTTTCAGAAAAGAGTGATACTGCAACCACACAGATAACAACAATACTTGCTAGGACTGTTCCGTACGCAATTTTAGTGCGTAGGGAATTGTTTTTTATCTTTGAAATGAGAAAGACATACAGAAACCCGACAAGGGAAACAATAAGTGCAAAAGCAGAAGCTCTCGACACTCCAATAAAAGAGAACAAACCTTTTGCTTCCGATTTAGCTATATTTAGAAAGAAGGGGTTAATGACAATGAGTATAAGCAAGAGCGAAGAGACAAAGCGAGGCAACTTTTTTGAAGCAAACAAATAAGAAGCAAAGAAAAAGTTTGCAAGAAGATACATTGCTGCAAATGTTGAGTTCCCTAAGGTAAATCCATCCATTGTATTTCCCTTAAAAAGAATACCAAAACCCGATGGACTCAGCGTTGCTAGAATCGAAAAGAGTGCTGCAGCGACAGAACTAACGATAAGTAAAGTATCCCTCTTTTTCTCATCTTTAAAAACTACAACAGCAAGAAGAAAAAAGATCGCTAACGCAATGAAATACCAAAGCCCTGTTGTTCGGGTAATATTTGAGTAAAAGCTCACCCCAAAGTTTCCTGAAAATATGGCAGGGACAAAAAGCCAAAGAAAATACAAAATAATTGATACTCCAAATGAAGACTTTAAGATTCCTACTCTATTTTCTTTTTTAAACAGTAGTAACCCCAAAATTAAACCGAGCAGATTTGCGACTAAGATTAGATTGATTGAACGAGTCGAACTCGGAAAGTAAAGAAATGAACTGTAGTTTAGAAAGGGAAAGATTCCGAAAAAAATAATAAAGACCCACTGTACTAGTTGACCAAACAGATTTTCTTTTTGAAGTTTTAGCATATAAAAATTATAGAGCAAAAGCCTAAAAAACAAAACACCCCGCCTTGCGGCGGGGTGTTTTAGAGATACTTAGCTTACGCTAATACTCGTCTCGCTTAGATTAGTTAAGACCAACGTATGAAGTCTTGTAAGAATCTAGGTTTGAAGTGTATGAGTTGTAAGTTGCTGTATCTGTAGTGTTCCACTTGATAGCAGTAAGAGCTGCTTTGTACTGTCCTGCAGATCCAGCTGTTGGAAGCTGAACTGTCACAACAAGTTCAAATGTTCGCTCTTCTCCTTCTTCGATAGTGTAGTTACCAGTTGTTGTTAGATCATCATCTGAAGATGAAGATGTATCAACCATAGTAAGTGTTCCAGAAACTCCACCTGTTGTAGATGTTCCAGATCGGTCTACTGCGAAGAGTGAAGCTGCTGCTCCAGATGTTCCAACTAGAGATGATACATAGATAGTGTCACCTTCAGCCTTTACCTTGAACTTGATCTTGAATGTACCAAGGTCATCGTTTGCAGACTGTCCAGTTGTAACTGAAGTATCAGTGCTCTTTAGAGCTACCTGGATTCCAGACTCTCGGAATTCTTGTGAATTTCCTAGAGCTGTTCCTGATTTCTCTGTAGAGTTATCAAGCTGATCTCCTTCTTCGTTTTCAACATCCATCATATCTCGGTTAGATGCAGTTACAGAAGCTGTAAGAGTATCTCCGTCATCAAGAGCACCGTCAGTGTTCTCAATGTCAGCAAGAACCTCGAACTCTACTGTATCTCCAGCTTCGAGTGTGAAGTCAAGATTGTCGAAAGTAATTGTTGCTGCTCCTGTTGCAGTACTTGAAGCGATAGATTCTGTATACTCTTCGTCTCCGAGTTTAAGTGTTACAGATCCTGTAGCATCGCTAACATAGTTTCCTGATCCAGGTGTAAGTGTTACTGGGAATTCATCGATAACAACATCTGACTTACCGTCAAGTTTCAATTTTCCTGTAAGGAGTGAAACATTGTCAGTTGTGTCTTCTGTGTCAACAAGAACTACTCCAGCTGTTGGTGTGTCAGAAGATTTAGAAACTTTAAGTTCTGTATCTGCTGCTGTTCCAAAGCTTACGAAGTTAAGTCCAGCGTTTACTTCTCCAGACTCATCTTCTGTTGTAACAACTCCTGATCCATCTTCGAATCGAACGTTAAGAACGTCAACTGACCATGAATCTGAGTCGATATCAGATGAATCAAATGAATTTACTCCATCAACTGTGATGTAGAATTTCTCTGTTTCATCAGACTCAACAACTACATTTTTAAGTGTAACTGTTTTTGTGTAAGTGTCGTCGTCTTCTTCGTTGAAGTCGTCAACGTCAACTGATCCTACTTCTTTGTCTCCCATCCAGATCTTAGCACCGTCGATGTAATCATCTAGGTGATCAGAATCTCCAGAAGCGTTTCCAGCTGGATCGAATTCAAGTTTAACAGATCGAATAGCGATATCTCCATCTCGTGAAGCTTCGATTTCGAAACCTGCTACTTTAACATCTTCTTCCCCTTCTCCTACTTCTTCATCATTGTACTGAGAAAGTTTAGAGAAATCAGAGATTTCTCCATCTGTTCCTTCAAGTGAAGTTGAAGGTGAAGATGGATTTGAAGGATTTGAAGGTGTTGATGTTGTTCCTTCAGCTGCTACAGCTGCTCTTGTAAGAGGACCAAAGTATCCTGTTGCAGGAAGTCCTTTTGTTGCTTGGTAAGCTACTACGGCAGCTTTTGTTTGTGCTCCGAAGTAACCAGTAGCTCCGGCAGGGATTGAAAATCCTTTTCCGATGAGCCATGTCTGGAGAGCTGTTACGTCTGCTCCAGATGAACCCATAGTAAGGTTCATTGTAAATGTAGCTGCTCCTGCAGATACTACTAGGCTAAGCGCCAATGCAGCTCCTGCAAAACCAGATACGATTTTTGTAAGTTTACTCATTTATTTTTTAATTATGATCACTACTAACTAATAAATATTAATAATGTTAGTGATCGTTTATAACTTTGAAAGCTTCTGCACGAGAACCGCGTCGACGTCTCTGTGCATAGCTTAATGCACTCCATGAAATTAATTTTGAAAAAATTTTCATGAAGCACAATTGCGAAACTTGTTCGCAAATTCACTATCTTATTTTCCCTTTTTTTCGACGAGAAAAATAAGTTAGTTGTCGTGGTTTAGACTGTGTTCTATCTTTTCTATCGTGGTAGAAAATTGCTTCTATTCAGAAATATTTTATTTTCAAAGTTCAGGAAATCCAGAGAGTTTTGTCTTTCGGAAATGAACACAAAATTAAGTATTTCGCGTCCATACGGAGAATTATAAGACGGACCCTCTATGGTCTGCAAATTTGTTTGTGGATAAGTGTCTTTTTTTGAAATCTCACTGTCTAAAAACAGACTTGATTTGGACCAATATCCACGGGGCTATATTAGCATATTAAGCCCACCTTAGTCAATAAAATTAAGGAAATAAAAACATCATGAAACTAGTCTAAGAATCAGTAAAAGCAGGAAAAAAGAGTTCTAAAATAGCCTCCTATTTACACCTCAAACCTTTAACTAAGCGAGTACCTGCTCCAACGCCTGTCACCTGTCTTTTTGATTGCTCCTTCCGCTAAGAGACTATTGAGCTCTCTTTGAATTGTTTTCTCACTGCAGTCTTTTATAGTCTCCGATATGTCCTTAATGGACAAGAACCCCTTCCCTTTTAGTACACCAAGTATCTCAGCTCTGCGAGAATTTTTGTCTTTAATATTTTCAAAAACCGGCTGTCCTTTTGAAAGAATTTTAGTTTCGTTTTTTTGCTGAACATCTTTTTTGGCTGGGTTATAAAGGACATTATATTGTCCTTTATAGGAATGTCCTTTAGTAACTTCTTCCTCCTTCTTTGGGTTTTCAACAGTGAAAAAATCTGTATTTAAAATAATATTTCCTTTTAAAAACACATCTTCTCTCTTCAATTCTATCTCGCTCATAATCTTAGTAATTTCTGCACACATCACACCCGCGTTCATGAGGGACACTTCACCGAGCTTTTGAGCCGTTTCAAAAAGGACAAGCAGGTCTGCAAGACGAAGAAGAGTAGGGTTTTCACGAGAGGTCATTATGTCCTTTATCTCAGTTGGAAGTGCAATCTTAAGAGACAATGTTTCTATTATTCCTTTTAAAGGACTCGTTTCCCTCAGAGTGCTCGCCACCATAAAAGATGCCTCTGAAACTCTTTTTAACTTCTCAAAGACATATACAAGGAATGAGTCCTTTACATAAATACTAGGAAGTTTAGCTCCTGTCTTTGAGATGTTTTGATTGTTGTTTTGAGGATTCATATAGAGTCTTTTATTTTGTCCCTTTATCATATAAAAGACATATTTAAAGTCAATTAACTCCTACTTGATTCGTAAGAGAAAAGCATTCTTTTAATGCTATAATATTTAAGTATTAGTTATCCACAACCTCGTTACAAATGGCATCACAAAAGAAAGAAATAAAAAATAAAGAGAGAAATCATGATCAGTATGAACGTCGGAAACATCTAAAAGACGAGACCCTTCAGAGCATCTTTGCAATCCTCTCTTTTATAGTAGGAATCTTTCTACTTATCGCTGCATTTCAAAAAGCTGGGGTTGCAGGAAACAAAATTTATTCTGCCTTCCATTATCTTTTCGGTGTCGGATACTACCTACTCCCCATCCTCTCTTTTATTATGGGAATTGTTTTCATAAGAACAATAGAAAGAACTTTTTCTTATACAAAACTTATTGCTGCTTTTTTCTTTTTTGTTTCAGGTCTTGGAATCATCGAACTCTCTAGCAGTGGCTCGGGAGGTTTTTTTGGCAAATTTATTTCAGGACCCCTAGTCTCTATGTTTGATGTCTACTTTTCTTTTATCACACTTAGCGCCCTTGTTGTTGTTTCACTTCTTGTTCTTTTTGAAACACACTTAAGGCAAGATTGGAAAAAACCATTTCTCCTTTTTGGTGGAAGCAAAGAGGAAGACGAAAAATCAGAAACTTTGTCTGAAAGAGAAGAAGAAGTCCTGAACAAAGCAACACCTCAAAAAGAAATTCAAAACGAAAAAATTGGAGCCCCACTTGTGCACGACATTATTGATACAAAAAAGAGAAAGGAAAAAGAGGAGGAAGATTTTATTGGCACTGCGCAGCCGGTTTTACTTAATAAAGAGTACACTCCTCCCCCGCTTTCACTCCTAGAAGGTGACAAAGGAAAACCTGGAGTTGGAGACATTAAAGCAAATGCAAATATAATCAAAAGAACACTCCAGAACTTTGGAATCGTTGTTGAAATGGATGAAGTAACTATCGGTCCTACCGTCACTCGCTATGCCCTCAAGCCTGCAGAAGGTGTGAAGCTCTCTAAAATAGTAGGACTACAAGATAACCTAGCGCTCGCCCTTGCAGCACCTACAATTCGTATCGAGGCGCCGATTCCAGGAAAGTCTCTTGTAGGTATTGAAGTACCTAACACTTCTAAAACTACTGTAGGTCTCGGCTCTCTTATTGCATCTAAAGAGTTTGAAACTTCTGACAAACCTCTTCTTACTGCTATCGGAAAAGATGTTGGGGGTAAAGCTATCTTCTACAACCTTGCAAAAATGCCTCACCTCCTTATTGCAGGAACTACGGGGTCTGGAAAATCTGTTACCGTGCATGCTATCCTCACCTCCCTTCTCTATCGCAACAGCCCCGATATGCTGAAATTCATCATGGTGGACGCAAAGCGAGTGGAACTTACTCTATATAATAAGATTGCCCACCTACTTACTCCGGTTATTACAGACGCAAAGAAAACTATTCTCGCCCTCAAATGGGCAGCGAAAGAGATGGATAGACGCTATGATGTTCTCGAAAAGGAGTCAGTGCGAGACATTCATTCGTATCATAAAAATATTGTTGAGCCTGCACTAAAGAAAAACAAAGGCGTGAAAGACGCTGTGATGCCTGAAATCATGCCTTACATCGTGATCGTTATCGACGAGTTAGCAGACCTTATGCAAGCATACCCGCGAGAACTTGAAGCATCTATTGTGCGCCTTGCACAAATGTCACGAGCGGTTGGAATTCACCTCATCCTTTCAACACAGAGACCTTCAGTAAATGTAATCACTGGTCTTATTAAAGCAAACATCCCGACACGAATTGCTCTCAAAGTAGGAAGCCAAGTGGATTCACGCACAATTATAGACAAAGCAGGCGCAGAAAAGCTTGTCGGACTCGGAGACATGCTTTTTGCTACACAGGATAACCCAGAACCAGTTCGTATCCAATCCCCTTATATTTCTGAAGGTGAGTTAAAGAGTGTTGTGAAGTACCTGATTGATTCATATATAAACGAAGTTCCTTCTCTCGACATTAGTACACAAACTGGAGAAAATACTGAGCCTAATCCTATCTTTGGTTCTGGGTCTTTTTCGGACGGGAGCGACGAAGACGAGGACGATCTATACGAAGATGCGAGACAAATAGTTATTGAAGCAGGAAAAGCATCGACTTCATATATACAAAGAAAACTCAGAGTAGGCTACGCCAGAGCGGCTCGTCTCATGGATATTCTTGAAGAAAAGGGTGTAATTGGTCCAGCAGACGGTTCAAAACCTAGGGAGGTTCTGGTAGAGCGTGGAGAAAGCGATGTACATATCGACTAATGAGTAAGACACCTGCACAAAAAGCAAAATTCTGGGTACTGGTCGCTTTTTTTGGAATTTTTGTCCTCTATACCCTCTTTGAACTCTCGAAGGTTATATGGGGGCCGAGCCTTAAAATTGAAACCCCTACTAATGGCGCTCTTCTTTCAGAGAGCGCCTACACCCTAACCGGGACCGCAAAAAACGTCTCTTTTATATCGGTAAATGACAGACAAATCTATATAAACAAAGATAATCGCTTTACAGAGAAATTGATAGCCCTCCCGGGGTATAATATAATTAAGGTAGTTGTTCGAGACCGGTTCAACAAAGAGAAAGAAGAGAAAATAGAATTTTATTATGATGGAGGCGAAGAACCCCTTCCCCCAGAGACACCGGTTATAGAGAATGAAACAAATGCTTCAAGCAGTTTACCATTAATAGAATCATAAAATAGAATGCAAAAGAAAAAAGAAAAAAAGGAGGACAAGAAAACAAATTCTGGAATTGAGGATACTCTGAAAGCGATCAAAACAAAATTTGGTGATGACTCAATCATGAAACTTGGAGACGCGCCAAAAGTTGAAGTGGGAGCAATCTCTACAGGTTCTATTGGTCTCGATGAAGCACTCGGAATTGGTGGACTTCCAAGAGGACGAATTATCGAAATCTTTGGTCCAGAATCGAGTGGAAAGACGACTCTAACTCTCCATGTGATTTCAGAAGCTCAAAAACTTGGTGGTATCTGTGCCTTTATCGATGCAGAGCACGCACTTGATCCAGAGTATGCAAAGAGAATTGGTGTTAAAACAAACGAACTCCTTGTAAGCCAGCCAGACACAGGAGAGCAGGCTCTTGAGATTGTAGATTCACTCGTGCGAAGTGGAAAGATTGATGTGATTGTTGTTGACTCAGTTGCTGCTCTTACTCCAAAAGATGAAATCGAAGGAGACATGGGCTCACACCATGTAGGAAAACAAGCAAGACTAATGGCGCAGGGACTGCGAAAACTGACAGCTATTGTCGCTAAAAGCAAAACAATTGTTATTTTCATCAACCAAATTCGAATGCAAATCGGGGTCATGTTTGGAAACCCTGAAACCACTCCAGGAGGAAAGGCTCTTAAATTTTACACATCGGTTAGGCTCGATATAAGACGAATTGCTCAAATTAAAAAAGGTGAAGAAGTAATGGGAGGACGAACTCGAGTAAAAGTCGTAAAGAACAAAGTGGCTGCACCTTTCAAGCAAACAGAGTTTGACCTTATGTACAACGAAGGAATCTCGAGAGAAGGAGAAATTCTCGCGCTCGGAGAAAAGATGGGACTCATTGCAAAAAGCGGAAACTCATATAAATACGGCGAAGAAGTCCTGGGAAGAGGTTACGAATCTGCAAGACAGTTCCTTCGAGAAAATAAAAAAGTCTCAAACGAACTTGTTGGAAAGATTCGGAAGTTTATGAAAGAAGAAGGGTTTGCTGTCTCTCCTACCAAGGCAGACTTAGAAGACGAAAAACCAGAAGAGTAAAAAATAAAATGTCTGAAAAACCCACACCATATGATCCGGATGGAAGTGTACTTGGAAGCATTATTGATGTAAAAGCAACGGTAGAAGTAGTTCACACTGGAGAAGCTCCGATAGATTCTTCCGAACCTTCTGGAGACTCAGAGACTACTCCTGCTCCAGATAATCCCTTAAGAAACACTTTTATGAACGAGTTGAATCGCACTGGTCCAGGATTTAACCATGAGCCACCCCGCAGCCCAGAAAAATTAGAAGAAGAAATTGTTAAATGTGTCCGGAATAGTGGAATAAATGGTTTTGATCATTTTTTTAATGGTTTACAAAAACCAGAAGAAAGAGACTGTGCTCTTCAGATTGTAACCACTCTCACACCAGAAGATATTGCAAGGTCGCTAGAAGTAGATATAGACAGAAATGTAGCAAGTGACCTTTCCCCTGATATTTTTAGCCCACTTCTTGCTAAATATAAGCATTATAATATTCCAGTAGGAAATGCACTTAATGCAGAAAATTCTCAAAGAGTACTGTCTTCGAAATTAGGTAGTGCAATATCATCAAAAATGGCCAAAGCAGAAACAGCTTGGAGCTTGTTTGGCGGAACCAAAATTAAACCCACTGAAATTGACAGGATTCGAAGTGAAATCACATTGGCACTAAATGAATGGGAGAAACTCGGAGTAAGTATTAGTCCTCATTTAGACACTCTTGAAGAAAGACTCAAAAGTTAGTTAATACTATCTTTATCTTTGCTTGATACAATATTGCGACTGGAAGCGGTCACTTCCAGGAGAGATGATACCCAATCATTGTGAAAGCGACTTCGCTTCACTACCCTCTCTTCTTAAAGAGAGAAGTGTGACACCAGGTATTATCCGCCTTTATAAAAACAATTTAAAAAACATGGCAGACGACAAAGATTTAGAACTTAGACGAGATGGCCAAGAAAGTGAAGAAAATGAAGGAGAAGACAATCCTGAAATGACCGAAGCTTCTCCTTCAGAATCTGGAGATGAGGAGGAGGAGAAACAATAAATACAAATGAAAGTGCTTTGGGTTAAGACTCTACAGAACAAACAAAAAACAAAGCGAAGCCCTCGGGCTTCGCTTTGTTTTTTGTTTGTATTTTTTACCTTCCTACGCTCTTTCTACATACTCACCTGTTTCAGTATTGATTCGGAGAACATCTCCTTCGTTCACGAAAATAGGTGCGTTTATAGTAGCTCCAGTTTCAAGAGTTACTACTTTGTTTCCTCCCTTTGCTGTGTCTCCCTTAATTGCTGGTGGAGCTTCTGTGACTTTAAGATCAACTTTTACAGGGAGCTTCACTCCGATAATCTTCTCATCAAAAAGGACAAGATCAATTATCATATTAGGCTTCATGAATCGTCGGCCTTCTCCTAGGGTATCGTCCTCTATTTTAAATCGATCCGCTGGATTTGTTGGGCTACAGAACCACCACTCTCCCCTGTTTGCATACAGAAACTTTGCTTCTTTTTTCTCAAGCTCGGCTTCTTCTGCTTTGTCAGACTGGTGAAAAGTCATTTCAACCACTCGGCCAGAGATAAGGTTTTTTAGTTTGGTCTTGTTTTGAGGCTTTCGTTGCTGCATACGGAAAATATGCGCATCGATTACTTCGTATGGATCTCCATCAAGAACAATGTATTTTCTTGTGAGAATCTCGTTATATTCTAGGATTGCCATGGGTTTAGATAAAACGATTGTAAATAATCTTTGATAATTATCTTATTCAAGAATTATTATCGAGAAACGAAAGGCACAAGTGCCATAAATCTTGCTCGTTTGATAGCAAGGTCTAGTTTTCTCTGGTTCTTTGCAGACACACCTGTTCGCTTTCGTGAAAGAATTCGAGCATGTGGGTTAAGAAACTTCTTTAGAAGCTCTGTGTCTTTGTAGTCAATATGCTGGATATTGTTTTGCTTAAAGAAGCACTGTTTATTCATCATGTTTTTGTATAAGTTTGTATTCCGTTTTTAAAATGGAATATCTTCAATGTTAATTTCTTCTTCTGGATACTGAATCTCATCGCTTGGCGCTGACTCAGTAGGTTTTGAGCTTCCTCCCGCATCCTCACGAGGCGCATAGTTTCCTGCTGGCGCACCGCTTGGACCAAATTGGAAGTTCTCTACAACAATCTCAGTTCGGTACTTTTTGTTTCCGTCCTTATCGTCCCATGACCGTGTTTGAAGTCGGCCTTCTAGGTAGATCGGTCTTCCTTTTTTCATATACTGGCTCACAAGCTCAGCCTGCTTTCCAAATACGACAACGTTGTGGTATTCGACGCTTTCTTGTTTTCGCCCGTCTTTGTCCTTCCATGTTCGATTTGTTGCAACCGATAGGTTGGCAACCTGAATTCCCGATGGAAGAGCTTTGACCTCCGGATCTCGAGTAAGATTTCCGTAAATTGTTGCTTTGTTTATGTACATAGCGAGTATTTAGTTAAATAAATAAGAGTAATCCTCTCTTTTATTCTACCACAAGCTCTTCAATAGCTTTGTCTACTTCGCCTTCATCTACGATTTCCTTCTTTTCTTCTCCCTCTTCTTTTTTGCCAGCCACTTTGTTCTTGTCGACAAATTTAGGAGCGTAAAGAGTATTTTCCTTTACAGTTTTGATAATAAGGAAACGAACAACGTTCGCTAGTTTTTCAACTTCCGCCTTTAGCTTTTCAGCAGCTTCTGGCTCAGCTTCAAACTTGACCCATCCAAAATACGCTTCGTTAAAAGTCCTCTTTACACCACCAATCACTTTTGAAAGTGAGTATGCAAGAGTACGAAGCCTTGGAAAGTCTTCTGAGACTACAACCGCTCCTAGACCATCTAGGATAGTTTTAATCTCACCAACCTCGCGAGAAACACCTTCGTCTCCCGCAATCGGAGCAATGTGAAAGCCTATTTCATAGACTCGCAAATTGTCCTGAGCTTCTGTTTTTTCAGACATTCTTTTTATTTATAAACTAATAATGCCCTCTATGGGCGCTGTCAATATATCATAGAGGAGGCGATTTGTGAAGCTCCCCTTTTGGTATTAAAAAAGCCCGTTTTCCTTCGGAAAACGGGCAGAACCTTCGTTATATTTTCCACAATCGTTTACTGTTTTGGAGAATCATCTCCGAAAACTCTTCTACCCCTACTCCTTTGATCTCTGCCATCTTTTTTACAACCTCTATGACATAAGCTGGCTCACACCTTTTTCCTCGAAAAGGAACGGGGGCTACATATGGTGAGTCGGTTTCCGAGAGAAGTCTGTCTAGAGGGACGGCCTCCACTAACTCTTTGTACTGCGCCGCAAAAGTTACGACTCCCGTAAACGAAATATGAAAACCCAAATCCAAAAACTCTTTTACATCTTCTAGTGTTCCCGCAAAAAAATGCGCCTCACCTTCTTTCGCGCCAAGTTCTTTTAAAACACGAAGAGACTCTGCGTATGCGCTTTTCTCATTTCCACTTCGCATATGGAGCATAAGGGGCTTTCCTAGTTCAAGTGCAAGCTCGACTTGTCCTCGAAATGCTTTTTCTTGTTTTTCTTCTAAGTCGGGGCTTAGTCTATAAAAATCAAAACCACACTCGCCGATACCGACACACTTCGGACTTCCCGCAAGTTTTCTGTAATACTCCTTATCAAATTCCTCTCCGCTTGATTTAAATCCTGGCGTCTCCTGCCCTATCTCTTCTTCATCATGAAAACTTTCTGTTGTATGAATCGGGTGAAGCCCAACGATTGCCCATAGATTGTCATATTTTTCTGCCAGTTCAACCGCTTTAGCAGATGTTGCTTTGTTTGTGCCAACAAGTATCGCTCCCACTTCTGCTTCCCGCATGCGCCTCAAAACTTCTTCAAGATCATTCTCAAAGATTTTAAAATTGAGGTGTGCGTGGTTGTCTATGTATTTCATTTATTTCCGGAGAAAAAGAGGAGTTTCAGGAGACTTGTTTTCACTTACACATTTCAAAATCTTTTGACTCGTTTCTGGAAGAAATGGTGAGAGCATGTTTCCAATCCCTCCAAGTCTTTTTACTAAGGACTTAATCAGCTCAACTGCTTTTTCTTTATCTGTATTTACAAGTTTAAAAGGTTCTTCTGTTTGAATTGTCTTATCCAAGCTTCCAATCTCATTCCAAATTTCGTGCATTGCTCTTTGGAAATCATAGTTTTCTTTTGCACTTTTTAGCGCATTGTTTTCACCCACCGAAAAATCCTCTACTTTTTCTGTCAGGTTCTGCTCGGCCATTTTCATAATTCTGCTCGTCAGGTTTCCAATTCCGTTTGCAAGGTTTGCATTGTAGCTCTCGAGAAGCTTTTCTCTTGAAACAGCAGTATCCTCAAACGGGTGAAAATCTCGAAGCACAAAATACCTAAGAGCATCAGTGCCGTACTCTTCTACAATCTCTAGTGGGTCAATTGTGTTTCCAAGTGTTTTTGACATTTTGATTCCTCCTTCACCAAGAATAAATCCATCAACTACAATCTTGTGTGTATACGGAAGACCTGCGGCCTTAAGCATTGCTTGCCACATTACACCCTGAAAACGAGTGTTGTTTTTGCCGCAGTATTGAGTAGCTGTTCCCTCCTGCCAAAACTTTTTAAAAGTTTCCTCGTCCTCAGGCCAGCCAAGAGTTGATATGTAGTTTACTAGAGCGTCAAACCACACATACATAACATGATCTTCGTCTCCTGGAACGGGAATACCCCAGCTCATTTTGCTTTTGAGGCGAGAAATAGAAAAGTCCTGGAGTCCACGCTTTATAAACTCTCGCATTTCATTCATCCGATAGCATGGAACAATAAACTCTGGGTTTTCTTCGTAGAATTTTAGAAGTATGTCACTGAAAGCTGAAAATTTAAAAAAGTAATTTTCTTCTTTTATAATTTCTGGCACCCTGTCGTGTTCAGGACATTTTCCGTCTACTAGCTCTGAGTCAGTTTTTTCTTCTTCGCACCCAACACAATACTTTGCTTCGTAATTTTTTTTGTAAATATAACCATTCTCGTTACATCTTTTCCAAAACTCCCCTGCAGCTTTTGTGTGGTGCGGGTCTGTTGTACGAATATAGTGTATTCCCTCCCCTTCTTTTAAAACACCAAATTTCTCAAGGGTTTTTTTATAGAGGTCTGCATAGTAGTCTACATATTCCTGTACCTCTTTTCCTGCTTTTTTTGCCGACTCTGCAATCTTTGCACCATGCTCGTCTGTACCAGTATTAAAGAAAACATCAAAACCCTCTTCTTTTTTTATTCGAGCCAGGGCGTCTGCACGAATTATTTCCACTGCGTGTCCGAGGTGAAGTGGCGCATTTACATACGGAAGAGTAGTTGTAAGGTAAAAAGGTTTTTTCATATTTAGTTTAAATTTCTAAGACTTTCTTTTTGTTTATCCAGGTCGTCCATCAATTCTACCAAAAGCACAGAAACTGGCACAGAGAGAATTACTCCCAGAACTCCTGCAAGTTTTGCTCCGACAACAATTGCAATGATCACAATAAGAGGCGAAATACCAACAATTTTCTTTACAACCGCGGGGTAAAGAAGATGGTTTTCTAATTGCTGAACAATAATGTACCAAAGAGTTACTACAAGTGCGAGCCCAACTCCCTTGTCGAGGAGAGTAAGTGCAATTCCAGGAAGCGCCGAGAGTACCGGCCCAAAAACAGGAATGAGCTCGAAAACTGCTGCAAGAATTCCAAGTACAAGAGCGTGTTTGATTTTAAAAATCGCAAGTACTGCATACACCAAAAAACCGACAACAACCGCAAGAAGGATTTGCCCTTGCATCCATGCACCGATTTTTGCCTTTGTTCTCGCCCAAAGACCAATTACATATTTTTCGTACCGAAGCGGAGTCACGATTCGCAAAAAATGTTCAATACCATTTTCGCTTGCAGAAAAATAAAACGAAAGAACAAAAATCAAAATAACAGATAGAATTCCCCCACCAATTGAACGAGCAGAATTGAAAACACTTCCCCCACCTACTTCACTAAAGAATTGTGTTTGACCAACCTGCGCTGCAAGTTGTTTTAAAATCGGCACGTACCCTTCGAGCAAACTTTGATTAAGGAGTGGAATAATTGTGTTTACTTCTTTTGCATAAGTAGGAATATTTTCAATCACAGCAGAAACATCTCCTAAAATGATTGGGATAAGAAAAAGAAACAGTCCTCCAAAAAGGCTTGCTGTCAAAAAGAAAATTATAATCGCTGCAAGAAGCCGTGGCACTCTTCGTCTTTGAAACCAAGAAATAAATGGTTCAATAGAAGACGCAAGAACAATCGAAGTACACACTACGAGAACAATATCGAGGAGTTTGTAAAGCAAAATCGCAACACCAATTGCAACGAGTGTTTTAAGGATGGCAGAAAGACTGATTGATATTGTTTTGTTGGGTTCTTTCATAAAGAGAGAATATCAGAAAAAACCCTAAAAGGTAAGACCTAAATTTTAAGAAATCCCTTGAATTTTGCCTCATCTTTAAAGGGACCCACAACCGCTAGGTTAAGTGTCTCGTTTTTAAAGATTTTTGATGCCATTTTGAGGACATCTTTTGCTGTTACCTTTCGAATCTCCTTCTCCTTCTCTTCAGGAGTCTTGATTTTTCGCCCCATAAGGTCTTGGAAGGCATAGAAATCCGCATAAGAGTCAGATGTTTCAAGCGAGAGGTACATGTTGCCCACAAGAAGCTCCTTTGCCTTTTCAAGCTCTTCCTTTGAGACTTCTTCACTCTTAATCCTCTTCACTTCCTCTAGGATTGCAGAAAGCCCCTCCTCTACCCTGTCTTTTGATAAACCAGAAGAGATTGAAAAGTATCCCCGGTCAAGGTATGTACTGTTTCCAGAACGAACATAGTAGCAAATACCCATTTCGTCCCGAAGTCTCTTAAAGAGCCTCGAGCTCATACCGTGCCCAAGCACCGCTTCGAGTACTTTTATTTTTACATTGTCCGCAAAGGAAATTGGAAAAGTCCTAAACCCAAGCGAGATGTGTGCTTGATCTGTCTCTTTTGTATGTACTTTTACTGCAGGAGTTTTCTGAGATTCTTTTGTTTTTTCTTTTCCTTCTTTTTTTGACTTACTAATTCCTTTAAAAGCGTTTTCAATTTCTTTGATTGCTTTTTTCTCATTAAATGCACCAGAGACAACAACAATCGTTCCTTTCGCAACATAGTGTTTCTTTCGGTATTCGACAATTTGTTCCCGAGTGATACCGCGCACCACTTTCTCATTTCCAATTATTGGACGCCCTGCTGGCTGGTCTCCGTAGAGTAGTCCCTCAAAAACCTCGCCCACTTTTACATGTGGCATGTCTTCATACATTTTCATTTCTTCAATCACCACACCTTTTTCTCGTTCCATCGCGTCCGGTGAAATTGTCGGGTGAAGATAAATATCAGAGACTATGTCTATTAGTTTTGAAATATTTTTCTTGTGCGCTTTTGCCCAGTATCCTGTGTACTCTTCTCCGGTAAAAGCGTTTGACTGCGCTCCGAGACTGTCGAGTTCCCGAGAGATTTGTCCAGTAAGTGGACGACTTTCTGTTCCCTGGAAACACATATGTTCTAGAAAATGTGAGAGGCCATTAATTTCTTTTGGCTCATAGTCACTTCCACATGAGACCAAAACCATGACAGTAACCGCTTCGGTACCCTTTACAGGAACTGTAATAATTCGAAGACCGTTTTTGAGAGTTGTTTTTTTGTATTGCATAGGTCGATTTTAGCAGATTTTTCCAAATAAAAAAACGAGCCCTAGTAAGGCTCGCCAGGGGTGAGAACAAATACTCTCCCTCTTAGCTTTGGTGCCTGAAAATGGACACCAAGCGACACTGATTCTCCAGGCAGACCCTCAATTACCCCGTAAGCAGTGCCCCGCTTTCCTTTATAGTCCCAAGTTGGAAGTAAGCACAGACCTTTCCCTTCTTCACTCGGACCACTCCAGTTGTAAAGCACCCAAAGAAGAAGAGCTGGGTCCCACCTTCTCGAGGGTAATTTGCGAAAGAGTTTTTGAATGGTTGAAAAACACCCAAGCTCTTTGCAAAAAACTGAAAATTTTACTGGCCCTTGAGGTGGGTGAAAAAGAGAAGCGTTAAAAAGATTAAGTGCACCCCAGTGCACTATAACTCTTTTCTTGTTTGACTGTGGTGAGCTGTGGAGAATATAATTTTCTTGCCCCTCATTGGTTGTGAAAAATATACTCATACTAAAGCGATTATAGCACCACAAGAATAAAATAAAACCTGATAAGGAATTATTTTACAAAAAGACAAATTCTTCAAGTGTTAACAAATTCTGCTATCGCTAAGTTTGTTAACATTGCTTTGGTAAAAAGTTTTTGAGGTAAGGGTTTGAAAAAAAGGTAACACAAAACCCGAGCGCGGAGCGCTCGGGTTTTCTCCCAAAAAGACAACTAATTGCGTTCTTGGGTTTTGGATGACTGCCGGTCATCCTGCGGTGAACTCTTTTTTAGTGAGAGTTCGAAAACACTCAACTTCTTCACTGCCCTGGGCGCGGTAGATTGGGCAGTCTCGGATTTTTAGGATAAGTGCCTGGAGGGGCGATTGGCCCTCCATTAGCAGCCCTGCGAATCCGATCGCAGTAGGGTTTAACTATCTCCCTTTTCTGACCCGGCAACTTTATCACTCCTCTGAGTAAGAGAATAGTGCAGATAAAGAAGCAAGGCACTGCTCCAACCAGGATTCCTTGGAGAGACTGCAGATTTGTATCTCCTGTCACCGTAAAGTGAGTCAGGAGAGTTAGCTTGCTGGGGGTCTTGGAATATTCCGCCCAACCCGTGAATACTCCGCAAGGAATAAGCAGAAGACTGACCGAGAGCAATGCCCCTAGTGCAGAAAACACCATTCCAACCCTCTGAATGACCTTCAGCCAGTCGAAAACGAAGCTGAAGAGGAAGCCAAGGGAGACGACGGCTGCAAGAGCCGCCCCAATAAGAAGAAGATCAATTTCCATATGAATGGACCTATGTCCTCTATAATACTACCACACTAGACAGTGTTTGTCAATTCCTCTATTTGTACTCTTTTTTGCTCACCTGTATCCCTGTCCCGCACGGTAACAGTACCGTTTTCGAGCGTATCGAAATCAATCGTCACGCAAAAAGGTGTTCCGATTTCATCTTGTCTCCTGTACCTTTTTCCAATAGTTCCCGCTTCGTCAAAAAGCACATTTCCAAACTCTTTTTTTAGAACTCCAAAGACTTCCCTTGCCTTCGCAACAAGCTCTGGCCGGTTTTTAAGTAGAGGCAAAACAGCAACACGAACTGGTGCAACATTTTTGTGGAGCTTTAGGAAAACTCTCGGTTCCTCCCCCATTTCGTCTTCTGTGTACGCGTCCGAGAGAACCGCAAGAAGTGTTCTTCCTACTCCAAAAGACGGTTCGATCACGTGTGGAACAAACCTCTCTTTTGTTTCTTCATCAAAATACGACAAATCTACTTTTGAAGCTTCAGAGTGAGCCTTCAGGTCAAAATCTGTTCGGTATGCAAGACCGTAAAGCTCTTTTTTTCCAAAAGGAAAATCAAACTCGAAATCTATTGTTCTCTTTGAGTAATGCGCCCTGTCTTCTGGTGCTACTTCGAGCTCATGTACGGCACTTTCAGCAAGTCCAATGTCATCTTTTATAAAAGACCACATTTCTGTACGAAACTCTTCGAATTTCGCTTCCCAGTCTTTTTGATTTACAAAATACTCTATTTCCATTTGTTCAAGTTCACGCACACGGAAAATAAAATCTCGAGGTGCAATTTCGTTTCGGAATGCTTTTCCAATTTGTGCCATACCAAAAGGAAGTTTTGGATGAATCGAATCCATAATGTTTTTAAAGTTTACAAACATTCCTCCCGCAGTTTCTGGTCGAAGGTAAGAAACAGAAGAGTCGTCCTCGATTGCTCCAATATGAGTCTTGAGCATCATATTGAATTGTCTTACATCTCCAAGAGGGTTTCCTTCGGGACTTTTTATTTGCTTTTCTTTGATTAGTTTATCCATCTCAGAAAGTGACATTCCTTTTGGGTCAGTGCCCGCTTCTTCTAGAAGGTGGTCAGCTCGGTATCTTTTTTTAGTTTTAAGGTCTTCAACAAGAGGATCAGAAAAGCCTGCGACGTGTCCAGACGCTTTCCATACATTTTGATTCATAAGGATTGCAGCGTCCATGCCGTACATGTCTTCTCGCGAAAGAACAAATCTCTTCCACCAGAGGTTTTCTATATTTTTCTTTAGCGCAACACCAAGAGGTCCGTAATCCCATGTACCAGCGAGCCCTCCGTAAATTTCAGATCCTTGAAAGATAAATCCTCGCCTTTTACAAAGCGAAATGATTTTCTCCATTTTGTTGTCCTTTTGTTCCATAGGGCTATATTATCAGCCTTTAGAAAAAATACCAAAACTACTCAAGAATCTTGTCTTCACCAAAGTCATACTGTGGGTCCGCCTGAAGAATTGTAGTAAGAACTTTGAAAGTATTGATAATGTTAGTTTCTGTAAATGTGTCTTTTGCGGAAAGTGTTGAAACACTTAGAAGGTCAGGTGCGAGTCCTACTTGAGAGAGGCTTGGGGTAAAGGCTATCTGGAATGACACTTGTCTAAGAGAACCCTCCCCTCCATTTGCATATACTTTTCCAAGATCCCAGACTACTTGCCTTGAATCTTTGTCATAAGAAATTTTTTCTGTCCCCGGAGATGTTCGTCCTGTCCAATCGATATATGACGGAAGTGTTGCGGTCACGCGCGCTCCGTCGATATCATTTAGCGTGTTTGTGACAGTCCAAGTGACAGTGTACTGGTTTAATTTTTCTACATGGGCTGGAATTGTTCCTGCATTTTGAAATGGACCAATGCTCTGAACAATCTGCGCAACAACTCGAGAATCTGCTTCAAGCTTTATCTTTCGTGTTGTCGTTGTAATGAGCTCCTCGGGAACATTGTTCTCCGAAAGCCTTTTTCCTTTTACTGTTATTTGCACATCTACTTCTTGGTTTTTCTTTAGGGCTCCTTCAGCTACATATGGGCTGTATGTAAGAAAATCAAAGTTAAGAACTCCTTCTGCTCCAGGCTCAAGAACTTCGAGAGTTTTAGACTCGAACTTTGTCCATCGAATGAGGTTTTCGCTTGCCCTGTAAAACCCTTCGTTTGAGTTAAGAGACTTCTTGTCTACCATAGGTCCTAGAACTTTTGCTTCAACAACTGCATCAATAACAGGAACTGAAAGATTGTTTTTCCAATCGATTTTTACTGGAACCGATTTTCCGCTTTTTGCGACATACGTGTCCGAGCCGGCATGTGAGTTCAAAGCAATCTGAGTTGATACAAAAGGCTTTTCAACAACAACTCCTTTTTCTACACGAGAAATAAGGCTTGCAATTGAAGATGGGTCGTCTTTGCTTCTGCCACCGATTGAGAAAATAAAGTATTTGTCTCCGCTTTGCCCACCTGTAATTGACCCCTTTAGAGTAATTTTCTTTTTGCTTTGAGGCGCCATGTCGCCGAGACTCCATACATTTTTTCCAGAAATAGTAGCGGGGTTTGCGCTTCGTAGTTCATACCCAAACGGAAGGTCAGCGGTTAAAATAACATCTTTGATTACTTCTTTTGAGTTTGAAGTGACAGTTACTTCAATAGGCAGTTCTTGACCCACACTAATACGCCCCAAAACAGAAACTTCTATTGCAACTGGTGAAGAACCAATCAAAAACTCATATCCACCATCTTTAGTAAATACACTGTTTGATGTTTCAAGCCTGTATTCAAGTGAAGTGCTGATTTTTGGTCTTTCGCCTTCTTCACCAAAAAAGACTGCAGAGATTGTTTTCCTAATAGTTTCTCCACTTTGAATTGTGCCCACAGGGATTCTTTCGCGAGGCAAATCTGTGCTCCCGTCAGTCGCTTTCTTTGTCCCCTTTGGATATTCAACAAGAAGGTCTGCCAAAATAATCGGCACTTCGTTTTTGTTCGTAACCGCTACATCAAAACTAACCGGTTCACCAGCAGGCGCAGAAATAGGTCCAATCACTTCAATTCCAATGTTCGAAGGTGAAATCACATTTGATCCTTTAAAGTAAACGAGCGCAGCATAGCTAAACGCTCCAATAAAAAAGATAAGCGAGGCAATCAGAAAAAAGCGAAGTACAGTTCCGCTTTTGTCGGTTGAAGTGTCTTCTGAAGGATTCTCTTCCTTTACTCCTTCCCACTCTTCTTTTGGAGCTGTGTTATGTTTTCTAAGGTCAAGAGAGAATGTGTTTGGAAACTCAGTATTACGCGAGTAGATAGCCTCTTTTAGTTTATCAATCCGACTTGGTGCTTTGTCGTTTTGTTGGTCTTTGTTTTCTTCCACGCCTTTATTATATCAAAAAGGTTTACAAGTGGCTTGCGGAGATACCCTTGTTGATGAGGGAAACAAGTTCTACCCTCTCTGCGCTAGGCAACTCTTTTTGGAGAGTACCACTTCCCATTTCTAAAACTGGTGTCGTGACAGCATTGATTGGAATGTACCCGAGCGCATAAAGAATTTGAAGCGAGAAAATAATTTCTGCATCTTTCTCTTTGTGTGGAGCAATACCAGCGAGATTTTCAAACATACTTCGAATATATGCAAAAAGAAGATCGTTTTTTTCTTCTCCATGAACAAGACTTTGCAACAGTTTCGTAGACCTTAAAAAAACTTTGTACCCCGGTGTGCCGTATGGAAGCTCCTCTATTTCTTCTACTTCAAGAAGTCTCCACACTTCTCTTCCTTTTAGAAGCGTCACACTAAGAAGCGCGCCTTTCCGAAGCGCACCAGAGAGTTTTGCACCTTCTCGCCGTACACTTTTTGCAAGCACACGCAGAAACCCAAAACCTTCGCAAAAAAGTGAAAGCATTTTATCATCCTCGCCTGTGTTTGCTTCAGCAATTAAAAAACAAAACGATGAGTACTTACTATGCGCCATAAGGAGCTACTGAAACCGTAAACTCCATGTCACCAAGCTGAAGAGTTTTACCGTTTGTAGATGTGTACTTTGTTTCAAATGCACCAACAACTCGCGAGACGTCTTCCATAAGAGAAGCTTCGCTGAGGAGTTTTTTTCCTGCGTCGTTTGAAGAAAGGGTAAGTGTAATTTTTTGCTCTTGAATGAAACCTGCTTCTTTTCGCATATCCTGTATAAAACGGATAAGCTCCCTACCTGCTCCCTCAAGAATAAGTGACTCGGTTAAAGTAAAATCAAGTTCAATTTTTTCTTGGAGAGCACTTTCAACAATTACCTCTTTTACATTGATCTCATCTTTCAAAATCTCTTTTAATTCGTTTTCGAGATCTTTTCCAATTTTAATGCTTTGAAGAGGTTGTTTTACTTTTATATTTTCTTTATTTCTTTCCTGAAGAGCGAGAGACGCGAGACGTCTGACTTCTACCATGTCTGAAATAATAGTCTCGTTGTACTCCATGAGTTTCGGCCACTCTGCAAGGTGAACACTTTCCACCTTGTCTTCTGCTTCAATCTTTTGGTACAGATCCTCTGCGAAAAATGGAGCAAATGGAGCAAGTATCTTTGCAAAGTTTTGCAGAACAAATCCGAGTGTTGCCACAGCATCTTTGTTTCCTTCTCGAAGTGCTTCTCTTGATCGCCGTAGGTACCATGTCGACAAATCATCTATAAAGAGTCGCATTTCTCGCACAGGTTCGAGGATCTGGAACTTATCCATATGCTCGCTCACTTTCTTTTCAAGGAGAGACAGTCTACTTAAAATCCATACATCGAGAGAGCGTGTGCTTCGGTCATGAATAGGAGCACTCTCCCCTTTGCTTTGCTCATAGAAAACATACACATTTGAAAGAATGTTAAAGAATTTTTTTCGTACCTCATCTACAGTTCGTTCGTCGAAGTTTTTACTTTCTCCTGGCTGATTGACACTATAAAGCCAAAGTCTAAGCGTATCGACTCCGTACTTATCAGCCATTTCCCACGGATCAATAACATTTCCAAGAGACTTAGACATTTTCTTGCCATCTTTGTCGAGAAGGTGTCCAAGACAGATTACATTTTTATACGCCTTTCCTTTTCCAAGAAGGTTTGAGACAGCGTGCAGAGTATAGAACCACCCACGCGTCTGATCAATCGCTTCGGAAATAAAATCTGCCGGAAAAGATTTTCCTGTATCAATTTCGTTTTTATTTTCAAAAGGATAATGATTTTGAGCAAACGGCATTGCACCAGAATCGAACCAAACATCCATCACTTCCTTTACCCTCTTTAGAGCTGTCCCTTTTTTTGAGACCAATGTAATTTCATCGATATAAGGCTTGTGTAAATCAAGTTTAAAATCATCGTCATGCGGAAGAGGCACAAACGAAAGCGTTTCAAAACCGGCATACGGCAAATAGTTTACCCCAGGAGTATAAATCACCTCAGTCGCTTTGTCGTCTGCTCCCGCTGCAACAACCTTAAGAAGTTTAGCTGGACCATCATGAGTCACAATGAGGATCGTTTTTCCTTCGTAAGTTTTTTCGAGATCATACAAAAACTCCCCCATTCTCTTTTTTGTTTCCCTGAGAGTTTCTCCACCTCCAACAGATTCGTTCAAGCGAAACTCAAAATTTGGAAAATACTTTGTAAAGTCACTTGCTTTAAAACCTGAAATATCTCCAAAGTCTTCTTCCCGGATGCGCTCGTCTATAAATACTTTCTTATCAAGCGCTGCGGCAACAATCTCTGCAGTCTCCCGGGTCCTTTGGAGTGGCGAAGAAATAATAAGGTCAATATTTTCTGAAAGGAGTTTTGCTCCTGCGTTCTTTGCTTCTTCTTTTCCCTTTGCAGTGAGTGCATGTGCTTCTTCTGTATCGCTACTTAGTATTCCTTTTATATTATGCTCCGCCTCTGCGTGTCGCATAATTATGTATCTGTTTCCTGACTTTTTTGTAAAAGATTTTAGTTCTTCAATTGAAGACGGAATAAATCTTTCTTCACCATTTTCACTTTCCCACACAGGAAGAGGAGTTCCCCAGTATCTTTCTCTTGAGATTGCCCAATCTTTTATGTCGCGAAGCCATTCACCAAAACGCCCTTCTCGTATATACTCTGGCTCCCAACCAATTGTTTTGTTTTCTTCTACTAACGTGTCGCGAAGTGTCGAAACTCCAATGTACCAAGAATCTCTCGCAAAATAGATAAGAGGGGTTTTACATCTCCAGCAGTGCGGGTATGAGTGTTCGTATTTTTCTTTTTTAAAGAGGAGTCCCCTTCCTGCTAAATCTTTTATGACATCTACTGCAACTTCCTCGTCTTTTACAAAACGGTTTGCAAGAAATCCACACCACTCATAAAAAGTTCCGTCGTTTCTTACAGTGTGTTTCTTTGGTAAACCAATTTTGCTTCCGAGAACAAAGTCATCCGCCCCATACATAACCGCGGTGTGCACAATTCCAGTTCCATCTGTTGTTGTCACAAAGTCAGCGGGGTAAACTTTAAAAGCTTTGGAAATGTCCTCTCCATTTTTTGTAAGCTCATCTTTTAAGAATGGATAGAGGGGTTCGTAAGAAAGAGACAAGAGATTCTCACCTTTAAACTCTTTTCTTAATTCATCTTTAGTAAATCCAAGTTTTTCAGAAAGTTCCAACGCAACGATGTGGTTCTTTCCTTCTTTTTCAAAAACACCATAGGAGATATTCTCTCCCACTGCAAGCGCGACGTTTCCTGGAAGTGTCCACGGTGTTGTTGTCCACGCGACTATATAACTTTCACTAGGAAGCTCGAGCGCTTCGGGATTTAAAATTTTAAAGCTGGCGTAAACAGATAAATCTTTTACATCTTCGTAGCCTTGAGCAAGCTCATGACTTGAAAGCGCAGTTCCACACCTTGGGCACCATGGCACAACTTTGTAATCTTTGTAGAGCAGATTTTTATCATTGACAGTCTTTACAATATTCCATACTGATTCAATGTAGCTATTGTCGAATGTAAAGTATGCTTTTTCCAAATCTACCCAATATCCAATTCTTTCTGTAAATTTTTTCCACAGATCAATGTACTGAAGAACGCTTGCTTTGCATTTCTTGTTAAACTCGGCAACACCGAACTCTTCAATTTCTTTTTTTGATTTGAGTCCAAGCTCTTTTTCTACTTGAAGCTCTACTGGAAGTCCGTGTGTATCCCACCCTGCTCGGCGCACCACTTTAAAGCCCTTCATTGTTTTGTATCGAGGAATCACATCTTTGAAGCTTCGAGCCTCTACGTGGTGAATTCCTGGCTTTCCGTTTGCAGTCGGTGGACCCTCAAAAAACACAAAATCACCCTGAGGTGCGTCCTTTTCCTCGGTTTTTTTAAATATGCCTTTCTCCTTCCAGAACCCAAGGACCCTTTCCTCCATGAGGGCTAAGTCAGATTTTTGTGTTTCGTTGTTTTCGCTCATTGTCTTTTCGGCTATCTTACCATGTATTTTAGAGATTGAAAAAACGAGGGTTTTGGTATAGGATAAATTCTCGGTGAGAGTTCACCGACTCAAAATGAGATACACTTATATCAAACAGCGCCGTTGTCTCTGTTCTGACCGTCGTCACTGCTCTTTGTGTCGTCAACGATACAGCAACTGTCGACAGCGCTAGTCTTCCCACCCTCCCCATAAAGGAGGCTTTTTTTATTCTTTACGCTGTTACTTGTGCAGTTTTGCAAGTCTCAGAGCAGAAAGCATAACCCCCTTCCTCGCTACAATCAGGACACACTACAAGGTGCTTGTGGCAGAGTTCGTTTGCACAGTTCACATAATTTTCAGAGGCTTTTCCGCATTTGTCGCATTTACTTATGATTTCTCTATTTCCTCCAAAGTCCATGACAACACGGTTATCAAATGTGTAGAGAGTTCCAAGAAAATCTTCGCCCGGATACTTTTCCATATATGTATGCATTCCCCCATCAAGCTGGTAGACATCTTTAAAACCTTTCTTAAGAAGATACCCGCTCATTTTTTCACATCGCACTCCCCCAGTACAAACTGTCAAAACTTTTTTGTCTTTTAAATTTTCAATTTTTTCAACAATTTGTGGAAGGTCGCGAGAGTTTTCCATGCCCGGGTCAATAGAATTTTTAAAGTGCCCTACTTTATACTCGTAACTGTTTCGCATATCCACAATATAAAATTCCTCCCCTTTCTCGTACCATTTTTTTAGTTCATCCGCGGGAAGATGCCTTCCTGTAAGTGCGTTCGGGTTTACATCATCTTCACCGAGGCGAAGAGAAACAATTTCTTTCTTTACTTTCACTTTAAGTTTTGGAAAAGCCTCCCCTGTTCCTGGACTTGTTTTAAAATGAATTCCGCGCAGGTTTCCCATGTGGCGAGTGTCTGGCGAGCTCCCGATTTTAGAAATTGCTTCTTTGTATTTTTCTATGTCCTCAGGTTTACCTTCAAGAGTTGCATTAATTCCCTCTTCTGCAACAATAATTCGCCCCTTAAAACCAAAGGCTGCGCAAATTCCCCTGTTCCAAGCCGCAAGCGCTTCGGGGTTTGGAATTGGTGCGTATTTGTAAAATAGTAAAACTGTATACTCTTCTTTCATATATATACTTTTATCATAAAACCTAAAACAAAAAAAGACCCGAGCTTTGGTGGGTCTTTTTTTGTTTTCCGTATTTAAGCGTGTGTATGTCCGTCGCCGTGGTGGTGTGAGTGACCGTGATCATGACAGTGCCCTGCGTGGCAACCTTCTCCTTTTCCGCAACCTACTGCTTTACAGAGACCACATTTCTCGGCAAGAGCGTGGCACTTACATGCGCACCACTTGTGAACTGAGTAAGCCCCTGAACCAAGAAACATTTCTGCCAAAAGTCCAAAGAGAAGAACGATATCAATTTCAATAACATTGTAGATAAAAGAAAATTTATCGTAGAAAGGAACTGGTGTTGGACTAGCGTCTATTTGTGGAAGAACAAAACCAAGGAGTTTTGCCTTTACAATAGCAACGAGCATAACAACCACAAGTGCCGCTGTCGCGTAACATGTGAAAATTCCGAAGATCAAAAAGAGACCTCCAACAATTTCTGTGACCGCTGTAAGGTGAAACAAGAAATTTCCCGCGCTCCCAAACAGATTAGTAAAAAATGGTAAAGCCTGTTCTTTGTTTACAAACTTATCAACTCCATGAAGGACAAACGGAAGACCTACTGCAATTCGCAGAAGCAAAAGTCCGAGATTTTTTTTCATTGGTGAACAATGCATATTTTTAACGATTATATTAACTTTTAATTTTCCCTATTATCTCACATCTCCTCCGGGATGTTAATTCCAAGGAGGAATAGTCCCTGCTCTAACACCCTTCCAAAAAGATGCGCTAGTGCAAGCCTGTGAGCTGTCTCTTTGTCATCTTTGTCTATAATTTTGTTGTGCGCGTAAAAGTTATTGAACTCACTTGTCAGACGAAGCAAATATTCCACCAAAAGATTTGGTGATTTTTCTTCAAATGCTCTGTGTGCCACAGCACCAAAACGACACAGAAGCTTTTCTAAAAAGAGCACTTTCCTCTCTCCTCCTATGTATATTGGCACAATCCCCTCTGCTGCCGCTTTTTTTAAAAGAGAAGCTACTCGCACTCCTGCATACAGAAGGTATGGCCCCGAGTCACCGTCGAACGACATAGACTTTTCTCGATCAAAAACAATATCCTTTCCAGGCGATTGCCTTAGAATCGAAAACTTTATTGCAGAAACCGCAATCTTTTCTGCCACTTCTTTTTTCTTTTCGGGGGTCATATCACGCTCTTCCATTTTCTTGAGCGCTTTTTCTTCCATCTCAAGGAGAAGTTCCTCACCTGTAATAATATTTCCTTTTCTCGAACTCATCTTCCCATCACTAAACCTAAGCATTCCATGGCCGATAAATTTTGTCTTCTTTGCTTCGTCTGGGTGAAGCAGGAACATTACCCGTCTGAGAACCTTAAAGTAGTCGCTAATCTCGTTAGCGGAAGTAATAACAGACAAATCAAACTTATGTCGCTCAGATTTTGTAAAAAAGAGTGCGAGTTCTTTTGCTTCATAGGTTGGAAGTCCCTCAGAGTTTAGAAAAACTCTTGTGTGAAGGCCAAAACGCTCACCCGGAAACACAACAGCACCCTCACTTTCTTCAAACAAAAACCCTAGGTTTTCTGTCACAATTTCCTTTGCCAAGTCCACAACTTCACTTTCAAAAATAAACTCATCAAAACGTGTATCAAGTTTTTTGTAGATTTTGTCGAAGTAAAGAAGACTCCACTCTTTTCCCTTTTTGTAATACACCTCAAGATCCGCGTCACTTTTTTCAAAAAGCTTTTTATTTATCGCCCTAATTTCAGATTTTGCAGTTTCATCGTCTTCATACGCATGTGCTCCGACAACATACGCATCTCCCATAAACTTGATCTTGTCTGCAATACTGTCGTCGTCATGCGGAAAACCTGCGCGCGCTTTTTGCATTGCCCAAATTGTTTTTGCAACATGAAGCCCTATATCTCCTTGGTAACAAATTCTTTTTATGTGAGCACCTTGAAATTCGCAAAGCCGGCTTAGTGTCTCACCAACCGCATTTGCCATGAGGTGCCCAATATGAAAAGCCTTAAAAGGATTTGGGTCAGTGTACTCAAAAAGAGCAGTCTGCCCTTCCATACTATGTCCGCGTCCAGGAATCTTTTCTTTGTAGAGCTCTGCACACTCTGCTCTAAAATACTCGTCTTTTATATAAAAATTTAAGAAACCAGGTCCGGCTATTTCTACTTTTTCCAGTTCGGGAATAGCAGAAAAATCTAAGTTGTCTTTAATTTTCTCCGCAAATTCGTTTGCACCCATTCCAAACGCTCCGCAGTGTTTTAGAGCAACATTTGAAGTAAAGTCTCCATTTTTTATATTTTCTGGGTGTTCAATATGTATTTCGGCCCCAGGAAGACTGAGCTTTTCTAAGGTAGAACCGATTACAGATTTTAGTTTACTGACTATCATTTTCTATATATGACCAAATCTTCTCATGAATTGTCTCGGGTGGCAAAACATTTGCCCCCTCCATACAATCCACTCTTTTCCAAAAGGCGTCTTTTTGAAGCATGAACTTTCCTGCTTCTTTTGAGTTTTTGAGGTATTCAAAATCCGAATCTGCGGCATCCTTAATTCCCTCTCGTTTTGAAATGAGTTCAATCGATGCTTCAAGCGTCATGTCCAAATAGAAAACCACACTTGGCTTAAGTATGTGAAGCACATCGTATTCCATTTTTGAGAGCCATACAAGAAAATCTTCTCTCTCTTTTTCTGTGCGCAGTTTTCCTCCCTGGTGAATTTGGTTTGAAGTCACATACCTATCAAGTACCACCGTTTTCCCTTCTGCGAGCCACGTTTTTATTTTATCCATCGTTTCAAAGCGATCGCACGCATACAAAACTGAAGCAATCTTTGGATCGGTTTTTATAAAATCCCCGTGCTTTCCATCCAGGCACTCACGAATGAGGGCTCCAAAAAGATTATCCTCGTAGCGAGGGAATCGCAAAGACTCCGAAGGAACCCCCTCTTTTTTAAGGCGCTGAAGAAGCAAATCTGTTTGAGTAGTCTTCCCTGACCCGTCACTTCCTTCGATAACAATTAAATTTGCTTTCATTTTTCTACTTGTTCTTTATCCGAGGTGGCCTCTTAATTCCTAAAGCGTACTTAGTTTCTCCTGCATCACTTCCCCTTGGTTTTAAAGTATTAACAAACATCGGTCGAGAAAGTTTGTCATAGACCTCTTTTGATACTGTAGATCGAGGGAGAGGTGAAGGTGTGAAAAAGGCATGCGTAAATCTCTTGAAAAAAGATGGCTTCTTATGTTTTACATTTTCATACACTCTTTCTACTGCATCCCTTAGACCAGCAGTATTTGTAACAGATTGAATTAGATACTCACCTTTCCCATTTGCAGTATCAAAAATTCCTTCGATCATATCGAGCAAATCATTCCTTCTAAAAAGTTGCTTACTTCCTTGAAGTCCGTGCTCAAGTGCAGGCGCATACAGTATTACAGCTTCAAGATCTTGGCGGGTCTTCGCCATTTGAAGCCTATACTTAAAATCATTCCATTCCTCTTCTGTTGAACCCTCTCTCTTTTCAATTTCTTCTGCACTCACAGTGTCTTTATACAAAGAACCGTCTGACATTTCATACTCTCGAGTTGCAGTTGCAATGTCTTCTTGTAGCACTATTGCTTTATTTTCTATCTCCAAAAGCTTTGTCACCTTTTCCCTCAACCCCTCAGCTATTGGAAGTGCATCAATACCATAGCGGTGACTAAACACGCCGCGGACAAGTTCTTGCACTTTTTCTTTTGAGTATGTTCCCGAATCAGAAGCCAAACCATTAAAACTTTCTGACTCAATAAATGCAAACAAATCTTTTTTGTTTGCAATTTTTGTAAATAAACCATCTTCTTTCTCTGGTATACCTTCTGGTTTTCCCATTTGCGCAAGAAAAGCTTCCCTATCTGCCTCAACTCTTTTGCACCACTCCACTTTCGCACGAATTTTTTTTGCAGCCACACTATCCGTCGGCAAAGCTTCAATACCCTTTACCCTGTTATAGACTGACGCTAAATATTCCTCTGCCGCCTTCTGGTCTGCTTCGGTTTTTATCTCATCAAATAGCGTTAGTAAAAACCATGCATCAATAGAAGCATTTCCCATTCCATCTCTCATTTTATATACCACAATAAAATTTTCCGACAACCCCTCGAGTGGGTCTTTTTTCTCTGGTAAAGGTGTACTAAAAATTTCTCCCATACTATCTTGAAATAATATCTATAATTCTCTCTGCGATTTTTTGGAAATCTTTTTCTTTCTTTCCGCGAGTTGTTTCTGCGGCAGTTCCAAACCTAATTCCAGAAGGATCAAATGGTGAGCGAGTTTCTCCAGGAATTGTGTTTACGTTTGCAATGATTCCTGCTTTTTCAAGACGGTCAACCACTTCTTTTGCAGGAACTCCTTTTCCACCCTGCCACACATCAACCAAAATCATGTGACTGTCAGTTCCTCCTGAAACAACTCGTATACCACCTTTTTGTAGTGCCTTCGAAAATGCTTTTGCGTTTTTGATAATCTGCTTTGCGTACTTTTTGAAGTCTGCCCTGCCCGCCTCTTCGAGTGCAACTGCAATTCCTGCAATCTGACTTTCGTGGGGACCACCTTGAAGTCCTGGAAAAACTGCTTTATCAATTTTTTTGTTAAGTTCTCTGTCGTCTCTTCGAGAAAAAATCATTGCACCTCTTGGTCCTCGCAATGTCTTGTGTGTAGTTGTTGTTACTACATCTACAAAAGGAAATGGACTGGGATACGCTTTCCCAGCAACAAGACCTGCTAAGTGCGACATATCAGCCATAAGAATTGCGCCTGTTGCGTCTGCAATTTCTCTAAACTTTTTCCAATCAACCAATCGCGGGTACGCAGTAAACCCGCAGACAATGAGCGCTGGTTTTTCCTTTAGCGCTTTTTTCTTTAGTTCCTCATAATCGAGAACTTCAGTTTTTGAATCAACTTCAAACGGTACACTTTCCCAAAACTTTCCTGTAATTGAAACTTTCTGTCCATGTGAAAGATGTCCTCCTGAAGAAAGTGTCATACCCATAATTTTTTCCCCTTTTGGAACAAGCCCCAGGTAAACCGCCAAATTTGCGTTTGCACCAGAGAGCGGTTGTACATTGACTGCCCACTCTTTTTCTTTGACTCCAAACGCTTTGAGCGCCCGATTTTGACAGAGTGTCTCAAGCTCATCGACAAACACATTTCCTTTGTAGTAGCGCGCTCCTGGGTAACCTTCTGCGTATTTATTATCAAACACCGAACCTAGTGCTTGAAGCACCTCCTTTGAACAGTAGTTCTCTGATGCAATGAGGTTAATAACTTTCTTTTGTCTCGCCTCTTCTTTTTTTATAAGCTCAAAAATTTTTTTATCGTTCATAAGATTAGATTTAAGAATTAAGATTTAGGAATTAAGAATGATTTTGTTTTACTAATTAGTCCTTGTAAAAGTTTGTGCGTTTGCTTAATTTGTTCTTCTATTTTTTGAGAATCAGCTACACCCATTAATTTTACATCTCTTGCTATGAAAAGCTGGTTGGTTAATTCAATTAGTGATCCTTGTGCAATGTAATTAAATTGAAGCTTTTCTTTATAACCTTGTCTTCCGAACCCTTCAGCAATGTTTGAGGTTATCGAAACCGCTGACCGATTCATCTGACTTGCGAGACCAAAAAGTTCTTCCTTCGGAAACTTTTTTGTCATTTGATAAATCAATATCACTAACTTGTGTCCTTCTTGCCACGCAATTAGATCAGTGAATTGTTTTATCTTTTTTTCCATTCTTAAATCATAATTCTTAAAACTTAATTCTTGTATATTCGCTCGCTTCCTTCTAAAAGATATACATTTATTATACCAGCAGCAATCATTGAATCCCAACATGGCTTACAGCACCACCAGTGGCCATGAAGGTAGAGGTCAGCACCCTTTACCGCTTCGGCGCCATGTTTTGAGACCGCTTCCCTTATAGCTGATCTTTCGGCGTGATTCTTGTTTGTGACACAACCAGGGCAAAGCCAGTATTTTTGCCCACTTTTTACTTTAAAAAACTTGCGGACACAGACTCCGGCCGCATGTAGCTTTACAAACGGTTTGTATGAAAAAACTGAATGATTTGCTCCCCTGCCTATTATTTTCCCGTCTTTTACCACCACAGCACCTGTTGGGTGGTTTAAATCGGTACTCATTTCACGCCAGGCTTTTTCCGCTTCAATCATAAAGGGGTTTTCCTGGGGAACATAAAGTATTGACCTCCCCTCTGGCATGTATGGATATATAATTTTTGTTGAATCCTCTCCCATGAGTAGTATCATATATGGTATGACGAAGTTTGACCAGATATACCAAGATATTCTAAAACGGATTCTAAAAGAAGGGATTGAGGAAACTTCTTCACTTCAAAAAGTGAAAACAAAATCCCTCCCTGGTGTTCACTTTCAAATTGATTTGGAAAAAGACGGCTTCCCTCTCCTCACAATTCGAAAGATTCCTGTAAAAATGTTTACAGCGGAACAAATTTGGTTTCTCTCTGGAGCACGAAAGCCCGACGATTTTCTCCGGGACTATACAAAAGTATGGGACGCATTTACTAACCCAAACGATGTTGTCACCGTTGCTTACGGGTTTAGATGGCGAAAATATTTTGGACGAGATCAAATACAGTCTCTTGTTGAACTCCTTCAAAAAGAGCCTCTTAGTAGACACGGTGTTGTTATTGCCTGGGATCCAGGAAGCGACGGGCTTTCACTCATTAAAAAAGCAAACGTTCCTTGTCCCTTTTCTTTTGTAGTAAACATAATCGGCGGACGACTCAATATGCATAACATAGTACGCTCAAACGACATGTATCTTGGCGCACCTGCTGACATAGCAGGCTTTGCACTCCTTCAGACAATTCTGGCGCAAAAGTTAAAAGTTAAAGTCGGAGTGTATAGTCACTCGATTTCAAACGCGCATATTTACGAGAACCAGTTTTCTGCCGCAAAAGAATTAGTTGCTCGAAAAAACAATCACAAAAAAATTACCATCTCTCTTCCAAAGAATGCTTTTGACCGGGCGGAAAAGAAAGACAAAAAACTTCTTGAGGAAATAGTAAAGGAGTTTGAAAAGCAGTACAAACCTATGGAGAACATAAAGGGGGTGAAAATTGTGACATGGAATGACCAAATAAAAAAACAAAAAAGAAAATAATATGGCAATCCTAACAAAAACAAAAATATTAGAGCGAGTAACAAAAGGCGAAATTGTATTTAAGCCAAACCTTGATGAGTTTCAAATCCAAGCCCACGCAATAGATATGCGCCTTGGGTATACATTTCTCATACCAAAGCAGTGGCACCTTACGGATAAAGGAAGAGAGGCGCTTCGAATCGACCATCTAGACAAGAATCGAAAAGACTATTTTGAAGTGATTGAACTCGAAGAGAGACAGTTTTTTGAGCTTCTCCCTGGAGAGTATGTTCTCGCATCTACTCTAGAGAGTGTCAAAGTTCCAGACGACCTAATGGCGGTTCTCTACCCTCGTAGTTCAACGAATCGAAAAGGGCTTTCGGTAGATTTAACAGGAATTGTAGACTCAGGATACGAAGGACAACTTGTTATTCCAATTCGAAACAACACTAACTCTCAGGTGGTGAAACTCTACCCTGGGGAGAGGTTTTGTCAGATTGTTTTTGAGGCGCTCGATGAAGCTGTAATTGCAGAGAAATCTCGATACCACCAAAAAGATATTGTAGAGGGTTTCATTATGACAAAGGAGAACAAACAGAAAAGAGACTCTGAAGAGATAAGCTATGTATCAGAAGGAAGAATCCGAGAATTAAAAAAAGAGAAGTCTGCACACCATGGAGATAAAGTTTAAAAAACTTGACCCTCGAGCGACAGCTCCTCAAAAAGGTTACCCAGACGATGCAGCCTTCGATCTCTTTGCTCTCAACGAGACTGTGGTTGAAGCAAAAAGTTCTGCTTGGATAAAAACAGGAATTGCTTTCGAGATTCCCGAAGGGTATGCGGGGCTCATTTGGGACAAAAGTAGTGTTGCGCACAAGTGGAACATTACAAAAATCGGTGGAGTTTTTGATGCTGGCTACAGAGGGGACATCACTATCGGCCTCCACAACCTCTCAAACGAAAGTCACACTTTTAAATCGGGAGATAAAATTGCTCAAATTATCTTCGCTCCCACTCCCCTTTTTGAACTAAAAGAGTCCGATACACTTTCTGAATCAGTTCGAGGTGAAAAGAGGTTTGGGAGTAGTGGACTTCGAATTTAAAAGATAATTTTTTGATATAATACACACATGAAAGTTTTTATAATCGCAGCACAAACAATAGACGGGTTCATTGCAAAAGACAGTAGCCACCCTGCTTTTTGGACTAGCAAAGAAGACAAAAAAAGATTTGTTGAGCTTACTTCACACGCAGGAGTTTGCGTCATGGGACACGCAACATTCAAAACCCTTCCTCGTCCTCTTAAAGAAAGACTAAACATTGTTTACACACGAAGCGCGGAAACATTTGAAGGCGCGGAGACAACATCCGATGATCCAATAACACTTATACAAAAACTAGAAGACCGTGGTTTCAAGGAAGTTGCAATCTGTGGAGGCTCAACAATTTACAGTCTTTTTCTAAAAGCAGGAGTCGTTGATACTATCTATCTTACAATCGAGCCTATTGTTTTTGGTGAAGGAGTTTCTCTTTTTAACACTCCGTTTAATACCCAATTCGAACTTGTAAGTCATGAAAAAACAGAAGGTGGTGCACTTCTTCTCGAGTATCGAGTAAAAAATAAATTGATATAAAAAAACGCCAGCTTACTTTGCATGGCGATTGAAAAAATAGGCAACCTCCCTCGCAAGATTAATTTCGAAAGTTGAGGCAAGCGAAATTAACCTTTCAAGAAAATCGCCCATCTCTTCCACGATCTTCTTTTCCTCGGAGTTTCGTAAGAACTCAATCGTCCACTCATCACCTTCCTCGGAAAGATGGAGTGCGCGGATAAGTTTTGCTTCGAAACTCCTATCGTTAGGGTAAACCCTCCAGTCCGACGCCTGGAATGCACCAAACGACTGCTTTAGCTTGGGTGGATGGTTTCCCTTCATCCGAAAGAGCGGCCTAGGAACACCCGGATTTGTGCATGTGCAAGGACAATCTCCACAATACACACACTTCCCAGGGTACCCCTTCGTTATTACTTCCTGCACACAAATCTTTCGACTCGAGGCAAAAAACACAAGCATCAAAAACGCTTGAACAATTCGCTCAACAGGAATCTCTTCCTGCTTACGAACTTGCCTAACGATTTTTTTCTTGTGCTCTATTAGCTCTGCGAGCCACTTGTCTCGCTCAAGAGCTTTCTCAGGAAATATAAGATCAGGAAATTTTTCTTTTCTACTTTCAGTAGCCTCTTGGAGCTGCCGAAAGGTATACGCCCCATTTGTTGGGAGTTTCATGTTTTCTGCCCTAAAACTACTCCCCACCTAACTAAAAGTCAATAAAAAAACCAGCAATTGCTTTGCTGGCGATTAAGTCTTCCTCTCGTTGCAAAAGATAAATCCAGCAACAATCGAGGACAAGAGCCCTAAGAATCCAATTGTAGCGAAATTTTCCCAAATCCAATCAAGGAGCGTTTTCATAATTAAAATTTTACTCCTATCTCCCAAAAAGAAAAGCCCCGCCGGAGGCGGGGCTTTTCTTTTTTTTCTTTATCCAACCACTTCGACGCCCATTGAGTGGCAAGTTCCTTCGATAATCTTCATTGCTCCTTCTAGGTCTTTTGCATTTAGGTCAACCATTTTCTTTTCTGCAATTTCCTTGATTTGAGCCCTTGTAATCTTTCCTGCTTTTTTCTTTAGGTTTGTTCCTGATCCTTTATCAATCTTGATAGCTTTTAGAACAAGACTTGATGCTGGCGGAGTTTTAAGAACAAAGTCGTAACTTCGGTCTTCGTAAACTGTAATTACAACCGGAACAATGTCTCCTGCCATCTGAGCTGTCGCTGCATTAAATTTTGTAACGAAGTCTCCGATAGCAATACCTGCCTGTCCAAGTGCGGGTCCAACTGGTGGCGCTGGAGTTGCTTTTCCAGCAGGGATGACAAGTTTTAGCTGTTTTGTGATTTTCTTTGCCATTTCTACTTTTCTTAAAATAATAAATTCTGCGTCTAAGAATTACTTTTAAGAATTAATGTGCCGAGAAGCTCCTAGTGGCGGCTTAATTCCTAAATCGTAATTCTTAAACTTTTCTCTCCTTATATTCGTCTTACTTGTAGGAAATCGAGTTCTACTGGAGTTTCTCGTCCGAACATAGATACGAGAACTTTTACTTTTCCTCTTTCTCTGTCTACTTCGTCTACCTTTCCTTCAAGGTCTTTAAATGGACCATCAACAATTCCGACAATGTCTCCCTCATCAAGATCAATATTGTGTTTTGGAAGATCGCTTTGCATTCGTCTAAATAGTTCGTCTACTTCTTTCTTTTCTACAGGAACTGGAAAAACTCCTGACCCTACGAATCCTGTTACTCGAGGTGTGTTTCGTACCACATACCAAGAATCATCAGTTACAATCATGTCTACCAGGACATATCCTGGATAGATTTTTTCTTCTTCCTCTACCCTTTTGTTTCCTTTGATTTTGATTTTCTTTTCTGTAGGAACGATTACATTAAAAATCTTGTCCTCCATCTGGAGTGACTCGATTCGCTGTTTTAGGTTTTTTGCAACCGCGTTTTCGTATCCAGCGTATGTATGAATTGCGTACCAATTGCGCTCTCCTTCTGCTTGCTTTGACATAGTTTTATCTAAAGTTAAGAATTTTTTCGACTGCTAACTTGAAAATAAAATCGAATACTCCAAGGTAAATTGAAACTGCAAGTGAAATTAAAATAACAAGAACAGTAAAAAAGATTGTCTGCTTTCGCGATGGAAAGCTAACGTGTGCCATTTCTGCTTTTACTTCTCCAAAATAATTTTTTAGTGACATAGGATTATTTTATACCTTTCTTTTGACTACGACTAGTCTTTTTAAGGCTTTCCTTACTAAAAAACCCCTTCCGGGGGTTACAAGACAATAATATCATTTTAAGCAGGTTTGTCAATCAAAAAGCCCTACCTAAGGTAGGGCTTTTTGCCTCAAAATAGGGCTTAGTCGTCGATTCGGTAAGTTACAGAAACATTGACTGTAATCTTGCTCTGTCCCTTTGGAAGATCTGGAGTAGGCGCAGCTGCCTTCATTACTCCTCCTCCGTAATCCATGCTCATAGACTCAGCATACATTGGCATAGCGTCTGGATTCTCGTAGTAAGACATAATCTCTTCAATATCGATTCCAAGGTCCTCAGAAAGCTTTTCAGCTTTTGCCTTCGCATCAGCAATTGCCTTTGTTCGAGCTTCAGCCTTTAGAGCTTCTTCATCGTCCACAGAGAAAGTAAGTCCAGAAAGAGTACTTGCTCCAAGCTCTCCAATCTTTGTAATAAGATCAGCGGCTTTGTCAGCGTTTCGTACTTTTACTCGTACATCGTATCCTGCTGTGTATCCCACAATCACAGATTTTCCATTTGGACATCCGTACTGAGTACATACTCCTTGCTTGTACTCATACTTTGGAGAAAAGCTTGTTGAAACTGTAATATCTTTTTCCTCTACACCAGCATCTTTGATGTATTTCATCGCAGCGTTGTGCTTTTCAGTTGCTTTGGTTTGAGCCTCAGTGACTGTTGCACCTTCCTCAGAAACTCCATAAGAGAATGTTGCAATGTTTGGCACTGCAGTTACCTCTCCTACTCCGTTTACTGTAATAGCGTTGTAAGATGGCATTCCACCATTCTTGTATTTCTTGACCTGGCCAATTGAGGCAGTAAGAAGGAAAACTCCAAGAAGAATGAGAACACCGAGAACAGCTTTTTTAAAAACGTCAGATTTAAAAAGTTCTTCGTTATTCATTTACTTTTAATTATTCTAATAATACTCAAGACCAAAGCCTAAAGTGGAGCTATTTTAGCATAAAATTTTAGTTATGACACAAGGAGAAAGAGAGGCCTCGTTTGGACTACATTCGGCCGCTTTTTTGGTCTTTGTATGCTTTAAAAAGGTTCTCAAAAAGAGAGGCGACCGTCATGGGGCCAATACCACCTGGAACTGGAGAGATTTTACTTACCACTTTGCTAACTGTCGCAAAATCGACATCCCCAACTAATTTTATTTTTGGATTTTCCTCTAATTCTTTTTTTCCTTTTTCAGCGTTTGTTCCTACATCAACAACAACTTGGTTTTTTGAAAAATACTTTTTATCAAAAAACTTTGCCTTTCCAACAGAGACAATGACTACATCGGCTGTTTTTGTGAGTTTCTCAAGGTCTTCTGTTTTACTATGCGCAACTGTCACAGTTGCATTCTCTTTGAGAAGGAGCATTGCAACAGGTTTTCCTACAAGAAGCGAGCGCCCAATGACAACCACCTTTTTTCCTGAAAGAGCGACTTTGTAATGCTTAAGAAGAGTAATAATACCTCGCGCTGTTGCAGGAATAAGCCCCGCAGGAACGGTTCTTGGATCACTTCCGCCAAATGCGCTTTCGTAGAGGAGTCCTGCGTTTCTTGAGTGTAGTCCATCAACATCTTTTCGTGGGTCAATTTCTTCTATAACAGCAAAGCGGTCAACGTGTTTTGGGAGTGGAAGTTGAACAATAATTCCGTGTACAGAAAAATCTAGGTTAAGGTCACGGATTTCTGCAATGATTTCTTTTTGTGTCGCTTCTTCGGGAAGAGTGATTCGCCTTACTTCTGCGCCAACTTGTTTTCCAAAAGACACCTTTCGCTCAATATACGCACTCGACTCTTTCTTGTCCCCCACCTGAATAATCGCAAGGGTTGGCGCACCAAGCTCCTTCGCTTCCTGCGTTAGTTTTTTTGCAATCTTTTGTGAAACTAATTTTCCGTCGAGAATTTCTGCCATAAGAACACTTTAGCATTTTTGTGACAATAAAAAAAGCAGTCCCGAGGGACTGCTGAAGCTACACTACCATAGCATCGGCTCGTTGAGCGATAGGTGGGATTTCTCTGGCAACTGTCGCTAGCCTGCTTAATCCTCTAACAGCTTCATGAATTGAGGGGCACACGAAACTGTAAACAAAATCAGTGTTCCGTGTCCAACCTTCGAATTTGAAGGAGATTCTCCCAGCTATTAACGAGCGAACCTTTGCTTGGCACTCTGGGCATACTATTACAAAGAACTGTTTCATTTTCTCGAGACAAGTGAGTCCGGGAATTCGGGCCCACTTTCCTAAAGAAAAACCTCCGCCCATGGGGCGGAGGTTTTGGAAAATCTTTGAAATCAATTTACACAAAACAAACCTCGCCCGGGGCGGTATTCCAGAAAAAGAAACCGAAGTAAAAGTTTTGTGTTTTTGATACCTTCATATAGGTAGAAAAAATGTTACCATATAGGAAAAAGTATGCAAGAGGACAAAAAAACAGAAGTAAAGAGGTGGATAAGGGTAAGTGGAGCGGAGTATAAGGACGGCGAAGTACTCTACTTTGCGACGCGCGAAATGCGCATAGAAGATAACCCTTCTCTTCTTTTTGCAGAAAGTTTTGCAAAAGAAAAGAAAACTGCGTTCGCAGTATCATACAATCTTGAAACTGGTTTTCTTGGTGGCTCGTACCGAAGCCATGCATTTAAAGTAAAGGGACTAAAAGAATTTTCAGAAAACCTGGAGAAAAAAAATATTCCCTTCTTTCTTTTTTCTGGAGAAAAGACAATTGAAAGTGTTGTAGATTTTATAGAGGCTCACAAAATCGGCGCGCTTGTAACAGACTTCTGTCCCCTTTCCTCTCACAAAGCATGGCTTCGACACCTTAGACAAAAGCTATCAATTCCCATCTTTATTGTTGATTCTCACAATATCGTCCCCACTTGGGTTTCAAGCCAAAAACAAGAATACGGCGCATATACCCTCCGGCCAAAAATCACAAAACTCCTCCCTTCTTTTTTAAAGGAACTTCCTCCTCTCAAAAAACAGACCGCACTCTTTAGTGTAAAACCCAAAGAAATAAATTGGGAAAATATGCTAAGTGACTTTCCAGACAAAAGTACTCCAGAAAGTACGGATTTTCTCCCGGGCGAAAAGGAAGCAAAAAAAGTCTTATCTAGATTTTTGGAAGACAAAATTCGAGGCTATGCAGAAAAAAGAAATGATCCGCTTCAGGACTTTCAGTCGAACCTTTCTCCTTACCTCCACTACGGACAAATTAGTGCGCTCCGTATCGCTCTTGAAGCTTTGAAAATTTTAAATCTACCTTTTGAAAAAGTTTTTCATCCTCTTAAAAATGCCGCCTCTTCGAAAACTGAACATGTATCTGCCTTCCTTGAAGAACTAATTGTGCGCAGAGAACTCGCAGACAACTTTTGCTTCTACAATGAAAAATATGATTCTTTCGATGGTTTTCCCGACTGGGCAAAAAATAGCCTCACTGACGCTAAAGGAGACGAGAGAGAGTTTGTGTATACAAAAAAAGAATTTGAGGAGGCAAAAACACACGACAACCTCTGGAACGCCTGCCAAAGAGAAATGGTCCTTACAGGCAAAATGCATGGCTATATGCGAATGTACTGGGCAAAGAAAATCCTAGAGTGGACCAAATCACCCGAAGAAGCTCTTAAAATTGCTATTTACTTAAACGATAAATACGAACTAGACGGCAGAGACCCAAATGGCTACGCAGGAATTGCATGGAGTATTGGAGGTGTGCACGACAGAGCATGGTTTCCCCGAAAAGTTTTCGGCCTTGTAAGGTACATGGCGCGAAGCGGCTGTGACAAAAAGTTTGATACAAAAGCCTACATAAAAAAGTGGGTCAAATAAAAAAGGACCTTAAGTTAGGTCCGTAGCCATTTACCGATTTGTTCCCAACATATTTTTTCTCCGGAGGGAAAAACGTATGAAGAGTGAATTTTTGTTTCCAAGACGTCACTACATAACACTACCTTGTCGAAAGTGCCCGGCGCCTCTTGTGAATTCCCAATTAACCTACCAAGAGGGACACAAAGTGGGATTAGGTTTTTTTGGGTTAAAACCATCACCTGTTCCCATTGGATTCTCGAATCTTGAGAAAGGAAAATCCAAACCTCATGTCCTACGTGCGTCATACCCCTTAACACGCCTTCAGCTGAAGGTCGAAGGCGATAAACTGTCATCGAAAAAGAATCAGGGGTAGTGCTCTCCTCGAAGAGAGCCCTGAAGTCGAAAATAATTTTCATGCTTCCCCTGTTTTAACACAGATGTAGAAAATGAACAATTACTCCTTCCAATTGATTTTCTTTTGCTCTCGAATCTCACACACTTTATTTGCCCACACCTCTTTTCCTGAGCCTCTCCTGTATGCGTTATAGTGCTCGGGATTTTTTTCGCTATATCTTTGGTGGTATTCCTCTGCTTTTATAAAATTTGTAAAAGGCAAAACTTCTGTTTTGATACTTTTCTCATATAACTTTGAATCTTCGAGCTCTTTAATGAGCCCTTCTGCTATTTGTTTTTCTGCTACACTTTCAAAATAGATTGCAGTTTTGTAGGACTCCCCTCTATCAAAAAATTGCCCGCCTTCATCTGTTGGATCAATATGATCAAGAAAAAACTGGCATATCCTTTTAAAGGATGTTTTCTCATCATCAAAAAGGACAAAGACACCTTCTCGAAAACCGTTGTGGTTTTCATAAGTTGCAGTACTTCCCTCGCCCACATATCCACTTTCCACTTCGAGAACCCCAGGAAGACTCCGAAGATCATGCTCGGTACACCAGAAACACCCACCTGCAAAATATGCACTCCTGCGCATTAGATTTTCTTTAGGAAAGAAACATAAAATGTACTTCCTCCCCCTTCAGTTGATTCAAACCAAATCTTTCCTTTGTGTTTTTCGATAATAATTTTTGAAAAGTAGAGTCCAAGACCAGTACCCGATATGTGGACTGTACGCGCATTTGATGCTCTGTAAAACTTTTTAAAGAGGTTTCCTTGTTCTGCAACAGGAATTCCGATACCAGTGTCTTTTAGATAGATTGTATGCATATCGCCATTATCAATGTATCCAACTCTAATCGAGCTTCGGTCTGGTGAATATTTGATAGAGTTAGCAATAATGTTAGTAAAGACTCGTCCTATCTTTGAACCATCACAATCTGAAAAAACTTTTTCAGGAAGGTTCCCTTCATACACGATAGAAATATCTTTCTTTGCAAGCGAGTCCTTTAAGTCTCCTGCTGCTCCTTTTACAATATCAACAAGGTTTGCAGTTTGCTTCTTCAATACAAGTTCTGTGTCGCGCTCTAGGTGAGACGCCTCGAGAAAATCTTCTACAAGATTTCCAAAATCTTCTGCTTGCATATAAAGATCATTTATAAAAGACTGTTGTGGCTGATCAAGTTTTCCAAGTTCTTCTTCGTAAAGCATTCCAAGCCCACCTTTAATTCTTGTCACGAAGCCACGAATTTCGTGTGACATAAAAGAAGAGAACTCCATTTTTATGTTGTTAAGCTCGTTGTTCTTGTTTGTAATTCGAATTCGGTAAATCACAAGGAAAAAGAGAGCAACAAAAATCGAGATAACAAGAGAAAGTGCACTCGCATAAAAAATCTGTGATAAATACTCCGATGCAGGTGTGTCGATACCAATAAGGGCTATTGGTAAGTTTGTATCAGGTGAAAGCACGGGTGCGTAGGCGCTTACCCATTCTCCATAACTGTCGGTGTAAGGTCCATCTGCAAAAGCTTTTCCTTCTAGAAAATTTCGAATCTCATAATCCTGAGACTCAATATATACTTCTCCTGGCCCTGAGTATCCATTTGAGCCAGGAAGCTCGGAATCAACATAAAAGAAAAGTTTTTGTATATCATCTCTGTAGCCCATAAGGTACACAAAGCGCGCGTCTGGACTAACTGCTTTTATATCTACCATTTTCTTCTTAAGGTACGCGTAGTCCGTGCTTTCTAAATCTCGCTCATCTCCTTTGAGTTGAAGGATTGGGCTACGATGAATAGTTTTTGCAATAACAGATACACGATTAATCAGAGATTCCTTTTGCTTTTCAGCAACAATGTCACCTATATACCACGCACTTCCGATACCCAAAAGAAGCACAGCAGTAATTTGAGTTGCAATATAATACTTCGATGTAAACATCTTACTAAAATCCATGCACACATTATACCAAAAACTTAATAAAAGAACCTATGCGTGGTGATACTTACTTCCCTTTTGGATAGAAACTGCCCTATAAATTTGCTCGAGGACTATCATTCGAACAAGCATATGAGGAAAAGTAAACTTAGAAAGTGAGATAATACTTTTTGATTTCTCTTTTAAAGAAGCAGAAACACCAAACGCTCCCCCGATAATAAATACAATGCTTCCCACAGAATTATCTTCAAGTTTTTTTAAAAATACTGCAAACTCCTCTGAAGAATATTCTTTTCCTTTCTCATCAAACAAAACGGTGTATGCACCCTGCGGAACAGATTTTAAAATTTTCTCCGCTTCTTCATTTTTACCCTTTTCGTCTTCGGGTGATTCTGCGACCCCTGGAACAAAAAGCCAAGACAGTGTGTGCTCTGCACGAAGTCTTTTCTCGTATTCTGATACAAAGTCCTCTACTTCAAGAGTGTTCTTTTTTCCAACGCTAATTATTTTTATATTCATGTTTTTTACAATCTTATGCTAGCATAGGCGTACAGACAAACAAATGCTTACAAAAGGACGAATTAGTTTCATACAAAGCCTGAAAGACAAAAAGGTGCGAAGCCGAAAAGCTGTTTTTGTTGTTGAAGGTGAAAAGTCAGTTATTGAAATCCTCAAATCAAATTTTGATGTCCTTGAGTGCTATGCAACAAGACACTTTATAAATGCAAACAAAAATCTTTTAAACTCAAAGAAGATTCACGCGGAAGCAGTTGAAGAAGGAGAGCTCCGAAAAATTAGCTTTCTTGAAACTCCTCAAGAAGTCCTCCTCATAGCAAAGCAAAAACAAAATACCCTTCCCCAAAAACTTACTGGAAAAATTCTCGCTCTCGACAATGTTCGCGATCCTGGAAACCTTGGAACAATTATCCGTATTGCAGACTGGTACGGAATCAAAGAGATTGTGTGTAGCGAAAACTGTGCCGACCTATGGAACAATAAAGTAATTTCTGCTTCAATGGGTTCTTTTTGTAGAGTAAAAGTCTACTACGCTTCTCTTTCAAAAGTTTTGTCAGAGACAAAACTTCCTGTACTCGGTGCGTTTCTTAAAGGAGAAAATGCACATAAATTCAGTTTCCCTTCTGAAGGAATTCTTGTTCTTGGCAATGAAGCAAACGGAATTAGTGACGATATTAAATCTTATATAACTCACAAAATAACTATTCCTCGCTTTGGCGAGGCAGAGTCCCTCAATGTGAGCGTGTCAGGTGCTGTTCTTCTAGATAACTGGGCTCGATAACTTACTCTCCGAGTCTCCACCCAAGCCAGATTCCTGCAAAGGCGCCAAGTGCCGAGAAAATTATTGATGAAAAAGAAAACACACTAGCACCCCAAAGACTTGGAATGAAGCTTCCGACTATTGAACCTACCGACAAAAATAACCACACGAGTGCTTTTCTACTCATGTGTATAGTATACAGGGAGAAAACATTTTTTTAAATTGGGGCGACTAGAGAGAATCGAACTCTCGATACCGGATCCACAGACCGGAGTTTTACCACTAAACTATAGCCGCCATACCACCAAGTTATATCAAACTTTTAGAAAATTTGAAAGCTCCTACTTAAAAGCAGGCAGGAGATACGGGGAAAGCTTTGCGTAATCTATTGTTACAATCGGTGTACCTACCACATGTGGACCCACTTGGTAATCAGAAAATCTCACTTTAAACCCTGACTCAGAGAGCATGAACGCTCCGAAGTTTTCTAGACTTGGCGCTGTTCCAGCCAAGGCTTCTGTATATGTTTGAAGTTTAGGATCGGTTTCTTTCAACTCAGCTAAAGATTCATCTGAAAGCGCTTTGAGGTAATTAGTTTTTTGATCAAACACCTCAGAGAGAGTTAGTCTTTTTCCCGTTTTCAAATCAAAAACAAAAGATTCAAGAGCAGTAATTCCATGCGCTCCTCCTGTATAAACATAATCTTCAAACATCACATTTGCCACAGACAGCTTTTTGTTTACTTCTGCCTCATAGCGGATAGTCAGGTTTAATCCTAGGTCCCCTCTTCCTTCTGCGTAAGGCTCTTTTAGAATGGTTTCGAACTCAACTTTTTCGTCAGCAATTATCTTTTCTACCTCACCCTTGATAGTTTGATTTATTTTCTCTACCGTCGGTGCACTTCCCTCAAAAACTGGATACTCAACATCAATCTCGTACTTTCCTGCTGTCGTTTCTTTTATAGTCTGTTTTTTTTGCGTTACTTCACCTACGTTTTCTACTCGAGTTTCTTCTGGCGGAGTAGGAACAGGATCCTCTTCAAAAACAAAGACATAAATAGCCGCCATCACAAACACGATAAAAAAGAGAATTAGATGAGATTTTTTCATAGAGTTTAATTATATCACAAACTTTGTGCGCGAGGGGAGATTTGAACTCCCACGCCCTTACGAGCGCTACCACCTCAAGGTAGTGCGTCTACCAGTTTCGCCACCCGCGCATTTTTATAGCCTCCCCTACTATACTTAAGATTTTATCTATTTTCAACTTCTAAAACAAAAGACCCCTTTCGGGGTCTTTTGTTTTAAGCTTCTACTTCTTTTGCTTCTTCGCTTTGTGTTGGTTCGTCTGCTCTTACCATCTCCATCTTCATTCGTTTATTCATTTCTTTCTGAGCTTTTCGTCTAACGAAGTATAGTTTTGATCGTCGGACTTTTGCGTGTTTTGTTACTTCGATTTTATCGATAAGTGGAGAGTATAGTGGGAAAATCTTTTCAACTCCGTATCCACCCGCAACTCGTCTTACTGTAAATGTTGCTCCAGCTTCAGCACCGTGTTTTCGAGCAAGCACAAGACCTTCGAACATTTGAATTCGAGTTTTCCCTTTTTCTTGAATTTTCTGGTACACCTTTACAGTGTCTCCTGATTTCATAAGGAGATTCTTTCTTTCTTCAACGTTTACTGGCGATGTCTTTGCTGTTGCTTTCATAGCTTTTATTTATATGTTTGTAGGCGATACTTTATCACGCCCAGTCTATTTTATCAACCCCCTTTAGAGCTTTATGAGGCAAAAACCCTCTAAATCCCACTTTTTAAGGGCTTTTTGGAAATCCTCTGGGAATGGTGCCTCTACCTCTACCTCTTTTCCCTCTGTATCTTTAAAGGTTAACTTACCCGCATGGAGCGCTTGCCTCGTAAACCCCAGAGATTCGACTCGTCTGCCTCCATACAGAAAATCAGCCACTATCGGGTGTCCAATAGATGAAAGATGGACTCTAATCTGGTGAGTCCTGCCAGTTTCTGGCCAAAGCACTGCAAACGATAGACCTTCACTGCTTTTGATTATCTTGTAACGAGTACGCGCTTCTCGAGCCTCGCCTCTAATTTTGTTCCCTGTCGCCCACTTGCGAATACTCTCAGTACTACGCCCGATAGCTCGGTCAATAATTCCTCTTTCGTCCCTTGGCTTTCCATGACAAAAAGCATAGTAAGTTTTTTTTACATTTCTGCTTTTAAATGCACTCTTGAAGTAGTCGAAACCTTCATTCGTGCGTGCAACAATAAGAAGACCTGTTGTGTCCTTGTCGAGCCTGTGTACAATTCCATGTCTTGGAACAAAGACACCAGGAGAAACCTCAAGTGACTCTCCTACCCCTTCTGCTTCTGGATACATATCTAACACAATATCTGCAACAGTTTCTTCTGTAGTTTTCCCATCGCTATGAACAGAAATATGTGCAGGCTTTAGAAGAACCGCGTAGTCCTTTTTTTCAAGTAAAATCTTTAGTTTAGGCATGTTTTACACAATCTCACCAGTCTTCAGTTTTCGGTGTGATTTGAGGAAAAAGTAACCGACAATTCCAAAAGTTGCAAGCGGTGAAAGCCACTCAGGTACATGCGCACCGAAAGCATGGAGTATCATGATTGCACCTAGAACGAAAATTGAGTACATTGCCCCATTTTTTATATAGATATATTTTTTTACTCTTTCAATATTTGAAATCGTAAACTTTCGCAAAACAAATGCTCCAATACCATTTCCTAGAAGAATGAGTGGTATAGAAAGAGTGAAAGCAAAAGCTCCAAGAACACCATCAATAGAAAAAGTGGAGTCAATCACTTCAAGATACAGAATTTTAGAAAAATCTGATTTTGCAGAAGAATGTGATAACAAAGCCTTTTCACTTTCTTCTGCAGTTTGTTTAAAACCATGGGTCATAAAAAAAGCAGTTGATCCTATTACCGCACTAAACGCCATAACTGGATTAACTTTGAGTGCAATCCACACAATGACAGAAAGAAAAATTGAAGCAATTGCATAAAACCATGCACCCTGAGAATGAAAAAACTTTTCTCCAAAAAGACCGTAGTTTTTTGGTTCAAGAAAAAGCCAATGTAGGAAAAGGAAAACGAGGAATATTCCACCCCCAAGAAGGAGTACTGGTGCGCTTTTTTGAATTGAGTCGATAACTGCGGGATTGTTCGAAAACGAAGCGGTAAAGGATCCAATAAATCCAAGCGACGGATTTGTCGCAAAAACAATAACCCAAGGAAGTAATCCTCTTACAATAAAAACAGCAAAAAGTAGGCCCCAAAAAAGGAACCATTTTCGTGCTTTCGCTGACATTGTATCGAGGACCTCTGCGTTGACTATTGCATTGTCGATACTTGAAATTATTTCAAACAATGCAAGTCCTCCTACTGTAAGTAACATGGGTACAATTTCCATAATCGGTATTATACATCGGGTTGATTTTTTTAGAAAATACGGTAAATTAGAGAAACGCGCGATTAGCTCAGTTGGTAGAGCAACCCGTTTACACCGGGAAGGTCATAGGTT
>CAYUPH010000007.1:0-30984 GCA_964446625.1 uncultured Candidatus Saccharibacteria bacterium
ACGCTTAGCGTGTCCTGTTTTGAAAATAGGTGCGAGTTTGGTAGTATAAAGACACAAAAAGAGTCCCGAAAGGGACTATTTTTTGTGCGCGAAGGAAGCTCTGGGAGAGCTTCCGCGAGAGGACTCGAAAACCTTTTGAGCTGATTTTGTGAGCGAAGCGAAACAAAATCACCAAAAGGTGTACTGCTCCTGTAAGGAGAGAGTTCCTCGAAAGCCGGAGGCGGTATACAAGCGAGCGAAGCGAGGCTTGTCGCCGAGGCGGGGTCGCGACCTTTTGCGATAGTAAAAGAGTTGTGGCCGAGTCCGATTATTTATTATCCGAGGGGATTCGAAAATCTATTGAAAATCTTTTTTAAATTGTCGTCACAGATAATCTCCAGATAATCTCCTGGAGATTTTTAGTACATCCAGTAGGGAATCTTTCGTTACACGAACAGTACACCTTTTGGATATATTTCTTCGCATGGCTCGAAATCTATCTCAAAAGGTTTTCGATCCCTACACGAAAGCTCTCCCAGAGCTTTCTTGGGTGGACAATTTAAAAAAGCTCCTTTAAGAGCCTTTTTTAAATTGTCCACCCAGTAGGGATCGAACCTACGACCGTCTCCTTAAGAGGGAGCTGCTCTACCAACTGAGCTATGGGTGGATTTTCATAAAATATAGCAGTTCTTTGAGCAAAAATCAAAGAATATGGTAAAATCCCTATTATGTTTTCACTAAGCGAGCCACAATCAAAAGAAGAATGGAATGACGCGGCGGTTTCTCTCGGCGCTTCTTTTGCACAGAGCTTTGAGTATGGTGAAATGCAAAAGAAAATGGGACGAAAGGTTATTCGATGTATCCTTAAAAAAGATGGCGACCTCGTTGGAATCCTTGCACTCATTTCTTTTCCTCTTCCGTTTTCAAAATGTTACCTATATGCACCATTTGGTCCTGCACTAAAGGATTCTAGTGAAGATGTCCTTAGATTTTTAAAAGAAAAAATTAGTGAAATAGTAAAAAAAGAGGGTGCAGTGTTTGCACGGCTTGAGTTACCTAAAGAAGCAAATGGAAAAAAAGTTTTTGTGAAGCCAAGAGGCCGAGCAAAAGAAGGTTCATATTTTCAACCTCGTACTGACTGGCAGCTTTCTCTTGTGAATTCAAATGAAGAGATTATCCAAAATATGAATCAAAGCGCGAGACGAGCACTTCGCAGAAGCGAAGAAAACAATGTTATTACTGAGATTCTTCCTGTTACAGACAAAAGCGTTCAGAAAGACTTTTTCTCTCTTATGAATGACACAGCAAAGAGAAACAACTTCCGCCTTCATGCTGAGAATTATTATGTAGGTGCTCTTGAGTCGCTTAAAGAGTCGAGTGCTTTTTTTGTGCGAACAAAAGTTTTGGGTGAGACTGTTGTTACTTTACTCATTTTTGTATTTGGAAAAGAAGCAATGTATCTTTTTGGAGCATCATCTGATGACAAGAAGGAGTCTGGAGCAACCTTGTTCAGTCAGTTAAAGGCGATGGAGGAGGCGAGAGAAAGAGGTGCGCTTATATACAATTTTGGCGCAGTGTCGTCACATTCAGGCGCCTCTAAATTTGATGGAATTACAACTTTCAAAAAAAAGTTTGGTGGATACGAAAAGTGGCACGGTGATTTTTTTGATATTGTCGGCTCACCACTTTTCTATACCCTTTATGTTATAAGAAAATTCCTAAGAATATAAATCAATGAAAAATCTTATAAAAAAACTTTTACCAAAGCAGATTCTTCTTTCCTATCATTATGTACTTGGTTTTCTTGGTGCTGTTTTTTACGGATTTCCTTCTAAGAAGATGATCATAATCGGAATCACTGGAACCAAAGGGAAAACAACAACCGCAAACTTTGTGTGGGCAGTCTTAAACGGAAGTGGAATAAAAACTGGCCTCCTTACTACAGCAAACCTCCGCATTGGAAATGAGGAAATTTTAAATCCTTTTCATATGACAATGCCAGGAAGATTTGTGGTTCAAAAGTATCTCTCAAAAATGCAGAAAGCGGGGTGCAAGGTTGCGATTGTCGAAACGACTTCCCAGGGCTTGGTGCAGTATAGGCATATTGGGATTTCTTATGATATGGCAATCTTTACAAATCTTACGCCAGAGCATATTGATTCGCATGGCTCTTTTGAAAATTACAAAAAAGCAAAAAAGATTCTTTTTGATACACTCGCAAAATCAAAAAATAAAATCTTTGAAGGTAAGGAAATTAAAAAAGTCATTATTGCAAACGCAGATAGCGAACACGCAGATTTTTTCCTTGAGAGCAAAGCAGACAAGAAGTTTACCTTTTCGCTTGCCACCCCTTCAGATGCAAAAGCAGAAAATGTTGTGCAAGACGAGGACGGGGTGCGTTTTTCTGTAGATGGAGATGAATACAAGATTCATATACTAGGGACATTTAATACACTAAATGCTCTTCCGGGAATTCTAATTGGTAAGGAAATGGGTCTTTCGGTGTCGCAAATTCAAGGAGGTCTTTTAAGTGTTTCTCAAATTCCCGGAAGAATGGAAGAGATAAAAGGAGGTCAGAATTTTCGAGTTTTTGTAGACTATGCTCATGAAAAATTTAGTATGACTTATGTGTGCGAAACCGCGCGACTTTTAGCAGGCAGTGAAAAGAAAGTGATTGTTCTCCTGGGTGCTGAAGGAGGGGGGAGGGATAAGGGAAAGAGGCCAGTTATGGGAGAAATTGTAGGACGGCTTGCGGATTATGTTATTGCTTCAAATGTGGACCCGTACGAAGATGACCCGCTACCTATTGCAACAGATATTGCAGATGCAGCAGAAAAAGCGGGAAAGAAAAAAGATGAAAACCTTTTTGTTATTCTTGACCGAAGAGAGGGAATCAAAAAAAGTTTTGAGTTGGCAAAAGAAGGTGACATTGTTTTTATAACAGGAAAAGGGGCGGAGCAATCAATGGTTATTGGTGGACAGTCAATTCCTTGGGATGATCGCGTTATTGTAAAAGAAGAGTTAGCAAAAATTGTCCGATGAGTAGGCAAGTGAAGATAGGTCTTATTTTTGTTATGCTTTTTATTTTGGGTTTTTATGCTGTTGAAGTTTCTCCTAGGTTTCTAGGGGGCAAACTCTCTAAAACAGGAGGCACAAAAACTGAGGAATCATGTAGTCAAAAAATTAGCCAAAGTGTGAAAGCGTCTCTCGAAACTCTTTCTGCAGATTCGTGGGGAATATACTGTGTGTCAGATAAGTCACTTCTTGTTCTTATGGATGGAAAGAATATAAATAAAAGACAAGGAATTGCGAGTATTACAAAAATTGCAACGGATTATTTAGCAGAGCAGACCTGGAACGACGAGGAGGTTTTTAAGATTCCTGCGGGTGCAATTGGTTACGGAACAAGCAGAAGGTACTTGCCTGGAGAAGAATTTAAAGTGGGAGAACTTCTTTCTTCGCTCATTGTTGAATCAGACAATGATGTAGCAAGGACTTTTGCAATTCAGTATGGAACAGAAATGTTTTTGCGCAGAATGAATCTTTTTGCAAAGAACCTTGGACTTCAAAACACTACTTTCCGGGATCCGGCAGGTCTTGATATACAAAACGAGCCGAGCAATCTCTCGACAGTTGCTGATGTAGCAAAAATGGCAAAGTTTGTGTTTACAAATTCGAGGCATTTTAAATATGATGCACATGAATCGACACGAGAAATATATTCTGTGACAGGTTTTCACCACAGCGCAGTTGCAACAAACAAGCTTCTGGCGACACCTCTTCAAAAAAATATAATTGCATGGAAAACAGGAGACACTGGTGAGGCGCGAAAAAACCTGGTTGTAATGTTTAGTAATGAGAAAGGAGAAAACTTTGTATCCGTTGTTCTTCATTCTGAGGACCATATGGGGGACACTAGGAGGATAATCGAGGGAGTAGTAAAATAGAGTTGATGAAAAAACGAACCAAATTGTGGGCAGGAGGCGTTGTTGTTTTTCTTGGGCTCATTTCTTTTTTTATCGGACTTAAATTTCACTCTTTTAGCGCTTCAGGAGAAGTAAGCAAAGAAAATGTGCAGCAAAACATTGGGTGGAACACATATAAAAATCACGGATTTAGTATTGAATATCCACCTGAATACCTTGTCTCAGAAGGAAAAGATAAAGACATTACATCATTTATTTTCTCAGATGGTGCAGGAGGAGGTTTTACAGGTTTTATAAGTTTTACAGAGGCTACATCGACGTTAAAAGAATTTTTAGTGGCGTCAGACAAGATTGCAGAAACTGCAAACGAAGGCCAACCTGCAAGTGAGATTCTAGAGTCAGAAGATGTAAATATTAAAGATTATGAGGCAGTAATACGCGAGGAGAACTGGCTCGCTCCTGGATTTCTAACTAAAGTTGCGTACATAAAAATAGAGGAGAAAGTATATGTTTTTTCTCTTCTCCCAAAAGCAGAAGACAGCTACACAGAAAGCGAAGCTGAAGTGTTTCAAAAGTTCGTAGAGTCTTTTAAACTTCTTTAATTTGTGCCCAGGGCGGGAGTCGAACCCGCACGATCTTGCGATCTGGGGATTTTAAGTCCCCTATGTCTACCAATTCCATCACCCGGGCGTATTGAGGCGTGGGCGGGAATCGAACCCGCGCATGGCGGTTTTGCAGACCGCAGCGTTACCACTTCGCCACCACGCCAATAAACTACAGAAACTATACCGTACTTAGAAAGAAAACTCCAGATTAAATACTATTAGAAATCTGGTCTATTTGTTGGCGATTTTTCTCGCCGTAGTCAATTTCAAAATCAATAAAGGGGAGTCGAGAGAGAAGAGATTCTTTTTTAATATAATCTCTAAATTCAGCTCTATTTCTCTTTGCAAACTCGAGTGCTTGTTTCTCCATTGTCTCAGGGTAAACAGTAAAGAAAATTTTTGAAAACTTTCGGTCTGGTGAGCTCTCTACTTTTGTCACTGTTATAAGGGAGGCTTTTGAGGTGCCGTTCTCGGCAAAGAAGCGTGACGCTAAGTCGCGCAAAACTTCGAGAGCCATTTCTTTTTTGTGTCCTGCCATATGTTTATTTTTCTACGATTACAAATGATTCAAGATAATCTCCGGGAACAATTTCAATTTTTGCTTCAACGCACACTCCACATTCGTTTACTGCTTTGATTTCTTTTACTTCGCTTTTCATTTGCTGAAGAATTTTTATTTTTCCGCGCCCTATTTCGCTTTCTCTTCGAAGAATTCGGACTTCATCTTGGAGTGTGACTTCACCCTCTTCAACTCGGCAACCGATGACTTGCTTATCTTTGCTTCTGCTAAAACTTTTTAGAACCTTGATTTTTCCTCTTATCTCTTCAGTTTTTACTTTTGGAGTATTTTGAGTGAGGTATTCTTCGAGCCATTCAGTAAGTTTGTAAATAATTGTAAATGTTTCAATTTTTACATTTGCTCTTTCGGACAAAGTCTTTGCTCCTGCATCAATTTTTGTATCAAATCCAAGAATAATAGTTCCTGGTGCTCCGAGCGCTAGTTTTACATCTGCCTCTGAAATAAATCCGATCCCTCTGTGTACTACTTTTGGATATACACGGTCATTTTTGATTTTCCTAATTTCATGGAAAATCGCGTCAATTACATCTGCTGAAGAGGCTTTGATAATAATTGGAAGAGGAGTCATGCCTTCTTCTTGAACTCGTCGTTCTTCATGAGTGATTTCGCTCGCTTTTTCCTTAAGAGCAAGAGCTTCGGCTTCTTTTTTTGTTTCTACCACAAAAAATGGGGATCCAACTTTTGGAAGTTCGCTAAAACCAACAACTTGTACGGGGTCGCTTGCAACTGCGGAGGTAATCTTTTTGCCTTGAAAATCTTCTAAAATTCGCGTTGGTGCAATTGCTCCTCCTGAGACAATAAAAGTACCAGAGTGAAGTGTTCCGTCCTTTATCATAAGAACGCCCGAGATACCTTTCAGCTTTGAGTTTTCTGCTCCAATAACAGTTCCTGCACCAGGAAGGGAAGGATTTGTTTTTAGGTCTTGGAGCTCTGCCATAAGGGATACCATGTCGAGCAGGTCGTCTACTCCTTGTCCACTTACCGCTGAAACCGGTACGATAGGTACATCACCACCGTATCCCTCAACAAAGATTTCGTTTTCAGCAAGACTTTGTTTTGTACGTTCCATGTCAGCGTTTGGCTTGTCTATTTTGTTTGCCGCGACAATGAAGGGAAGACCAGATTCTCGAATAGCTTTTAGTGCGTCGAGAGTTTGAGGTTTTACACCCTCGTCTGCTGCAACAACAAGGATTGCAATATCGGCAACTCTGGCGCCACGTCCCCGGAGTGCTCCAAAAGCCTCGTGTCCAGGAGTGTCGAGGAATGTAATTTGCTGTTTTTTGCCTGCCCCGTCTACTCGCTCTACCTTGTAGGCGCTCATTCTTTGAGTGATTCCTCCTGCTTCAGCAGAGGTTGTGTTGGTTTTTCGGATAAAATCAAGAAGCGTTGACTTGCCGTGGTCAATATGTCCCATTACTGCTACTACTGGAGGTCTTGATTTTGTCTCAGAATTCTTGTCCATTATATTCCCTCAATTATACATAAATAAGGTGAAACTCAAAATTAAAGGGCTTTTTAGGCTCTGCATTTATTGCAAGGAAAGTTTTTATGTTGCATTATTGTATAAATGAAACTATTTCAGCAAAAAAGAATATACCTAGATTATGCGGGGGCTACCCCTGTAGACCCAAAAGTAAACGACTCTTTAAGAGAAGGGAGCGCTTTCTTTGTAAATGCGTCTGCATTATATAAAGAAGGGGTAGAGGCAGGAAAACGACTTGAACAGGCAAAAAACAGTATTTCAAAAATGCTCATGTGTCGCAGTGATGAAATTGTTTTCACAAGTGGAGGAACAGAAGGAAATAACCTCGCTATTATGGGAGTATTTAAAAAAGTAAAGCTTGAAAACCCATCCTTCGTTCCGCATTTTATTTTTTCAACTATTGAGCACTCTTCTGTTTTAGAATGTGCTAATCACCTAAAAGAAGTGGGGGGAGAGGTGACTCTTATTTCCCCGGAAGAGAACGGTATTGTTCAAGTTTCAAAAATAAAGGAGGCTCTCAAAGAAAATACAGTTTTGGTTTCTCTACAATACGTTAACAATGAAATCGGCACAATTCAGAAACTAGGGGAAGTGGCAAAAATAATTCGCCATTTTAAAAAAGAAAAAGACCGAGATTTGGTCCACCCTTCTTTTCCGTATTTCCACACTGATGCATGCCAGGCTAACTTACTTCCTCTTTCACTTTCACATCTACACGTCGATTTGCTCACTCTGGATGCAGGGAAAGTCTACGGACCAAAAGGTGTAGGGCTTCTTTTTGTGAGGCGAGATGTGCACATTTCACCGATTCTTTTGGGAGGAGGACAAGAAAAAGGACTTCGCTCGGGAACAGAAGCGCTTCCGCAGATTATTGCTTTTGAAAAAGCGCTCGAGATTTCTGAAAAAAGAAGAAAAAAAGATTTTAAAAAGACAAAAAGGCTGCAAACTCTTTTTTGGAAACTTCTCAAAAAGAACTTTGGAGACACAGTTATAAACGGAAGCGTGGAAGAAGATGAGCGAGTACCTTTCGTTTGTAATTTTGCACTTCCGGGAGAGGACAGTGAGTTCCTTGTCTTTTGTCTCGACAGTGAAGGGATTGCTGTCTCTTCGGCTTCAAGCTGTCAAAATACGAAGGAAAACTCTTACTCATATGTCGTGCGCGAGATTCACCCTGGACTTGAGTCGTCTTCGCTACGAGTCTCTTTTGGAAGGGAGACCACAGGAAGACATGTTAAGCGTTTTTTCAAGGCTTTGTCTATGATAAAATCTAGAAATAACCTTAAATGGAACAGTTAACAAAACAACAAGTTGTCCTTCTCTGTATAATGATTGCACTCGTTTCTTCGATTGCAACAGGTGTTTTTACCGCGTCCCTTATGGATGACTCGGGCCAGCCAGTTGCTCAGACAGTTTACAAAGTAGTTGAAAGAACACTTGATCAAGTGACTCCAGCGGCAGTTTCAAAGAACCCAATAACAGAAAGGGTGCCTCAAAAACAAAATTCAGAGCCAGTTTTTTCGCTCAGCCAAACAGTTCAAAAAATTTCCGAGTCAAGCGTAAAAATTTTCTACAGAGATTCCTACATGGGAACAGCTGTCTCTTTTTCTAACAAGCAAAACTTTGTTGGTCCAAATGTTTTAGGACTCTACACACGAACAAAAGTTATCCTCGAATTTCCAAATGGAAAACGTGTTGACGCGATAGTTCAAAAACCAGGTGTTTCTGGATACGCGCATTTTTTTGTTACGTCTCCCGCAGATCAAATTCCTGAGATTGCTATTCAAACCGCTTCTTCAATCTCGTCGCTTGAACTTGGAAATAGTATTTTTGCAATCGGTGCAAAAGAAGGAAGCTCAGTTGTTTCGACAGGAATTGCGTCAGAGTACGGACGGTTTGTTGGTAAAGGAGCATCTTCAACACCAGTTGAGGTGGTGACAGATGTAAAACTCTCTGCTTTCTCTGCTGGCTGGCTTCTTCTAAGTAGCACGGGAAAGGTGTCAGGGCTTGCAGTCTCGGGGACTGAGAACTCGGGCACTCACTTTATCGACATTTCTCAAATTAAAGCTGAAATCCCAGGAGCCTTTTAGAGGAGCAGAAAAGGGGTCTCTCTAGATAGAAAGTATCTTTTATGATATAATACTAAACATATGCCACCATTTGGAAATTTCACAACTAAAGCCAAAGAAGCTATTAGAAAAGCTCACGAATTAGCAATCGAGAGGGGTCAAAACCATGTAAACCCTCTACACCTTCTTGCATCACTTCTCCTCCAGGAGGAGAGCCTTGTTATTTCTATTCTAGAGAGACTTGATGTAGATACAATCCTTCTTACTGATTCTCTTCTTGATTCTATTGAGGCGCCAGACAGCGGACAGGTGCTTTCTTCTTCATACCAGATTTATCTGACTCCAGAACTTGCGTCAATTATTGAGTCATCTGCAAAAGTTGCAGCAACTCTTAAAGACGAGTTTATTTCTGTTGAGCACCTTTTTATTTCTATGTGTGAAGTGCAAAGTGCTGCACAAGAAATGCTTAGGCGTTTTAGAGTGACAAAAGAAGTTGTTGTTGAAGTTGTAGGTGAGCTTAGGGCTGGTTCTGCGCCAGAAGTGCAGGCACCAAAGAAGTTTAAAGCGCTCGGCAAATTTACACGAAACCTCACAAGACTCGCAAAAGAAAATAAACTTGATCCAGTTATTGGGCGAGACAACGAAATTGCACGAGTTATCCAAATCCTTTCAAGACGAACAAAAAATAATCCAATTCTTATTGGAGAAGCAGGCGTGGGAAAAACAGCGATTATCGAAGGGTTGGCTGGACGAATCGCGGTTGGGGATGTGCCAGAGAGTCTAAAAGACAAAGAGCTTGTGTCTCTTGACCTTGGTTCTCTGGTAGCAGGAACAAAATACAGAGGAGAGTTTGAGGAAAGACTAAAAAGCATTTTGAAAGATATTGAAAAGTCTGACGGAAAAGTGATTCTCTTTATTGATGAAATTCACACAATTGTGGGAGCGGGAGCAGCAGAAGGTTCTCTCGATGCATCTAACATGCTAAAGCCAGCGCTTGCGCGAGGAGAAATTCGAGCAATTGGTGCAACAACTCTGAGGGAGTATCAGAAGCATATTGAAAAGGATCCTGCACTTACTCGAAGATTCCAGCCAGTTTATGTTCTTGAGCCATCTGTTGAAGACGCAATTTCAATCCTTCGAGGTCTAAAGGATAAATACGAGCTTTACCATGGAGTGCATATTACCGACGATGCAATTGTCTCTGCTGTAAACCTTTCTTCTCGCTACATTACAGACAGATTTCTTCCTGACAAAGCAGTAGACCTTATTGATGAGGCAGCCTCACACCTAAAGATTTCTCTTGAGAACAAACCTCACGAGCTTGAAGTTGCTCACCGAAAAATTATGCGTCTTGAGATTGAAAGAGAAGCACTTAAAAAAGATGCCGAGGGAAACAGTGAAGTAAAGAGTCGAATGAAAGAAATCGAAAAAGAAATCGCAGACCTTAGAGAGGGAACAGAAGAGCTTGACCTAAAGTGGAAAAATGAAAAGGAGATAATTACGGGGATTAAAAAGCTAAAGAAAGAGCTCGACTCGCTCAAGATGGAAGCAGAACAAGCTGAGGCAAAAGCTGATCTCTCTAAAGCTGCAGAAATTCGCTATGGCAAAATTCCAAACGCTCAAAAGGAGTTAGAGCTAAAACTAAAGAAACTAAAAAAACTCCAAAGTGGTAGACGAATTCTAAAAGAGGAAATCGGAGAAAACGATATTGCTGATATTGTGTCTAAATGGACGGGTATTCCTGTAACTCGCATGCTTGAAGAAGAAGCACAAAAACTGTCTCGAATGGAGGAGGATCTGAAAGCAAAGATTATTGGGCAAGATGAAGCGGTGCAAAAAATTACTGACACGATAAAACGAAGTAGAGCAGGAATTGGGGATCCTAACAGACCAATCGGCTCTTTCCTTCTTCTTGGTCCAACAGGGGTTGGAAAAACAGAACTCACAAAAACGCTTGCGAATTTTCTTTTTGATGATGAAAAGGCGTTAGTACGAGTTGATATGTCTGAGTACATGGAAAAGCATTCAGTATCAAAAATTATTGGTGCGCCTCCAGGCTACGTTGGGCACGAAGAAGGAGGAAATCTAACCGAGCTTGTGCGTCACAGACCGTACAGTGTAATCCTTTTTGACGAGATTGAAAAAGCTCACCCAGAAGTCTTTAACATACTTCTGCAGGTTCTCGACAACGGACGCCTTACTGACACAAAAGGACGAACAGTAAACTTTAAAAATACTGTTATTATCCTCACTTCAAACATTGGAGCGCAGTACATTGACCGAATGGAAAAAATTGGTTTTAGAAGCGCTGAAGGAACTGAAGAAGAAAAAAGAAACTATGCGAATGCTAAAGACAAGGTACTCGAATCTCTAAAAGATTACTTTAGACCAGAGTTTTTGAACCGACTAGATGACATTATTGTCTTCGATATTCTTTCACCGGAGTCGATTCGAAAGATTGTAGACATACAAGTTAGTCTTGTAAAAGAAAGACTAAAGGCAAAAGAAATCACGCTTTCACTTACTGAAGACGCGCTCACTCTTCTTGGAAAAGAAGGGTACAATCCACAGTATGGAGCAAGGCCTCTAAAAAGGCTTATTCAAAACAAAATTCTAAATCCACTTGCGCACCTGATTATTTCTGGCGGAATCGTAAAAGGAGGTGCTGTCACTGTGTCAGTAAAAAACAAAGAATTCACCTTTGATGTAAAGAAGGGTAGAAAGGGTAACATAATCGGAGAGGTCCTTATTCCAAAAAGAGTAGGAAAAGCATAAAAACAAAACAGGCCCGAAGGGCCTGTTTTTATGGGTGCTTGGATTTGCATTACTAAATTGATACTGAGTTCAGTCGTTATTTTGTGCGTAGGGAGGGATTCGGTCACGAATAATTAAAATTTTCGCGACCCCGACTCTGCGACAAGCACTCGCCCTCCTCGTCTTGTATACCGCTTCCGTCTTTCGAAGTCCCACCCTACTTTACAAAATTATAGTCCTGAATTGCTCCAGGGTTCAGTCGTTATTTTGTGCGTAGGGAGGGATTCGAACCCCCGTAGCCCATTGGGCGACAGATTTACAGTCTGCTGCGATTGACCACTCCGCCACCTACGCTTATAAACTCCCATTTTAAACCATTTTCAATTATTTGCAATTTTACCGTTTTATAGTAATATGTTCTCACTATGTCACAAGATAATTTAATAATCCTTAGAAACAAAGACACCGGCGAGACAGTTTATACTCGTAAGAACAAAAAGGGTGTACAGCGAAAAATTGAGCTAAAGAAATACAGCAAAAAGCTCAAGAAACACGTTGTTTTTAAAGAAGCTAAAAAATAATCCAAAAACTAGCCCGAAGGGGCTAGTTTTGGTATAGTAGGGAAAGCATGGGCGATTAGTTTAGTGGTAGAACAACGGTCTCCAAAACCGTTGGTGTAGGTTCGATTCCTACATCGCCCGCAGTTTGAATGCAGTGAAAACTGCGGGCGATAGAAAGCTCTGAGAGAGCTTTCGTGTAGGAATCGAAAACCTTTTGAGCCTAAAATTGAGTTTACGAAAATTTTAGCCAAAAGGTGTACTGACCCTGTAAGGGTCGATATCCTACATCGTCCACAACCAATTTTTTAAACCCTCAATTTTTTTACCGCTACAGATAACTCACCTCCCGAAACCCAAACAATCTTTTTATTTCTTTTAAACCATGTCATTTGGCGTTTTGCGTACTGCCAGATTTTGTTTTGAAGCAAAGCTATCATTTCTTCCCGAGTAATTTTCTTTTGTAGATACTCTGCAATATACCTATACTCAAGACCGAGGTCCTCAAGTCTTTTCCAACTGAGTCCTTTATTATGTAAATTCGTCACCTCCTTTATCATTCCTTGCTTTAATCTTTTTTGGAGCCTCTGGTTGATTCGAGCTCGCAAATCTTCGTCATTCCATAAAATTCCTATGTAAGTCGTATCAAAAGGAGTTGTCTCTTTTGCTTTCGGAATATTTCCTAGAGCCTCTGCTATTTCTATCGCACGCACGAGTCGAACTCTATTTTTTGAATCGATTTCTTTTGCTCTTCGAGTATCAAGCTTTTTTAGTTTTTGGAACAACTCTTCCGTACTAAACTTTTCGAGCGACTTTCGAAGCTTTGAGTTGGGTGGTACTTCAGGAAGGGTAATATTTTTTACAAGCGCATCAATGTAAAATCCTGTTCCGCCGCAGACAATAGGAAGTTTTCCTTTTTTAAGAATTTCTTTTATTGCTTTTTCAGCGAGTTGCTTAAAGTTTGAAACAGTAAAAATCTTCTTCGGGTCTTTTACATCGAGTAAGTAGTGGGGAATACCGCGCATCTCTCTTTTTGTGATTTTACCACTTCCAATATTGAGTCCCGTGTACACCTGCCTTGAGTCAGCAGAAATAACCTCTCCAGAAAGCTTTTTAGCTAGACTAACTGCCAGGTCGCTTTTTCCTGAGGCAGTAGGTCCGAGGACAACGAGAATTTTTGGTTTCTTTTTCATGCGATGAAAGTCTCTCATGAAGTCTAAAATTTGTAAATAAAAATGAGGGTGTGGTTAACCCTCTTTCGTTGTTAAGGACGACATGCAGCTATCAAACGTAAGAAAAATAATCCAAATAACAACAAGTGTGAAAAACAGCGACAATGAGAACATGCCCCATTCTTTGTTGCTTAAGGTGCCTAGAACCCCACAAAGGAGGTATATCAAAAGCAGGATCAAGCCAACGACGAAGATGAAAAGGTGGAATGAGATTTTTGTCTTCATGCAACAGAGCAAAAGTTTACCTATATTTTACTCCTCACTAAAATAAGTGGTTAGTGGATAAAGAAAATAGTGCCACTCATTTTAAAACTTTGTGCCGGGGAGAATCGGCCGCGGTTTATGGCTAAATTACTCGCAGGACTCGAATTGTAGCTCATAACCCCAGCCCGGACTCGGCGACAAGCACTCGTACTCCTCGTCTTGTGTACCGCCTCTGTCTTTCGATTCTCTCTCCGTGTGCAACAAAGCCAATAAAAAAATACTACTTATTTTTTAAACTTTGTGCCCGGAGAGAGAATCGAACTCTCATGACTTGCGTCGCACGATTTTGAGTCGTGTGCGTCTACCAATTCCGCCATCCGGGCTTTACTATTTCCTCAATTTACTACATTTTTTGTCTTTCCACAATTTATTCTAATGGGGTGCCGTGGTAATATATTTCTATGCAATTTTATAACAATTCAATCTTTTGGATCGAGGTAGAGAAAATCAAACCCAATCCATTCCAGCCACGTATCGAGTTTGATGAAGAGAGGCTTCGCGACCTGGCGCTTTCTATTCGCCAATACGGAATCCTGCAACCACTTGTTGTAACTCGTAAAGAAGTTCAAAAAGAAGATGGTGGACTAGTATCAGAATACGAACTCATTTCCGGAGAAAGAAGGCTTCGAGCTTCAAAGATTGCTGGACTCACACAAGTGCCTGCAATTATTAAAAGTGGAGAAAATGACGACAAGCTAAAACTTGAGCTTGCAATTATTGAAAACTTACAGCGTGAAGACCTAAACCCTCTCGACCGAGCAAAGGCTTTTAAAAAACTTGCAGACGAGTTTGGACTAAAGCACGGAGAGATTGGGCAGAAAGTAGGAAAGAGTAGGGAATATGTTTCTAACTCAATTAGACTCCTGCTTCTTCCCGAAGAAATGCAACTCGCGCTCGCTGAAGGAAAAATCTCTGAAGGACACACCAGACCTCTCCTTATGCTTATTGACCGAAAAGCAGAACAGACAACTCTCTTCAAAGAGATTATGCTAAAGAAAATGACGGTGCGGGAGACCGAGAAAATTGCGCGCCAGATTGCATTTGAAAGAGCTCGAAAATTCGACGATGCTATGCGACCAGAAATAATTGAAATGCAAGAAAAGCTTTCAGAGGCCCTTGGAACGAGAGTTTCTATCGAGAGAAAAGCAAAAGGAGGAAAAATTCATATTGATTTCTTTGATGAAGTAAACCTGAGAGATATTGCAGAACAGATTAAACACTCACTAGAAAACAAAACGGGAGAGGCAGGGAACGCTACTGAAGCACTATCAAACGCAATACCTGTGGCTATTGCTGCAGAGGAAATTGTAAGTGAAGCAAGTTCTGAGCCACTACCTACAGAGGCAGAAAATCCGATTTCAAAAGAGGAGGAAAAGCAGAATTTGGACGACAGAAGCAAGGAGGAGGTAAAGCTTGCTGAGGAAGAGGAGGAGAACTATAATTTAGATAACTTTACAATTTAAGAAAAAATATATGGCAGAAGGAGAAAATAAAATTATTCAAGGTGATTTTACTAATACAAATGAGGGAGGAGAGAAGAAAAAGCTTTCTGAACATCTAAGTGGCTATCTTGCTAATCGAATTAGAACTTTTTTTGGAAGTCCGGAATACACTGAAGAGATGCAGGGGATAAGAGAGCGTAGTGAAAAAACAGATAAACCTTTCGATGTTGAGGCTAAAGACGTGGAATTTTTACGAGCGGTAGAGGCTGGAGAGTTGGATGGTATTTTTGCTAGATCAAAAGAGATTTCTACATTACTTAGCTCTCGTGTAATGAGTCTTATAGATAAAGGGATAGTGGCGCGACACACTCCTGAACCGGAAGAAGAACATGTTGGAGATCTGGTATGGACAGATGAAGACACAAATCAGGCAAGACTCATCTATCAGCAAATTAGCGGATAACATAAAAGCCTGAACAAACCTACAACAAAATTGGGTTTGTTAAAGAAAATGGGAATAAAAGCGCTTGACTGAAGTCGGCGCTTTTTTTTATTTCTTCTTTTTTGCGAAGCGACCGCGACCTACTTTTTTTGGTTCGCTTAGAATTTCAAGTGCGCGTGGGAGTTCGATTGTAAATACATCGTCTGTTTTAAGGGACCTAAAATCACCGTCGTGCATAACATACGGCCCAAACCGTCCCCGGTTCGCCACTATTTCTTTTCCTGTGTCTGGGTGAACACCAAGTGTGCGAGGAAGGGCTAGGAGCCGCATCGCGTCCTCAATTGTTACTTTTGTTGGGTCCATGTCTTTTGGAATCGATGCCATTTTTGCTTTTACTTTGGTTTTACCTTTTCCTGTTGTTTCTCCGAGCTGTACATACGGTCCAAATCGTCCGGTTTTTACAAAAACAGAAAGTCCTGTTTCTGGGTCAGTACCAATTGGCTCATCACCTTTGATTTCAAGGCCTTCGATTGTAAGCGCTCCTGTACAGTCAGGGTATTTGCTACAACTTAGAAACTTACCACCACGCCCTAGTTTAATTACCATTCCGGCTCCACACTTTGGACATTTGAATTTTGGATCTGCTTCACCAAAAGTTGTAGCCTTGCCTTGCTTGTCTTTTTCTTTTACTTCTTTTAGAAATGGTCCATAGAAATCAGCAAGAGTTTTTGCGTACTCTCTTTTTCCAAGTGCAATTTCATCTAGTTCATCTTCCATTTCTGCAGTAAAAGTGTCGCTAATGTAACTTCCAAAGTTATCCTCAAGAAAAGTAGACACAACATCTCCTGTATCTGTTGGAATCAAAGTCTTGCCTTCTTTGGTCACATACTCGCGCTCTTCAAGAGTTCTCATAATAGAAGCGTATGTTGAAGGTCGTCCGATTCCTCGCTTCTCCAGCTCTTTAATGAGCCCTGCTTCGGTGTAGCGGTTTGGTGGTTCAGTTTGTTTTTTTTCTGTTTTAAACTCAAGGAGGTCTAGGCTTTCTCCCTCGGTAAACGCGGGGAGAATATTTTCTTCTCCCTTTGCTCTCGGATCTGCAAGAAGCCATCCGTCAAAAAGGAGTGTCCCTCCAGTTGCAGTAAAGTCGGGAATAGACCCGCTCTCTGTATTTGCAAAAATTTTTGTGCGGAGTATTTGTGCATTTTTCATTTGCGAAGACACTGCTCTCTCCCAAATAAGTTTGTAGAGTTTCTTTTCGTCTTCGGTGTGTCCGGCACTTTCTTTTTCGAGGTGAGTTGGTCGAATTGCCTCATGCGCCTCCTGAGCATTCTTTGCTTTCTTTGAGTAAGTGTGGAATTCAAGATAGTTCTTTCCGTATTTTTTTTCAATAACTCCTGCAATCGAAGCGAGAGCAAACTTACTTAGATTTGTACTGTCGGTTCGCATGTATGTAATTTCTCCGGCCTCATAAAGTTTCTGCGCAATTCGCATAGTATTCGATGGAGAAAATCCAAGGCGTGTAGACGCTGCTTGTTGGAGGGTTGAAGTAATAAAAGGTGCGCGAGGATTTCTTTTTACTTCACTTTTTTCAATTTTAGTAATACTCCACTTCTCTTTTTCAGCAACTTTTTTAATTCTTTCTGCTTCTTTTTCTTCTTTTGGTTCTTCTGAGCAGGTTAGTGTAATTTGTTTTTTGTTTCCTTCAAAATCTCCGGAGAGAACAAAATATGTTTCTGGTATGAACTTTCGGATTTCTCGCTCGCGCTCCATGATAATTCGCAGGGCTGGAGACTGTACTCGCCCAGCAGAAAGTCCGTAGCGGACTTTTTTCCATACAACACCAGAGAGGTCGTACCCTACAAGTCTGTCGAGGACTCGTCGCGCTTCCTGAGCCTTTACTAGGTTTTCGTCTATGTCTCTCGGGTGCTTTATTGCCTCCACGATTGCTTCTTTTGTAATTTCGTTAAATACAGCCCTTTTTGGCTTTTTAAGTCCAATAGCTTCTTTTAGATGCCAAGATATGGCTTCTCCTTCTCGGTCGAGGTCGGTTGCAAGGATTATTTCATCCGCTTTTTTTGCGAGAGATTTTATGTCGGCAATTACTTTTTCTTTTCCAGGAGACACTTCATAGTGGGGAATAAATCCTCCTGGAATATCGATTGCTTTTTTGTTGCTTTTTGGAAGGTCGCGAATGTGTCCCACAGACGCGCGTACAGTAAATTCGCCACCAAGATATTTCTCGATTGTCTTTGCTTTTGCAGGAGACTCAACAATAAGTAATTTCATAAAGTTTTATTTTACTTTTCTATATATTAAGAGGGAATTAACAGCGGTTTAGGAGTAGCTGGTTTATATAAAGTATATTGAAGTCGTCAAATTGTCAAAATGTTTTCATTTTTTTGTCTTGTGATAAAGTGAGGGATATGAATCAAATTCCGTTCTTTTTGGCGTCCAAGGTTTCAAATCTGGCAAACGCCATTGATGCATGGTTTATGCAGCGAGGGTTGCAGGAACGCATCCTTCGTCAAGATAGCATTTGCCCAGAAGTTCTTTCTAAGGCAGAGCTCGTGTTTCTACATGCGGATTCTACAATGACGATTGAACAAATTCGCGAAGCGGGCTTCAGGGGGACAATTATTTTCCTTACTCCTTACATGAGTGTAGGTGAAGGAATTGTCAACGCTAACGACATAATGTCTGTTAGTTCATCCCAAATACAGGAGGTTCTCGAAAGACTTTTTCTGACACGAACCAGTGCGTAGAGGTTTCTACGCACTTTTTTATTCCCATTTATTCCAAAATAAATTTTAAACAAAATGTTAACAAACTCTGCTATCGCGGAGTTTGTTAACATTCTGGGAAGAAGAGGAAGGAGTGTGGGTGAGGGCTATTTTAAATAAATCTTTCCGCCGGACTCGTGAATGATGTTTTTTATTTCGAGGAGAGTGAGGGTCATGTTTAGGTTTGCTGTTTCTAGGTCTGTTAGTTCAGCTAGTTCATCGCGTGTTTTTGGTTCTTTTAGTTCGGTGACTATTTTTCTTTCATCCTCTGTAAGTAAATTGAATTCCTCGCTCGCCATATTTTTTTCTTCTACTTCTATGTGGAGAGCTTCGAGGATGTCTTTTGAACTACCAATTGGTGTTGCGCCGAGGCGAATTAAACTGAGTGTTCCTTCTGAGGCAGAAGAAAAAATTGATCCGGGAACTGCGAGTATATCGCGGTTGTATTCTGTTCCAAGTCTTGCTGTTATGAGTGTGCCACTAATTTGCTCTGCTTCTATAACAAGTATTGCCTGCGAGAGTCCTGCCATGATTCTGTTTCGTCTCGGGAAAGTCCACGGAGCGGCGCTCTCGTCTTCGCGAAGCTCCGACAGGAGAGCGCCGCCAGCTTCTAAAATTCTTTTCGCAAGAGAAATATTTGTTTTGGGATAGATCACGGATTCTCCTAGGCCAGAGCCAGGAATCGCAATTGTTTTGAGTCCTGCAGAGAGTGCTGCTTCGTGCGCAATCGTATCAATGCCGAGTGCGAGTCCTGAAATAATACATATATTGTATCCTCGGAGCCCCTCGATAAGTTTTCGACAGGCTTCTTTTCCGTAGGGTGTGAATTTTCTACTACCCACGACAGACAGAAAAATGGTTTCGCTTTGCGGAAGCGCACCACGAATATAAAGCTCTTTCGGAGTCTCGGGAATTTCGAGGAGCTCCGGAGGAATTTCACTTAGTCCAAGTTTACGGATAGGGAAATCAGAGAGCATGTATAAATTATAGACAATTTACACAAATCTGCTAGATTTATTTTAGCTATGGCTACTAATTCTAAACCACCTGGCTCCGTAAAAGCTCTGTATGTATTCGTGGTTTTTTTTAAAACCGGCGAGCATGCTTGGGGTTATACCCAAGCACAAGCTCTCGGCGCGAAAAGAAAACGAGTTCCTGAAGATATAATGGGAGAACTGCGCAATAGACACCCTAACGCAGTCTGGAGAATGTTTTACTTAAAAACCAGAAGACCAAACTGGCAGCAATTGCCCTAGATCCTCTCTTCCTACATGTGTCCGCTCGAAAGACGGTCACATTTTTTATTTACCGTTTTGTGCTATACTTTGCCTAATTATGCTGGACATAAAATTCATAAAAGAGAATACAGACATTGTAAAAGAGGCGTGTAAAAACAAAAACCGAAACATCGACATCGATGAGCTTCTTCGCCTTTTTGAAGAAAAGAAAAAACTTCGCGCGGAACTCGACGAACTAAACCAAAAGAGAAACGAAGCAGCAAAAAATCGCAATATAGAAGAAGGTCAGAAACTCAAAGCCGAAAGCGATAGTCTCGAGACAAAGTTTAAAGAAGCAGACAAAGCTTACCTTGCTCTTATGCTAAAGCTTCCAAACATTCCTTCACCAGACACACCAATTGGCCCAGACGAAAGTCAAAACAAAGTAGTCAAAACATACGGAGAAATTCCTACTTTTGATTTTACTCCAAAAGAACACTATGAACTTGGTGCAGATCTAGGACTTATCGACACTGAAACTGCAGGAGAAATTGCTGGCTCTCGTTTTGCATACATAAAAGGAGATCTTGCACTTCTTCAGTTTGCGCTCATTCAGTTTGCGCTAGGGGTAGTATCCTCAAAAGAAACTTTGGAAAAAATTGCAAAAGAAGCCGGCCTTACACTAGATGTTTCTCCTTTTATTCCTGTTGTTCCTCCGGTTTTTGTAAAGCCAGCTGTTCAAAATCGTATGGCACGTTTCCTCACTCCTGAAGAGCACTATATGTTTCCTGAAGACGACCTCATGCTCATTGGTTCTGCAGAACATACTCTAGGCCCCCTTCACATGGACGAAGTGTTTGAAGAAAAGGATTTACCTATTCGTTACCTTGGCTACTCAACTGCGTTTCGACGAGAGGCGGGAAGCTACGGAAAAGATACAAAAGGAATTATTCGTCAGCACCAATTCGACAAGTTAGAAATGGAAGTTTTTTCTCTTCCAGAAAACTCAAAGAGCGAGCAGGATTTTTTGGTTGCTATTCAGGAGTATGCCCTGCGAGAGCTCAAACTTCCTTACCAGGTTGTTGCGGTTTGCACTGGAGACATGGGATTTCCTGATTACAGACAGGTAGATATCGAGGTTTGGATGCCAGGACAAAACAAATATCGCGAGACACACAGTGCGGACAATGTTGCTGGTTTTCAGGCGCGCCGACTAAACACAAGGGTCCGAAGAGGTGATGGAAAAATTGAGCATGTTCACATGAATGATGCAACTCTTTTTGCAGTCGGACGAACACTTGTTGCAATTATCGAAAATTATCAGACAAAAGACGGACAAATCCGAGTTCCAGAAGTTCTCAAAAAATACCTTCCTATTTCTAAAGAGTTTTTAAGTAGTCTAAACTAAGGAAAATGGAAAAGCGTAAAGCTTCTTTGAACTCAGAGTCGTTTTTGCAAAAAAAGAGAAGCAGGAGAAAAAAAATCCTGCTTTTTGTCTTTCTTGGAATTTTGCTTATTTTGGGTGCTTTTGTTTTGGTTTCGAGACTCCCTATTTTTCAAGTTGAAAAAGTAGAAATAAAGGGTGCGAAGACTATTTCAGAAACAGAGGTCAAGAGGATTCTTGACGACTCGATGTCTGGTTTTTTCATGTATCTTATTCCAAAGAGAAGTTTTTTTGTTATGAAAAGCGACGATATTGAGCAAAAACTTCACACTGCTTTTCCGGGAGCGGAAAATATAAAAGTTTCGCTTACACCAAAATCAGTCACAGTCTCCCTCGGTGAGAGAACTCCTGCTTTCTTGGTTTGCTCTGATGAAACAAACTGCCTCTATGCGGACAAAGAAGGCTTCCTGTATGAAAATGCACCACAAATCGAAGGATACCTGTTTAAAAGGTTTTACGGAGGAACTGCGCTCCTTGGTTCTTATTATGAATACAAGGACAGTTACGAATTTGCAGTGCACGCTGACACACTTCTTGAGCCAACAGGAGAAAGAATCGTAAAAGTGTTTACTGAGAACAAAAGAGAGAGCGATTTTGTAACAACATCCGGTGTAAAAATCGTGTGGTCCCCAGAAAAAGATGAAAAGCTTGGTCTTCAAAACCTAAGAGCAGTGCTTTACTACTCTCCAACAGGAAAACCAAAGTCAGACGAAGAAATAAAAAGTTTTTTTGGAACACTTGATTATGTTGATGTAAGGTTTTCAGGAAAAGTCTATTTTAAAAACAAATAAACATTCGGCGATTTATACAAATAATGTATAATATGCGTATGGCTTTTGTGTTTTCGTACATTTTTTGGCATTACACTCGGGGTATAGCGAGTCTTTTTAAGCTGTACAAAAACCTTATTCTTGCAGTGCTCCACACATTTTCAATTGGTGAACTTTTTAAAACTCTTTTTTCACCATGGCAACTCTTGGGTGAAAAGTATAAAGGTGGACTTTTTAACTTTGCCGAGAACTTCGAAGCGTTTATTGTAAACACCCTCATGCGGATTGTTGGTTTTTTTGTAAGAGGGTTTGTTATCATATTTGGAATTGCTGTAACACTTGTTCTTATAGTCTTTGAAGCTGCGCTCTTTGTCCTTTATCTTGGAGCTCCAGTGATTGTTTTCTTATTGTTTGTCTCAATGATTAAAAATATTCTCGAAGCAATACGATGAAAGACGAAGGTATAAAAAGATATATAAAAGATATTTACGGAGCCCTTGTACTAGAGGATATTGTTTCCCATGAAGCTCGCAAGAAAATAAAAGAAATATCAGGAGTTATTGCGCTTTTTTCACTTGTTGCAATCATTTTTGTGGGTGGAATTTCGCCTTGGGTGAAAGCATTGTTTTGTTTTGCTCTTTTAGCTTTTATTCTCGGAGCGCTTTCAGATGCGTACTTCTTTTACTTTTTTAGAAGAAACTCACGGCTTTCTGATAGTCTTCCATTTGAGATTGCACAAATAATCTTTTACTCAAAGGATGGCGACTTGGTTCGAGGATTTATATATTCTGAAATCGGAGACGAAGTGATGAAGAGGCTTGGTTTTAGCGAAGAGGAACTCCGTACTTTTCTCATAAACAAAACAGATCTCTCTGTCAGTGATTTTGTCTCTGATGGTACACCATCTTTTAAAGACTACGTTGATGCTGTGTACGGAGCAGACCAAAGTTTTAAGGAATTCCTTGAGTCAAAAGCTGTAAAAGCAGAAGACCTTTTTGGTGCTATAGAATGGGTCCTCGGAAGAGAAGAAAAAAGAATCGAAGAAGAAATGTGGTGGAGTGACGAGGCTCTTTCACGAATTCAAGGAATTGGAAAGAACTGGTCATACGGGCAGACTTTTCTTCTTGAAAAATACGGCGATGATATTACAACCCATGGTTCCTCACATTTTGAAAGCTACGAAGCATCGCAGTCAGAGTCTATTAGACGCCTCGAGCAAGTGCTTTCAAGGTCAGAGAGCGCGAACGCGCTTGTTATTTCGTCAGATGAAGCGTCACGAATGGATTTGGTGCGCATTTTTGCAAGGCGAATTTCGATTGGGAACACTTATAATTTTCTTGCAAAAAAACGAGTATACCTTCTTAACCCGAATCTTATTATTGAAAATACTGGCGACAAAATTTCTTTTGAAAAAGAGTGGTCAGAAGTTCTTATGGAAGCGATTCGATCTCGTAATACAATTATTGTACTTCCAAACCTTTCAAGCTTCATTAAAAATGCAGAAACACTAAACTCAGACGCGCTTTCTGTACTTATGCCGTTTCTAGCGTCTCCGCTTCTTCAAATTATTGCACTTGATTCAAAAGAAGCGTTCCATGAAGTTCTTGAAGGTAAGAGTGCGATGATGGAGCGTTTTGAAGTAGTGCGAACAGAAGGAGCGGACAAGACAGGTGTTCTTGGAATGCTTAAAGAAAAAGCAATACAAGTCGAAGCAGCTTCACATGTTTTCTTTACATACCCAGCAATAGCAGCGATTGCACGCGAGAGTGCTAGGTATTTTGATAGTTATTCGTATTCAGACAAAGCGTCAGACATACTTGTTGAGTCAGTGCCGTTTATGGCAACTCGTGGACGAAAAGTAGTAACAAAAGAAGATGTTCTTGAACTGATTTCAGAAAAAGTAGGTGTGCCCGTTTCTGCTCCAAAACAAGAAGAGAGAGAAAGGCTCACAAACCTTGAAGAGAGTCTCGCAAAGAGAATCGTGGGACAAAGCGAAGCAGTCAAAGCGATTTCCTCAGCTATCAAACGAAGTAGGTCAGGAGTTGGAAACCCAGACAAACCAATCGGTTCATTCCTTTTCCTTGGACCAACCGGAGTTGGAAAAACAGAAACTACCAAAGCTCTCGCAGACATTTTCTTTGGTTCAAAAGAAAATATTTCTCGACTCGATATGTCGGAGTTTCGAACAGCGGACGCGCTTAACAGGCTAATTGGTGGTTTTGGAGAAGATACTGCAGGAGTTTTGCCTAAACTACTAAAAGAAAGACCTTACGGCGTTCTTCTTCTCGATGAGTTCGAGAAGACAACTCCAGAGGTAATGAACCTCTTTCTACAAATTCTCGACGAGGGTGCCTTTAGTGATGCAAAGGGTAACAAAGTAATTGCTCGAAACAACATTATTATCGCAACTTCAAACGCGGGGAGTGATTTGATATGGAGAATTTTCCAAGGTGGTGAAAACCCAGTGACACACAAAGACGAGATTGTAGATTTCCTTATTCAAAAAGCAATTTACAAACCCGAGCTCCTCAACCGATTCGATGGAGTTATTCTCTTTAATCCACTTACAAAAAATGATCTTGCGAGAATTGCGGGCCTTATGCTTGAGAAGCTCGGAAAACGAATGGAAGAAAAGGGTATTTATCTTGAAAAAGGAGATGGTATCATAGAGTATCTTGTGACAAAGGGAACTGATCCAAAATTCGGTGCTCGACCAATGAACCGTGCAATCCAAGAGGAGATTGAGCAGAAAATTGCAGAAAAAATAATCGCAGGCGACATACACGAAGGAAGCAAGGCGGTTATTTCGGCAGACAGCTCGGGAGTTCTCGTATTTCCAAAGAGATAATGACAGAAGAAAGAAAAGAAGAACCACAAATTCATATTGAAACAATTCATGTGCCTGAAGAGGGTAAAAAGCTCTATAAGGTGCATAGCGTAACGGGCGCAGGAAAACACACAAAAGCAGTGTGGGTTATTGCAAGTGTGGTTTTCGGAACTTCGCTTATGTATATGCTTATCGATATATCTTCAAAAGGTATTGCACTCCTCACAGAAAAGCGAGAAGCTGAACAAAAAATTCTTGCAGAAACCGCACAGCAAAAACCAATGGGAAGCGATGATGAAGTGGAAGAAGTGTCGATTCAAAACTATGCAGAGCTAAAGGGAACATATGTTTTCAAAGACGGTGCCCCAGCTTTACCTCGAACCTCTTCACTTTCGTTTCTTCTAGGAGATGTGATCACTGGTGAAGTGATTGTTCAAAAAAACGAGTCTCTTAATTTTCCAATTGCATCTGTCTCGAAGCTCATTACTGCAATTGTTGCAAAAGAAAATATTCCTCAGCATGACAGCGTGACAGTAAAGAGGTCGTCTGTTGAAACGTACGGAACACAAGGAGGGCTTTACTCAGGCGAGAAGATTTTGGCAACCGACCTAATCTACCCGCTTCTAATAGAATCATCGAACGACGCAGCAGAGGTTTTGGCAGAGTACTACGGCAGGGACGAATTTCTAAAAAAGATGAATGCAAGAGCGCTCGAAATTGGTATGAAAGACACGCACTTTTCAGACCCAAGTGGACTCACTCGAAAAAATACTTCAAATATTTTAGACCTCTTTACACTTGCAAAATACATAGAAAAAGAGAAACCAGAAATCTGGGATGTCACTCGTGTAAAACAGTATGCGATTTTAAAACATAGTTGGATCAACGGAAACGCACTTATGAAGAAAACTAACTTTCTCGGCGGTAAAAATGGCTATACCGAAGAAGCCTCACGAACAACAGTGTCAGTCTTTGAAGTGCCTTTTCAAATAGAAGGCAAAAAGGAGAAAACAAAAAGAAAAATTGCGCTTGTTATTTTAAAAAGTAATGACCGAAACGGAGATGCAGATAAACTCCTGCGCTACATAGAACAAAATGTTTTGTTTAGAGAAGAGGCGAGTGAGGAATCCTTAGACTAGTACCACTCTTTGTGATAGATTCTTTAGCACATGGAAGAAAGTAATCAAAAACCAAATTTTTGGCAGTCTCTCCCGAGGCCTTTTTTTGTCCTTGCTCCAATGGCAGATGTCACCGACGCAGCCTTTAGGCAAGTTATCGCAAAGCGAGCTAAGCCGGATGTCACATGGACAGAGTTTGTGTCTGCAGACGGGCTTATACGCGCTACTCCAGAGGGAAAACAAAAGCTTTTAAAGGACTTAATCTATACAGAAGGGGAAAGACCAATTGTAGCGCAACTCTTTGGAAGTAGACCAGAGTACATGGCAGAGGCCGCAAAGCTTGTAAAAGAGCTCGGTTTTGACGGTATAGACATAAACATGGGGTGTCCGGACAAAACAATTGAAAAGCAAGGAGCGGGAGCTGCAATGATAAAGAGTCCAGAAAAAGCAAAAGAGATTATTCGCGCTGCAAAAAGTGCCGGACTTCCTGTGTCGGTCAAAACTCGAATTGGTTTCAATACCGTCCAGATAGATGAGTGGATTCCTGCGCTTCTTAGTGAAGGAATTTCTGCGCTCACGATTCATGCGCGAACAAGGAAGGAAATGTCTAAGGTGCCTGCACGCTGGGAGTTTGTTAAACAAGTGGTTGAGCTTCGCGACAAAATCGCGCCAGAGACTTTAATAATCGGAAACGGAGATGTAAAAACAATAGAGGAGGGACTGGAGAGGGTAAAAGAAACAGGATGCGACGGAGTAATGATTGGTCGCGGTGTTTTTGGAAGTCCTTGGAGATTTTCGCGAGAAGGGTACACGCCAACACTAAAAGAAAAAGCAGAAGCGCTCCTCGAACACATACAAATTTTTGATAAAGAACTGGGAAGTACAAAAAGTTTTGCGCTCATGAAAAAACATTTCAAATCATATTTTCTTGGTGAGGAAAATATTCATGAATTTAGAGAGAGTCTAATGGGAAGCGAAACAGCAGAAACCGCGCAAAAAGTCCTCAGGGACTTTTTGCGCGGTCTCTAGCCTCCACCTCACCTGTGGATAACTTTATTTGACAGGTTTCAGAGGAGGAGTAATATTCTTAATGAAGCTCTTTGAGGCAACCAAAACAGGTCAGTGCAGCCATTCTGCACGTGTCACATAGAGCTTGGCTCGGAAAAAAAACAAAACACTGCGATGAACCAAAAAAATCGAGGCCTCCGCCTCACCGCCACCAACGCCAACGACCCGACCACGGCCATCACCGCCAACCGCGACGCCAACGCCGGCAAAGGGAAAGGTGGCCCGACCACCTAGTCTTCTGACACGCCGCCTCGCCCCAATTGGGGCACCTCCGAGAGCGGAGACCCCTCAAGGTCTCCGCTCTTTTGCATTTCTACACATTCAATTTTTATTAATTTTAATAATTCTAGACAAACAACATTAAGTATTTTATTATAGGGGAGGTATGACTGATCCTTATTTAGAAACCGCCACTGGCGGTATTTTGCTTTCACTTTCTCCCAGCAACGGGACATGTCCCTGTGGAACATGTGAATTTTGCCTTGAGGCACATTGCGAGGCCAGTGCCGGACATTGTGGAGGCTAAAGTCTTCGAGCCCAGACCGTAGGTCTGGGCATTTTTTATTGACAATTGGCTCTATTCTCGTAAAATGCATACTTGGTTATGGCAAAACAACCTCGCACATCAGGAGCGTCCAGACGGGCGCTCGTCACTACGGCCCACCAACTCGCTACTCAGGAAGAGCAGGGGGGACACCGGCCGCTCAAATCAAGGAACGCGGCAAATAAGAAAAAGAAAAAAGCGGAAAAAGTGGTAACAGCTTAGACTTCAGGGTCTAAGTTTTTTTATTTGTTTCTGCTTTTCACTTTTTCCTTTCTACTTTAACTTTTCTCCTTTATAATAGTTCTATGCATCAAACACTATATAGAAAATACCGACCACAAAACTTTGACGAAGTTGCTGGACAAGCGCATATTACTGACACTTTAAAACAAGCAATCAAAAAAAACTCTTGGTCACACGCATACATCTTTGCGGGGCCGCGAGGGACAGGAAAGACTTCTATTGCTCGAATTTTCGCAAAAGAAATCGGCACCAAACCAGTAGATATTTACGAAATTGACGCAGCTTCAAACAGGGGAATCGACGATATTCGCTCTATTAGGGACTCGGTTGCAACGCTGCCGTTTGAGTCAAAGAAAAAGGTTTACATTATCGATGAAGCGCACATGCTTACAAAAGAGGCGTGGAACGCACTCCTAAAAACTCTCGAAGAACCGCCAGAACATGTGCAGTTTATTTTTGCCACAACAGAAATCGAAAAAATTCCCGACACAATTCTCTCTCGGTGCGAAACTTTTCATGTTAAAAAACCTGATACAAAAACTCTTTCAGATGTACTTCTCTCGGCAGTTAAAAATGAAGGGTACTCAATCGACAAAGAAGCACTCCGTCTAATTACTCTTCTTGGTGACGGGTCCTTCAGAGATGCGTATGGAATCCTTCAAAAAGTGATTTCTTCTATAGAAGGAGAGAAAATCGCTCTTTCTCACATAGAAAGCGTTACTTCAGCTCCTCGAATGAAAGTTGCGTATGAACTTCTTTCTGAATTTTCAGAAGGTAGCGTCACAGGGGTTCTTGCCGTCCTTGAGTCATGTCGAAAAGCAGGAGTCTCTGAAAAAATATTTTCACAAATGTTTTTTGAAGCAGTTCGAAGCGCGCTCGTTCTGAGACTCGACAAAAATACAGAGAAAAAACTAGAAGAGGAACTCAGTGAAGAAAGTCTTGAAATTCTCCGAAAAGCATCAAAGTCAAAGAGAGTAAACTCGGGGGCGCTTCTGCGCCTGCTTCAGGCTCTTTCGCTTACAGGTACTTCAGCTCTCGCTTTCGCTCCTCTTGAGGCTGGTTTAATAGATTTACTTGTAGAAGAAAAATAGTATGGCAAGACTTGCAGACGATTTGAGAAGCCTTATCAAAGGCGATGTACTCGATTCAAAAGAAACTCTTGAGCTGTATTCACACGATGCAAGTCTTTTTGAAATTGTGCCTCAGGTAGTCTGTTATCCAAAAGACAGCGAAGATGTTAAAGCAATTGTTCGCTTTGTTTCTGAAAACAAAGGGGGATACACAAATCTTTCGATTACTGCGCGCTCTGCAGGAACCGATATGTCCGGAGGAGCAATCGGAAGCTCTGTCATCCTCGACTTTACTCGCTACATGCACAGTATCAAAGAAATTGGTGAAAACTTTGGTGTTGTAGAGCCAGGCTGTTTTTACCGAGATTTTGAAAAAGCTACTTTGGAAAAAGGACTCATAATGCCTGCCTACACAGCAAGCAAAGAAATTTGTGCAGTGGGTGGAATGGTGGCGAACAATTCCGGAGGAGAGAAAACAATCAAGTACGGCAAAGTGGAAAACTATGTCGAGAAACTAAAAGTTATTTTCACAGACGGTAACGAGTACACGGTCACAGCGCTTTCAAAAGAAGAACTCGCAAGAAAAGCGTCTCAAGGTGACTTTGAAGGAAGTGTCTACGCAGGAATTCAGAAGCTCATTTTTGAAAATTTAGAGACAATAAAAAAAGCAAAGCCGAGTGTTTCAAAAAACTCTGCGGGGTACTACCTTTGGAATGTGTGGGACGAGGAAAAGCAGGTCTTTGATTTGTGTAAACTCATTGTCGGAAGTCAGGGAACCCTTGGTATTGTGACCGAGATACGTTTCAGACTTGTTCCCGTAGAGAAGTTTTCAAATGTTCTTGCTGTTTTCCTTCCTGAAATAAGAAACTTACCACAAATGGTAGGAGAAGTGCTTCCGCTTAACCCTGACTCACTTGAAAGTTACGACGATTACTCTATGAAGCTTGCGGTGCGCTTCTTCTTTGATTTCTTTGTTCAGCTTGGTTTTCTTCGGACAATAAAATTAGGGCTCCGCTTTATTCCAGAGGCGCTCATGATGCTAACTGGTGGAGTGCCAAAACTCATTCTTCTTGTTGAGTTTTCAGGAAAAAGTGAAGAGGAAGTAAAATCAAAACTTGAGGAGGCTTCTAAAAGGCTAGAGCACTATGGCTACAAAATGCGAATCGCAAAGGACAGTGGCGAAGCAGAAAAATATTGGCGAATCCGCCGAGAAAGTTTCAATATGCTCCGAAAGCATGTAAGAGGGAAGAGAACAGCGCCGTTTATTGACGACATTATTGTAAAACCAGAGTTTCTTCCTGCCTTTTTACCTCGCCTTGAAAGCTACCTCAAAGAATACAAATTAGTCTATACAATAGCGGGGCACGCAGGGAACGGGAACTTTCATATCATTCCTCTTATGGACCTCGGCTCTCCATTTTCTGCAGATACAATTTTAGAGCTTTCAAAAAAGGTATACGACTTGGTGGTTGAGTACAAAGGCTCGATTACGGCGGAGCACAACGATGGAATTATTCGTACTCCGTACCTTACCCAAATGTATGGAAGTGAAGTTGTGGAACTTTTTGCAAGTACAAAAAGAATTTTTGATCCAAAAAATATTTTGAACCCAGGTAAAAAAGTAGGTGGAACCTTTGAAGATATTAAAAAATATATAAAAAAGAAAAACTAATTTTCTTCGCCGTACATTTCCGCTCTTTTCTTTTGAAGAAAATCAATAATTTCGCCGTCCTCGATTTTTCTAAACCGTGGGATTTTGTGACCGTTTTGTTCGACTAACTCCTTAAACATAGAAAGCGGGCGAATATCAAACATTTTTCCAAGAGTATAAACGGGTGCGGACTCGTAGAGTGGTCTGTATACGACAAGAGTGTTTTCGGGAGTCCCGTAAGCTCCCTCAGTGTACTGTCCAAGTCCCAAAACTTCATAGGCATAGTTATCCTGTCCAACTTCAGGATTGTGTTTGTAGTGGTAGTAAAAACCTTTTTGAATTTCGAGTGTCATATATAAATTATATCGCTAATTAATATTGTTTTATAGTCGTGTGGTAAGCTAGTTTCCAAATTGTCTTTCCTACAAATTATACCCACCCAAAATTACTTCTTTATTAAAATTTATTAAACTTTATTAAACCAACACACTCTTCCTTTAACCTCTTCTTCAAGGGCGGTCCTTGAGTTTGTTGTGGCATAAGGCTCGTTTGTTACAAGGACCGCCCTTGAAGGTTTTGGGTAGGATTTTTGAAGTGGGGATTGGACTAATGCTTTGCTGTGAAGGAGGAAGGAGGGTAGGAAAAAGAATGTAGAAAAAATGGGGAAATGGTGTATAATGCTTTCATACCGCTATAAAAGGCGGTTTTGCATATATTTTGGGGATCATCTAAAGGTAAGGCATCTGCGTCGAGTTTACGAGACGATCTGGCAGTGGTCCTGAGTACCCTCGAATTAAAACGAGGGACCAAAATATAAAAGCAATTAAGAAAGGAAAAATAAAATACATTGGGGGATCGTCTAAAGGTAGGACATCAGGTTTTGGTCCTGAGTATCGGGGTTCGAGTCCCTGTCCCCCAGCAA
>CAYUPH010000008.1:0-29197 GCA_964446625.1 uncultured Candidatus Saccharibacteria bacterium
TCACCTTTTAGAGAGCGCTCGAGAAGCGTCAATGCAATGGTTTCGTATTTCTGCATAGGCTACCGATTCTCTCAATCAGCGATATAATTAACTCATGGAACCAACTGTAGAAAAACCCGACCTTTCTCACACCGAGGTGCAGGACTATGATCAGAAATGGAAGGAAATGTATGAGGACGAAGCTCAGAAAATCAAAGATCTGCTCGGAGACAAGATAATCTCGATTGAGCATATCGGAAGCACTTCGGTCCCTGGGCTGGCTTCAAAGCCCATTATTGATATTGCGATTACTGTTCCGTCATGGAAAGACGCACAGGATTTAATTCAGCCGCTTTCCACGCTTGGTTATCCTTCTGGGTCTACGCAAATCGACGAGTCGAATGCTGGTGAGCGATGGTTGTTTAGAAAAGGCAATCCAACCCAGTTTCATCTTTCGATTGCATACAATGATAGAGGCAGCTTTCTGGAACGGCAGATTTTGTTCAGGGACTACTTGAGAGAACACGATGAGGATAGAGATGCATATGGCAAGCTTAAGAAAGAACTGATCGCAAAAGATCCTACTGGAAAGGATACATATATTGGAGACAAAACGAATTTCGTAATGAAGACATTGAAGAAAGCCGGATTCCAGAACAAGTGGTTTGATTTGAGCAAATATTAGACCATTTTACCTACGCCCGAGAAGGGTCGTTTCTACTACACTGAAAAGGTCATAAAAGCCTTACAGTTTAATGAATCATAAAGTTCTATCTCGAGAAGGCTCACCTTCAACAGCACGCACGAAAGGTGTGTTTCGAGTATAATTAACAGTATGGATATATCAGAAGCAAATGGCTATACACTAAAAAACCTAAACAAGATTAATATTGTTTTAGGTAAAAATGGCTCTGGTAAAAGTACTTTCATTAGAAAGGTTGAACAACACATATCTTCGCATAATGAACTTTATGGAAAAAGTAAATATATATCACCTGAACGGGGTGGTGCTTTAAGTTATGATGCGGGCATGGAAAATGCATTATCAAGTGATATAAATTGGTTACCTAATCAACGACGAAGGAATCAAACACCAAATTTTAAACAACAAAGCGTTGCACAATATAAAAAACTAGAGTGGTTAGTTTTGAAAGAAATTGAGAGCATAAAAAGAACAGAGTTAGAATATAATTTTGATATTTATATAACTAAAATAAACTCTCTTCTAGATAATATAGAAATTAAAAGGAATGATAATACTTTTAAGATATATAACAAAGGGACAACAACAGAAATAGGCCCAGAAGTTATAAGTAGTGGAGAAAGTGAGCTTATCTCACTAGGGATTGAGTGTCTAGTTTTTAGTAAAGAGTGCATTGCTGGAAAAGAAAATTTTCTATTTTTGGACGAGCCAGATGTACACCTTCATCCTGACTTACAAGTACGCTTAATGCATTTTTTAAAAGATTTGGTAATAGAAAATAATTTTAAAGTTATTGTAATAACACACAGTACTGCAATACTGGGTGCTTTGGAATCATATTCTGATGTAAATTTAAGTTTCATTTCTTCAGGTAAAACAGACATTGAATTTAAACCAATATCAGAAGTTTATAGAAAAGTCTTGCCAATCTTTGGCGCACATCCATTATCGAATATTTTTAATGAAGCCCCTGTCCTGCTTGTTGAGGGTGAAGATGACGAACGAATATGGCAACAAGTAGTTAGAACAGCACAAGGGAAAATTAAAATTTATCCTTGTGTCTGTGGGAGCGTAGAGCAAATACATCTTTATGAAACTGAGGTTAAAAATATCATTGAAAGTGTCTATGATAAAGCAAAGGCTTACTCCTTGCGTGATCGAGACGATACACCAGAAATAGATCTTTCAGATGATTTACCTATAATAAAACTAAAGCTAAAGTGTTATAGTGCTGAAAATTTACTATTAACTAACGAGGTCTTATCTTCACTTGGCTACACATGGGAAGCTCTACAAGAAAAAATGGACGAATGGATTACTGAAAAAAGTGGAAAATCTCACCCTCAATTCGAAGACATGGTTGCTTTCAAAGAAGCTGGCTATGATAGAAAAGTTTTAAAGATAAAATCTTTAAGAATATTAGTTTTGGGTCTAATTGGTATAGATAAACCATGGGAAGTTGTCGTCGGTAAAACAATCGCTACGCTAAGCTGGAATGAAACAACAGATTTTATTACGGAAGGTAGTATTTATAACTATCTTGGAGATAAATTAGTTAAAAATTTACTACCTAAAATAACTTAATTAACATGGGAATAGGACATTACAAGGAAAAATTTGATAAAGGTTGTGACCATGACTGGAAACTCCACATGGACGCCGATAGTGGCGACAGGAAAAGTAATTCCATTTTCCTTTGTAGTAAGTGTGGAACTATAGTTACAATGCTAGAAAGAAATTCTTTAGATTCTTTTATGGCTCAAAAAGAATTAATAAGAATTCAAGAGAAAGCCACACATGATAGTTTGGTTTCTCAGAAAGAATCTCAAAAGATTCAGGAGAAAAGCATAAGAATATCAATGTGGGCAAATATCATTGCTACAGCAACAGTACTTATAGCTTTCGTGGTCCTTCTTTTTGGGGAAGGTTTATTTAAATAAATCATAGGCGCACGAGAAGGGTCCTTTTACTGTAATAAAATTCACCAATCCGACCTTGCAGGATAAAGAATCAAATTGGTTCTATCTGCTGAACTCTCACAAAACTAAGGAGAAAATCTGAGTAAGATTTTCGACTATACATTTTGTAGACCCTACGGGGAATCGAAAGGATTTTCGGGACCCGCTTTAGCAAAAGCGGGTCCCGAAAATCCAGGGTCGAGAAATTTTTGGAGTGGCTGACGACAAAAATGTTCTTGACCGAAAGCGTACTCGCGATTCCCCGAAAATCGAAAACCTTTTGAGCATAATTTGCGATTTTAAGAAGCAAATTATCTAAAACTCAAGGACCGCCCTTGAGTTTGTTGTAGCATAAGGTTCGTTTGTTACAAGGTCCAACCTTGAAAGATTATGGAAAAGGGTCTGATCAATTACCCAAGGAGTCCTATCGCAAGAAAAAGCACTACTGCTCCCAGCACTGTAGCGAGAACTGTTTTTACAGAACTGTCTTTACTATGAGCCTCCGGCAAAATATCTGCTGCCCCAATGTAGAGAAGTGTTCCCGCAAAGAGTCCTAGGTAAAGAGGCGCAAGAAAGTCAGGAAGGACAACAAGAAGTCCTACCAAACCTCCAACTAGTGGCGCGAGCGCATCGGCAATTAAAAAGTAGAAACTAGCCTTTTTTGAGTTGTTGTGCGAAAGCATAAGCGAGACTGTATTTAGTCCATCACAAAAATCATGGGCAATAACTGCAAGCGCAACTGCGATTCCTACATCTTGTGACACACCGAATGCAAGCCCGATTCCCAGTCCGTCTATAAATGAGTGCAAAATGAGCGCGCTCGCAGAGAACTTGCCTTTGTGTGGGTGACTGTGGTCGCCATACTCATGCTCGTGGCCATGGTGAATTAAAATAAACTTTTCTAAAACATGGAAAATAATAAAGCCGGACACCATTGCTACCATCGCCCATTTTAGCGCTGACGCATTCCCTTCTGTTGCCTCAAAGATTTCTGGGAGCAAATCAAAAGCAACGACAGACAGAATCGCTCCGGCTGCAAACCCAAGAAGGAGATTCATTTTATTTCGAAGACGCAGCGCAACAAGCCCTCCGAGAAAGGTTGAAATGGATGCGATAATAACAAATATAATTCCCATATTTATCTATTTAACCATTCGTCTTCTTGTCTTACAAGAAGCTCCCCTGCTTTTTCTGGGTGCTCAAGAAGCATTTTTGTTGCTTTCTCCATGCGGATTCCTTGTGAGCCTTTGAGGTAAACAAGGTCCCCTGCCTCAACAAAACTTTTTAGCGCTTCCCCTGCCTCTTCGGAAGAACTGAAGCTTTTTATTTTCTCTTCAGGAAAGCCCACAGAAAGGGCTCCGTCAGCAAATCCTTTTGCTCTTAGACCCACAGTAAAAATATATGTAAACACTTCAGAAGCAAGTTTACCAATTCTCTCGTGCTCTTCTTTTGAATATTTTCCAAGCTCGAGCATATCCCCAAGCACTGCAATTTTGCGACGGTCTGCTTTTGTTTTTTGGATTGTCCGAGAAGCCTCTTCGATTGCAAGCGGTGAAGCATTGTAAGTGTCATCAATAAGAGTCGAGCCGTTTATACCGGGGAGTATATTCATTCGCCCTGGCGGAGCAAAAGGTTTTCGGAAAGCTTCTGCCACTTTAATCGGACTAAGTCCTAAAGCAGAGGCAACTGCAAATGACGCTAGAACTGGAAATGCAAACTGTGTGCCTAAAACCCCCTTTAGAACTACCGGCATAGTATTGCCATTTATCTCTACCTTAAAAGATGTTCCTGCAACAATATTCCCTTTCTCATAATATGGCTCAATATACGAAGCTGAGACCGTTGTCCCTTCAGAGAGTCCAAAGGTGTAACAAGATGCTGTTGTAAGGCTTTTAAAGCCTATTACATCCTTATCATCAGCATTCAAGATAACCGCTCCATCTGGTTTTACCCCACGAACTAGCTCACTTTTCTCTTTTACAACCTCGGCTTGAGATTTATAGAACTCAACATGAACCGGCACATCACCTATTCGTGTGACAACAGAAATATCAGGGTGAACCCACTGCATTACTTCTTTTATTTCTCCTGGCCTGTCTGCACCGATTTCAAGGACAAGATACTCAGGATATTCTTTTTTAAAAAGTACAAGAGAAGCACCACTTAAAATATTTTGAAACCATATACTCATGTTTCCCCACCCGTTTGGACACCCGAGAATTGTAAGGGGAATTCCTATCTCACTGTTATAACTCTTGTGAGTTTTCCGAACATGGTAAAACTCAGAGAGCATTGTATAGAGAGCGTCTTTTGTAGATGTCTTTCCTACGCTCCCTGTCACTGCTACAATTTTTGGTTTGAACTTTCGAAGCGCAAGTTTTGCTTCAAGAGTCAGGATTTGGATGATGATTTTTTTGATGATTGATTTCATATATTTTTCTTACTATCTGTCGGGTGCTATATCGTAATACGAGAGAAGGAATTTTGAGATCTTAAGGAATGGATTTGCGAGTGTGTTTGCCGCAAAGCTCACTCCCTTTGGATAGACCGTATAAATGAAGACTAGGAACCGGGGCTCATATGCTGGAAAGTACCCCACGAACGAGTGGAGGTAACGGTCCTCATAATACCCGCCCCCGCCCGGCTTTGCAATTTGTGCGGTTCCCGTCTTTGCAGCGACGGTATAGTGCGGATTTTTCGCCTTTCCGTCAAGGAGTGTCGTATCTACTACATTCACCATCATGCGCGTAATTTCATCCGACGCCTCTTTGCTAATTACCCTCTTTGGTTCAGGAAATTCGAGTGTTTTTTTGAAACCGCTTTTGTATTGAATTTCTTTTACGACATGAGGTGTAATGAGCACCCCACCGTTAGCAAGCACCGAAAGAGCACGCACTGTCGCAAAAGGAGTAAGAGCAATACCTTGTCCAAACGAAGCAGTCGCGTGTTCAATGTCACGAGGACTTTCTAGGTTTGTCACAATACTTTGCGCCTCGTTTGGTAGATCTACTCGGGTTTTTTCTCCAAGGCCAAATTTATAAAAATAATCTGTAAAGCGGTCGCGACCAAGTTTCTGCATTATAAAAACCATACCCGTGTTAAGAGAGTTTGCGAGCGCAGTTTGAAGTGTAATCTGACCTCTTCCTTTTTTATCAAAGTTGTAAATCGTCTCAGTGTTGAGTGTCACAGAACCAGAGTCGTTGTATGTCGTGTTTGCACTAATTACTCCCGCATCAAGTCCTGACGCAACAGTAAGCGGCTTTATAATCGAACCCATTTCCCTTACCTCCTCTACAAGCGGATTTGAAAACACAGAAACATTTTTTTCACCAGAAAAGTCATTTGGATCAAAGTTTGGCAGGGCGCCCATGGCGTAAATCTCTCCTGTTTTTGGATCAATTATGATTGCCCCTGTTTCAGCAGAGTTCCACTTCTCTTGGATTTCTTTTATTGTTTTTTCGAGCTCAGACTGAACAGTTGGCTCAATTGTTGCAACAATGTCCCCTTCTGCCTCCTCACCTTGAAGAGTACTCTTTTTAATATTTGAAAATATCTCGACAAAAAAGTTCGCATACACATCTTCCGCATTTCTTCCGAGAACGTTTTCGTACTGCCTTTCGAGACCATACCTTCCAGCAAGATCATCATCTTTGTATGCAATGAGTCCAAGGAGCTGGCTCGCAGACTTTCCTCCGGGGTAGTACCGCCAATCTTCTTTGTAGAGGCTCACTCCAGGAATTTTGAGCGCAGTTATTTTATCTGCAAACTCTTCTGGTACTCGCTTTGCCATCTCCTCGTACGGATCAGTTTTTTTGTCTGCTTTACGAATAAACTCTTCCTTCTCTATTGGAAAAACTTCGTTTATTTTTGTATACACTTCTTCTGGATTTTGAAGAATCTTTGGGTTTATGGCAATTGTATAACCTGTTTTAAGAGTTGCTGCGGACACAAGGTCCCCGTCCTTTGATTCAAAAAAGATTGTTCCTCTATCGAAGCTTGCTCCAGAGTTTTTGACATACTGTCTATCGGCAAGCTTTACAAAATCTCTGTGCTTTATTACCTGAAGATAGTAAAGCCGAACACAAAACAAAGCTGCAACAAAGACTACCGCAAGCGAGATGATTCGGATTCGAGTCTTTGAATGCGTCATACTACCTTAAAGTAAGTGATGATGCGTTTCCTTCTGCTACGAGTATTTCTGAAGCATCTACAAAGCCTAGTTCGTGCGCTTTTTCAATATCAACAGATGCTTTGAGAGTTAAATATGAAAACTCTAGCTCACTGACTCGAGGTGACATTTCTTCAATCGTTTTTTCTGCATACTGTCTTTTCAAAACATTTTTGATTGTAAGTCCAATTCCAATAAAATATGACACAACAGTTAAAAGAAGAAGAGATGCGACTATCGCAAATGACTTCTGACCTCCAAAATATACTGCTGCTTTTTTCATATTTTGATTTTAAAATTAAATTTTTTCAATGATTCTTAATTTTGCACTCCGTGATCTAGGATTTTCTTTTATTTCACTTTGTGTAGGAACAATTGGCTTTTTGTTTACAAGGCTTGCCTTGCCTTCATTCTTTAGATTCCGGAAATAATCTTTTACAATTCTGTCTTCAAGACTATGGAACGAGACTACTGCGAGTCTTCCGCCAGGTCTTAAGTACACAAATGCTTTTTCAAGTGCTTCGTGAAGCGCTGTGAGTTCATCGTTTACAGTAATTCGTATCGCCTGGAAAGTTTTAGTTGCGGGGTGAATCTTGCCTATGCGATAAAATCGAGGAACCGCTTTTTTAATAACCTCTGCAAGAACTGTTGTTGTTTTGATAGGCTCGATTTCTCTTGCTTCAACAATTGCTCTTGTAATTCTGCCTGCAAACTTTTCTTCTCCGTATCCTCGAATTATTGCTTCAAGGTTTTCTCTCTCAAATGAATTCACTACATCGTAGGCAGTGAGTGCATGCTTGTCTGGGTTTTTGGATAGTGTCATAAGGAGAGGTTCTTCTCTCTTAAATGAAAACCCTCTTCCAGAAAGCTCGAGCTCATCGCTTGAAAGTCCAAGGTCAAAAACTGCTTTTGATACTGACAGAATTCCAACAGAAGGAAGAGCTTTGTCTAAGTGCCTAAAGTTTTCAAGAACAAAAACTGCATTACCGTGTTTTTTCTCTATTTCTTCTTTTGCTCTTAGAACTGCATCTTCGTCTGCATCGATTCCAACGATCACAATCTTGTCTTTCATTCGCGCAAGCATTTCCTTTGTATAGCCTGCACCACCAAGAGTTGCATCAAGAACAACATCACCTTCAACAAGTTCTAGCCCATCTATTGTTTCTTTTAAAAGAACACTTTTGTGAATTGATTTCATACTTTTAGAACGCGCCTGTTTGGCTTAGTTTCTCTGCAAGTCCGTCTGCGGCACTTACTGCTTTTTTCTTGTAACTTTCCCAACGTGCATCATTCCAAATTTCAATTCTCTTGTGAACTCCAACAAAGACTGCTTTTCCTTTTATTCCTGCATATTCCCGGAGATATTCCGGAACAAGAATTCTTCCAAGCGAGTCGATTTCGAGTTCTTGTGCGCCTCCGAACATAAAACGATTGAATTCGCGAGTGTCGCTTCGCATCATGCCAAGTCGTGCAATTTCCTCCGATATCCTCTCCCACTCCTTGAGAGGATATACAAAAAGACATCCCTCGAGACCGTATGTCGCGACGAGCTTTCGCCCTACCTCCTTTCGAAATTTCGATGGAATAGAGACACGATTTTTAGGATCTATGCTGTGCGAATACTCTCCTATTAACATGGCATTTTTTTGTGGTTTTGAAATTTAACACTTCATACCACTTGCTTACCATTTTATACCACCAGACACTACTCGGCAATCACAGTTTTCCACAAAAAAATACCAGAACACACTTTTTTGTGTTCTGGGTTAAGGTGTGGTTTAATTCTAAGTAGCTATGAAAAATAATGTTCTCGGTGATTTGGTGTGGATCCTGGTTCGCACCTTCTTCGCAACCCTCTTTGCTCTTTCATTTTTCGCATGGACATTCTTGGTCCTACCAAGTATCTATGAAAAAAATGGAAATTTGCAGACATGGCTTGTCTGCGCAGCAATTATAATTTTAGCAGGGAAAGGAGTTAGAGTTTTGGCTGACAATGACCCGGTCGACGACGACCCACCGTGGCATTCTCTTTTGAGGCCATGGATTTGGATAATCTTCGCACTGGTTCTTCCTGCAGTCGTAGTAATTATGCCACCACTCAACTTCCTACGACTGTTTAAACAACAGCTCGAACCTGAAGATAACCTACTCCCGCAATCTTAAGTTGCCGGAGTTTTTTTATTCTCCTTTTGGTTTAAGTAGTGGAAAGAGTTGCGCCTCACGAATAGGAACATCAAGAAGAAAACTAAAAAGTCTCTCTGATACACCGAACCCAAAAGTTCCAGGCATACCATGCTCAAGTGCTTCAACATATTCAAAGTCTGCCATTTGTGCTTCTTCGTCCCCTGCGTCACGCATTTTTTGTTGCTCTACAAATCTCTCTCTTTGATCAACTGGGTCATTAAGTTCGCTGAATCCTTTACCCATTTCACTTCCTGCAAGAATAACTTGGAATCTTTCAACAACGTCTGGATTTTCTTTACTTCTTTTTGCGAGAGGCTCAAGGTAAACAGGGACTCCAATGAGGAAACCTGGACCTCCAAGACCTTTTCGAATCACTTTCCAAAGAGTATCGACGGCGCGAGGCACATTCATTTCTTTTGGATCAAATTTTATATTTTCTTCTTTTAGTTTCTGAATTAGGTTTTCTGTACTAAGGGATTTGTCCAGAGGGTCTACTCCGAAGCGCTCTTTTATAAGCGCACAAAAATCGTAAGTCTCCCACTCTTTTTCAAAGTCAACTTCAAATCCTCGAATTGTAAAAACAGTTTTTCCAAAAACTTCTGTTGCGATTTTTCGGTAAAGCTCTTTTGTCATTTCCATTCCAACTCGGTAGTCACCGTACGCCATATAGTATTCAAGCTGAGTATAGTCCTGCGCATGCTCTGCTGACATTCCTTCGTTTCGGAAAATCCTTCCAATTTCAAAAGTCTTTGGAAGTCCCGCTACCATAAGCCTCTTTTGCCACAGCTCTCCTGCGGAAATTCGCAGGTACACATCCATATCGAGCGCGTTGTGGTGTGTGACAAAAGGTCTTGCATCCGCTCCTCCTGTTGTGTTTTCAAGAACGGGGGTTTCCACTTCTATAAAACCTTTTTGAAGGAGGTAGCTTCGGATTGTATTCCAAAACGCTGACCGCTTTCGAAAACGATCTGCAAGATCTTCGCTTGTAAGAATATCGAGGTATCGTTTTCGAAGCCTCTCTTCTTCGTCGGTTATGCCGTGCCACTTTTCTGGAAGTGGAAGAAGTGATTTTGAAAATATTTTCCAGTCCTTTACTTCAAGTGTCTGCTGACCAGTTTTTGTAACAAAAAGAATTCCCTGCGCTTCAATAAAGTCTCCAATATCTACAACTTCTTTAAAAAACACAAACGTGTCTTCGGGAAGTGAATCTTTTTTTATAAGTATCTGGAAACGAGCGCTTCCATCAAAGAGGTCAGCAAACACAACCGCTCCTTGCCCACGAAGGGACATAACCCTGCCTGCAATTCGCACCTTTTCTCCACTTTGAAGGAGTGTATCGAAGTTTTGAGAGACCTCAGAAATCTCGTGAGTTCGCGAACACACTGCGGGATACACTTCCTCTCCTTTTGCTTTTATCTTTTCTAGCTTTTCTAATCGTACTTTTCGTATTTCGTCTAACATACGAGTATCATAACGCAAAAAGCCCCGCGGTGCCAGAGCACCGCGGGGCTTTTTGGTATTATTTTACTTCTACAATTTTGTAGCTCACTTTTCCTTTTGGAGTAACAAAGTCAAACTCGTCACCTTTTTTCTTGCCCATAAGAGCAGTCCCAAGTGGAGAGTGGTGAGAAATCTTTCCTGATGAAATATCAGCTTCTTCACCTCCTACAATCTGATATGTTTTTCTCTCCTTGTCTCCTGCCTTTTCAACAACAACCGTTGATCCCATCTGAGCATTTCCTCCGTGATGAGCAGTCATGATGACTGCATTTTTCAAAATTTGTTCTAGTCTTGAAATCCTGTCTTCAACCTCTGCCTGCATTTCTCGTGCTTCTTGGTATTCTGCATTTTCTGAGAGGTCTCCCATACTCTTTGCATACTCGAGAGAATCAGCAACTTCTCTTCGTTTTGTCTTACGCAAATAATCAAGCTCTACTGTGAGCTCTTCTAACTTTTCTTTTGTTAGATATTCTTTTTGGTCATTCATGTCTCTTTTGCTTAGACTTAAAAAGCCACCTTTTTGGTGGTAGAAAAATAGTATCATTTTGGGGCAAAAAAACAAGCGCCGGCTTCCCGTAGGAAGACCGGCGCTTTCGAGTTGCCCAAGGTGTCACCACCTTCGACCCCAACCTGATGGGTTGGCGTTCCAACCCCTCGATTGACGCGGTGGACAGGGACGGTTTTCGGGGGCAATAATTGCCCCTCGATAAACCCTCCTGGCGTGATACTGCCTCTGCGGGTAGTAAACCCGTTGAGGGAGGCACCGTCGCGGCTGCCCCACCCCCACCTGAATATCGATCACCCCCTCGAGAGGGTTCCTGATTTGATAGTGGTTGTGGACCTCCGTGGTATTTTCCACGATGGTGGCACTCTGGGAAATAGCAGCAGCTCGAGAGACGCTGCAATTTGTGCCCGGAGGGCACGTCACTGCCGCATTTTGCACGATAGTGTGCTTTTTGGCGGTGACACAGGAGGAAAGCAGCGCGAGCGCTGCGACAGTAATTGAAAGGACTATTTTCATGCGACCACCATTTTAGCATAAAAAAACCTAAAAGTCAATCCTCCGCTCAGGTTCAAAACACTCTCAGGCCTTCACTATCTCTTACTTGCAATTTTGTTTAGAAAAGCTCGCCGCAGCGCATCAGCGCAAGGCGGCGGAAATTTTTGAGCACAAAAATATTCCGGTTTTTCTATACAAAATGCAAAATAATTACTCCCCTTTTTCAGCTTCTGGAAGAGGCTCCCCCTCTCTTTTTGGAGCTTTTCCAAAATACTCTGGTCTGTAAATATTTACCCAAGAAAGCACAGAACCCATGACGCGCATTGCGCTCACTTTGTAAGTTGGCGGACCTTTCTCTAGAACTACTGCAAAAGTATATTTTGGATTATCGTATGGGAAAAATCCTTCTACCCAGGAGTTCACATAGTCTTTCCCTAGTCCCACTTCCGCAGTTCCGGTTTTTGCTCCGGCAGATGTTCCCGGTATATTTAGTGCAATCGCAGTTCCCCAAAGCACCGCGTCTTGCATACCAAGTTTTACTTCATTGTACTCTTTGCTTGAAATACCTTTTACTTCCGTTTTTTCTCCCACTTCACCTTTTAGAATTACTGGCTCGACAATAGTTCCTTCATTTGCGATTCCCGTTACAGCCCTCGCAGCTTGAAGAGGAGTGACTTGAAATCCATACTGACCAATCGATGTGTGGTAAGTGTTTCCAAGAAGCCACTCTTCACCAAAAGTTTTTTTCTTCCACTCAGGGGTAGGAATGTTTCCCGTAGGCCCCTTAAAAAATCCTGTCGTTTCTTTTCCAAACAAAAACTTTTTTACATATTCATCAATTTTTGAAATACCGAGTCCTTTTTGATCACCAAATCCTCCTCCAACTGAATAGAAATACACATCCGAAGACACAGCAATCGCCTCTCGCAAGTTTGTCCATCCGTGTGCCTTCCAGTCTTTAAAAATTGTCGGCTTAGAAGGGTTGTATGGGTTAGGAACTGAAATTTGTCCGGAGCTAAAGATTTCCTTTTCTGGAGAAATAATTCCTTCTACAAGGGCACCGAGCGCGAGAAAAGGTTTTACAATAGAGCCTGGTGCGTAGAGTCCCGCAACAGCACGGTCAAGAAATGGTTTCCGACTGCTTGTATTCCAACTACTTATTTGTGCTCTGTCTTTTCCTTCAGAGAGAATCTCTGATTTGTATTCTGGATATGTTGTCACTGCGAGAACCTCGCCAGTTTTTGCGTCCATAATGACTCCCGCTCCTCCTTCAAAACCAGATCTCTCTACTGCGTCCGCCACAAAGTAGTAAAGTCTCTCCTGAACACCTGCGTCAATTGAAAGACTTGTCTCATCTCCGTTTTCAGGAAGAATAATTGAACTTTCAGATTCAATGTCCCCTTTTACGTTTACTTCTGTAAGCTTTACACCGTTTGAGCCCGACAATTTTTCGTTGTAGTACGCCTCGATACCGTCTTGCCCACTTGCTTCAGTTGTATAGTAAAATCCAGAAGAGTCTTTTTGTGGGTATTTTACGAAGCCGAGAAGATTACCGAACCCACCTTCTGTTATATATTTGCGAACAGGGTATTCCTTTCCTTCTGAAAACTCGTTCCATGCAAGTTCTTTGCCATACCTATCTGTAATAATTCCTCTGTGTGCAAAAAGAATATCGTGCCGTAACCTGTTGTTTTCGGATTTCTCTTTGTAAAAATCTCCTTTTACAATTTGAAGCTCTGTTGCTCTATAAAAAAATAATCCCACAATACAAAAGAAAAGAAGCGACATAAAGTAAAAACTTCTTTTTGAAATAGGCTTTTCTATTCGTCCTTCAAAACGATCTTTGTCATACGAGGGCAAATTCGACGAATCCAAAAAGATTTCGTCGATATCCATGTGGTGTTTCCGTTTTTTAGTGCGACGCATCATCGCGCACATTATACACTATTTTCCTCGAAAATTTCTCTTTACAAAAAGCGATGCAATGTAAAGGGCAAAAAAACTACAAAGGAACAAAAAACGCATATAAATTGGGCTTGGTTCGCCCCACACGAGATCAAGAAAAAAAGCGACAAATATAACTGGCCAAAAATCAAACAAGAAAAGTGCGCCAAGGGCGACGAGAGAAACTACCCACCAAGGCAAAAAGAAAACTCCGAGACAAAGAAAAATAGTTGCGAGTGTACGTGGTGTACCATTCATAACCTAATTTCGATTCAGAAAAACTGTTTCTAGTGTATAGATATTGAAAGGTGTCCTGAAAAGCACTCTTTGAAATGCGTCTTCTGGTAAAACTTCAACCGACTCAACTCTTCCAAAAAAGTGAACTCCGTTTTCAGGAGAAAGAATCTTGTCTCCTTTTGCCACCTTGTCTCCTTTTGGAACAAGGAGTTCCATCACTCCACCTCCTAGACCCTTTGCTTCAGCTTCATGTTTTTCTTGTCCCACAAGAACTGTAAACTGTGTTCCAGGTGCGCTATACAAAGTAACAATAGACTCCGAATCAAAAAGTCCTGTCACGCTTCCTACGAGTAAGTTTGATACATATACCTTTTGACCAAGCGTGATTCCTTGGTCTTTTCCCAAATCAACAAGAATTGTGTCGTACGGAGAATTTCCAGGCCTTTTTAAAACGCGAGCAGAAAGCATGTTTTCGCTTACCTCTATATCTTTGCTTAAAGCAAGCGCACCAACCCCTTCTAGCTCCGCAACTTTTTGACGAAGGGCCTCATTTTCTTTTATTAGAGTGCTTTTTGTCACCATCCAACTCGACAAATTGCTAATTGGCCAAAGTGTAGAAAGTTTTTTAAAAATAGGTGAAAAAAAAGAAAAGAAAACAATGACAACAAGAACAAGAATGAGAAGCAGAACCGTTTTTGCAAAGAGCGCTTTATCGTTTTTTTTAGCCGGTGTACGGTAGGTCATCATCGTTTTTTATAAGCGCATCTTCAAAGCGACTCAAGTCTTCCAAAATATGTCCCGCCCCGCGCGCAACGGCTGTAAGTGGCTCGTCTGCTACATGTACAGGCATTTTGAGTGCTTCTTCAAGAAGTCCGCGAAGACCGCGAATAAGCGCACCTCCACCAACTAGGTAAATTCCTCTGTGCATAATGTCTGCCACAACTTCAGGGGGCGTTACTTCTATGATTTCTTTGATTGAGTTGATAAGTGTATCAACGGAAAGTGCAATCGCTTCCCTAACGTCCGTATCTGTAATCACCACTTCTTTTGGAAGCCCAGTTATAAGGTCACGCCCTCTTACCTGCATTTCAAGCGGGTCTGACTCCTCACCCACATTTGCAATTGCAATCTTGATTTCCTCTGAAGTCTTCTCACCTACTAGAAGTTTAAATTCGTTACGAAGATATGCAGTAATATCATTTTGAAGTTTATCTCCTGCAATTTTGATATTTTTTGAGTGCACAATTCCTCCGAGCGAAATCACTGCAACATCTGTTGTTCCTCCTCCTATGTCCACCACCATGTTTCCTACCGGGTCATGAATAGGTAGCCCAATACCAATTGCAGCAGCCATTGGTTCCTCAACTAGAAAAACTTCTCTTGCTCCTGCGTTTTTTGCAGCGTCTTTTACTGCTCTTCTTTCCACATTTGTAATTCCAGAAGGCACTCCAATTACCACGCGAGGACCGAGCCATTTTTTCTTGCTCTCTTCTGCTTTTCGAATGAGGTACGCAAGCATTTCCTCTGTTGCCTCAAAGTCCGAAATCACTCCGTCTACTACTGGCCTGACAGCATGAATATGCCCAGGAGTTCGTCCAAGCATGTCTTTTGCACTTTTTCCGACCGCTACCACTTGTCCTGTTTTTTGATTAACTGCAACCACAGACGGTTCGTTTATAACAATCCCTTCACCCTCAAGAAAAACAAGTGTGTTTGCCGTTCCAAGGTCAATTCCAATATCGTTCGAAAATTTCTTTAAAAGTTCTTCTTTAAATTTCATATTATTTACATAACTTAACTAGCTCCTCTGCAGAAAGCATTTTTGTTTCATCTGTACGCAGATCTTTCACTTCAAAGGCTCCTGCTTCCACACCTTTTTTTCCGATAATAATTCGGAGCGGAATTCCAATTAGGTCGGCGTCTGCAAATTTTTCCCCTGCACGCATATCTCGGTCATCATAAAGTGTATCAACACCTTCTTTTAAAAGTGTGCCATACAAATTGTCGCTCACAGTTTTAACTGCACTATCACCTTGTGACAAATCGACAAGGTGAACTTTAAAAGGAGAAAGTGACTCCGGCCATACCATTTTGTTTTCGGTGCCAAAAACTTCTACTACTGTTCCAAGAAGCCGAGTTAGTCCAATACCATAGCACCCCATTTGAACACTTTGCTTCTCGCCTTTTTCGTCTGTATAGTACAAACCGAGCGCATCTGAAAATCTGCTTGAAAGGTTAAAAATATTCCCCACTTCAATCGCTTTTTTCTCAACAAGATTCTCCCTCGTGAGCCCTAGCTCACTCAACACCTCATCTGTAAAAACTTCTTTGTTTACAGCGATTTTCTTTTCTTCACTTACATAAATTGTGTCTTCCCCTGCATCTGTAATAGTTTGAAATTCATGTGAGTATTTAGAAAAAACTCCTCCTGAAGCAAAAGTGAGAAAAGTTGTTTCTCCAATTCCAACTCGCTTGTAAATTCGCACATACGCTTCTTTTATTTTTTCGTAATACTCTTCTTGTTCTTCTTTTGTTTTACAAAAAGTGTACATGTCTTTCATGAGAAATTCTCGCCCGCGAAGAATTCCGCTTTTTGCTCGCGCTTCGTTTCGAAACTTTACTTGAAACTGATACGCAGCAACTGGAAAATCTTTGTACGAACGAAGATGATCACGCATGAGATTTGTAAGAGGCTCCTCGTGTGAAAATCCGAGACCCAGTTCTGTTCCATTTTTGAGTTCTGTTTTAAACCAATTATCTACAACAGCGTCATCCCAACGGCCAGTTTTTTCCCAGAGTTCTTTTGCTTGAAGCGCGGTGAGAGAAATTTCTTGGCCACCCACAGCATTCATTTCCTCGCGGATTATACTTCGAATTTTTTCTACTACTTTAAGTCCAAGTGGAAGAAGTGTGTAGACACCTGCCATTTCTTTATGAATAAACCCTGCTCGCAGGAGAAGAAGAGCGTTCTTTGCCACCTCGTCTTTTGGGGCTTCAAATCGAGTTTTTGTAAACAATTTACTTTGATACATGGAACCATTCTACAACAAGGGCGCGTGAAAACCAAAATTTAAGAACTTTTCTTAAACTACTATAAAAGAGACTCAGTTTTCCTACTCCTTTTCTTAAAAAAGCTTCTTAATATCCCCTACTGTTACAAGAACCATGAGAGCCATGAGAAATACAAAACCCGCAATGTTAAATGCATTTTGAACTTTTGGACTAATTGCTTTTCTGCGAATTGTTTCTATAAGAACAAAGAGAAGTCGTCCTCCGTCGAGTGCTGGAAATGGAAAGAGATTTATAACCGCAAGATTAACAGAAATCATAGCAGCAAAAGAAAGGAGGTAGCCGATACCAAATTGTCTTGCTTCACCGACAAGCCCCGCAATTCCAACAGGCCCAGACACAGACGAAAGATCTGCACTAAAAGTAAAGATTCGTGCAAAAAATTTGTAAATTCCAACCGCAGTTTCTTTTGTGACGAGAGCTGTCATAACCGCACCCTCTTTTACTGCGCTTAAAAATGGAAGTCTAGAATCTTCTACAAGAGACATTTGAATTCCTATTGCCCTAGGAGCGCCTGCAAGACCTTCTCTGCTTCGCAGTTTCACCTGCTCCTCTTTGCCCGCTCTTTTTATATCGAGAGTGATCACTTTGTCGCCCGCAGAAGAAATAAATTCTCGAACAGTTTCCGCACTCGGTGCTTCAAGTTTTTTTGTGTCTGTCTCAAGATAAACAATCTGGTCTCCACTTCGGAGCTCTGCCATCTCTGCAGGCGAATCAGGAATAACTGAAACTATAACTAGCCTGCCTGCCACCGCATCTTCTGTTTCTCTTGCAACTCCAAAGAGGTAGCTTCCTGTAAAAAGAAAGAACGCAAAAAGAATATTCATCACAACACCAGCCACGAGGACAAGCGCTTGTTTATCTCTTCTCTTGTGTACAAAACTTCTTTCTTTGTCAGCGCCGTTTATAGACTCGTCGTCAGGATTTTCTCCAAAGATTTTTACAAAACCTCCAAGCGGAAGAAGGTTAATAGAATAGAGAGTCTCTCCCACTTTCTTTGAAAGTAGTTTTGGAGGGAAACCAATTGCAAACTCATCTACTCGAATTTTAAAAAACTTTGCAACTGCAAAGTGTCCAAGTTCATGCACAAATACAAGAGCAGTGAGAATGAGTAAAAAAATGATAACTGTCATTTTTTTAGCTCATTATTTCCGCTTCTTTCTTCTCACCAAGCGCGTCAAAAGCAGTCGATGCTTCTTTTATAATTTTATCGAGTTCAACTTTTGCTTTTGCCATATCGTCTTCACTCATTGCGCCGTCTTTTTTCTGGTTTTGAATATCGTCGTTGGTTTTTCCTCTCTCTTGTCTTAGGGCAATTTTTCCATCCTCAACTTTTTGTTTTGCGAGTTTTACATACTGCCCTCTTGTTTCGGTTGTTAGCATTGGTACCGTAAGCCGAAGTCCCTTGTCGTCTACTGCAACGGAAAGACCGGTATTTGAAACAATAACCGCCTTTTCAATTGCTTTTGTAAGCGTAGCGTCCCATGGAGTTACTCGAATTGTCCGAGCGTCTTCTACAGAGACGTTTGCCACCTGGTTTACGGGCATTTCTGCGCCATAAGCCTCTACTTTTATTGAATCAAGAACCGCAAGGTTTGCTCTCCCTGTGCGAATTCCAGAGAGCTCTTTTTGGAGCCACTCTTCCTTTTCTTTAATTTTTGTTTTTAGGTTTCCAAAGTTATACATGGAGGCAATTATAGCAGGAGTTTTGCTTCAAATCAAAAAACCTAAGCCGCAATAATAGCGGCAGTTTCAAGAAGCATTTTGCTCGACGCGCTCGGGTCTTTTGCATACGAAAGTAAGTGCAGAACCGCTCCATACTTTTCTGTTTGATTTTTTTGCCGAAGGCATGATGCAAGTTCGAGTAGAAAATCTTGCATATCTTTTTTTGTTTTTTTGTTTTTAGAAATTTCTTCTGCGAGTTTTTGAGCGGATGCAATAATTTCACTCCCTGTCTTAGCACTCAGAGCGAAACTTCTTTTCTCTTCTACCTTTTCACCCTCCTTTACTTCAAAGCGTGACATGAATGTATCAAGAAGTCCTGCCCTGCCTTCAGTGAGGAGAATAAATTTTGTATATGCAGGACCATCTTCAAAAACCTTTAGAAGAGCGTTTTGTGCCTGCATGTTTATTTCATTAAAAGAGACAATAAAAAAACGATGCTCCCGTGCGACAGGCATCTGAAAACTTTTTTCTTTTATACTCCTCGCATCGTCAATTTGAAGCTTATCAAAAACAAAAACCTCAGTGTCAGGGTGAACCCTGCCGCCAAGCGTGCCTAAAACATTCTCAAAGTTTTTTTCTTTGTCTCCGAAAATAATGTATGCGTGGTGTGTAAAACTGTCCATACTAGAGATTATAGCAAATAAAAAAGCCCCTTTGTTAGTTAGGGCTCGAGAGACTTAGTCGACTGATAGAAGCAGCCTTCTACCATCATCGATATATTGAATGTTTACCGGGAAACCTCCTTTCTCCTCCTGTAACTTATTTTCCACTCCAGGCCCTAACATAACATCCTTAGGTAAGAGAAAGGTAAAAGTTACAGCTAACTGGCCTTCTTTGTGCTTATGTGCCCCTATCTTTATTACAGTGACACCTGGACCTACTCCAGGATGCTCAACACTCCCAAAGAAATCAAAAAGTCCTGGAGGGAAGGTCGAAATTAAATCAGACGGAATAATACCGCCCGACGAAGAGATTGCGGAAAACTCGGCTTTTTCCGCTCCAGTAACGAAACGGTAAAATTCCACAAGCACTGCCAGACTCATTACCGAAAGCCCGACACCTAACCCAAGGTTTTTCCTCAGCATTTCGTGTGCACCCAAACAAATAAGTAGAAGGAGCGAACAGCGACAAAGCAGTTTATAGATTTGAGTCATTTTCATGGTTGTAAAGGTATAACCACAGAAAATATAGCACCCTATAGAGTAGCAGACAAGAAAACCGCCGAATTTTGCTTTGCAAAATTCGGCGGTTTTCTAGCACAAAAATACTCCGGTTTTTTTAAAAAATTATAAAACTCTCTACCTCTTCGAGATAATAGACTTTTTATATGTATCAAGGTGTTCGAGCGCAATTCCTGTTCCTAGTGCCACACAGTAAAGTGCGTTTTCCGCAAGGCTCGCCTTCACTCCAGTTCGCCTCAGTACAAGCTCTGGAAGATTTCGCAGTTGCGAAGACCCGCCTGTCATTGTGATTCCTTGGTCGATTATATCTGACGCAAGCTCAGGAGGAGTTTCTTGGAGCACGTCTTTAATTGCTTGCACCATATCCTTTAACTCTTTGCTAATTGCTTTTACAATTTCATTTGTTTTTATTTCAACAGACCTTGGAAGTCCAGAGAGGCAGTCTCTTCCTTTTACCATCATTGCTAGTTCGTCTTCCATTGGAACCGCAGAACCAATTTGAATTTTTATTTCCTCAGCAGTTTTATCCCCTATCATGAGGTTATAGTTTTTCTTTACATAATCCACAATAGCAGCATCGATTTTGTTTCCCGCACTTTTTACTGAAGTAGAGGCAACAATTCCTCCGAGCGAAATCACCGCGACATCTGTTGTTCCTCCTCCAATATCTACAATCATGTGCCCTTTTGGTTCGTAAATAGAAATGCCTGCACCAATTGCTGCAAGAATCGGCTCTTTTACAACATACGCATTTTTTGATCCAGCTTTTATTGCCGCTTCAATCACAGCACGCCTTTCAGTTGAAGACACTCCAGCCGGAACAGAAATCATTACTTCTGGTCGAAGTAGGTTCCACTTCCCCATCGCTTTACTAATGTAGTAGCGAAGCATTGCCTCGGTCACTCGGTAATCCGCAATAACACCATCTTTCATTGGACGGTAAGCACGAATATTGTCTGGTGTTTTTCCCACCATTTCCTTTGCTTCATTTCCCACTGCCAAAATACGGTTATCCGCTTCGGAAACCGCTACCACAGAAGGCTCATTTAAAACAATCCCTCGCCCTGGCATAAAGACGAGTGTATTTGCGGTCCCTAGGTCAATTCCGAGTTTTTTAGAAAACATTGACATGCCCGGGTAGTATAGCACAAAAAGTTTTAAGTGCTTAGAAAATATATGTTACAATTGGGCGCATTATGGATAGTATAAATTTCAAAATTGAAGGCGGAAAAAAGCTCCACGGTAAGGTAGAAATCAAAAAAAGCAAAAATGCAGCTGTCGCACTCCTCTGTGCTTCCCTCCTAAACCAAGGTAAAACAACTTTAAAAAAGATGCCTCGAATCGAGGAAGTGTTCCGAATAATCGAAGTACTTGAAAGTGTAGGTGTTAAATGTGACTGGAAAGAAGCGGACCTCACACTTACTCCTCCAAAGAAAATAAATCTCTCAAAAATCAGTCGATCATCTGCGGAAAAAACGCGAAGCATTATTATGATGATCGGTCCTCTTGTTCACTCTTTTAAAAATTTTAAAATTCCGTATGCAGGTGGGTGTAAACTAGGAGACCGAACTGTTGCCCCACACTTCCACGCCCTCGAAAATTTTGGAATCAAAATCGAGACAAAAGAAAAAGACTATCATATTTCACACAAAGAGCTTCATGGAAGTGAGTTTGTGCTTTATGAATCAGGAGACACTGTGACCGAAAATGCGATTCTTGCCGCAGCAAAAATTCAGGGGAAAACAACAATCAAATTCGCGTCTTCAAACTATATGGTTCAAGACCTGTGCCACTTCCTTCTTGCTTTAGGGGTAGATATAAAAGGAATTAGTACCTCAACTCTCGAAATTATTGGCAAAGAAAAAATTTCAGAAGATATAGTTTTCGAAATGAGCGAAGACCCGATTGAAGCCATGTTTTTCCTAAGTTCTGCAATTGTAACAAAAAGCAGTATCGAAATTCTTCGCTGCCCTATTGATTTTCTTGCACTCGAACTTCTAAAACTCGAAAAGATGAATTTTAAATACAAAATCACACGCAGGTACAAAGGAGAAAATGGTTTTGTAAACCTAGTTGATATAAAAACTTTTGGCTCTGAACTAAAAGCTCTTCCCGAAAAAATCCATGCTCTTCCCTACCCAGGAATCAACATCGACAATCTTCCATTCTTTACAGTCATTGGAACTGTTGCAGAAGGCGAGACTTTTATCCACGACTTTTTGTATGAAAAAAGAGCGATTTACTACACAGAGCTCGAAAAACTTGGCGCCGAAGTTTTCCTTGCTGACCCTCACAGATTTTTTGTAAAAGGAAAAAAGGAACTCCGGAGCGCAGAAATAGTAGCCCCTCCAGCCCTCCGCCCTGCTGCAATAATTCTTATCGGTATGCTTGCTGCTAAAGGGATTTCAATCCTCCGCAATGTGTACTCTATCAATCGTGGCTACGAAGACCTCGCAAAAAGGCTTGGTAGTCTTGGGGCACAAATAGAAAGTTTTTAAAAATAGAAAGCGGGGCAAACTTCGTTTGCCCCGCTTTTAAATAAGACAACACTAAAACCTTACATGCAACATTAGCCCTTTTTCTCTTTTCGCTTAAAATAGAGACATGTATATAGTCTCTGTCATTCCCCTCTCCAAAAAAAACAACAAGGAAGTTCTCTCCTATATTTCAAGTGAGGCTTTTGAACCGGGCTCACGGGTTATTGTGCCTGTTCGAAACAAAACACTTCCCTCGCTTGTTCTCTCGGTTACAAAAGCAAGCGACATGAAAGCGGAGCTCAAAAACCTTGCCTTCACATTAAAAAAGATTCCTCCACAAAAATCCGTAAAGCAACTGTTCAGGCCAGAAATTATTACGCTCTCAAAAACCCTCTCAGAGTATTATGCAAAAACTGAAGGAGCGATTTTATCCGCGCTTTCTCCAGAAATTTATCGCGAAAAAAATATAAAAGAAATTCCTGACGACTTTAAAAAGCCAGGCAAAGCAAATTTTCTTGCTATCCAAGGTGACGACACTGAGCGAATCGAAGCAATCAAAAGCATCATTCGCGAATCTTTTGCAAAAAAACAAAGCATTTTCATTATTCCCTCAACAAAAGGGCGACAAGAATTTCTTGCAAAAGAAGTTCAAAAAGGAATCGAACAGTATGTTTTTGTTTTTGACGGAACATCAGAAAAGAAAATTGAAAACTTTATAGAAAAACAAAAGAAACACCCTGTTGCTATATTTGGCTCACTTGAAGTTTTTGCGCTCCTTCCTGGAAACCTTGGCGCTATTATTATTGAAGAAGAATCGTCTCGATTTCATAAGTCCGAAAAGTCTCCGTATGTCGACAAACGATTTGCATCCAGGGCGCTCGCAAGAATCTTAGGTCTTCGACTTTTTTTTGCAGATACAATGCTCTCTATTGAAACCCTGCACGAACTACAAAACGGCACTGTAACCGAGTACGGCCGAGTAACAAAAAAGATTCCTCGCCAAATCAAAACACTAGGTATCGACATGAGAACGAGCGGAAATACACGCGAAGAAAAAAAAGATTTTACTGTTCTCTCTCCAGAACTTATTGAAATGATTTCTTACAGTTCACAAAAGGGCAAAAAGCTTTTTGTCTTTTGTGCGCGCTCCGGGTACGCGAGCCAAACACTTTGCCTTGATTGTGGCGAAATCGTAAAGTGCCTTAAATGCAAAGCGCCTGTTGTCCTCCACAAGAACAAACGAGACGAAGAACTTAATTCTTTTATTTGCCACCATTGTGCCAGTAAACGCAGCGCCCTGGAAACATGTAGACGTTGTGGCGGTTGGAGGCTCCAGAGTTTTGGGATCGGAATCGAGCGAATTGTTGAAGAAATAAAAAAAATTACGAAAACCGACGTTCTTGTGTATGACCAAGACAGTGTTCGAAGCCTGAGCTCCGGAAAAAAGATAATAAAAGAGTTTTTAGATGAATCTCCAATTTTGGTTGGAACCGAGAGTGCGCTCAACATGCTCCCACCTGAGTCCGTCGACTACTCTGCAATCGCCTCTTTTGACTACCTCTTTTCGCTTCCTGATTTTCGACTGGGAGAGAGAATCATCCACCTCATCATTAAAGCAAAAAGTATTGCTCGCGAGTGCCTCCTTCTTCAAGGAAGAAATGTCGAAAACGCAATTGTTGACTATGGACTTTCAGGGGAAATCAGTAAGTTCGCAGAAAAGGATCTTCGCGAACGCGAAATGCTAGGCTACCCACCTTTTAAAACACTCATCAAAATAACCCTGCGTGGTGAGAGACAAAAAATCGATAGTGAACTCTCGCATATTGCTCCTCTGTTTGCAGAGTGGAAACCGATTATCTTTCCTGCATTTATTAAAACTGGAACTGGCGAAGCGGTGTCTCACATGCTCCTGCGACTTCCTTCTGCCGATTGGCCAAACAAAAAACTAGGAGCGCTTCTAATGTCTCTTCCTCCTTTTGTTTCTGTAAAAGTAGACCCCGAGAGCCTCCTTTGATAGAGTTATAGTAAGTATGAAAAAAATTGTTCAAAAAGAAGACCCCGTTCTGCGCAAAAAAGCAAAAGAAATTCCCGTTCACGATATTACATCTGCATCAGTAAAAAAAGTAATCGTGGAAATGAAAAAAACTCTCGCAAAAGAAAGCGACGGGGTTGCAATTGCTGCGCCACAAATTGGTGAAAGCCTTCGAATTTTTGTTGTGGCAGGAAAAGCAATCGATATGGTAAAGGGAGTAGAAACAGAAAGCCCGGACTATATACCGAGTCCTGACGAAACATATATAAACCCTGTTATTACAAAACGCTCACGTGAGAAAAAACTAATGGAAGAAGGGTGTCTTTCGGTGCGTTACCTGTATGGCAAAATCGAGAGAAGTGTGAGGTGCTCCGTAACTGCCTATGATGAGAAAGGCAAAAAGTTTGAGCGCGGTGCGAGCGGACTCCTTGCACAAATATTCCAACACGAAACCGATCACTTGGACGGAATTCTGTTTATTGACAGTGCAGTTGATTTAGAAGACTTACCACCAGAAAAATAAATGAATTACATCTTTTTTGGATCTTCACCCATTTCAATTGTCGCACTCGAAGCACTAAAAGACGCGGGCTTTTTGCCAAAAGTAGTTGTAACAAAACCTGACGCACCTCAAGGAAGGGGGCTCGAAGTGCTTCCGTCACCTGTTAAAATCTGGGCAGAAAATGAAGGTATTCCTGTCCTCACCCCAGAGTCTCTAAAGGACAAAAGCTTTGAGGAATCGCTCGCTAAATTTTCTGCAGAAGTTGGCGTACTAGTATCCTATGGAAAAATTATTCCCCTTTCTATTATTGAACTATTTCCAAAAGGCATCGTGAACCTTCACCCTTCTCTTCTTCCTCTCCTGCGCGGACCTGCGCCTTTTGAATACTCGGTCCTCACTTTGGACAAAGACCAAATTGGAGTCTCAATCATGCTACTCGACAAAGGAATGGACAGTGGACCCATACTCGCGCAGGTAAAGATAGAAATGATGGAATGGCCGCTCCCCGCAGATATTCTTTATTCTTTTTTGGGTGGAGTTGGTGCTGATCTATTAGCAGAAACTCTTCCTCGTTATATGGAAGGAAAAATAACTCCAACCCCACAAAGTGAAAACGGTGTTACTTTTTCTAAAATGCTTACAAAAGAAGATGGCGAGATTTCACTTTCAGATGACGCTTTCCAAAATTATAAAAAATATCTCGCACTTGCACGCTGGCCCGGAGTTTTCTTTTTTGAAGAAAGGAATGGTAAAAAGATTCGTGTAAAAATAAAAACCGCAAAATACGAAAGCGGGAGTTTCCTCCCGCTTACTGTTATTCCTGAAGGCAAAAAAGAAATGCCTTACGAAGATTTTAAAAGGGGTACGCGCTAGCCGCGAAACCTCTTTATCATATCTTTAATTTTTTGCTTCCCTCTTTTTAGAAGTTGATGTTTCTTTTTGTTTGCGTCTTTTACCTCTGAAACAATACCGTCTTTCATTTTATCGATTGCTTTGTAGAGATCATCCTCTACAACAACTGTTCGAAACTGCTTGTCTCCAATAGTGAGGTTTACCTCTGCTCGAAACACATCGCCTTTGTGATGATGGTTCGTTGTTTTTCCCACCTCAATCTCGGCGAGCGCCTCGATTTCGTCCTTTACAAACTTTGTAATCGCGTCCACCTTTTTTTCTGCATATTCCCTAATCGCGTCGGTCAATTCTATGTTAGTAGCTTTGATTCTTTTTTTAAGCATGATTTTTTTGCTTAAGCTTGTAACACCTATATTATACCAAAAATAGAGCTACTCTCCTACCTCGAAAATCTTGTGGGAACTAGTACCTCCCGCGAGCATTTTGATGGGGCGCGCCGGAAAGCGAATACGCAGGAGCTCTAAAACCCTTTTATTCGCCCTCCCCTTTTCCGCCTTTTCTCGAACACTAATAACAAAGCTTTCCGGCGCCTCCTCCCGAAACTCCTCTACCTTACTCCCGGGCTCCACTTTTACTTTTATTAACATATTTTAATCATACCAGGCGTTGTTGATTTTCCGCCCCTTTCTGCTAAAATGCAAATGTCTGTTTTTTAAAACAGAATATATTCCCCTGTAGCTCAGCTGGTAGAGCGGCCCGCTGTTAACGGGTTGGTCGTAGGTTCGAGTCCTACCGGGGGAGCAAAATACAAAACACCACAGAATATTCTGTGGTGTTTTGTATTTTGCTCCCCCGAGTACACAAATAGTTTTGTGTACGTGTAGGACTCGAAAAGGTTCTTCCATATTTTTGAAGATGTAATCATCTGAAAAAATGGAAAACCTGTACTGCTCCTGTAAGGAGAGAGATTCCTACGGGGGCAAAACAAAAATGGTGCATTACTTTGACCGCTTGAAATAAGTATATTTTGCGAATTTCGGGGTTACTTTGCCATAGACACAAAAACCCCTGAATAGAGGCCCCAAAGCGTACACAGGGGCGTTTAGGGGTTAATTATGATTCGAATTAGTTGAGAGTTTCTGAAACACAAAAAGGTGCTCATGCATTATCAGTAAAAAGTTAGCCTCTTTTGATTTAGTTACCCAGAATCCAGTAGCTTTACAGTTGAATTGGCGCTTTATGATATCTTCTTTGAGAAGTAGGCCTGCCTTTAGAAATCTATCCATTACCCTGTAGGCGAGTGGTTGGTACATCTTCTTTCGTCTGGTATCTCCCATGAGAATTGCACAGAACTTACCGGGCTTTAGGACCCTGTAAAATTCTCTTGCTACTTTTTCCATTTCATCACAGAAAGCATCGATGTCACTGATATTGGATAAGTCATCTACCAATTTTCCATCACTGTATTTAATGATATCAACATAGGGTGGATGAGTGAGTACAAAATCGATAGTCTCATCTTTAATTTTTGAAAGATTACGAGAGTCCCATTTAAAACCTCTTTGCCATACCTTGTTATCAACTTTAAAATTTAAGGCTTTCTTTGTTCGATCAAGTGCTACCTGATTTACATCAGAATAAATAATATTTCTATTTAAAATCTTTGCCTCAATAGCGGTAGTACCACCACCAATCATTGAATCAAGTAAAACATCACCTTCTTTTGAGTATCGAAGAATGAGATTACGAGCTACTTCTGGGGACCAATTACCACGCCAATCAGATGTATGAGTTGCCCAATTACCACGACGAGGAAAAGCCCAGACTGTTGTACATTCTAGTTCGAATTCTTCCGGATGCAGTTTTAATTCCTTTGCTTTCATTCATTTATTTCAATTTAAAATATTCAATAACATCATTTTCAAAGGATTCTTTCATCATGTTTAAGTTATAAGTATTTTTATGAATATCTCTTGCCTCCTTCAGACTATTTTTCATGTCTTTATATCCAATTCCATCAGTAATCCACACCAAAGCAGCACCTACTTCTTCGAGTTCTTTATTTATATGTCCATAGCTTCTCTTAATCTCTGTAGGCTTTGAACCTGATGCTGTATAAAAATTAACCTCAATTCCAATAGTTCTGTTGTTGCTATGTAAACAAAAATCCAAAGTCTTAGATGTCGTTCCATCAGAAAAATATATATTTTCTTCTTTACCCAATTTAATATCATTACCTCTGCAATTTAACCTTTCTACTATTTCAGATAATTCTTTATAAATGATAGAAGAAAAAGCTGTACCACCTACATTTTTTCTTCTGTGGGTTTCAAGTCCAACTTGTACACCAACAAAATAGTTGTCTATTTCCAAATTTAGAATATTGCAAATTCCTAGATCAACAAGTAGTTTTGAAATGTAAAGCATTTCTTTCTCGTCCTTTTCTATTTTTTCAAAACTCTTGAAATCAACATAGTCCTCATTTGATACATATGTTTTACCAGTGTGGCCAAGTAACTCAAAAGAAGCATTGATTATGTCATGTGTTTTATCAGACGATGTAAGTGCATCAGCTAGTTGTTTCGTACATTCATCTTTTGTTTTAGCGTTAAGTTGTCTGAAGAAATCAAAAAGTAGATTATATTTTTCTGTTTTTTTGAATATTGTATCCCATTGGATAAAGTCAGCGCGCTTAATAACACCAGGTGTAAGTGATGCAATAAATTTATCCCTAAACTCTTCGGAAGTTATGTAGCTTTGTCTGCTTTTAAGTATCATATTTTAATAGTTTGTTACGAGAACCTCAGTAATTTTTCCTCTACCTGTACCTTTTGAGTTGATTGCTCGGCCTGCCTCAACCTTATTAATCCGTATTCCTTTACATCCTGAATAAATCTTATTTATAAATGGTGTATCTGAGTTTGAAAGCATCACATAGCATCCTCTTTTGTGTAATTCGAGGACCGTATCTCTGAGTTCTATCTGTTCTTTATCAAGGAATGATTCTGCTGTGTACGATGTAAATGATGCAGTCTTGCTTACTGGGTAGTAGGGTGGGTCAAAATAAACAAAGTCACCCTTTTTGGCTTTCTTGAGGACCTCTTTGTAGTCCTGGTGTTTTATTTCTATTCCTTGCAGAGCTTTAGAAACCTTCTTGAGGTTGTCTTCATCACAGATCAAAGGATTGGTGTATTTGCCATACGGCACATTGAATCCGCCCTTACTGTTTACTCGATACATTCCGTTGAAACATGTCCTGTTGAGAAATATAAAACGTGAGGCAATATTTAAATCACTTAATTTATTTGGATCTTGAGCACGAATCTTTAAGAAGTACTCTTTATCAGTTTTATGTTTCTTAAGTGATGCGATGAGCCCATCAACATCATTTTTAATGATGTTATATGTAGTAACTAATTCTTTATTTAAATCAGAAAGGAATCCTTTTTCAGGGAGAAGATCAAAGAAAACGGCACCGCCACCCACAAATGGTTCAAAATATCTCCCAGTCTTAGTATCAAATAGTTCAGGTGGATATAAATTTAGTTTTCTAAACTGTGCGAGTAATTGTCTTTTGCCACCAACCCATTTTACGAATGACTTTGGCTTTTCAGCGATTATTTTTGCAACGTCTTCAAATAGATTTTTCTTATCAGCAAGAGAATATACTCTGTATGCAAAGATAG
>CAYUPH010000009.1:0-21123 GCA_964446625.1 uncultured Candidatus Saccharibacteria bacterium
GCCTGTCACATATAAGAAAAAGACTGGACTGCTCCAGTCTTTTTCTTATATGTGACCCTACGGAGAATCGAACTCCGATTAACAGATTGAAAACCTGCTGTCCTAACCATTAGACGATAGGGCCGTAAAAGCAATAAAGCTTTGAGTAAAAAGATAACAAATTTTTGAAAAAAAAGCAAAAAGTGATATATTTTTGCTGTAAAGCGCGGTTAGCTCAGTTGGTAGAGCGCAACATTGACGTTGTTGATGCCATAGGTTCGAATCCTATACCGCGCACAAAGAAAAAAGGGAATAAAAAAAAGCGGCTTTGCCGCTAGATCATTCCCAATCGCCCCGATTCAAGCTCGATAGAGCTTCAGAGTTAGAAAGTGCTCGATCGATAATTAAAACCATCACCCCAAAACTCAAAGATTGGTCTGGAGGAAGAGTCATTAGATCGTCTCTCAAGCGGGATAGTGCATCGTGATCAGAGTGCAACAGAGTTGCCCTGCGAGGCGTCTCTGGCTGGATCTTATAGAGCTCACATAGTTGGCGGAATTGGTCCGTATTCGGGCTCCCGTTTGTAAGGATTGTGATAAGTCTTTGGTTCATATTTATCTCCAACACCTAAAACTACTATTATCTGGCGTTTTGTCAAACATATTGTATAGTATTGGGAAATGGAAATTAAAGCGATAAAAACTTCTATATTTAAGGAAAAGGAAAGCCTTGAAGGCTTTATAAAAAAGCATGTTAAAAAACTTCGTGAGGGAGATATATTGGTAGTGACATCTAAAATCGTTTCTCTTGCAGAGGGAAGGATAAAAACTTTTGAAAGTGAAAAGGAAAGAGATGAATGTATAAAGAGTGAGAGTGAACTGGCACTCCGGCCTAGTAAACGCTGGTTTACTATTTGCGCAGGCATGCTTACAACGATAGCAGGTATTGACGAGTCGAACGCAGGTGGAAAATCAATTCTTCTGCCTAAAAACAGTTTTGCAACCGCAGGTAAGATACTAAAATTTTTAAAGAAAAGTTATGGAGTTAAAAAGGTAGGAGTTATTGTTGTAGATAGTCGCTCGATTGTTATGAGGCGAGGGATTGTCGGTGAAGCAATCGGTTACACTGGCTTTAAAGGACTTGGAGACGAAAGGGGAAAGAAGGATCTTTTTGGGAGGAAAATAAAATACGCGCGCGCAAATGTCGCGGACTCTCTTGCGGGCGCCTCGGTTCTTCTTATGGGTGAGTCAAACCAAGGAACACCTCTTGCGATTGTCTCGGGCGCACCCGTTCAGTTTGTCAGTCGTGTTAAAAAAGACGAGCTTCTTGTTCCTCTTGCCGAGGACAAGTTTACTCCTTTTTGGAAAGAAGTAGTCAAAAGAAAACTTATTTAGTGTGAATGTAGTTGTAGATGTCTTCGAGTGCTTTTACAGCGTCTCCTGCAGCAATATTGTTCTGGTGGTATAGTCCGTCTGTGCAGTCTCCTGCTGCCCAGATTCCCGGTGTTTTAGACATTTGAGTTTTTGGATCAACGACAACCTGTCCGATTGGATTTCTTTCGGCAACATCTTTTATGTAATCAGTTTGAGGAAGGAGTCCAATTTCTACGAAGACTCCAGTTACGGGGAGAATTTTTGATTCTCCATTTTCTTCGTATGAGATTCCACTCACAAAAGTGTCACCTACAATTTCTTTGAGGGTAACTGGTGCAATAGCTTTTACGTTTTCTTTTGCAAGAACTTTTGCAACGGTTACTTCATCGGCTCGGTATTTTTCGCTTCGGTTTATAAGGGTAACAGTTTTGCAATATGCAGAAAGTTGCGCTGCTGTTTCAAATGCTGCGTTTCCTCCACCTACAACTGCGACATCTTGTCCTGAAAAGATAGGTCCATCACAAGTGGCGCAGTAAGTAAGTCCTTTGTGTTCAAATTTGTCTGCTCCTGGGACATCGAGTTTTCTCCTTGTTGAGCCAGTTGCAACTAGAATAGTTTTTGTCTCGAAACTTTCTTCTTTTGTTTTGACAATAAATCCACCTTCGGTTTTTTCGACAGTTTGTACGCGATCACCAGTTCTGATTTCAACATCAGTTCCTGCGTATGCCCTGAGGTGCGCCTCGAGGCTCTTTGCTAGGTTTACTCCGGAAATAGAGATGGTTCCAATCCAGTTTTGAATGTCTGGAGAGACAATGCTCTGGTTATCAAACGATTCTGTAATAAAAAGGGTCTTAATTTTTTTTCGGGCAGCATAAACACCCGCAGAAACTCCCGCAGGTCCACCACCAATGATTATAAGCTCGTATTGCATGAAGAGAATATTATCATATTTAATATTTTGTGTATAATTGTTTGAGAAAGGAGGACTGCCTATGGGTGATTATACAGACCAAAACGCCTAAAAAAGAGCGTATCAAGCCGACCGCATCCTTGGTGAAAAGTAGGATGGAGCTCTAACTGGTCGGGTCCTCAAACACCCAAGAAAATTTAGTCTTCAGGGTTCTAGAGAAAGGCGATTTCTCTTGTGTACCTTCGTGTTTTCACAACACATTAATTCACGACACATTACAGCACGAAATGAAGCTACGTTTTCTGAGCGATAAAGGGGAGGTTGAGGAAATAGTGATCTTGGAAATATTTATCAAAAGCCGGGCAAGTTGCAGAACTTGCTCGGCTGATAAAGTTAAACAATAATTTTGATTATTTACAGTCAGCTTGCTCTAAAACATCTGACAGAGTAACAAAGCTATAGCCAGCTACTTTTAGTTTTTGGATTTCACTGCGGAGCGCCTCCTGCATTTCTGCTGTTTTGTACACTCTGTCGTGAAGGAGAGGCACAAAGCTTTTGTTTGAGTCGCTGTATTTTTTAAATTTTTCAGCGAGGTTTTCTTTGTTAAAACCTTCTTTCCAGTCATACACTGTGTTTGTCCAAGTGACTTCAGTTAGACCTGATTTTTTTAATATATATGAAAGGAGGGGACTGGTGTGGCCGTGTGGAGCTCTAAAAAGCATAGGTTCGCAGCCGGTAATACCAAGAACTGCTTGTTTTGATTTTTGTATTTCCTCCTCTGCTTTCCCAGGAAGTCTAAAGCCCAGAAACCGGGGGTGGTCCCAAGAGTGGAGGCCTACCAAATGTCCTTCGGAGAAGATTTGTTTTAAAAGCTCTGGATTTTTCGCGCTTTCTTTTCCTACGACAAAAAAAGTTGCTTTAACATTTTCAGATTTGAGTACCTGGAGAATTTCCTTTGTGCCTTCGCCGGGTCCATCGTCAAAAGTAAGGGCAACAAGTTTTGAACCACCTCGATTCATTTCGTGGCTTAGCCTAAAACCGAGGAAAATAAAATAGAGGTACGAAAAAAGCGCGAGAAGCAGGACGCCAAGAAGGCAATACTTCACTGCGCTTTTAAACATTGAATTATTTTAGTTTACTTCGGCGTAGGAATGCTGGAACTGCTCCCCAGTCATCGTCGTCTTCGTCAATTCCTTTTACAGTTTCAACGTCTGGTTTTCTCTCAAGAATTTCTTCGCGAGCAGGTGGGGGAGTTGAAGGCATGCTGTTGAAGATTTTTCCTCCCTCAAAAAGAGTTTTCTTTTGAGCTGAATCCGGGAACCCTGCAGCAACGACTGTTACTTTTACTTCACCTTTTTTTAGTTTTTCATCGTGAACAGTTCCGAAGATAATTTTTGCGTTTGGATCAACAGATTCTGTGATTACTTTTGAAGCTTCTTGGATTTCAAACATTGTTAGATCATCGCTTCCTGCAATAGAAAAGAGAACTCCTTTTGCTCCGTGGATAGAAAGGTCGAGAAGGGGAGAGTTAATTGCTGCTTTTGCAGCTTCTTCTGCTCGCTTTTCTCCGCTTGCTGTTCCGATTCCCATAAGTGCGCTACCTGCGTTTTCAAGGACAGCGCGAATGTCTGCGAAGTCGATGTTTCCAATTGTTCCAGGAGTTGTAATGAGGTCTGAGATTCCTTCAACAGCTTGCTTTAGAATTTCGTCACACATCATGAAAGCTTGTTTTGCGGTTGTGTCTTTTGAGATTGCGCTAAGAAGCTTATCGTTTGGAATGATGATGATAGCGTCTACTGATTTTCGTAGCTCTTCGATTCCTGCTTCAGCAAGTCGCATTCGCTGTTGACCTTCAAATGAAAAAGGTTTTGTTACAACCGCGATAGTGAGGACACCGAGTTCTTTTGCTGTCCGAGCCACAACCGGCGCAGCACCTGTTCCTGTTCCTCCTCCTTCTCCTCCAGCAATAAAGACCATGTCGGCACCTTTGATTGCTTCTTGGATTTCTTCTTTTGTTTCCTCAGCAGCTCGCTTTCCAATTTCTGGGTTCATCCCTGCTCCGAGTCCTTTTGTGAGGTTTTTACCAATGTGGATTCGCCTCTTTGCAAGAGAGTGGTGGAGATCCTGAGAGTCAGTGTTTACAGCAATAAAATCAACTCCTTTCAGTTTGGAATTGACCATGTGGTTCAGTGCATTTTTTCCGGATCCTCCTACACCAATTACTTTGATTCGTGCAAAAGTCTCCACTTCTGGTTTGATTTGTGGCATACGTTAGTGACTTATTTGTAAACTTCCTTTTTAAAGGGAATAGCAGTGGAACAATAATAGCAAAAAAAGAGGATTAGACTAGCATTGACAAAACCGACAGAGAATTTTGTAAATAAACACCAAAAAAGGGGATTAAGGAAGGAATTTATTGATCCAGGTCTTGAATTTTGTTCGGATTCCATAGACAATGGTCTTCATACCAAAAATATTGACTGGTGAGTTTGCATCCCCTGCGCTGGCTCCTAAAATACAAAGTCCGTACGCAATTGACCAAGAACCTTCTTTGATTGGCAGTTTTGTTTCGCCGTCAAAGCGTAGGGCAGATCTTTTTGCACCGATTTTGAGTTCGTCTTTTGCGAGTTGTTCTACTTGTGGAAGAAGTGCACCTTCACCCGTAATCACAACTCCAGCAGGAAGGAGTCCGCTTCTACCGATTTTTTTTAGGTGTGAACTGACTAATTCAAAAATATCTGAAAGGCGCGCACCAATAATCTCTTCGATTTTCTTTCGAGGATATGGAACGCTTTCAGGTTTTGAAAGTTTGATTCTCTCTGCGTCTTCAAGAGGAACACGAAGGCCTAGTGCAATGTCGTTTGTGATATCGTTTCCTCCAATTTGAAAAACCTCAAGAGAAATCGGAGTATTGTTTTCAAAAACAGAGACAGATACAGTTTCGGCTCCAATGTTAAGTAGCGCACAACCAGCAATTTGCTGACTTTTTGAAAGAGTAGAAAGACTTCCTGCAATTGGGGCTGCCATAACGTCCTCGACTGCTACTCCGCAGGCGTTTACAACACCAACTAAATCTTTGAGGTGTTCTGTGAGGATTGTCACGAAGAGCATTTTCACTTCGAGCTTAGAACCCTTTAGTCCTTGAACTCGTCCCAGAACAGCTTTTCCGTCTAGTTTAAATTGAAGAGAAATTGCATGAATAATATCGTGGTTTAGTGTAAAAGATTCTGGCAGGTTGTTCTCGCATTCTTCTTTAACACGCCTTATGTCGTCTCCTGTGACTTCGTTCTCTTTGTTAAGGCTAATTGCTGAACTATATACTGCACTCGAGAGTCCAATACCTCCCGCTGCGAGGTATGCTTTTGTGATTTTGATCCCTGCGCTTTTTTCTGCTTGAGAGATTGCTTCTTGGAGCGCTTCTTCGGCCTCGCTCGCATTTTCAATGTAACCATGTCGAATACCCTTTGAAAGAGCATAGCCTGCACCAATAATACGAGGCTTTGCCATTTGTTCTTTTGAGGAACAATCGGTGACAAGAACTTTTATGCGTCGACTTCCTATGTCGATGCCTACTGAAATTTTAGGAACCATTTATATTTTTGAGTAGAGAGAAATTAAATCTTGAATTTATCGCGAATTTTTTTCTCTTCACTATCCATTTTACTACCATGTTCCATACCTTTCAAATGGAAAAGTCCGTGTACAAATACAAAAGGCAAATATTCTTCTAAATTTTTGTCCCAACCCTTTGCTTTTTTTGATGCAATTTCGGGGCAAATAAAAATTTCTCCAGTTTCTGCGCTTACTTCAAAACTTAAAATGTCGGTCGCGTAGTCTTTTTTTCTCCACGCGCGGTTTAGGGTGCGAATGCGTTTTTTTCCAACAAAAACAAGGCTTAGATCGTAGTCTTTTCCAAGTACTTCTTGTTTTATTTTACTAAAAAGCAATCCATTTATTTTTGGATTGCTTTTTAGAGTTGAACTTATCCAACTTTCCTTCATAGTTTCTTTTATCGTCGTTTGAGTAGGTCTGGAGACTTTCCAAGTTTTAGAAGTTCCTGAACCGCTTCTTTTTTTCGAAGAGATTTAAGAGTTTTTTTCTTTACAGTGTATTTTGATGAAGCTCTTTCCTGGTATCTGATTCCTCGGACACGTCTTAGGACACCTGAGTCCTGAACTCGTTTTGTAAATTTTCTGATGAGACTTGTGTTGTTTTCTGTCCCTGTTTTTTGTACTTCTACGTTTAACATGGCTATAAATCTATCATAAAGCCCTATTTCTGGCAAGGTTTACTTGAGTTTCCTTAAAAAGGCGGCTAAATCCTTAATTTTGACTGTATTTTGCTCCCGTGTTTCGACATTTCGGACGACCACGGAGTCTTCAATAGCCTCTCTTTGGCCCATTATAAGGATATAAGGGATACACGCTTTTTCTGCATAGGTAATTTGCATTGAAAGCTTGTCCTTTGAAAGGGACTGTGCAACATGAATATTTGACTGTCTGAGGCTTTCAATAACAGCTAAACTTTTTAGTTTTGCATCAAAACCGAATGGAATAAAGTAGAACCTAATCTTTTCTTCTGGTTTTTTAACTGGCTTTTTCTTTTCAATAAAGTGAGGGTGAAGAATAAGGGCGATTCCAATTGCTGGAACATCTTTTTTATTCCAAATTTTCTTTGCAAGAGTGTTGTAGCGCTCTCCGATTGCAAGGACGCTTTCTTTACCGTCCTTTTTTCCTCTTATCTCAAAGATTGTCTCACTACAATAGCTTCTGCTTCCAATAAGTTCATGCTCGATTGTGTAGGGAATTTCGAGAGACTCAAGGTATTCGAGGACTTCTTTAAAGTGTGTTCGACTGTGCTCCGAAAGACATGACATAGGTTTTGGAGCACGGTCCTTTTTTTCCTGGCATTCTTTGTGGTCGCAAGTAAAAAGTGCAAAGACATCTTTTTTAATAAGCGCCATGCATTCTTTTCTAAATTTTACTGCATCCTTTTTAAAGAAATTTCCAAGGTCCCTCGCAAAACGAATGTGTGATTCTCGGTCTCCAATAGAATTGATGTGCGCACATAGTTCTTCGCCAGGATAGCGTTGTTTGAGTATTACCATCGCTGCTTCAAGAAGCATCGCGTCGTTAATACTTTTGTCTGCCCCGATAATCTCTAGGTTAAAAGTTTCTTCGTCTGCTGTTCTTTTTATATGTGGATTTCCTTTGAGGGGTCCCATGTAGTAAGCGGTCACAGGCTGGGACATGTCAGCATACTTTTTGTCTTGGTAGTTTCGAAGGAGTGAAATCTTTTCTTCGAGGTAGCCAGAAAATCGATCACACTTTTTAGTAAAGGGGTGAAGTGCTTTGAGGGTAGATTCACTGAATTTTTTTGCATGAAGAATATCTTCCTTTTCTACTGATGTAGACGGAAGTTCTATGAAGCCGTAGTGACCAGCAATTTCTGCGGCTTTTTCGAATTCAGGTGAAATCCGGACTTTCTTTTGAACGGAAGTAACTTTTGTCTTTTTTGGTGTTTTTTTGGTTTTCATCTATTTACATTCCTGGCCAGCCATCAAACGCGCTAAAAGGGAAAAGTCTAAGGATTGGGCGTCCAACAATATTTTTTCGTGGAAGTGCTCCCCAGCTCCGAGAATCCAAACTATTTCCGCGATTGTCTCCCATTACAAAATATTCGTCTTCTCCGAGAGTGAGTGCTGTATCTATAACGCCTTTTGAGGTTGAGTAGTCTTTGATAATAAAGCCCTCAGGGTGTTCGCTGTTTTTTATTGTGACATCGTTTCCTTTAACCATAACTGTTTCTCCTGGAAGACCAATAACTCTTTTTATGTAGTAAGTTTTTGGAACTGTAGGCGGGTGAAAAATAATCACTTCGCCTCGAACAGGCTCGTGTATAAAGTGGTAAGTTAATTTATCAACAATGAGGTAGTCTTTGTTGTGGAAAGTAGGAAACATAGAGTCCCCGACAACAATAAATGTTCGTCCTACATATCCTTGGATAATGAAGAACGCGAGACCGAAAATAATAATAGTTTCAAGAAAATCACGCCAAAACGGTTTTTTATGTGCCTCTTTGTTTTGATGCGACTCAGATGACATTGCTAATATGATATTATAGAGACACTTCTTGACGCAAGGAGAAATTAGAATCATAGTGTAAAAATCATGAGTTTTATTTTTATCGGATTAGGAAACCCAGGAGATGAATACGAAAAAAGTCGCCACAGCGCGGGGCGAATTGTACTTTCTCAAATTGCAGAAAGAGAAAAAGTGGAGTGGAAGAGCGATAAAACAATTTCAGCAAGAAAAACAAACATTGTAATCAAAGAAAAAAAAGTTTCTTTTATTCTTCCAGAGGTTTTTATGAATCAATCAGGAAAAACTGTTGCTGCACTAAAAATAAATCCAAAGAAAACAGAAGAGCTGGTGGTGCTTCATGACGATATTGATTTGCCACTCGGAAGTATTCGTATTATTTGTAATCGTGGAGCTGGCGGACACAATGGAGTTCTTTCGGTAAAGCGTGCACTGAAGACAGAAAATTTTACTCGAATCCGAATCGGTGTTTGCCCAACCACTCCGGGAGGAAAACTCAAAAAGCCAGAGTCAAAAAAAGTAGTTGATTTTGTTATTGCGGATTTTAAAACAAGTGAACTTGAAATACTTTGTGAGGTAGGAAAGAAAATTGAAGAGGCAATCACTGTTTTGGTCATAGAGGGAAGAGCAAAAGCTGCTACACTTTTCAATGGGTAAATAGAAGTAGGGTAGAGAAAACAAAAACCGCCGGGAGCGTAGCTCCCGGCGGTTTTTGTTTGAAGTTTTACTTCTTGTCTCCTGTGTATGAGAGTGCCATTTTCTGATCTTTTGGATCAAAGAGGCTGATTTTGAATGAGTAGCTCTTTCCTAGAGAGAGAGTACTTCGAAGTTTTTCTTCGCTACCGAACTCTGAAATGTGAACGAGTCCAGCAACACCTTCTTCAATAGATGCAAGAGCACCGTGTCGGTTGAATTTGATAACAACAGCTTCAACCTGATCATCTTTTTTGTATTTCTTTGCAGCTTCTGTCCAAGGGTTTTCTTTAAGTGCCTTGATTGAAAGAGATACTTTTCCATCCTTTACTTCAATCACTTTCACTTTAATCTTGTCTCCAGTCTTGTAGAGCTGTCTTGGATCTTCAACTAGACCCCAGTCAATTTCTGAAATGTGAACAAGTCCCTCAAGACCGTCTTCAATTTTTACGAAGATACCGAAATCAACGATACCTGTAATTTCTCCAGAAACAACATCTCCGACAACATATTTGCCAACGATTTTTTCTCGTTCTTTTTCTCCAGGATTTTTCTCAGAGAAAATAAGTTTTCCATCTTTTGGAGTTGCGCCAATGATGCACACAGAGAGTTTTTCTCCAACAAGCTTCTTAAGCTCATCAAGAATTCTATCTTTGTCTCCGTCAGAAACTCGTGGGTAGTGTTCGCTTCTAAGCTGGCTCGCAGGAAGGAATCCTTGCATACCTTGCCAGTACATAATAAGTCCTCCTTTGTTTGCTTCTGTAACAGTAAGATCAAAGACTTTCTTTTCTTTGATTGCTCGCTCAGCATCTCCCCAAAGGATAGCTTGTTTTGCTTCTTTAAGTGAAAGCTCGATGTACCCATCTTTGTTGCTCTGGTCAACAACCTTTGCAGCAACAGTGTCACCGACGCTCATTTTCTTAACAATATCTCGGACAGCAAGAAATTCTCGCCCAAAGATAATACCTGTACCAAATGGTGGCAGGTCAACGAAAACAGAGGTTCGATCAATTGCAATGACCGGACCTTCTACTATATCTCCAACTGCTGGAGGATTTTTAGAATCAGAGACCACTTTGGTCATGAAGCTCTCTTTTTTTGGCTTCAGATCGGTCTCCTCAATAAGTGTGTCTTTTTGAGACATGTGTATTTGAAGCTTTGTGCTCCGCCTGAGTAACTCGTTGCTAAAACAGGGGCGGGGTGACACAAAAACTTGGTCTATTAATAATACAGACGAAATTATATACAAAAATAGGCTTTTGTAAAGAGGGAAGAAAGTCTATTTATAGTAGTCTTTTTAATACAGTATGTTAAAATCTTTTTTATGATAATTACACGAAACGAACATCATTCATTAAAACTTCAGGCAGGGGAAATAGTTGTTGCAGTAAATCCTGTCTCAAAAGACTCAAAATTTAAATCTAGTAAGTTTGGTGCAGACATTGTTTTAGTGACAATGAACCATGAAGATTTTGCGGGTATTGATGAAGTAACTTTTGGTGACAAAACTCCTGTTTCTATTGAAGGTCCGGGCGAATATGAAATCAGGGGCATTTTTATAAGAGGTTTCGGAGAAGAATCTCATTATGGAGGTGCGTCACACATAAACACAACATATTATATGCAGATGGACGCGATGAATGTGTGTTACCTTGGTGTCCTTTCCGGAGGTAAAGTATCGAGTGAAGCGTCTGAAGGAATAGATGAAGTTGATATTCTCTTTGTTCCACTCTCTGGAGACCTTCCCGTTAAAGATGCGTATAAACTTGCTGTAACTCTTGAGCCAAAGATTATCATTCCGCTTGGCGAAGAAAAAGAAATTTTGCAGTTTGCAAAAGAAGCTGGGCAAGACAAGATTGAAAAGTTAGATAAGCTGACCCTAAAGAAAAAAGATCTGGATGGAAAAGCTGGAGAAGTTCTTGTTATAATGTAAATCCCACATGAGCTGGATAGAGAATGTTCGACAAAAATCAGAAGAGGATAGGAAGAAAATCGCATTTCGTATCGCAGCTCTCATTACAATCATTATTTGCGTAGGAGTAATTTTAAGTAGAATAATCTAAGACAATGGCAAGACAAACCAAAGACACTGACGATAAAGAGGTTCCAGAGGGCGGCGAAGTCGTTACTCGAAGCTTCGTGCAGGAAATGCGAGAGTCGTATATCGACTATGCCATGTCTGTTATTACAGATCGTGCTCTTCCTGATGTTCGTGATGGACTAAAACCTGTACACCGACGAATTTTGTACACAATGTACGAGCTTGGACTAAACCCAGGTGGAAAAACCCGAAAGAGTGCAAAGATTATTGGAGACGTAACCGGTAACTACCACCCACACGGAACAGCAGCGGCGTACGAGGCGCTTGTAAAACTTGCGCAAGACTTTTCAATGCGATATCCGCTTGTGATTGGACAAGGAAACTTCGGATCAATCGACGGTGATCCACCAGCAGCTGATCGATATACAGAGGCAAAAATGTCGAAGATAGCAACAGAAATGCTTCGAGACATCGACAAAGAATCTGTTGATTGGCGACCAAACTACGAAAACACTCGAAAAGAACCAGCTGTTCTTCCTGCTGCAGTTCCTAACCTTCTTTTAAACGGAACATTAGGAATTGCGGTTGGTATGGCGACAAACATTCCTCCACATAATCTTGGAGAAATTTGTGACGCTGTGTGTCACTTAGTAGATGAAAAAGACGCAACAACAGAAGACCTGCTTAAATTTATAAAAGGACCAGATTTTCCAACTGGAGGAATGATGTTTGGAAAAAAAGATATGGTCCACGCTTATACAACTGGTAGAGGTGGTGTGACTGTGCGAGGTGAAGCTGAAATTGTAGAAGATAAAGCAGGAATGGCTTCTATCATTATTACTTCGCTTCCATACAGGGTAAACAAAGCTGAGCTTATTGTTTCTATTGCTGACCTTGTGAGAGACAAAAAACTTGAGGGTATCAAAGATTTGCGAGATGAATCTGCAAAAGATATTCGAATTGTTATTGAACTAAAACGAGGAGCGTACCCAGAAGCAATTTTAAATTTCCTTTACAAACACACACGACTCGAAGAACCGTTCCACTTTAACCTTGTTGCACTTGTAGGAGGAGTGCCACAAACTCTTCCACTTAAAACTTTTCTCGAAGAGTTTATTTCGCACCGAAAGGAAATTATACGAAGGCGAACAGAGTACGATCTTGCAAAAGCACTCGACCGAGAACATATTCTTGCTGGACTTTGCAAAGCGCTTGATCATATTGATGAGATTATTCAGCTTATTAAAAAGTCAAAAACAGTTGAAGAAGCGCGCCTTGGACTCCAGAAAAATTTTAAATTCTCTGAGAGACAGGCGGTGGCGATTCTCGACATGCGACTACAAAAGCTCGCAGGTCTTGAGCGAAAGAAGCTCGAAGATGAACTAAAAGAAGTGCGAGAGCTTATTAAAGACCTGAAGGATATTTTGGAAAACCCAAAGCGAATTCCTGCTATCGTCAAAGAAGAAACAAATACAATAAAAGAAAAATACGGAGACGAAAGACGAACAAAGATTTTTGCTGGAGAGGCGAAAAATATTTCTATGGAGGATGTTATTCCAGATGAGGAAAGTGTTCTTGTTCTTACTTCTGGCGGGTATGTTAAACGAACACAGCCCGACGAATACCGCGTTCAAAAACGAGGAGGAGTTGGAGTTGTGGATATAAACACAAAAGAAGAAGACTTCATTACACACCTTGTGACTGCGACAAACCACAGCGAACTTCTCTTCTTTACGGACAAAGGAAAAGTGTATCAGATAAAGATGTATGAAATTCCAGAAGGAAAGCGAGCAACTCGTGGAAAATCAATTATGAATTTCCTTTCTCTTTCAACTGATGAGCAGGTTACTTCAATCCTTCCAATGCCAAAAGATATCAAAAAAGGAAGCGAGCTGTCTCTTTTCCTCGTAACAAAAGGAGGAACAGGTAAAAAGGTGGAAGCAAAAAATTTCCATGATGTAAGACGAAGCGGAATTCTTGCAATCAGACTCGACAGTGGAGATCTTCTTGTTTCCGCATCGTTTGTAGAAAAGAACGATGAGGTGATGGTCGTCTCTTCTGATGGACAGTCGATTCGATTTAAGTCTGCGGATGTCCGAGACATGGGACGAGGTGCTGGAGGAGTGCGAGTGATGAAACTCGACAAGGGTGTATCTGTTGTAGGGGCTGACTCACTAAAGGGTGGTGCTGGAAAAGCAGAAGTTCTTGTGATGTCATCAAACGGATATGGAAAGAAAACAGCAGTAAAAGAATACAAAACTCAAGGACGAGGGGGATCAGGTGTAAAGTGTGTGAAAGTAACAGATAAGACAGGAAACTTAATTTCAGCAAAAATTATCGACGAAACCTTTGAAGAACTTGTTGCGATTTCAAAGAAAGGCCAAGTGATCAGATGCTCTCTTGAGGAGATTCCATCTCTCGGACGAGACACTCAAGGAGTCCGGGTGATGAAACTTCGAGAAGGAGATTCGCTCGCTTCTCTAATCTGTCTTTAAAAAATGTTTTCAAACCCAGCTAAAAACTTGCGGAGCGCACATGTGGGACCGGGAATGAAAATCCTGGACATGGGAGCAGGAAGCGGTTTTTACAGTATTGAAGCAGCACGGCTTGTTGGAAAAGAAGGGAAGGTATACGCAGCTGATTTACAGGAGGATCTTTTAAGACGCGTAAAAAACGAAGCTACAAGAGAAGGACTTGAAAACCTGGAAGTCCTCCACGCAGATGTAGAGAAGCAAAACGGAATTCCTCTTAAGGACGAGACTCTCGACCTAGTAATTGCTGCGAATATTCTCTTTAGTGTAGAAAACAAGGAAGCTCTTCTTGCTGAAGCAAAAAGGCTTCTACGGACAAAAGGAAGGATTCTTGTTGTTGATTGGAGTGATAGTTTTGCTGGAATTGGTCCGCATGTGTCACATGTTGTTTCAAAAGAAGAAACTTTAGAGCTTCTCAAAAAAACAGGATTTACTTTTGATAGTGAAATTTCTGCGGGAGAGCACCACTACGGAATTCTTGCTCGCAAGTAGTTTAATTTTCCCCAGCTTTCTTTTTACTTTTTTTCTTTGCGAAGAGTATAATTGTATTATATGAAATCTTCGGTGGTTCAAATTATTGTTCTTGGAGGCTGTATCCTCATTGGCCTCGTTGCTGTTATCGTGTTTTCAAAATTCAATAAAGATGGTGGAGCAGCAGGAACTGAAAATGTTGTTGTCTGGGGAACACTCCCACGAACCGCATTCAATATTGTAAGCGCTAAGTTAAACCTAGAAAAACCAGGGTCTCTTTCAATTAACTATGTAGAAAAAAACACTGACACTTTCGAAGATGAGCTTACAGAGGCGCTCCTCTCTGGTGAAGGGCCTGACGTAGTAATTCTTCCTCACGAAATTCTTCACAAACACGAGAGGAGACTCACACTTATTGGTTTTGACTCTCTTCCTGAGAGGAACTTTAAAGATACCTTTGCTGAAGCAGGGGAAGTTTTTCTGACAAAAGATGGTTCATATGCGCTCCCTTTCTTGATTGACCCCCTTGTCATGTATTGGAACCGAGATACTCTTAACAGTAAAGCAATTTCTCTTCCACCTTCTAAGTGGGAAGATATTACCACTTTGTCAGAACGACTCACTGAAAAAACAGAAGGGCGACTTATTAGAAAGAGCGCTATTGCGTTTGGCGAGTTTGTAAACGTGACACATGCAAAAGAAGTGCTAGCCGCACTCGCTCTTCAAGCTGGAACTCGTTTTACAGAGAGAGATAATACAGGAAAACTCCACAATGTATCCGCAAAAAACACTTTGCCTACCGCAACAGCCGATACATACAACGAGAAAAGCCCTTTAGCCCTAGCGCTCAGTTTTTACACTTCATTTGCAGATCCATCGAAGCCTCAATATAGTTGGAACAGATCGTTCGCGGATTCAGTAACGGTCTTTTCAAGAGGAGATATTGCGCTTTTGCCTGGTTTTGCAAGTGATTTAAAACTTATACGAGACAAAAACCCAAATCTTAACTTTGACCTTACGACGCTACCACAGGCAAAAAGTCTTGGAGACAATAAGGTTACTTTTGGACGAGTGTATGGACTTGCAATCCTTGGCTCATCAAAATATAAACTCGCTGCATGGAATACCATCCAAAAACTTACGTCTCCCGAAGTTGAAAAGCTCTTGGCGGAAGAATTCTCACTCGCGCCTAGTCGAAGAGATCTTCTAGCATCTGCGCCTTCTAAATCAGAACAAGGGGCTGTGTGGCAGTCTGCAATTTTTTCACGAGCATGGGTTGATCCAGACCCAAGTAAAACTACTGGACTTTTCAAAGACATGATAGAATCAGTAACAACAGGAAGACTTTCTCCAGAAAATGCAGCAGAAGTCTTCGCGAATGAATTAGATGAAATCCTTGGTAAATAAAAATAGAAAATTTTTCTTTTTCTTCCTAGCTCTTTTGTTGGTGTTTCTTCCGTTTTATGCATTTGCTGTTGAAGACTTTACAGAGCCCATCGTTACTAACTGTCAGGGTAAAGCAGATTTAGGTGAATGTAATTGGAATGATTTAATTGAACTCATAAACAGGATAATTAAATTCCTAGTTTACGCAGCAACATCTTTTTCAGTAGTTTCTTTCGCCTATGCAGGGTTCCTTTATTTGTCTTCTGCCGGGGATCATGGAAAAGTGGAAGAGGCGCATCATATATTTAAAAATGTGATGATAGGTATGTTTTTTGTGCTCGCAGGATGGCTTATTGTTGCGACAATTTTGAAAGGATTAATAAGAGGGGATGACCGTGGTATGTTTAACTTGATTGATTATAAGAATGTGGATGTTAATATAGTAGAGTAATTCTCATGAAGACTTTTCGAAAAAAATACCTTTTTACCTTCGCTTTTAGCGTTTTTTATGTAGCACTTGCCTTTTCGTTTTCTTTTGCTGAAAACAGAATCCAGAATCCCTTAGGAAGCACTAACTCACTTCCTCAACTTTTTAGTTCAATTGTTGACACTATTATTATGCTTGGCACAGTAGTGGCTGCTCTTGCTATAATGTATGGTGGGTTCCTTTATGTTACTGCTTCTGGAGATGAAGAAAAACTCGGTAAAGCAAAAAATAGTATGACTTGGGCACTAGTAGGAACAGCAGTTCTTCTGGGTGCAAAAGTTATTGCTAAAGCAATAGAAGAAACAATAAGACAAATTAATTAAAATAATATGGTAAAAAAAATATTTTCAAAAAAAGTTTTTGCATTCGCTCTTTCAATCGCTGCTATTTTTGGTTTTTCAACCCTTGCACTTGCGCAAGGAGGGACCGCAACAGGTGATGTCTGTACACCACCAACTGATATAAAAGGAGTGTTTCAACTTGCGATCTGTCTTTTAACTAGGTATGTTGTGCCATTTCTATTTGCCCTTGCGCTCGTCATGTTTCTAATCGGAGTTCTGCAATATGTTGCAGGAGGAGATAATGAGGAAAAAAGAGAAGCCGGACGAAACATGATGGTTTTTGGGATTATAGCTCTCTTTGTCATGATTTCCGTTTGGGGACTTGTAAAAATTCTACACTCAACACTTTTTGGCACTGGAGGAACAGCAGAAAATCAATTTCAAATTCCTGGACTCCCTGCGGCAAACAGTAATCCGTTTCAAATTCAGTAGAATATGAGAAAAGTTTTCTTTCTACTTCCGTTTTTTTTTCCACTAATTGCTCTTGCACAAACTCAAACACCGCAGGTTATTAGTGATATATTTTTTGGGTTTTCTGTCGGAAACCTCGCGGGGCTCATTCCAGCACTTATTGCAGTAGCATTAGTTACCTTCCTTTCAGGAGTAGTTGTTTTTGTGGGTGCTGGAGGAGACGAAGAGAAGAGACAAAGTGGAAGAAAAGTCATGATTTTTGGCTTGGTTGTACTGTTTGTCATGATAGCTTTTTGGGGAATAGTTGGTCTCATTACAAAAGAGTTCTTTGGTACTTCTCCAAAAACTCCAAATTATCTTCCTAACTTTCTTTAAAACATGAAAAAGATTACGAAAATTTACCTTACTCTCTACGCATTTCTTATTCTTTCTCCACTTTCACTTTTAGCTCAATCCAATTTACCCAACCGTGTTCCAAGTAGTGCGCCAGCTGACTTTAAGTCACTTATTTGTAGAATAAGCACAATGATACTCGATTTCATTCCTTATATTATGGTTATTGCGGTAGGAGCTTTTCTTCAGGGTCTAATAAAGTATGTAAAAAATGGGGACAATGAGGAAAAAAGAGCAGAGGGATCAAAGCTAATGATTTACGGTATGGTAGGGTTCTTCTTCATGGTTTCTGTTTGGAGTATACTCGGACTTTTTGTTCATAGTTTTAACATTCGTCTTGCAATTCCGCAGTTTAATGCTACGGGGGCTTCTTTCTCTAGCTTTTGCGCATCGTACATTGGTGGATAGTTTTCCACTAGCGATTTAATCTCGCTTTTGTTGTATAATAAACTTAAGTCTACAAAGGTCGCAAACTTAAGACAAAATATTAATAATAAAAAGTAAGATATGAAAAAAATCTTAGCAGCAGTAGGAACATCTATTCTTCCTGCAGTAGCGTTTGCTCAAGCAAACTTTTCTACAGTAGGAAATGGAATTGCTTCAATTTCTAACATTATCAGCCAGCTCATTTATCTAGTTATTGGTGTTGGGGTTCTCCTTTTCCTTATTGGAGTTCTACAATTCGTTACAGCTGGAGGTGATGAAGAAAAGAGGGAAGCAGGACGAAACATGATGGTTTTCGGTATTATTGCTCTCTTTGTCATGACCGCTGTATGGGGATTTGTAAACATTCTTGGTCAAACTATCTTCGGTGAAAACGCAAATGTAAGCCGACCAGGTGCGATTCCAAGTATCCCAACTCCTGGAACTAACTAAAACCTATGGAACTCGCTGCAGCAAGCCAGTATGCGATTGATCTTGTAAAAAAGATTAACGGAGCGATAGTTAACCCAATTGTCGCTATTATGTTTGCTGCAGCCCTGGTTGCCTTTCTTTGGGGTGTTAGAGGTTTTATTACTTCTGCGGATAATCCAGAGGCGCGTGCAAAAGGTGCAGGACAAATCATGTGGGGAATCATTGGAATGGCGCTCATGATTATGTCTTTTACTATTGTTCGCATAGTGGTTCAAACCTTCGGGTTTGATAAAGATCAATCCACAAAAGATGCAATAGACACAGTCCTCAAAAACCAAGAAGGTCAAAACTAAAAAAGTCCGCCCTCGGCGGATTTTTTTGTAATTAAAATCCCCGGTGCACCATGCTGGTGCCCGGGGCGTCAATCGTGGGTCAAGGTAACCAAAGCGAGGTTACCTCAGCCCGAAAAGAACCTGGCCAAGTCGTTGATACGGCGGGAGGATTCGAGCCAAGGACGTGCTGATTGAAGAACTTTCCTTGGATCAAAAACCCCGACGTAGTTTTGCGGTAGCCAGTTATAACCACCGGACCACGGTCGTAGTGGTCCACGAACCGGCCGAGCCCAAGCTCGGGCGACCCTTCGGCCGCCGAGAGTGTGAACTCTAAGAGTCTTCTTCCATCATCGCTGACAAAAGAAAACTCTTGAGGTCCGTCCTTTCGGACCTTTAGAGTTTGGGGAGGCAGCTCCCCGGACCCATTCGCATACGACATTGTGACCAATGCCGTGGAAACTGGGTGGCCCCTCATCTTGCTGTAAGTCACCCAGCCACTGGTCGGGATGGTTACAAAAAAAATGAGTCCGATCGTCCATAGTGTTGCCTCTGCAAGGTAGTAAGCAAAACCGTGGTCGTGGTGTCCGTGGCTATCGCCGGAGCGGTGCGCCTCAACGCCCACCTTCTTTAACACCCACCCTAGCCCTAAAAGGCTGAAGTAAATGATAGGTGCTGCGTGTCCAACCATCGACGGGAATCCTAGGATTCCAGCCTGGATGGCAATAGGAAGCGTGAAGAGGATGAATGTCCACTTGCTTTGAATCGCTTCCCCTAATTTGTAAAGCCGCTCCCTTATCGAGAGCCGGCCTGTGCCTCCTCCCCAGCGCAAGCGCGGAAAGGAAGGTAGTAGCAGCACAATAATAATTAGTGCTACCAATCCCCAGTAATAGGGGTTCACGAGTAGTTTCATTACTTTTTAGGCGGAACAGGAGGAGGTCCTTTTGGTTCTGAAGCTGGCTCTTTCGGTCGACCTCCTACGATTGAGGCGGCAAGGTAGTCCGTCCCACTTGGGGAGTTAGATTGAGCCAGCGACAGAAGACCTGCCGGGAGTTGGGCCATATCCTCGCCAATCACTGCTGAAGTGGTGCGTTGGTCCAAACCTCCTTCGAGGATTAGGTTCTTGTGCCTTTCTAATACCTCAAATTTTGCCTCCATTCCTAAAGCCTGACCTTGTCCTGGTGCCGCAGCGAGCGCTCTTTTTCCCCGAGCGGCCTCGATTTGTGAATTTGCCTCGTTCCTTGCTGTCAGCACACTTGTCTCGCTGACTGCAAGCGCTGCTTCAGCCTCCGCGATTTCTCCCTCCAAGGCGTGATCCTGGATTTGAATGCCAGAAATGATTCCTGCCTTGATGAGGACTGCTAGTGCTTTTTCAAGCACCGCGGGTTTATTGTATTCGCCGCGTCTTACTTCATCAGCGTTCAGTCCGCTAACCATGTTTCGGACGGCCTCTCTGATGCGAGCGATGACCTCCTGCGACATGTTTTCCTCAATGAAGAATATGTGCCGGAGGTCGAGGGTGAATGCCTCTGTCAGGTCGACGTTGATGGACACGGTTACCGTGCCCACGTTGTCCCGTCCCGAGATTTCTACCCCGGGAATCACATGGTTCATTGACAGGCCTAGTCGATAATACTCCCCACCCTTGCCTGCGTCGTAGGGAATGATTCTGACGGCAGGATTCCAAAGGGAGATAACCTGCCACCCGAAAATTCGGTATATCAAACCGTGGGTGATGTGAAGGGAAGAGTTCTTACTGGGGTCGAACTTATTGTATAGCTCCGTGAGCGCATCAAAGCACTCTTTTTGGAGCCTCTTATCGTGGAAGTGCCGGACTTTCTCCCAGCTCTTATCCAGGGCATCAAGGACAAGGGTCTGTGTTACTGGGTCTATCCAGAATGTTTCGACAACCCCGGATTTCCCCGTGGCAAAGATTGTTCCCGAGATTACTGGGACCACCAGTCTTTCGTTCATGACAAACCCGAAGTAGGTGACGGTTACAACTGTTGTCGCAATTGCCCACCACCCGAAAAAATCCCAGCTGACCGCTAGAACGATCGCGGTGACGACAATTGCAATAACAAGAAGCCCTGTCCTCCTTGCCTTACGAGCCTCGCGACTCTCGAGACACACGGGCTTATTTTGGGGTTTCTCTTCTCCTTTTTTCTCTTTTTTGTGTTGGTCCGCGTGAGGCGGACTGTGATGGTTGTCACTCATAAGATTCATGTCAAAGTGCGAAAAATACTGCAAGAGTGCAGTAAAAAGGGGAATACCTGCGCGTTTCTAGGGCGCATGGTTTCCGAGCTTTTATGTGCAATCCCCCTGGGATGGCACACTTTTCCGCACTCTAACACTCCTGGCAGGATTATATCACATTTTACTAAAAAATCAAGGGGTAGTATTTGTAAAAAAAGCAGTTTGTTGTATACTTTTCCTAACGCGCGAGTGGCGGAATTGGTATACGCGCTAGTCTTAGGAACTAGTCTCGAAAGGGTTGGAGGTTCGAGTCCTCTCTCGCGCACTCGAATGGCACTTTCTTCGGAAAGACCAATGGATGCGTGGGCTTGCCTAAGGCAAGCCCACGCATCTTGCGTTTGTTTTGCGGGGGAATTCAGGAAATTCGGCGCGCTGGCGCGCACTAATTTGTTTTGGAGGAGGAGGTGCGAGCCAAAGATTTCTTTGGCACAGACCTTTTTTGCAAAAAGGTCTGAACCAGAAGCAATTTTGTCCAAGGATTGAGCGTCTTTTATCCAGTTTTGAAAAGGTGCGAGCCAATCATTCTGCTTGTGTGAAAGAGAGGTCATTTCTTCTTCAAGCGACTT
>CAYUPH010000010.1:0-16305 GCA_964446625.1 uncultured Candidatus Saccharibacteria bacterium
CAGGCTTTCGCCCATTGCGGAAGATTCTCGACTGCAGCCACCCGTAGGTGTATGGACCGTGTCTCAGTTCCATCGGTGGGGGCCAGGCTCTCACCTCCCCTAGCCGTCATAGCCTTGGTAAGCCATTACCTTACCAACTAGCTGATAGCGCGCGGGCTCTTCCTGAAGCGATAAATCTTTACTCCTTGGAGACTATCAGGTATTAGTCCACCTTTCGATGGATTATTCCTGACTTCAGGGGAGATACCCACGTGTTACTACCTCGTCTGCCACTAACTAGCAAACCCAATCCAGAATTCTTTCCATTTTCTGTATTGCTACAGTAAATTTCTTTCCTTCATTCATAGGACTAATTCGTTCGACTTGCATGCCTTATCCACGCCGCCAGCGTTCATCCTGAGCTAGGATCAAACTCTAAAATTAAAGCAAACGAAACAAAACAGAAAATACTAAACTTTCGAATTGTCTCACTTATTTGATCAAAGCCACAAGTAAATACTGTGAAATTATTATAAGAATATGTGTTTGTTACTTGCACTAGTTACTTCAAAAGGCAAAGCCTTTTAAAGCTCTTGTACTTATTTTCTTTGTGTTTTTAACGAACAATCCCCTACATAAGGGGACAGTGGAAGGTATTATATACGCCTATAAATATAAGTCAAGCGAGATTAATCCCCTTTTAATCAATGTTCCTCGCCGTATGCAAAACCTCAAAATACGGCTTAAAATATAGGTTTTTTGGTATTAAAAAAGCCGTTCCCTTCGGGAACGGCAGTATTCTGAGTGAGATGGTCGCTTTCATGAACTTGGTCGAAACTGTTGTCTACACCAGTTCCCAAATTTCCTCTTGAATGCTTCTTCAATTTCGTCCCACTTTCCCTGGAAGGCGTGGTCAAAAATCTTTTCTTCACCACCCTCTCCCGAAACCATTATTTTGTATTGGGTGCCAATTTTGTCCCCACCAGGAACTGGACCAATTGAAAGGATTGTAAATCTTTGTATGGGGCGCAAAGATTTGACGCAGCGAATAACGAAATCTGTTGAAGTTTGTCTCTTCTTTTTTTTCGTTGTTTTCATAAAGAGCAAAAAAAACCAGCTTCCCGTGATGGAGAGCTGGCTTTTGTTTCAAAATAAATTCTTAGTTTTTTGAGACAAGGGTCAAATCTCCACGGATGTTGCCGAGGGCGAGGAGTGCGAGCAGAAGATTTGAATTGTTCAATTTCATAGGAAATATGCTACCTCTTCACATTACTAAAGTCAAATGTTTACAAACTCTATCTAAAAAAGTAGTATTGCTGTGGCTAATGCTACTGTACGGAATTCCCCGTGCAGGTTTTACAATAAAAAATGAATCAAGACTATTGGATCAGAACCTTCACTCAAATGGAGGCGTTCTGGAAACACGACGGGCGTGCGAATCGCCCCCACGCCCTTCTAACAAAGGGTGGTCACAGCGACGGTTTTTTCAACTGGAGCATGGTCGCCCAATTCCCACTTGTTGAGAAGCACGTAGTCGCTGATCTCTTTGAGCGACTCAACGAGAGAACTGGTTTGACTCCTTTCCCTTTTTCAGCAGTTTGTGCACCTGGTAACGGCGCAATCACCCTGTCGCAGAGTTTAGCACGTGAAATGGGTGAAAAAATCAAGCCCCGGATCAGGGGAATTTTTACTGAGAAAAAGGATGGTAGAGTCTGCCTTGATCGCTTTTCTGTGAAGCAAGGCGAACATGTCATCGTTTGCGAAGACACGATCACTAGCGGAGGGAGTGTCACGGAAACAATTCGAGCAGTCGAAGCTGCTGGAGGCATTTGTTCCCCTTTCATTCTGTGCGTCTGCAACAGATCAGGCACTGCTCAGATTGGGGAAAGAGAGATCATTCCCCTCATCGAGGTGCCAATGAACAATTGGGCCGCGAGTGAATGCCCACTCTGCAAACAAGGTTCCAAAGCTATACCGCCCAAGAAGGAAAATTGGCAACACCTGACTGGAGGCTAGTCTCACTTGTCTTTAATTTGCTGCCTAAGTGAAATTAGGCAGTTTTTTTATTTTATATTTCAAAAGCCCCGCCGTAGGCAGGGCTTTGTGTTTCATTCTTAATTCTTAAATCTCAATTCCTAATTCCTAATTCTTAAATCTAAATTCTTCCCTCTAATTCTTCTTCTGCCATTTTTCGAGTGTCACAAGAAGCGGACTTCCAATAAAGATTGAAGAGTAAGTTCCCGCCACAATTCCAATCATAAGCGCAAATACAAAGTTCTTTGTCTCAGTAGGTCCTACGTAGAAGAGAACAATGAGTGCAAAGAGAGTTGTAAGAGATGTGTTGATTGACCGCACAAAAGTTTCAGAAAGGGATTGTCCTACAATTTCTTCGAACTCTTTCTTTCCTTTTCCTTCACCGTGCTTTCGTAGGTTTTCTCTAGTTCGGTCGAACACAACAATCGTGTCGTGAATAGAGAAACCGAGTACAACGAGGATAGCTGTCACAAAGAGTGCGTCCACCTCTACTCCTTTAAAGTGACCGAGAAATGCAAAGACTCCTGCTGGGATAATCACATCGTGAAAAAGAGCGATAATTGCAACGATTCCATACTTCCAGCTTGCAACTGGTTTAGACACGTGTCTGAAAGCAAAAGTAATGAAGACTACAATTGCAAAGAGAACCCAAAAGATTGACCATAGAGATTTCTTTTGGAGTTCTGCTCCGAGGACAGGACCCACTGAGTCAAACCGCTTTAGCGTTCCCCCTTCTTTTGTTGTGAGTTTCTCGATAACCAGTTTTCGTTCTTCTGCTGTTAAATCTTTCATTCGAATAAGAACCCCTGTCTCTCCTGATGGCCTCACAGAGAAGTCGCCAATGTTAAGGGAACCAATGTCAGACTTTATGAGTTCTGTATTTGGCGCCACAGCGTAATCAACTTCTACAAGCGATCCTCCCTTAAAATCGATTCCGAGGTGAAGTCCAAATGTCGCAAGAGCGTACACAGAGACACCGATCAAAATGATTGAGAGTGCGTAGAATATTTTTCTGTATTTTACAACAAACATAGTTTTAGAGTGTTAGATTAGTTTTTAATTTACTTTGTAAATCCGTTTCCAAAGAGAAACTTTGTAAACTTGTTTGTCTTCTCGACTCCAAGAGCAAAAAGGAAAACTCGTGTCATTGTGATCGCTGTGAAAGCAGAGACCGCAACACCAATAATGAAGACAAGAGCAAAACCTTTAATAAGTGGAGTTGTCGCCAAGTAGAAGAGAATCACTCCTGTAATGATTGACGAAAGGTTTGAATCTCGAATCGAAAGCCATGCTCGTTTAAATCCTTCGTGCACAGCGTCTTGCAAATTGAGACCTCTTTTAATTTCTTCTTTAAATCTTTCAAAGATAAGGATGTTCGCATCAACCGCCATACCCATCGAGAGTACAAAACCTGCAAGACCAGCCGAAGTTAGAGTGACTCCAATAAGCTTAAAGATTGCAAGGTTAAGTGCAACATACGACGCAAGAGCAACTGTTGCAATAACTCCTGGAAGTCTGTACCAAAGAATGAGGAAGATTGCGATTACAATAAAGCTCACAATTCCGGCCTTTGCACTGGCGTGAAGCGCTCCGTCTCCAAGAGATGCTCCAACTGATTGAGAACCAACTCGTGCAATTGGAAGTGGAAGCGCACCATAGTTTAGGTTTCGCACAAGCTCTCGTGCACTTTCTGGTGTGAAGCTTCCGCTGATTTCTGCTCTTCCATCTTTTATCTCTTCTCGAATGACTGGAGTTGAAATTGGAGTTCCATCAAGGAAAATTGCGAGTGCTCGTCCCACATTTTCTTTTGTGATTTTTGCAAAAATCGCTTTTCCTTCATCGTTAAAAGCAAGAGAAACTGTTGGTTCTCCTGTTGTTGGATTAAAATTCAAGCTTGCGTTTTTGAGATATCGTCCTGAAAGTGCTGTATTTTCAAATGCTTTTGCAGGGTCGATTGATTCTGTCGAAGTCGCTTCTTCTGCAGCTTTTGAAAGGAGTTTAAATTCAAGAATAGGAGTTTTTCCTATTAAATCTTCAGCAGTTGCAAGGTCTGTTACTCCAGGAAGCTCAACTATGAGCTTGTAAACATCTTCTCCGCCTACACTCGCCTTTTCAGTTTGTACAATTGGTTCAGCAATACCGAATGCGTTAATTCGTCTCTCAATGGTGTCTCTAAGGGATTCCATCGCACCGTTTATGTCATCTGTGTTTGCCGCTTTAGTGTCAGCTTGGTAGACAAGGTGTGTTCCTCCCCTGAGGTCAAGACCGTATTTAAAAGGAAAACCACCGAAAGTACCCTCTTTTTTCATTTCTGATGAATAAGTAAAATAGCCCGCAAATCCAGCGAGCAAAAGCATAATAACCGCTATAATTCTTGAATTTTTCATAATACGGGTATTATAGCTCTAAACAGCGCTTTGGCAATAACTCTTTACAAATACAGCTTTTTAAGTTCCTCTATTGCCTCCTCAAAGTTCTCTTTTGGCTCCCAAGAAAGGAGCTCTTTTGCCCTACTATTGTCTGCAAGAGTGTTTCGTGGCTCAAGCCGAGCAGGCACAAACTCGTAGTCTCCCCCGAGAAGCTCCGCAATCTGAATAACTGATTTGTTGTTGCCGGCACCTATGTTTATCACCTCCCCTTTCCCTACTTTCTCGCTTTGCATAGCAAGAAGGTTTGCGCGCACAACATCACGAACATGAGTAAAGTCTCGTGTTTGAAGTCCGTCTCCTGTCACAGTCATTTTTTGGCCTTCTCGCTTTTGTTTAATAAACCGAGCAATAACAAGAGCGTACGCACCCTCTTCACTTTGTCTTGGACCGTATACATTAAAATATCGAAGGGATACAGTCTCTACTCCGTAGACTTCATGCCACACTTTAGCGTACACTTCCCCAACATATTTTTGAAGGCCATAAGGGCTTTTTGGTCTAGGCTCCATAGTTTCAATAAGGGGCATCGTATCCTGATCCCCGTATGCAGAACTAGATGCAGAGTAAACAACACGCTTTACTCCTGCTTCTTTTGCGGCAATAAACACATTCATTGTTCCCGTAATATTTACATCATGCGTGAGAACTGGGTTTTCAATAGAAAACTGAACACGAGGAAGCGCTGCAGTATGGAAAACCCCATCTGCTCCACTAAAAATCTTTTTAAGATTTTCTAAATCACGTATATCAGCTTCAACAAAAGAGGCGCCCTGATTTACATTTTCTCTTTTTCCTCCAGAGAGATTGTCGAGAGCAATAACCTCATGACCCTCTACCAAAAGCGCATCCACAATGTTTGAACCAATAAACCCCGCTCCTCCTGTAACTATGTATTTCATACCTTAAGTATAAAGGAGAAAAGAAAAATTACATACTAAAGAGACTTCTTAGATCTGGATAAAAATGAAAAAGAGTAAAAAAGAGTAGTGTAATTAATATAAGTGATGCAATAATCATAATAAAAATTCCTTTCACACTATTTCCGATACTATATTTTTTCCCTTTATAGTCAGTGTTTTGTATTAATTTCTCTTGAGTACCACCAACCCAAGAAAAAACAAAAGATACCAAGAGAAGTGTTACTATGAGAACACCCAGCAAACTACTATTATCTTTCAATAATATAAGTATCTGATCTAAATTTTTATTAAAGATTATTTGGCTCATTATACTAATTCCTTTTTTCTTAAATCTTAATTCCTAAATCTAAATTCTTAATCCTGAGTTCTTCCTCCTACCTCCCTTCTCTCGAAAGCAGAGTTTTAATTGTTTTGAGAGCAATAATAATATCAAGTATAAGCGACCTGTTTTTTACATAGTAAATATCGTACGAAAGCTTGTCTTTTGTTTTTCGTACATTCTCAGGATCATTGTGATGCGGATGCTCGTCGTGGTAAATCTGTGCCCAGCCCGAGAGTCCTGGCTTTATCATATGACGAATATTGTAATAATCAATCTCTTTTGCGTACTCTGCAACCGCTTTAGGAAACTCTGGGCGCGGTCCAATGAGGGAAAGGTCACCCATAAGAACATTTAAGAGCTGGGGGATCTCATCGATTCTGCTTTTTCGTAGAAAATGTCCCACTTTTGTCACCCCATTTTTTTCGCCCGATTCTTTCCAGTTTCCATCATCATTGAAGTGCATAGTTCGAAGTTTTAAAAGACGAATCGGGTGCCCTGACTTTCCTACTCTTGTTTGAATACTAAAAACCTCTCCTCCATCATGAAGCTTAACTAAAATTGCACCAAGGAGAAAAAAAGGAGAAAACAAAATCGTAAGTGGAATAGCAATAAGCGTATCCATAACTCGCTTCAAAAGGTCGTAAAACTTTCGAGGCGCAGTCGAAATATTTTCAAGGAACCACCCATGCTGGAGGCTTGAAACAGGCACGCGATAGAAAACTCTTTCAAAAAATTTACTTAGCTCAACAAATTGGATATGAGAAAAGATAAGGTTATAAAAATGTGGTAGAAGAGGAAGAATCTTTTCGTTTTTTGAATCAACGACAACTAGTTTTATATTCTCTTCGTATATCTTTTCTAAAATATCCTTCCCAAAATCAAGAGACGCAAGCGCTGAAGGGTCTATTGAGTACACAATCTCCATGCCATACCGTTTGTTAAGCGCGATTTCTTTTTTAAGAAGCTCCGCTTCCTCACCCGCTGCCACAAGGAGAACTCTTTGCCTTTCCATTTTTGCAAATCGAATCTCTGCAAACACTCTCCATATGACAAGGAGAACTGTTGAGAAAATACCGTATAAAAACAGAAGTGTCTTAGGGGCGAGCGTTTCATGAGGAAAAAAGTAAAAGAAAGCAATTGACAGTGAAATATTTGCTAACTGAGTTTTAAGTATGATTTCAAATAAATGGTTTCTTACTGAAACCTTATGCGCCTCATAAAGACCAACAATAAAGAAAGAAAGCGCAGAGAGAACAAAAATAAAAGAAAAGGGTTTTAAGTGAAGGAGAAAAAGACTCCCTGCTGGGACCGTCAGGGAACGCACAAGAAGAGCGAGCCAAAGTCCAAGGACAAGGGTCAGAATATCCCCTATAAAGAGGAGGAAAGCTTCTTGTTTTCGTGTCATACCTTCCAAAACAATATTATAATATACTAAAGTATACGGTTTTTCCACTAAGGAAATCCGCCACAAGAAAATGAAGAAAATCCTTTATATCATCACAAAATCAAACTGGGGAGGAGCACAGCGTCACGTTTTTGACCTAGCAACTGAGTTTAAAAAGCTAAATAATGAAGTGTATGTGGCCGGTGGCGGCAAGGGTACACTTGCCGAGAAGCTTTCAGAAAACCATATCCACTATACAGAAATTCGTCACTTCAAAAGAGACATAAATCCACTGCGCGAGATATTTTCTTTTTTTGAAGTATATAAGCTTATAAAAAAAGCTGCTCCCGACATTCTTCATCTACACAGCCCAAAAAGTGGTGGTATTGGCGGAGTCGCGGGAGCACTTTACAATTTCTTACACAGTAAAAAAGGTGAAAGAAAAATAAAAATCATCTACACCATTCACGGATTCTCTTTTAACGAAGCGCGTGGTACTGCCCAAAAAATGCTCATCAAATTCTGTACCTGGATAACTCTTCTTCTTTCTGACAAAGTTGTCACTCTCTCAGAGCGCGAAAAAAACATGGTGTCATCATGGCCCTACATCTCCTCAAAGCTTTCAGTTATTCCAAATTGTATAAGCGAAATCCCCTTTAAAACTAAAGAAGAAGCTCGAGAAGCATTGTTTGCAAAGATTGGTATCACCTCTATAGAAAACAAAACTCTTTTTGGTACCATAGCAGAGCTTCATAAAAATAAAAATCTTCCTTTTGCAATCGAAGTTCTGGGAGATATTGAAGAAGGGGTTTACTTCATAATTGGCGAAGGAGAAGAACGCAAAAAAATTGAAGAGCAAATCAAACAAAAATCCCTTGAGAAAAGAGTGTTTCTTCTTGGACATATTGAAAACGCGTCTCACTTTTTAAATGCTTTTGACTATTTCCTTCTCCCTTCCAAAAAAGAGGGTCTTCCCTATGTTCTTCTTGAGGCCGGAAGTGCAGGAGTCCCAATTATCTCCACCGATGTCGGAGGAATCCCTGAGCTTATCTCCTCACCAAGTGAAGGTCTCCTCATCCACCAAGGAAACAAAAAAGAGCTCCGTGCAGCTATCGACTTTGCTCTCTTAAACCAAAAGAAAATGGTGAAATCCGCGCTTCACCTCAAAAAGAAAATCCTGTCCACATTCAAGGTTGATCATATGGTTGGAAAAGTAGCAAAGTTGTATTAAAATTTACCTATGCCAGTTGAATTCGAAAGCGACAAATTCAAAGATATAGGGAGCTTCCACCAAGAGCCGAAAGGCTATATTGGCCTCCTCATAAAGATGGGTCTTGCCCAAAACTCAGAGGACGCATCGCGAATCCTTCTTTTTGTCTCACTTATCATGATCGTAGTAGCAATTTTAGTTCCTATTATCTTTTTATAATTAAAAATATGTATCAAAAGACAAACAAAAAAGGATTTACCTTAATTGAACTTCTTGTAACAATTTCAATCATCGGAATCCTTTCAAGCATCTCTCTTACCTCCCTCAGTGTAGTAAAAACAAAAGCGCGTGACGGAAAGCGTCTCGCGGAACTAAAAACACTTCAAACTGCTCTTACCCTTTACAACAGTGATCACTATAATGATACTTATAGTGTCCCCTTTTCCGGCGGAGTGAGTAGTAGTTGTGATGTAAACTGGGATTCAAGTGGTACAGGTACCGCCCTTTATCCCCTCATTCAAAATGGACAATTAGCAAAGCTCCCTTCTGACCCCCTCAACACAAGCCAGAGTTGTTATTATTATTCAGCAAATGACGACGGACGAGGAGCCTGTGTGTATACAAAACTCGAGCGAACAGGCGCGTGGGTTGCCGCAGTTGTTGGGGATCCTTCGGATGCACATCCTACGAGTGGATATAAATGCGGAGGAGTAACTGTTACAGACTACATCGGATTTTCAGTAGGAGGGACTTCAGATGGGGGTGGAGGTGACCCTTCTGACGGAGACGATCCCTCTGACGGAGACGATCCAAGTAGTGATAATCCAGATATTGACGGCGATGGATATATAGATGGATTCGATAATTGCCCTGCTGTTTTTAACCCAGATCAAAATGACTCAAATCTAAATAGTATTGGTGATGCTTGCGAAACTGGTGATCCTTCTGGAGGTGATCCATCTAGTGGTGATCCATCTGGTGAACCTTCAATGTAATAGAAATTTGGTCTAAATGCGAAGTAAAAAAATTCTCTTGCTTAATTGGAGAGATAAAAAGAATTCTCTCGCTGGGGGAGCAGAATATTTTGCACATGAAATATCCACACAAATAATTTCTAACGGAGGAGAAGTAATCTTTTTTACTTGTAGAGAGAGAAAAACTCTGTCATTTGAAATTATTGATGGAATAAAAATATATAGAAAAGGTAATTTTATCACAGTCTACTTTTGGGCATTTTTCTATTATGTTTTATATTTTAGAAAAAAAATAGATACCATAATTGACTGCCATAACGGAATTCCTTTCTTTACTCCGTTATATAGTAGAAAAAAAATCATTCTTGTTGTTCATCATGTTCATCAATATTTTTTCTTGAAAGAAAACAAAAATATTTTTGTAGGTGTCATAGGATTTCTACTTGAAAGTATCCTAATGAGAGATGTTTATAAAAATACTCCTGTTATAGCTGTGTCCCCTTCTACTAAAGCTGATTTAATAGAAAAAATTGGCTTTATCAGCACGAACATTATTGTTGCTTATAATGGGATAAATAGTAGCTTTGCAAAGGGTATACATAGGATAAAAAAAGAAAAGGGTTTAATTATCTACCTTGGAAGACTCAAGAAACATAAACATATCGACCATCTCATATCCGCAACAGAACTTCTTGTAGAAAATATGGTTACTGTAAAAGTGATAATTGTAGGCACAGGAGATGAGGAAGAAAATCTTAAAAAAATGGTCAAAGAAAAAAAATTAGAAAATATTATTACTTTTACTGGATATGTTTCAGAAGAGAGGAAGTGGTATTTTTTAAAAAAGGCACATATTATCGTAAATCCTTCAGGATATGAAGGCTGGGGTATATCAATAGTAGAGGCCGCTTACGCGAATACACCAGCTGTAACTTCAAATGTACCTGGACTTAGAGATGTGGTTGAGGATGGAGTAACCGGATCACTTTATAAATTCGGAGATGTAAAAGATTTGTCTTCAAAGATTCAATATATAATAGAAAATAATAATGTCTGGAAACTATTGTCTCAAAACGCACACAAAAAATCTTTGCGTTACACTTGGCAAGGTACCTATGAATCGATAAAGCCACTACTATGAGTAATATAAAGAAAATAACAGTGGGCATCCCGGCTTATAATGAGGAGCGAAATATAAGAAAATGTATTAATTCTATCCTTAATAGTTTACAGAATATGCAAAAAAAAGTTCCTTTTGAAATATTTATTGCGGACGACCGAAGTACAGACAGAACAAAAGAAGAACTAGGTGACCTTTTAATGCAAAATTACCAAATTCAATATTTAAGAAATGAAACAAGGAGTGGAAAAAACTTCTCTATGAATAGAATAAAAAATATTTCATCTGGAGATATAATTGTTTTTATCGATGCAGACACAATAGTAGAAAACACTTATTTTCAGATCATCTATGACATATGGGTAAATGAATCTCCGATTCTTGCGTCTACAGAAACATACCCTCTTTATAGAGACTCATTAGTAGGGAAAACGATTTTTGTAGGAGACTTGTTCAAAAGAGAAATTATAAAACATAAAGGTCTAAATAATTTCTATGATTGTGTAGGAAGGAGTTTAATTTTAGATAAAAAATTAAAAAATATTCCAATTCCTCTTTTTGTTATGGATGACTCGTATCTTTATTTATATTGCAAAGAAAATAGCTTAAAGTTTTTAAAAATACAAAACACGGGGATTTTCTTTAAGTTATCTAATTCATTACATGATTTTATGATACAAGGCTCCAGATTTCATTTTACAAAAAGAAAGCCTCATGTATTTTTTAGAAAACATTTACTTTTAAAAGAAACAAGTATTCCTCTTTTTTCTTCTATAAAAATATCACTCATCTTTTTTGCAAAATACCCTCTTTATTTCTTTTTCTACATTATACTTTTTGCTTTTAGCAGGATAATATTAATACCAAATCAAGTAGGAGAAACATATGACCCTTCCCAAAGTACAAAATAAGATAAGCATAACTCTTTTAATAGCTTTTTTTATTTTTATTACATTCCTTTTACTAAAGGGTGCACCAGGAAACTTTTTTAATTACCAAGAAGTACGACGCGTATCTTCCTCAGAAGTGGTAAAGGAAAGGTTTCTTATAAGCCCATTTGAAGCATCGAGAGTGCGAAGTATTTACTTTACCGCCACTTCAATCATAAATAAAGGTACTTTTTTTATCTCTAAACAAGAAGCCGATACTGCATCAACCGATAGTGGTGTATATAAGGGGAAATATTTATCGTGGGCCCCACCAGGCACAGCATTAAGCATTATCCCTCTACTTTTTTTTGGTAGTTTTTTGAATATTGGACAATTTCTATCATTTAGTACAATAGCCCTCTTTGCAGCATGTTCGCTTTATCTCATATACAAAATATCTACCGATCTTCTTAAACAATCAAAAGAAGAAGCGATTTTTTCATCTTTTATATTCGGGTTTGCAACTTTATGTCTTCCGTACAGTACCACTATCTTTCAACACAACATAGGTGTTTGTTTACTTTTATTTACTATTTTTAGTCTATCAAAAAAAGATTTCTTGAAGTATTTATCATGCTTACTAGTTGGTCTCTCCCCTTTGATAGATTACCCTCTACTCGTAATTTGTTCTCCTGTCTTTATTGCAATACAATTTGTATTCTTTCGCAATATTAATTATAAAAAAAATATTATTTCTATATTATGCTTTCTTACAGGTATTAGTTTTGTTTGCTTTAATAATTATTTACTTTTTGAAAACCCCTTTCAAGCAACAAATACAATCATCCAACACAAGAAATTCTCAGAATCTTATTTAAGACAACACGAAGATAATATATTAGAATACAAGAACGATATAAAAAACATCTTTCTTATTGAACGCTTACCTGAAGGAATGTATAAACTACTACTTGATAAATCAAAAGGTCTTCTCTATTTTTCTCCCGTACTCCTTTTTTCGATTATCTCAGTTTTGAAAAGTAGAAAAAAAATAACATGGCTATTAATAAGTATTGTTATCATAAACATTCTTTTATATAGTACTTTTGGTGATCCTTGGGGGGGGTGGAGTTTTGGTCCAAGGTATTTGCTTCCTGCAATGGCTATCCTAGCAATGTTTACTGCTGGTTCATTTATAAAAATAAGGAATAATCTTTTTCTTACTATTCTGTTCTGTATCACTCTTTTACTGTCGATTCTAAACAATGTCGCAGGCGCTCTTACTACTATTTTAATTCCAAAAAACATCGACACTACATACTTTATGATAAAAAATTATGAGTATGTACTTCAAGGAAAAACAGCTAGTATGTTTATAAACAATGTCATTAAGACTAACTCTGTGACAACATTCTTCTGGGTTGTCATCCTTTTAATTATTCTTTTAGGTACACAAATTATGATTTCCTTACATAGAAAACATGCTCTACAGTAAATTAACAATTATAATTCCTGTTTTTAACGAATCACGGAGACTTATAGAAACTGTTTTTGAACTAGACTCTTATTTAAAAAGATATACTTACGACACGGAGATAATTATTGTGAATGATGGATCAACCAATAACTTTATTGAACAGCATGAAAACGAATTAAAAAAATACGCTTCAATTGTAAGTTATCAAAAAAACAAAGGGAAAGGATTTGCAGTTTATACTGGAATCACTACGTCTTCACAAGATTCAGACTACATTCTTTTTATGGACGCGGATGGTTCGACAAAATTTTCGTATATTGATATTTTTTTACAACAAGCAAAAGGAAATGACATTGTAATCGCCTCCAGACATCCGTGGGGAAAAAACATAAAAAGTTTTCAGCCTTTTATAAGGAAAAAGCTAGGTACTGTAGGAAGAAAAGTTATCAAATATATCCTCCCTACCATAGAAGACACTCAGTGTGGGTTTAAAATGTTTAGCCGCCAAATTGCTCAAAACATTGCCTCAAAACAAACAATATGGAGGTGGGCCTTTGATATTGAATACTTAGTAATAGCAAAAGAGAATAGTCTAAAAATAAAGGAGGTGTCAGTTGAATGGAGTGACAACAAAGAAAGTAAAGTGAAAGTTATCTCCGCAGCCCTATACACGGTTTGGGAAATATTAAGAATTATTCGGAACAAAAAAAGAAGAAAATATAGATTCTAGTAAAGACTTATACCCCAAGAAACTCATTTTTCATAACATCCCTATGCGCAGCGCGTGCATAGCGTCGCATTCCCATAAGGATTCCAATTGCTGCAAAAGAGATAAGCAGGTTTGATCCTCCATAACTCACAAACGGAAGAGGAATTCCCGTGACGGGCATAAGCCCCATGTTCATACCCACGTTGATTGTAAAGTGCGCAATAAACCAAATCGCGATTCCTACTCCATATAAAATCTCAAAATTAGTTTCTCCTTTATACGCATTTTGAAGAATTCGAACAATAAGCAAAGTAAACGACAAGAGAAACAGTGTTACTCCAAAAAATCCCCACTCCTCTGCAAACGCAGCAAACACAAAGTCTGTTTGATACTCTGGTAGAAAGTTAAGTCTCGACTGAGTTCCGTACCCAATTCCTTTTCCAAAAAGCTCACCCGAGCCTACCGCAATAATCGACTGATTTGCGTTATACCCCGCTCCCCTCACATCTGCGAGAGGGTTAAGGAAAGTCATGATTCGCTTTTTTTGATAGTCTTTAAACCCAAATAACCAAAGCATTGAAAATGTCACAATCCCAAGCATAAGCACAGCTGCCACATGCTTTTTAGAAACACCCGAAACCAAAATCATTCCAAACCAGATCATAAACACAATCATTCCAGAACCCAGGTCTGGCTGAAGCATTGTAAGACCAAACACAAGAAAAGCGTACGCCCCCGAAACAAGTATGTGACGAATATTTGCAATCTCTACATGACGCTTTGAAAAATACTTTGAGAGCATAAGGATAACCGCGAGCTTCGAGAGGTCTGCTGGCTGAAAAGAGAAAAATCCAAGGTGAAACCAGCTTTGCGCTCCTTTTACAGTCGATCCTACAAAAAGAATGAGAACTAGGAGCAAAAGGCAGAACGAATAAACTCCAACAACAACCCATGTCTTTCGGAGGAACCTAAAGTCAACCGTCGAAAAAACAAAAAAGAGTACGAGCGAAACACATAGCCATATCACCTGTCTATCAAAGCTTCCGGCCTTTTCCCCGAATGCATTCAACACAAAAAGTCCTCCGGTCACAAGTGGTACCAAAGAAAAAAACAGGATAAAGTCAAAAGAATTCTTTATTTTTTGGATCATAACTACTCCATTCCTCGAACCGGCGGCTCGGGGATTATGTCAATTTTAGAAGGCTCCTTCTCAAAACGGTCATTCCAACCAAATACTACTTTCACTTCGCCTTTTGCAGGAAGAAGCTCAACATATGTTTGTGACGCTGCAAACAAGTTTCCTTCTGCGTCGTAAATAAGCGCATACACAGGAAACTTCTCTAGTCTGTATACTTCTCTGTTAATGAGGCTTGCCTCTATTCGTGGGAGCCCATCTTTTTCAAAAACTTTTTCTCCAAGCACATCAATTTTTGGCGCATCAACCACTCCTCTTGTCCAATCAAAATCTCCGAGGAAAGAAAATGTTACTTTTTTAGGAATTCGCTCTCCGGTATAAAGTCCATACTCAAAAACAGGAAATTCTCTCGCAGGCAAAATCCGTGTCTTGCCTTGTTTCTGAACCAAGAGGACATTATTTTCATCATAAAGATTAAATATATAGCCAACTTCTTTGGAATACGCTTCGCGGTTAATATTTTCAACCATTGCAACAACACTGTACACACCTTTTGCAGATTTAAAGAGCCTTTCAAAAGAAACAATTGGCATCTTAGACTCGTCAGCACAAAGCTTTGCACATACCCCTCCACAATCCACCTGCTTTTCGTCTTGGTTTAAAATTCCGTCTGTACAATTAGGTACCTTTTTAAAAAACTTAAAATACACAGGCACACCAACTATTGTGCCAACCACTACGATTGCGAGAGCAATATACAACGTCTGCTTTTGAACTGACCAATTCATAGCAATATTGTATCACAAAAAAACACCCCGAAAGGGGTGTTTTTTTGTGTTTGTTGAATACTTTGTGCCAGCGACTACCTACTTTTCCCGTCCATCGAGTATCATCGGCTCTAGAGGGCTTAACTTCTGAGTTCGGAATGAGATCAGGTGTGGCCCCTCCGACAAATCACCAGCACAAAACATTCAACACACAAACAAACACAGTAAGCAAACAGAAAGTTTGCATTCACATTTCCTAATAGGATCGGTAGTTAGTACGCCTCGGCTGAAACGATTACTCGCCTTACACCTAGCGCCTATCAACGTGATCATCTCTCACGATCCTTAACGACTCCTAATCTTGAAGTTGGCTTCGTTCTTAGATGCTTTCAGAACTTATCCATTCCCGACATAGCTACTCGGCGATGCTCCTGGCGGAACAGCCGATAGACCAGAGGTCAGTTCATCCCGGTCCTCTCGTACTAGGGACAAATCTTCTCAAGAGTCAACGCCTGCAGTAGATAGGAGACCAACCTGTCTCACGCTTCTTGTCACAAATTACTTTGTGGAATGGACTATAACTTAACCATAACAGATTTTTAAATCTATTTTAGGTTGCTCACATTTAGTCTCTACGGGCAGAATTAATTTTAATTTTAAATTATTAATTACGAATTTAAATTCGCAATTACTCATTTTCAATTTTTCAATTAACCTTTCCCTCGGTATTCTCCTCAACATCACTTGTAGGAATCCACCGATATAAGTGAGCGTGTGCGTATATATTTCTATACACGACCGCCGTGAATATATTTTTGGTTTACAATTTTTAAATTGTTTTTGTCTCTATAACAGTTCTAGTTCTCCAAATCAGAGAAACTATGTGTACCTTTCGACGATTCAGACTGCACAACAGTAGAAAGAAAAAGTCATGAGTAAAAAGGAATTCCTTTCTACTTTATACTTACTACTTTCA
>CAYUPH010000011.1:0-7480 GCA_964446625.1 uncultured Candidatus Saccharibacteria bacterium
TTGGCGGAGGAGGTGGGATTCGAACCCACGGACCCCGTAAAGGGTCTACAGTTTTCAAGACTGCCGCTTTCGACCTCTCAGCCACTCCTCCGTTATTCCTTTTGGGAACTTTGCCTATCCTATCAAAAAATGTTTTTTTAAACAAATTTTTGTATACTTGGGACATGAATCTAATTGGTATTGATTTTGGCTCTAAAAGAGTGGGTGTTGCAACCGGAGGGACCGAAACAGGAATGGCTTTTCCGCGAGGAGTGCTTGCAAATGACGAGAAACTAGTTTCTTTGGTCTGTAATATTGCAAAAGAATATGACACAAAAGAGGTGGTGCTGGGAGAGTCAAAGAACCTAAATGGAGAAGATAATCCGATTATGGAGGCAATAATGGAGTTTAAAGTAGTTCTTGAAAACAAAGGATTTACGGTGCATATGGTAAGCGAAGTCTTTACATCACAAGAAGCTGAGCGCTTGCAAGGTAAAAATGGCATGCTCGACGCCTCGGCAGCCGCAATTATTCTTCAAAGCTATTTAGACAAATTAAAAAATAAAAATTAAAAACATGATTTCATACGACGAATTTAAGAAAGTAGAAGTGAGGGCGGGCAAAATTTTGTCCACAGAGAGAATCGAGGGAAGTGACAAACTTTTGAAACTTTCTGTTGATCTCGGAGAAAAAACAGAAGAGGGAGGAGTAAAGCCAAGACAAATACTTTCAGGAATTCTCAAATATTTTCCTGAGCCAGAGGTTCTCGTAGGAAAGACAACTCTCTTTGTTGCAAATTTGGCTCCACGAGAAATGATGGGCCTTTCGAGCGAAGGAATGCTTTTTGCGATTGGTGGAAAGGACGAAGTGCCTTTTACACTCATTACTCCAGAAGAGGGAACACCACCAGGAACTCTCGCTGCTTAAACACGCAAAAAAACTTTTTATTTGATATAATTTCTTAACAAATGAAAAGTTTTTTTAGTATTTTTCCCACACCGCGTTTTCTCAAGTTCTCTTATGTTGGGTTCGATATTTCGGACGGTTCCCTTAAATATGCTGAAGTTTTTGATGATGGGAAGGGGATGGGTCTTGGAAAATTTGGAGAAGAAAAATTCGAAGTAACTGGAGGAGATATTTTTGAAAACCCATCTCTTCTTGCTTCGATAAAGGAAGTTGCGACCGAAAAGAAAATTACTCATGGAAAATTTGTCCTCCCGGAGTCTGTGACATACCTTTTTACAACAGCAATTGAAGGATCGACTTTTGATGAGATAAAAAACAGTATCGAATTTTCCCTCGAGGAGAATGTGCCTATCTCTGCAGCAGAAGCACTTTTTGATTTCTATCTTCTTCCGCCAAAAGAAGGAGAGAAAAGACAAGCAGTTGTGTCTGTTGTGTCGGAAGCAAATGTTGCAAAGGCTATCAACATGTTTGCAGAAGCAGGAATTACACTTGTGTCCTGCATGGTGGAGTCGAGCTCGCTCTCAAGAGCTGTGGTGCCAAGAGAAGATAGGTCTGCGTACCTTCTTGTTGTGCTCGACGAAAACGAGACAGTTCTCGCTGTTTCAAGTGGAGGTTTTGTGCAGTTTAGTTCGACACTCAACGCCGGAGGCTCCCTTATATCAAATGCACTTAAAAAGTCGCTCAAAATTACTGATGCAGAGGCAGAGGAAATGAAAACAAAAAAAGGTTTTCTTAAAATGGGACAAGATGCAGATACTTATGCAATTTTCGCAAACGCAATCGGAGTCCTGAGGGATGAAATTCAGCGAATTCTCGCTTACTGGCAAACTCACAAAGATGTTGGAGAAAAAGAACCGATAAAGAAAATTATTCTCTCTGGTCGAGATGCGCTTATCCCTGGACTTGCTGATTATCTTGAAATGTCCCTTGAAGTAAATACAACGGTTGCTGATACTTGGACAAATGTGTCTCGGTACAAAGGCGAAGTCGCTCCTCTTAGTTTTGAGGATTCGGTACGATTTGGTTCTGTTGTAGGTCTTTCGCTTCCTAATTTATAAAAACATGTTCACACTTTTACCAGAAGATTATAAAAGAAAAATTGTAAAAGATTATCGGGGCAGGCTCCTTCAACTCGGACTCATTCTTTTTATTGGTGCAGTGTGTGTAGGAATTGCGCTTTTAGTTCCATCGTACGCTCTTGTGAATTCAAAAGAAGAGGAACTCACGGCGGAAAAGACAATGCATGAAGTAGAGATAGCAGCAAAAAACAGTACAAATCTTGTCGAAGCGCTTTCTAGTATAAAAACAGATTTGGCAGTGCTTCAAAAAGAAGACATGGTTCCGACTCAGATAATAGAGCGAATTCTTGCACAGAAAACAGGCGGGATAAAAATTGATTCACTCCACTATATTCTTGTGTCAGAGAAAGCAGGAAGTCTAAGTGTTTCGGGAACAGCGGTACTCCGAAAAGAGCTTACTGCTTTTGCCAAAGCGCTTGAGGGAGTGCCCGGAATTGTTTTTGTCGATTTGCCGATTAGTAATCTTGCAAAAGATTCGAACCTGCCATTTTCAATCCAAATTAGTTTTGACTTAGCACCTCATGAAGAAAAATAAGATTTTTATTTTCATATACTCTTTCGCAGCGATTCTCTCACTTTCGCTTTTTGGATTTTTAGTAAATCATATTTTTTCTAAAGAAGCGGAGCTTACAGTGCTCCGGCAAAATGTTGCAGACCTAAGATCAAAAAAAGAAGAACTGGGAAACATCGCTAAAAACCTCGGTGCAACACTCGAGGATTATGAACTTCTTCGAAAGCTTTTTGTGGAGGCAGAGGGAAGTGTGGATTTTATTGAGAGTATCGAGAAAACAGCAAAATCAGCAGGACTTCGGTTTGAGGTAGCGTCAGTTGAAGCGGAAGACACAGAAGAGCTTACTGCTCTTGGAAAAGATTTTCTTGTGCTTTCAATTAACACAGTAGGAAATTTCAAAAGCAATATGCAGTTTATAAAACTTCTTGAAAACATGCCGTACAAGGTGACTCTCTCGGATATAATGCTTTCTAAGGCAGGAGAAAATCAACAAAAAATTGGTGAGATAGAAATTAAACCAGGGGAGTGGACAATGAAGCTCAAAGTAAAAGTAATCAGACAGAAAAAATAAAATGAAACTTTCATTTCTACATAAAAACAAAGTGGAGCCCGAAACCCTTAAAATAAAGGTAGGGTTTTTGGGGAACGATGCAGACTCTGATTGGAAGACATTGTTTTTTAGTGGAGTTTTTCTAGGGTCGTTTCTAGCGGTGCTTGCCGGAATAGTTTTTGTACTTATGTGGACAAGGCTTCGTCAGAACACTTTTGTGCCAGCTTCTTTTGATTTTATCGACAAAGAAAGCCTTGCGACAGTTGAAGATTTGTATGAGATCAAAGCCCTAGAGTACGACAAATGGCTGAAAGCGGGGAACGAGTTTTCAGACCCTTCACTTTAATTGATATTTTAGATAAAAAGTGGTATTTTAAGCGGTGTTTGTAATGCCCCTGTAGTTAAATGGATATAACTGCGGACTTCTAAGCCGTTATTCTAGGTTCGATTCCTAGCGGGGGCACTAGAGAGAAAAATTTAAACTGCTTTAAATTTTTCGATACTAGGGCCGGCCGGAGCTATGTTTTTTGTTTCAAAAAACAAGCGAGGCGGGGTCGCGGAAATTCACGAGTGACGACGAGTGAATTATCTGTGACCACTAGTAAGCGGATAATCCACTTTAGGTGTACTGCTCCTGTGAGGAGAGATTTCCTAGCGGGGTCGCGGAAATTCACGAGTGACGACGAGTGAATTATCTGTGACCACTAAACAAATATAAAAATACATAGAGTGGTGGTAAGATATCTCTATGACTTTTCCTTTCGATATTCACCTGGGATTAATCGTAATACCTATACACCTCATAACAGATGTCTTATCCTTTTACTTTGGATATAAATATTATGATTACCTTCGAAAAAAAGAGGGGGATCATATCACAGATGAGAGACGTTTTTTAATAATTATAGGTGCCGCACTCGGTGCCCTTATTGGCTCACGATTATTGGCATCAATGCAAAGTTTGCAATCATTTCTTCATCCTATATCGTTTGTTTATTATTACTCCAATAAAACAATTGTTGGGGGAATTATCGGAGGTATTCTTGGAGTAGAAATTGCAAAAAAAATTTTAAAACACAAAACAGCGACAGGAGATCTTTTTACCTTTCCTCTTATTTTAGGAATTGCTATTGGCAGAATAGGGTGTTTTTTAACTGGAGTTTCTGATGGGACTGCAGGCAATCCATCAAATCTACCGTGGGCAGTTAATCAAGGTGATGGAGTGCTTAGACACCCAACGTCTTTGTATGAAATCATTTTTCTAGTGATAACATTCTTTGTATTAAAAAAGATATCTCACAAAGTGCCACTTAAACACGGTATAGTTTTTAGGTTATTTATTGTCTCTTATCTTGGGTTTAGATTTTTAATTGAGTTTATAAAACCAGTTGAACCTATTTTCCTTGGACTTTCAGCAATACAGATAGCTAGCTTACTTTTTGCATTTTATTACGTATATACACTTTTGTTTGTATACAAATATAGACCATTTATTAAACACAAGGTATAATATTTTCTGTATGATAGATCCAAAAGTAATTGAATATATAAAGTCAGAAAAAGCAAAAGGTGTCTCTCGAGAAGAGATTACTAAAAATTTAATGCAAGGAGGAGGCTGGGCACTTTCTGATATTGAAGCAAATTTTACACTGTGCGAACAAAATATAGGCACTGTGCCAGTAAAAACTACTCAAAGTTTTGAATCAAATGCGGCAGAAACTAAGCAAAAAAAGAGGATGAGTATTTTTGGAATAAATCTCCTTATCTTTATTGGCTACTATCTTTTTGCAGTTATTTCATCAAAACTTTTAAAGTCAAATGATTTCGGTACTATATACATCTTTTTTGGTTATATGGTCCATGCTGCACTACTTATTTTGATTTCTATAATCGAAGGAATACGCGGCGTCCATCAAAAAGTGAAAACTAGAGCGGGGCAGTACTTTCTTACCGCAATTCTTCTTCTTATAATTGGTTTTGGTGTATGCACGTTTACCTACAATAGTGGAATAATGAACCTTAATCTCTAACTTCTTTTAGAACTGTAACTGTGCTAAGATTTTCTCCGGTGTTCTGTAACAAAACAAACCTAGGAGAAACAAATGAATCTAAGTGGAAATGAAACTGTCTTGAAAAAGACAACAAGTCGCTGTGTGCACTGCCAAAAGCTGGTGCCTGGCGAAGTTATTCAAGTTCAGCAATCTGGGCGTGAACAAGTCATTATGCGCCGTCACTGTCGTGAGCATGGAACCCATGAGTGTGTGATCTCAACTGACGCGCGTTTCTACTGGCTTGCTCAAGGAAGTCCACTGAATCGGTCGTGCGGTTGTGGCTCAACCTGCTCATCGGTTGGTGGAGGAAAAGCTGGTTATCTGGGGACTAACGCTCTTGATGAGGCAAAAAAGGGGACGATTGAAAGATTGTCTACTTGCCTTGCACTCATTGAGATTGTTGATTCCTGCAACCTTGCGTGTCCTACATGCTTCGCTGATTCACCAGTTGGGGCGGGAGGATCAAAGCTCAAGTATCACCCCTTCGAAAACATTACTCGTCGCATTCAAGGCGTGATTGATCGGAAGGGTCAGATTGAGATCATTCAGTTCTCGGGTGGCGAACCGACCATCCATCCCGAGTTCTTCAGATTGGTGGAGTGGGTCAGGGGGAATCCGAGTATCGATTACCTGCTCGTAAACACGAATGGTGTGCGTCTTGCGAATGATAAAGTCTTTGTTGCGGAGCTCGGTCGTCGGTTTGAGGAATACGGCAAGATTCAAGTCTACCTTCAATTCGACGGGCCACAGGAAGCAGGTCAGAGAGAGCTTCGCGGACATGACCTGCGGAAAGTTCGTGAGAAGGCGATTCGTAATTGTGGGAGTATTGGCTTGCCAATAACGCTCGCGATGACGGTAAACGATGCTAACTTGCCTCATCTATGGAACACAGTCGACTTTGCAAGACAATTCGACCATGTTCGCGGAGTCAGCTTCCAGCCCATGTTCTTGTCCGGGAGAACTTCGTCGTCGTATGTTGCAGAGGCTTTACCTCAGCCAATTACGACCGCGGATATTATCCTTGGACTTCACGAACAGTCTGCTGGTGGTATTTCACTCGACGATTTCACACCGCTTCCGTGTGGAGACCCAAATTGTGCAGTGATCGGTTGGCTGTTCAGGGCTAAAGGCAGATTTTTCTCGCCCGCGACCTACGGCATTGATATTCCTGCGCTCCAGGCAAGTTTGCCTGACCGGGTAAACTACAGTTTGAATGATCTCGCCAAATGCGGATGTGAGGGCACTCCTCTTGGGGACCTCATGAAATCTCTCGAGGTGAGGGAATCAAACGCCTTCAGGCTCTTCGTAAAGCCGTTTATGGATGCGCGGACGTGGGATGAAGATCGAATCGACCGTTGTTGCACCCACGTCATTCGCCCCGATGGTAAGCTAGATTCGTTCTGCAGGTATTACAGTGCTGTGGGAGCTACATAGCCTGCTGTCTAGTTGCTTCTGGTCTTAAAGACCTTTGTCCACCTTAGTAAAACTTTGGTGGACCTTTTTATTTGTACTAAAATCTTCTGCGAAACGTCACAAATCAGGCTATAAAAAACTCTCTACTCAACAATAATTTTCACATCCTGACTCTTCTTACCCCAAGCACTTGCATAAAATATATATGTCCCTTTAGTTATTTCTAAATAGTCATCGCAAGGTTCTCCTGAGTACGATGTATTTTTCTTGCAAAAAGAATTTTGGATTTTAAAAGTAACACTTTTTGCGCTAGAAGAGGGTTCAGATTTTATAAAACCTTTTTCGCCAGAGGTGTTTTGAATCCATACATCTGTATCTCCTTCAAAACCAGAAAAGTTACACCCGTCAATTTTTATTATTTCTCCAATTTTAGTGTGATCAGTTGAAACTCCTGTAATAACAGGCACACCTTCTGTTTCATCAGTACAAGAAGTAGGGAAGGTATTTAGTGCTACATTTTCTTTTGGAGTCTCTTCGATAGGCGAAGAGTTCTCTTCTGTTTGATTTGTAACGAAGTAAAATGCAATCGAAAGGGCAATCCCTAGAATCGCAATAATAATTAAAAGTTTTTTCATATAGTTAAAATAACAAAACCTAATAAAGGAGAAGGTGTCTTATTATCCTAGAAGGTCCCCCAGACCTTCTTTATCACTCACTTTGTGCGCGATACAGGAATCTCGACCCTTACAGGGTCAGTTCAACTTTTGGATATATTTTTTCGCTAGGCTCAAAATCTATCTCAAAAGTTTTTCGAGTCCTGCCAGAAGGTCCCCCAGACCTTCTTTATCACTCACTTTGTGCGCGATACAGGACTCGAACCTATGACCTTCCCGGTGTAAACGGGTTGCTCTACCAACTGAGCTAATCGCGC